>NZ_JBLWVH010000003.1:0-178241 GCF_048268525.1 Maricaulis sp. | reverse complement strand
CCGGGCTCCATTGCTGGGAGCCCAATATCGCCCTGCCCGGCTTTCCACTGATCGCACAGGGTCCACAGGTCCAGGTCGCCGCCTGGCCGGGTCACGAGCCGGAGGCGGCGCCAAATGATCCGGTCTGGGCGCGGCAGGTCCTGTTGTCCCGGGCCTTTGCCAGCCAGGCTGGTGCCTATGTCATCGCCGCAGCAGGCCTGCGCCTCGACGCACACGTGCCCGATCGGTTCAAGTCACTGAACGCCTTTGAACACACCGGGCAGAGCGTGATCATCGATCCACGCGGCGAAATCATTGCCGGACCGGCCAATGGCGAGACCATCCTTTATGCCGACGCCCATCTGGACGAGGTCCGCAAGGCGAAAGCTGCCTGTGACCCGGCCGGTCACTATTCGCGGCCGGACCTGTTCGAACTTCGCCTGAAGGGCCAGACGGTGTTCCCGCCCCGGCAGAGCTGACCCGGGCCGGCCCCAACCAGCTTCAGTTGTCAGGCATCAATGCTGGGGCGAGCGGCTACCGCCTCACGCCAGCGGGCCAGATTGTCCAGGCCTTCCGGCATGGGCAGTTTAATCCAGGCGGTGAAATCAACAAAGACGAAGGCGGCGATATCAGCTGCGCTGAAGGCTTCGCCAGCCAGATAGGCCGCCTCACCCAGCCGGGCATCAAGATCCTTGAGGCAGGCCGTCGCCCGCGCCCGCCCGCGCTCGACCAGTTCGGGCACCTGGGCGTAGCGATTGGGGCCGGTGACCGAGGAGTCCTTGAAAAATTCCGAGCGGTTACGCAGCGCTTCGGCGACACCCATCAGCCCCTCGCCCTCGACCCGGGCCGTCCACTCGGCAACCAGCGCCTTTTCAAGCGGCGTGCGGCCCAGCATCGGCGGATCGGGAAAGATTTCCTCGAAATAGCGGGCGATCGAGGAATTGTCGCACAGCACGGTGCCGTCATCGAGCTGCAGGGCCGGCACGGTGCAGCGCGGATTGATCGCCTTGAACTCCGGCTCGAACTGGGCGCGCGAGCTCAGATCAACCTGCTCGATCTCGATATCGATGCCCTTTTCGGCCATCAGGATACGGGCCCGACGCGGACTGGGTGCCGCCTTGAAGTCGTAGAATTTCATGGTCACTCCTGGTGGAAAGCGGGCGGATGATCATCCGCGACATTGAGCCGGCGTTCGATCTCGCGCCCCAGCGCGATCAGCGTGCCTTCTTCGAAAAGGGGCGCCCACAGGCTGGTGGTCTGCGGAACCCGGTGCGTGGCGCCACCATCACTCGCCGGATCGCCGAAAATGGTACGGGTGGCAAGCTGGTTATAGCCGGACTTGATCGCCAGCTGCGGGTGGCCGGTATAATTGGTGATGACGAGCAGGGCGTTGGCGAAATTCGGGCCGATCATGGCATCCAGCCCTTCCATCACACCGTCCATCATCTCCATCACCTCGCGGCGGAAGCGGTCGACATTGATCAGGTCGACGGCGGAAATGAAGCGCGCCCGACGCCAGGTGTTCGGCCAGGCGGCCGGGTCCTGCCAGACCAGGCTGTCATCCTCGCCGGACAGGGTCAGGTGTTCAAAGGCGGCGGCGGATTCCGCCTCGACGACCGCGAACAGGCCGTCATAGGGCAGATCGGGCAGTTCGACCTCGACCAGTTCAACTCCGGCATCGCTGGCCGCCTGAAGCGCCGCCCGGTCGGCATCGCTGCCAGCCTCGAACCAGGCCGGGCTGTAGCCGACCCGCATGCCGCGAACCGGCCGGGTCGCATCAATCTCCAGCCCGACATCCAGTGAGCCGGCGTCAGCGGCATCAAACCCGTTCAGTGCCGCGAGGACCAGACCGGTATCCTCGACCGAGCGACAGATCGGCCCGATCTTGTCGAGCGACCAGCAAAGCGCCATCGCCCCGTGCCGCGAGACGCGGCCGAAGGTCGGACGCAAACCGGTGGTGCCACAGCGATTGGAGGGCGACACGATCGACCCCAGCGTTTCGGTACCGATCCCGAATGCAACAAGGCCGGCCGCCGTCGCCGAAGCCGAGCCGGCACTCGAACCGGACGAGCCCTCTTCGGTGTTCCACGGATTACGGGTGATGCCGCCGAACCAGCGATCGCCATAGGCCAGCGCGCCATTGGTGGTCTTGCCGAGCAGGACAGCCCCGGCTTCGCGCAGTTTGGTGGTCACGGTGGCATCGGTCTCGGCGACACGGTCCTGATAGGGCGTCGCCCCCCAGGTCGCGCGCACGCCGGCCACATCGACAATGTCCTTCATGCCATAGGGAATACCGTGCAGCGGGCCACGATCCTGACCGGCGGCGAGTTCCCGGTCGGCGGCATCCGCCTGGGCCCGGGCGATGTCCGGCGTCACCGTGACGAAACATTCCAGCGCGTTGCCGTGAGACGCGATCCGGTCGAGATAGATGTC
The DNA here is from genome assembly GCF_048268525.1 of Maricaulis sp. Classification (GTDB taxonomy): domain Bacteria; phylum Pseudomonadota; class Alphaproteobacteria; order Caulobacterales; family Maricaulaceae; genus Maricaulis. Next base: position 175,829 of record NZ_JBLWVH010000003.1, on the reverse strand, counting down.
GGTCAGGCGGCGCGAGGTCAGCACGCCGTGCCGGATCCACTGGCCCTGTTTCCAGACCGGAGCAAAGGCAATGTCGGCGGGGTTTGTTGGCAACGCACCGGCATCCGTACCGGATAGGGTGACCTGGTCCGCCTGGTCGCGATAGCGACGGGAGCGCAGACGCGGGTCGAAAACGGTGGCCGGCGAAAGCGTGTTGGGTTTGGCGTGGGCCCGCTGCCGGCTCATCCGGTCAATCCAGCCATCGATCTCGGCGACGACCATTTCGCGCTCGGCATCGGTGTAGCGCACATCAAACAGCGCTTCGGCGCATTGCAGTGACTGCGGTGTGACAGCTTCACCCGCCGTGGCACCAGCGGCGCTGTCCTGCCGCGCTACGGCGGCCCCTGTTGCCCCGGCCGAAACAACAGCCAAGGCGCCGCCTTTCAGCAAATCCCGTCGTGACGTTCTGCGTCCAGCCATGATCACCTCCCCGGTTCCGATCCAGAACGTGCGGCGCAGAGCACCGCATTTCAATAGCTTGTCCCAGATTGCGGCCTGTTTCCCCTCAAAATTGCCTCAATCCGAGCCATTTCGCTTCACAATTGCAAATTAACCATGATGTCAGAGCCAATCCGGCTTGGTCGAATGAGGGGGAGGCCATGCCCTTAGATCAGAACACAACCGAAGCCGATCTGGAGTTACGTCCCGATCTTGCCGAGTTCCGCGAGACCCGCGCGCCTGCCGCGCTGATCCAGCTGGGACGTGCCCGCGCCATTGCCCGTGCCCGCCGGGCCGACCTCCTGAAATTCCGCCGCACCTGGGGCGGTGCAGTCGAGGATACCGAAGGCACGGACAAGCCGGCGGTCAAGCCGATCGGCCGGGCTGCGGTCTATCCGACCTCGCACATCCTGCATTTCTCCATCCTGGCAACGCTGGTGCTCTTTGAAGGCCTGGCCAATGCCTACTTCTTCTCCACCGGTTCCGACCTCGGACTGCTGGGCGGCTGGCTGCAGGCGATCACCGTCTCCTTCACCAATGTCATCGCCGGCTTCTTCCTGATCGGGTTCATCGGTCTGCGACACATGTCCAACCGCAACCGGCCGATCATTTCCGGCCTGGCCGCCGTGGGCGTCATCATCGGCGCGACGATCCTGGTGATGCTCAACCTGACTGCCGCCCATTATCGCGACCTGCTGGAACTGAACGCCGCCACGCTGGCGCTTGGCGGATCCGAAATGACCGGCACGGTGCTGGCACCGGTCGTCGAGGCGCGCGCCAACCCGTTCGGCCTGCAGACGCTGGAAGCCCTGCTGCTGTTCATCCTGGGCACCACCTTTGCCGCCATCGCGGCTTTCAAGGGTCGCACCTTTGACGACGCCATTCCGGGCTATGGCGGGGTTTCCCGTCGCCTTGAAGCGGCTTCGCGGGACCTGGAAAAGGCTCTCGAGGCCGGCTGGAAGGACGCCCGCAAACTGTCACAGCCCGAACTGGAAGAGCTCGTCGAGGCCAAAAATCTGCTCGACGATATCTGTCAGGACTTGGCCGGGCCGCGCGAGCGCAGCTAAGCTCTACCCGTGGGTCACCGCGAGCGGCCGATTCACGGGTAGCTACCCAGGGGGTGGGGAATGTCCGGACGCGACGCCATAGGGCTGTTCAATCTTGCTGTCGTAGCAGCCGTCATCGGCGGCATCAGCTATGCCGCATTCAAACTCTCACCGGACGAGTATGACAGCCAGACGCTGTGTCTGGCCGACGCCCTGCCGCCGCACCGGGTGGTGGTGATCGACAAGACCGACCTCTACTCCCCGGAGCAGGCTGGCGGAATTGAAAGCCTGATCCTGTCAGAACGCGATGGCCTGGCGGTTGGCGAGCGGTTTTCATTGTACGAGTTGAATGAGAGCGGACAGCTGCGCAATACCAACAGCTTCTCGCTGTGCAATCCCGGCGCCGGTGAACAGGTCAATCCGCTCTACCGCAATCCCGATCGCATCCAGGCGCGCTACGAGGCGCTGTTCGCCGATCCACTGGACCGGGCACTGGCAGACCTTGTCCTGCCCAAGGACGCACCATCCAGCCCGATCATCGAGGCCCTGGCCCGCCTCGCCCAGGATCCCAGCTTCGACAATACCGTTCCGGGTCGGCGCATCGTGCTGGTCTCGGACATGTTGCAGAACTCCGAGATCTTCTCGGTCTACGGCCGCCGCCGCGGTGCGCTCGACGCCCGCATCCCGCCGGCAGAAACCGTCGCCACTGCCATTCGCGACACCTATGGCGACACACTGCGTGGCGTCAGCCTGGAAATCCGACTGATCCCCCGCGACAGCTGGGAAGCGGAACAGCGCGGGCCGCTGCGTGATTATTGGAACGATGTCTTCCATCGCCTGGGCGTCAACGCCCACTGGGCCGACATCTGATTTTCCAAACCTTTGCTTTCAAGCCCGGTTATCCACAGGCAAACCCCGTGGATGCATAGAATATGCATTTGCCCGTGGCGCGACCCACCCCACAATATGTTGTGGTGATTACTAACCGCGACGCAACTGATGGGGTTTGAAATGGCGCTCACCGCCAGACAGATGGACGAGGAACTCGTTTCGCCGAGCCCGCGTTCGAGCGCGCCACCGCCCCGGGACAGCGTGCTGAACCGTGACGTGATTTCGCTTTGCGCCCGCCAGCCGCATCTCAACGAGCTCGCCTTCCGGCTGGCCGATCATGGCCATGCCCATGTCGGTGATGTGATTGCCCTGTCGCGCTACACCCTGGTGGACTTGGCCGATGGCGACGCAGGACTGGTGGAAAGCCTGGAACTCGTTCTCGGGCATCTCGGCTTCCAGCTTGAGACACCAACTGCCGGGTGGACAGCCCCGCCGTCGGACACGATTGACGCCTTGCTCGATTGAGCGCGCAGCCAAGGCGCTTTGCCTTTTGCTCCGGGACGCCTATCTCCTGACCTAAAGTCAGTCAGCCGGGTAGAAATCCATGATCACCGTCCACCATCTCAACAATTCCCGCTCGCAGCGTATTCTCTGGCTGCTTGAGGAAGCCGGCCTGGATTACGAGATCAAGAAATACATGCGCGACGCGACCACCATGCGCGCACCGCAGGCTCTGCGTGACATCCACCCTCTCGGCAAGTCGCCGGTCATCTCGGACGGGGAGACTGTCATCGCCGAATCCGGCGCGATCGTGGAGTACCTGGTCGACACCTATGCCCCCGCCCTCAAGCCGGAAGCCGGGACACCCGCCTATCGCGACTATGTCTACTGGATGCACTTCGCCGAGGGCTCCTTGATGACGCCCCTGCTGCTCAAGCTGATCAGCGACCAGATGCCCAAATCCAAGGCGCCCTTCTTCGTCAAGCCGGTCATCCGCCAGGTGGCGGCCCGGCTCCGGTCCAGCTTTGTCGATCCGGAACTGGCCTCACTGTTCGGCTTTATCGAGTCGCACCTTGAGGGACGGGAATGGATTGCCGGTGACGCCTTCAGCGGCGCCGACATCCAGCTGACCTTCCCGCTGGAGGCCGCCGCTGCCCGGGGCGGGCTCGACGAGCGCTACCCCAATCTGAAAGCCTATGTCGCGCGCATGCAGTCCCGCCCGGCTTACAAGGCCGCGATCGAGCGCGGTGGCGCCTACGGCATCGTCGGCAGCTGACAGCCAGCACGCCCGCCTGCGAGGTCAGCGATTCTGGATCCGGAAGCCGACCTGGAACACGGCGCCGGAATAGCTGCGCAGGTCGATATTGGAGTCATTGTCGACATAGCCGGCCTCACCGAACAGGGTCACTTGATCGCTGATCGTGTGCTCGACCCGGCCCGTCGCCCGCCAGCGCGTGTCCTCACGCTCGAACGCCTGGGCGACCGAAAACGGTCCATCATAGGCGCGCTGTGATGCTTCAAAACGCAGTTCACCGCGGGTCTTCTCGCCCAGCGAGCGCCAGGTCCGGGCCCGTACCTGCGCTTCAGTAAAGCTGAAACGGTCAGCATCGGCACTGGAGTCGGTCAGGAAACCGGCCAGATACCAGCCCGAGCGGCGCTCGTCGCCATACCCATATTGCTCGACGCCCAGACGCCATTGCGACTGGTCCAGACCGGCCACGACCTGATCGCCGAAATCATACTGGTTGGCCCGCAATCGCAACACCGTCTCGCGATCAGCCTGACCGCGATAGCGCAACTGCCCCTCGGCCTGCAGGCGCGTGTAGTGGCGGTCACCATCGCGATTGAGGACCGAGCCCTCTGCGGCGATCCGCATCTGCCAATTCTCGCCGACCGGCGCCCAGTATTGCACCCGCGGCGTCAGCAGGAAGGAATTGAGGTCATCGCGATCTTCATAGCGGCGCAGACGCGCCTGCTGTTCGAACCGCCAGACACGCCCCTCCCCGACCGGATTGACGATGCGCAACCAGTTATTGCTGTCGAAGCCGGTTTCCAAGTCTGAAGCACCCTGCGGTTCCAGCACATCCTGATCGATGAACGGATCGGATCGTTCAACGGCATTGTCCGACCGGAACTCGAACCGCGAGTCCTGAGCCTCGGCCAGGGCGGGCAAGAAGGCCAGGCCGATGGCACTGCCCAGCAGGGTATTGAGGCGGAATGTCATGTCGGAACCCCCCGATTTTCATGTCGTTGCGTGAAGCTTATCGCCGCGGTCCGGCTTTCACCATCGCCTTGGCGCCTTAATCTTGATAATTTCAAGCCTTAGTGTCGCATCGGGGCCGAAATTGGACGGGGACGTTCAGTCTCCCGACAGGTCCGGATCATGCAGGAGTAACCATGGCAGGCAAGGATCGTCAGGACAGGTCCGGACCAGGGAAATCCGCCCGGCCCGCTGATTTCTTCCGCTCCGTCGACAGCGCGCCGAAAGGCATCAGCGTCAAGCGCGACCGGTCTGTGACGGACGGTTTCCTGATCACTTTCCTGGCCCTGACCATCCTCGCCCTGTCGGCCGCCGCATGGGCCAATGCCCGCTGGCCCGGCAGCGTACCGACCGATCTGATCTTCTTCACCGCCGACCGCTTCAACGCCGTCCTGCCGATCCGCATCTTCCTGGTGATCTTTTACATCAGCTATGCCGCCTATGCGCACGGCCCGGTACTGGCCCGGCTCCGGCTCGGCTTCAGCTTTCTTATCAAGCTGGCGGCTGTGGCGGCTATTGTTGACGGCGCCGCCATGCTGTCCTGGCAGCAGGCCGACGCAGTCTGGCCGGTCCATGTCCAGCAGATCCTGGTCGGCCTGTCCGGTCTGGCCATTTTTCCACACACCGTGCTCAACCAGGCGCGACTGCCGGGTCCGTGCGGATCACCGGTGCGCCGCCGCGGGCGCTATCATGAATACTGGCTGATCAGCGTTGCTGCGCTGACATCGGCGATCGGCGCAGTCGTCGCCCTGACCCTCTATGGCGGCGAAGTGGAGCAATTGCGCAATCTGGCGCTTTTGGGCGGCATGGGGCCAGGTGTTTTCCTCGCCCAGCAATTCTTCACCGTGCAGCTGGCCTCGCTCGGCTGGATGCGCAACACGCTGTCACGCCGCCGCTCCTTCTCGCCGCCGGTTGCGGTCCTGATCCCCGCCCACAACGAGTCGCATCTCATCGCCCAGACGATTGACGCGATCGACGAGGCCGCCGCCCATTATGACGGGCCGGTGCGCATCCTGCTGATGGAAAACTGCTCCAGCGACGACACCGCCGATGTGGCCCGTCAGGCGATCGCCAAATGCCGTTGTGCCCGCGGCGAGGTGATCGAGAGCATCATTCCCGGCAAGGCCAAGGCGCTCAATCACGGTCTTGAGCTGATCACCGAAGACTATGTCGTCCGCATCGATGCCGACACCCAGATCGACCCGCAATCACTGCGGCTGGCCATGCGCCATTTTGCCAACGAGACCGTCGGCACGGTCGGCGGACTGCCGCTGCCGCTCAAGCGCACCGGCCTGCTCGACAAGTTCCGCACCATCGAAGTGCTCAACCGCCACGGCTATTTCCAGGTCGCGCTGGGCGCGTTCAACGGCATTCTTGGCATTCCGGGCATGTTCTGCATCTATCGGCGTGACGTGCTGATGGAGGCCGGCGGCATTGTCGAGGAAATGAATGGCGAGGACACGGACATTGTCCTGCGCATGACCAATCTGGGCTATCGCGCCATTTCCGATCCGCGGGTCAAATTCCGCACCGAAGTGCCCGACAGCATGGAATTCCTGCGCGAACAGAGGACCCGCTGGTTCCGCAGCCTCTATCACGTCACCGCGCACAACCGGGAAATGCTGTTCCAGGGCAATCTGATCACCGGGGCGGTGGTGCTGCCCTTCACGCTGATGAATGGCGCCCGACGGGCCATGATGGCACCGCTGGCGATCTATGGCGTCGTACTTTTCTTCATGTTCGGTGGGATTTACGACCACCCGCATCTGACCACGGTGCTGGCGGTGATGTTCGGCATGCCCTTCATCATGGCCTGCGCGGTGGTCGCCTTCTGGCGTCGCCCTGACCTGATCCTCTACATGCCGGCCTACATGGCCTTCCGGCTGCTGCGCTCCTACTACACGCTGGGCGCAACGCTGACGCTGGTCTATCCGCGCTCATCGAAGGATCGACGCTTCGAGCCACCCAAACCGCTGGCCGTGCCGGCGGAGGAGCGGGTCGGACTGGTCGAGAAACCGCCGATCATCGCCGAGTAGCCGCAAAAGCGGTCATTCGGGCCAGCGGGTGGGCGCGGGCACGCCCCGCATCCACCCGGGCCGGTCAGTCGAGGGTCAGGACTGCGCCTTCGTCATGGACCACCGCAACATGCTCCTGGCCGATCTGAGAACGCATCAGCGTGGGCGGCGTGCCCAGCGCGTGGGCGACCAGGCCCGGCACCATCACAACCCGGTCGGGATGGCCCGGTCCGGGGCGCGGCAGGACCGCAGCGACGGCCTGCAGGATGACAACATTGGAGACCGAACGAATGTCGGCCGTATCGACGCGGCTCGTCCGGCTCATTTCGATCCGGTCGCCCTCCACCACAATCGGCAGGCCGACATTGGACGGCGCGTGATTGATGGTGATGAAGGGTTCGACAGCTTCCGCAGCCGGCCCCGCGGCCGGGTCGACATAATCAAAATCGATCTGTGCCGCCAGAGGTACGAAACTGGCGACCACTTCCGAGCCCAGCTCCAGCGCGGCCAGGCGATCAGCACCGCCCAGACCGGCCGGGAAGCGCAAGGCGACCCGGTCCCGGAACAGGTGCGGCAGACCGGCCAGGCCAGCCAGCGGCGCCGTACCCTCATCGTACAGGAAACCTGAGTCCGGCAGCAGCTGGACCGGGTAGCGACGCGCCGTGATGGTGCAGCCCCCCGCCTCCCGGTGCCGCTGGACAGAGACCCGCAGGTCATTGCGCAGGTTCTGCACCTCATGCGGCAGGTTCAGCGTGAAAGTGTTGAGACGGCCCGTCTCCATGTGGCGGCTGTCGATCAGCACACCATTCAGCTCGGTATGGATCAGATTGGTGAAGTCACCCGGTCCCTCGGGCAGGCGAACCGCCAGGCGCAGCCGGTCCGGCACACGGCCGTCCGGCAGGCTGGCCAGGCCGTAACCGACATCCCAGCTGCGCGATTCCGCGATCCGCTGGATCGAGGTATCGACGCCGATATCACCAAAGCGGGTCATCAGCGTGTCGTCATGTGATTCAACGAATTCGGTCGGCGACACAAAGGCCGTCCGGGCCAGCGGCAGCATGTCCGAGGTGATGAAGTCAGCGACATCCATCCGGTCGGCCTCGGTCAGACCCAGATGGACGAAATCGCCCTGGCGCCACAGCGTAGCCGCGCCACCATGTCCGGCATCGGCCGACAGACGGTCGAAACCGCTGGCCGCCAGCTGGTCGGCAGATCCCAGCAGGATCAGGCCGCGCGACGCCAGGCGGTAGCGCTCCAGCGCTTCGAGATCCATGAATTTCACCGCATAGCCGCGTTGGGTCATGCGCGCACCCAGGCGCAGTGCCAGCGGGATGAAGTCCGCGTTGCCCGTGGACGGCACGGCGATTGTCACTTCGGCCGGCAGCAGATTGACCACGTCGCGCAAGGATGAAACCGCGCTGCGCAAATCCATTTCGATGCCCGAGCGGGAGTCCAGGGTGACGACGGCACCAATGGAGCGGTCATTATGGCAGAGCGCGTCCGGCAGATCGCCGTGCAGCTGAATGCCGACACTCAGTTCCTGGCCGTGCATGGCGCTTTCCGGCAGGGCAATCACCCAGCGGAATTCGCGTGAGCCCGGCACCAGCACCCGTTCCAGGACCCGTTCGCCATTGACCACGACCCGCATGGCTGCGATCGCCGTTTCCGACAGATCCTGCGTGCCCTGCAAAACCAGGCGCACCTGGTCGACCGGGGTGTCGCGCACCACCGGCAGGTTGAAGGTCGCGTAAGACGGATAGCCGGCGATGAACAGGCCGTCGCTTTCGCCGATATCGGACAGCGTCACGGTTGCGGGCTGTTCAGGCTCGGCATCGGCGCGACCGGTGATGACGGTGTCGAACACGTCAGTGACGAACAGGCCGAAACTGCCCCGACCGGCATTGAGCGCGCCGGAATTGAACAGGGTGATCACGCTGCCAAGCGCGATGATGATCAGGATATAGGAAAACCACGGTTTCCGCTTGTTCCGGTCGGTGTTCGTACGCATCGGATCCCCCGTTGACCGATCCGCTTCCGGATCCTTGGTCGGGCTGATTGTTTCCCTCAAATCCGACGCCCCCCAGCGACCGAATGGTTAAGAGGTATTTCGTCAATGCGGTCAAACCGCGACCATTTGGGATGAAATCTGGATCAATCAGGGCAAAACTGCGGCAGAAAAGAAAACAGGCGGGCCATCGACATGGCCCGCCCGTCCCAATTCAGCTTGCAGGCTTGAGGGCCCGCCGTCGTTCCGACTACTCGTCTTCGGTCGCCGAACGGAAGTCCACATCCAGTTCGGCGGCCAGATAGACCAGCGCCACATAGGCGGCGACATTCTGGGCCAACTCGTCCGGATCGATCTTGTCGAGCGTGTCATCCGGCGTGTGATGAAGGTCGAAATAATCGCTGCCATTCTGGCTCAACCGCACCGTCGGCACACCCTGCATGGCCAGCGGAATGATGTCCGGCCCACCGCCAGGCACATTCGAGCCGCCCCGGACGATACCGAGCGGTCCGATGATGTCACCGACCGCGTCGATGGCCGGCGTACCCTCCTCGGACACGTTCGAAACCAGCTGCCAGACCGTGCGTGCGCCAAAGTCGGATTCGGTCGCCAGAACATGATTGCCGATCTCGTCGGCGTGTTGTTCGGCATAGGCGCGAGCGCCCAGCAGACCGACTTCCTCGGCTCCGAACATGACCACACGGATGGTCCGGCGCGGACGCTCGGGCAATTGCGCGATCAACGCAGCTGCAGCTGTCGTGATGGCGACACCGGCGCCGTCATCGACCGCACCCGTGCCTTCGTCCCAACTGTCGAGATGACCGCCGATCAGGACGATCTCGTCAGGGTTCTCGCGACCGATCAGGTCGAGCACCACATTGCCGCTGGTCACTTCACCACGCCAGCCGGCGGTCGAGCGGATGCGCATCTCGATTGCTTCGCCGGCATTGTGCAGTCGACGCAGATGATCGGCATCCGGATTGGAGACCGCGATGACTGGAATGTCGGCCCACTCGCCGTCCATCGAACTCATCATGCCGGTATGGGGCATGCGATGGCTGTCCGAGCCAACCGAGCGCACCACCAGGGCCTCGGCGCCTCCGCGTTCGGCGTGCTGCCAGCCGATCCGGCGGCGTTGATTGCTCGGACCGTAGCCGGCACCGGTCTGGCTCGGCACCATGGCGTCGCCATCAACAAAGGCGATCCTGCCATCCAGCGCACCATCCTCGATCGCGGTCAGGGCGTCGATATTGCGGAAATAGACGATCTCGGCGTTGACAGCGCCCAGACGCGGCGAGCGGCCGGAACCACCAAGAGCCGAGCCATACAGGGCCTGCTCATAGGGAGCTGTCATGACGATTTCCATCTCGCCACGCTCCCAATAGGGCATGGTGAACTCTTCGACGCTGACCCGGTCAAAGCCCAATTCGCGTCCCAGCGCTTCTCCCCAGTCGCGGCCACGGGCCTCGGCTTCCGAGCCGGCCAGACGCGGACCGACACTTGTGGTCAGCGACTCGACAATGTCCCAGGCCAGATCGCTGTCCAGCGCGGTCTCAACGAGGGCCTGCGCCGTCTCGGCATCCTCTGCCGGCAGGACGAAACCGTCCTGGGCCAGTGTTTCCGCAGACAGAAAGACTGTCATTCCAAGCGCGATAATTGATTTCATGAAGTCCTCCCGACACATTCGAGCCACACTATGGAGCCCGCAGCGTACGGCGCAAGCCACGCTGCTGTGAGCTCGCGATGCAATTTCAGTCGGAGGTGGTCGATGAGTGAATCAATCGCACAAAAATTCGCTGGCAAACCCAAGGACCTCGGCGGCTTCGAGGTTCGCCGTGTTCTGCCCTACCCCCGCCAGCGCATGGTCGGGCCTTTCATCTTCTTCGACCAGATGGGGCCGGCGGAATTCGCGCCCGGACAGGGAATCGATGTCCGGCCACACCCGCATATAGGACTGGCCACGGTCACCTACCTGTTCGACGGCGCACTCGGCCATCGCGACAGCCTGGGCGAAGACCTGGTGATCCGGCCTGGTGATGTGAACTGGATGACCGCCGGTCGGGGGGTGGTCCACTCCGAGCGGACCCCGGCTCCGGAACGCGCCGCAGGGCATCGCATGTTCGGCATCCAGACCTGGGTTGCGCTACCGACGGACAAGGAGGACATCGCTCCCGCCTTCCACCACCACAAGGCCGAAACCCTGCCCGTGATCGAACGCGACGGCGTCCGGTTCAACCTCATTCTCGGCACGGCCTGGGGGCAGACAGCGCCGGTGAAAGTGTTCTCCCCGATCTTCTACCTGCATGGCGTGTTGCCGGCCGGCAGCGGCGCCGATCTCGATATCGATCATGCCGAGCGGGCGGTCTATGTAGTGGAGGGTGAAGTCGCGCTGGATGGCGAGCCGGTCGCTGCCGGCGAGATGGCGGTGCTGACGCCGGGATCCGCGCCGCGGCTCGCAGCCAGCAAGGACAGCCGGGTCATGCTGTGTGGCGGGGACAGCCTGGGACCGCGTCATATCAACTGGAATTTTGTCGCCGCCGACCGAGCAACAATCGAGCGCGCCCGAAAGGACTGGTCGGACGCCGCCCTGACCGGCTTTCCGGCAAGCGGTCGGTTCACGCTGCCCCCCGGCGAAGACGAGCATATTCCCCTGCCCGATTGACCCGGCATCCGGCTGACCCGAATCCGGACCTATCGCCCTGCCGGCGCTTCGTGCGCGCGCTGGGTGGTGAGATAGGTCGCGAAGCTGGCCAGCCAGTGCCCCCCCGCATAGTCGTCGCCCGACACTGATGCGATGCCGCTCTCGGCATGGCGCGCTGAAGCCGCCAGCAGGCTGGCACGGCGCGGATCGTCCTGCGGCAAGGCGTGGGCAATGGCTTCGAGATTCCAGGCGCGCGACAGGTTCACGCCGTCGAGATGGACCAGCTTGCCATCGCTGGGATCGAGCACGACGCCCGGCTCCAGCCAGTCGTCCGAGCCATCGGTCGGAATCCCCGGCAGGAATACCGTCAGCCAGTCCGAAAACGCCACCGAGTCCAGCACGCGCCGCATCAGGTCGGCCTCCATCAGGCAGGGCGAAAGAAAATCCTCGCCCGAAGGTTCATAGCTAATGGGACAGGCCTGATCATCGCGGTGAAAGCGCAGGCTCGTCTCGACCAGCTGCGCCGCCAGCGCCTCATCTCCCACTGTCCGCGCCCAGTCGAGGGCCAGGGCGAAACCGAATGCCGACTGGTTGTGTGTACCGATGCGGATCGGATAGGCGAGATTGGGCAGCCAGCTGCGATAGCGATCAGCGACCACCGCTTCCAGAGGCGCCAGCGCGTCGGCCCATCTCCGGGCACGCGGATCATCCCACTCCCGCAATTCGGTACCCAGCTGAAGCAACCAGGCCAGACCATAGGGTCGTTCGAATGACGCCGTCCCCTCGCGCTGGAAGTAGGCGATTTCACCCGCCATGGCCTGCGGTGTCAGATGTGCATCCAAAGCCGCCGTCGCAGCCCGCTCGGCCTCGCTGTCCAGACCACCGCGAAGCAGCCGCACGATCAACCAGTGCCCGTGAACGGCCGAGTGCCAGTCATAGCACCCGTAGAAAGCCGGATGCATGTCGCGTGGGGTGCGGGCGTCCGAGTCGTCCTGCAGCACGTGCGAGATCTTGTTCGGATATTCCCGGTCAACGCAGTCCAGCGCCAGCTCAAGAAAACGCGTTTCCTGCACTTGCACGACAGTGTCGGGCTGAGCCTCGGCGATGTTGCTGCAAAGAAAAGCAAAATTTGCGATTGCCGCAAAAAATGTTCGCGATAACATGAACTTCACCCACCTCTATTGCGTTTCCGGACCGTGCCTTTTTGGCTTTTCCGGACCCGGTCGATCTGGTACCGGCCCCATACCATGAGTGTTTGGCGGGACTGGCAAGCCACTTGCGTCCGCCAACGTAAAAGGTCCGGCCCTGCCCCGAAACGAGGCTATCGCCGGGCAGACAGGTGTCCAGCCTGACGACGCGCCACAAGCGTTGCGGGTGCACTGGGGGTAAGGAAAAACATGTCCAAGTCAGAACGTCTTGATGGCGGCCTCGAGGCCCTGGGTATCCAGGCCGGCACGGTCAATCTCAACTGGAACGAGCCGCGGCTCTACCAGGAAGCGGTTCAGCGCGGCGAAGCCGAAGTCGCCGAAGGTGGCGCCCTCGTCGTCAAGACCGGCGCCCATACGGGCCGCTCGGCCAAGGACAAGTTCACGGTCCGCGACAGCGAAACCGAAGACCAGGTGTGGTGGGACAATAATGCCGCCATCTCGCCGGAGCATTTCGACGCGCTTTGGACCGACTTCCAGGCCCACATGTCCGGCAAGGAACTCTTCGTCCAGCAATTGTTCGGTGGCGCAGACCTCGATCACCGCCTGCCGGTGCGGGTCGTCAACGAGCTGGCCTGGCACTCGCTCTTCATCCGCCATCTCCTGCGCGTTCCGGCTGCTGACGAGTATGCGGACTTTGCCGCCGAGTTCACCATCATCAACCTGCCCAGCTTCAAGGCCGACCCGGCCCGCCATGGCTGCCGCTCCGAGACCGTGATCGGTGTCGATTTTGCGCGCCGCATGGTGTTGATCGGCGGCACCTCCTATGCCGGCGAGACCAAGAAATCGGTCTTCACCATCCTCAACTACCTGCTGCCCGCCAAGGGCGTCATGCCGATGCATTGTTCGGTCAATTCGGACAAGGACGGCGAAGACGCAACGATCTTCTTCGGCCTGTCCGGAACCGGAAAGACCACCCTCTCCGCCGATGCCAGCCGCACGCTGGTCGGCGATGACGAGCATGGCTGGTCGCCCAACGGATTGTTCAATTTCGAGGGCGGTTGCTACGCCAAGATGATCCGCCTGTCGGCCGAGGCCGAGCCGGAAATCCACGCCACCACCAAGATGTGGGGCACGGTGCTGGAAAACGTGGTCATGGATCCACAGACCCGCGTCCTTGATCTCGATGATGACAGCCTGGCCGAAAACAGCCGCGGCGCCTATCCGCTGTCGGCCATCCCGAACGCGTCGGAATCCGGTCGTTGCGGCCATCCGAAGAACGTCATCATGCTGACCTGCGACGCTTTCGGCATCATGCCGCCGATCGCCAAGCTGACCCCGGCCCAGGCGATGTATCACTTCCTGTCCGGCTACACCGCCAAGGTCGCCGGCACCGAAAAGGGTGTCACCGAGCCGTCGGCGACTTTCTCGACCTGTTTTGGTGCCCCCTTCATGCCGCGTCACCCGGCCGAATACGGCGCCCTGCTGCGCGAGCTGATCGCCGAGCATCAGGTCGATTGCTGGCTGGTCAATACCGGCTGGACCGGCGGCGCCTACGGCACCGGCAACCGCATGCCGATCAAGGCCACCCGCGCCCTGCTCAACGCCGCCATGGACGGCTCGCTCAACAGCGCAGCCTTCCGCGAAGACCCGAATTTCGGCTTCATGGTGCCGATCGCGGTGGATGGCGTCGATGCCAGCATCCTCGATCCGCGCTCGACCTGGGCCGACAAGGCGGCCTATGACGCCCGCGCCGCCAAGCTAGTTGCCATGTTCAACGACAACTTCAAGACCTTCGAGGACCATGTAGCGCCGTATGTGCGTGCGGCCGCTCCGAAAGTGCGCGAGCTGACTGCGGCTGAGTAAGGTTCGGCGTCCATAGCAGCAGAACAAAGCCCCGGCCGGTTGGTCGGGGCTTTTTTTCTCGTCTGGTCGAATAAAAGCGCACGCGCACACTGCACCATAAATCCCTTGCCGAGAGAAAGCCGTATCCGGTTCTTGAGCTCAAGGGTGAAACCGCGAAGCGGCGGCTGCGCCGCCCTTGACCTCAAGAACCGGATTCGGCCGGCTGGCTGACAAGTGGTTTAGGAGTCAGAATGGCTTGAAGGGCGTTCAACCCAACCAGACACCCATGGCAATTCGGAGCGGTAAATGAAGTTGTTCAGCAAAGACGACGAAGCTTACCTGGCTTGGCTCGCGGAAAACCCGGCTGGCTATGTGATCAATGTCAGGGCCGTTCACGACACCAATTACGTCGTCCTGCACGCCGCTCATTGCCCCCACATTTCGCGGACGTTGAACCCGGCCGGCGCCTTTACCAGTCGCAGTTATCGCAAAATATGCGTGTCTGAATCCGATGATTTGGCAGCCGCTGCGAGAAAGCTTGGCAGACCGGACGGCTCTTTTTCCAAACGCTGCCAAACCTGTACGCCCGCCGCTTGAGCACCCCTTCCACCGTCATCCCGGGTGGACGACCGGCGCAGGCCGGGCGCAAGCCCGGGACCCAGCTGGTGGCGGGCACATGGGTCCCCGCCATGCGTCCGGCCTGCGCCGGACATCCTGCGGGGATGACAAATGCGGGCGGGGCGTTGCTGTCAGGCTGATGTGACCCGCTCACACATTTTTCCCGGAAGCGCGGCAGCGCTATCCGGGACCAACGGGACACTCATCGCCTGCAAACGAGGTCGGTCGGTCCCGGGTCTTCGCCCGGGAAAAATGAAAAACCGGATCAGTCAGACCGACCCAACCTCAATCCTCACCCGGCCACTCAGTAATCCGCGCTTCCCAGTCGACGCTGTCGGGGTCGGCGAACTGGGTTTCCGACCATACCCGGCCGACCACGGACATGCCGGCCTTGCGGGTTGATTGCGGATCACCGGTTTTCAGCGGGTGCCAGTCATAAAGGTCCCGGCCTTCGGCGATCAGGCGGTAGGCGCAGGTTTGCGGGATCCATTTGAGGGTCGGGACGTTTTCCGGGGTCAGGACCACGCAGTCGGGCACATGGGTGTGACGGTTGGCATAGTGGCGGCAGCCGCCCTTGTTGCAGTCGTAGAGCTTGCAGGCGACATCGGTGTCGAGGTTGAGGCCCGTATCCTCGTCCTCCAGCTTGATCAGACAGCATTTGCCGCAATGGTCGCACAGCGACTCCCATTCGGATTTGCTCATCTCGCCGAGAGATTTCATCTTCCAGAAAGGCAATGACATGAAAAACGCCTGAATTTGGCCTCGATTGACAGGCCTTAGACTGAGCCCGAGAGGGGTGGCTATAGCATGTATCAGGAGCCGTTTCGCGCGGATCACATGATGGAACGCGACCGACGCACACGTCGTACGCGCCTGATCCTGGGCGGCGTGCTGGGCTCGCTTGTCCTGCTGGGCACGGTGCTGGGCGTGACTGGCTGGCACTGGGCGTTTCACGACCTGCCTGTCGCGCCGACCTCGGCTTCCGAATTGTGGGCGACCCGGCGCGAACCCTCGGTGACGCTGCAGGACCGCGACGGTCATGTGCTGGCGGTGCGGGGTCCCTTATATGCCCGCGCGGTGGCGCTGGACGCCCTGCCCGAGCATGTGCCGCAAGCCTTTCTGGCGATCGAGGACCAGCGCTTTTACGAGCATGACGGGGTCGATCTGCGCGGCGTGTTCCGGGCCTTGTGGGTCAATTTCCAGGCCGGACGCTCGGTCCAGGGCGGTTCGACCATCACCATGCAGCTGGTCAAGAACCTGATCCTGACGCCGGATCGGCATCTGCGCCGCAAGATCCAGGAAATGCGCCTGGCGCGGCAGCTGGAAGACCATCTGACCAAGACCGAAATTCTCGAGCTTTATCTCAACCGCATCTATCTGGGCGCCCGCGCCTTTGGCGTTGAAGCGGCGGCACAGCGCTATTTCGACAAGCCGGCGACCGAGCTGACCCTGGCCGAAGCCGCCTTGCTGGCGGCCTTGCCCAAGGCGCCCAGCCGGCTTGACCCGACCGTCAATCTCGCCGCGGCCCAGGCCCGCGCCGCGACCGTGCTCGACGCCATGCTGGAGGCCGGTTTCATCGACCAGGCAGCCCATGACGCCGCCATCGCCGAACCGGCCGCACCGGTCGCCGATACCTCTGACCCCAATGCCACGGCGATGTGGGGGCATGCCTTTGACTATGCCCTCGCCCAGGCCGCCGATCTGGTCGCCGCTGACGTGCCTGACCTGGTCATCCGCACCACGCTGGACCCGACCCTGTCGCGGGCAGCGCATGACATCATCGAGGATGTACTGGCGCAGGAAGGCGAGGCACAGAATGCCGGCGAGGCGGCGGGCATGCTGCTGGCTCCGGACGGGGCTATACGGGCTTTCGCCGGAGGCCGCGACTATGCCACCAGCCAGTTCAACCGCGCCATCCAGGCCCAGCGCCAGCCCGGCTCGGCCTTCAAGCCCTTCGTCTTCGCCGCAGCGCTGGAGGCGGGCTATGATCCGTCCTCGGCCGTATGGGACGAGCCGATCGATCTGGAAGGCTGGACGCCGCAGAATTTCTCCGGCGGGTTTCGCGGTCTGGTGACCCTGCAAGAAGCGCTGAAGCGCTCGATCAACACGGTCGCGGCCCAGGTCGCAGACCAGGTTGGCATTGCCCGCGTGGTCGAGGTCGGTCGCCGTTTCGGCATCCGCTCGCCCTTGCCCGAACTGCCCGCCATCGCGCTCGGCGCCGCGGAAGTGAATCTGCTCGAACTGACCTCGGCCTATGCCGTGTTCGGCAATGACGGGGCGCGGCGGGAGCCCTATTTCGTCACCTCGATCACCAATTCACGCGGCGACATCCTGTTCGAACATGTCGACACGCCGGCCCAGCGGGCCACCACCGCGGCAACCGCCCGCTCGATGTCGACCATGTTGCAGGATGTGGTGCTGAGCGGAACAGGTCGTCGGGCCGCCCTGCCGGGCCGCGCCGCGGCTGGAAAGACCGGTACCAGCCAGTCCTTCCGCGATGCCTGGTTCGTTGGCTATACGGCCGATTTCACCGCCGGGGTCTGGGTCGGCAATGATGATGACACACCGATGGATGATGTCACCGGCGGCGGCCTGCCAGCGATCATCTGGCAACGTTTCATGACCCGGGTCCATCAGGACCTGCCGGCGCGACCGCTATCGGCTCCGGCGCCGCGCACACGCTCGGAACGGGAAGAAAGACTGGCCGCCTTCTATTCCGACCTGTCGGCGTCCTTCTCGGCGATACTGGCCGACGGATCCTCGCCCACCGAGCGCTGAACCAGGGCCGTCAGCTCGGCGAGCTGGACCCGCATGCCGGCGATTTCGGCGTGCAGGACATCGCGGTCGGCATCGGCTTCCAGGTCACGCGCTTCCTCATCGTCGAAATGCTTGGCCTGCAGGCTGTCGACGATGATGGCGATGAACAGGTTGAGCACCGCGAAACTGGTCAGGACGATGAAAACGAGGAAGAAAATCCAGGCCCAGGGGTGAAATTCCATGACCGGGATGGCGACATCGGTGGCCCAGCCCTCCAGCGTCATCACCTGGAACAGGGCAAAGGCGCTTTCCCCCAGCGAACCGAAACGTTCCGGATTGGTCTCCGAGAAAAACTTCGTCGCCATGACGGCCGAGACGTAGAACATCAGCCCCAGCACGGCCATCACCGCGCCCATGCCCGGAATGGCGCGCAGCAAGGCTTCGACCACCTTGCGCAGGTCCGGCATGACCGAGAACAGGCGGAAGGCGCGGACAATGCGCAGCGCCCGCAGGACCGAGAATCCGCCCGCCGCCGGGAGGATCGAAATGATGATCACCGCGAGGTCGAACCAGTTCCAGCCATTCATGAAGAAGCGGTGCCGGTAAACGATCAGGCGCAACGCGATCTCGACCACGAAAATGATGACGATGGTGCGGTCCAGGAGCGGCATCCAGGTCGTGAACCAGGCCCCCTCATACGGGTAGGTCTCGAGCCCCAGCGTGATCGCGTTGAGCACGATCAGCGTCATGATGAAATTGCGGAACCCCGCGCTTTCCACAAAAGCCTTCATATCATCCCCCAAAGCCGCAGACGCGCCGCTCGACCTGTTGGCACGCAGGCCTGCTCCTAGCCCTGTCTCCGTTGTAATTCAATCATCTGGTGGCAGATCGCATTTGAAGAAAATCGCCGATAGTTCGAATTTTACCGGACTGCTTATCCACGATTTAAGGCCCGCTCGCTAGACAACGCGGAGGCAAACACCAGGAAGCCCCATGCGGACCCACCGCCCCGACACGACAGACGCTGACCGCCAGGCAAAGGGTGATGCCCCACTCGTCGACGAAGTGGTGATCGCCTATCAGCCCATCCTGCATGGTGCGACGATCGCGATCCTGTTGTTTATTCTCTACGATCTCGTAACCCGCCTCCTCTTCCCCAACCCGGTTTATGACGGCCCGATGCTGGTGATGAATGTCGTCGGACTGGTGGCGGTCGGCCTGGCTTTTCTGGCCTTGCGCCAGAACCTTGGCAGTCGACATCTGGAAATGGTCGGCGGCGTCATTGGCTTCGTTCTCTTCCTCAACTCCAACCTTCAGCAATTGTTGTCGTTCGAGCAGGAAAACCTTGTCTATTCCGTCTTGATGATGCCCATCTTTGCGACCCTGCTACCCCGCCGTCGCTCAATCGTCATTGCGGTCGTGATCTGCTGCGCGACCTTGGCCTATCTGGTCCATACCAATCTGCCGCACATGGTCGGAAATTACCTGTCGGTCGGCCTGGCCGGCGTGATGTCGGCGGTGGCCATCGGCGTGATCATCCGCAATGCGGTGCTCAACGCGGTCAAGGCCCGCCTGAACGCGGTGCGGGATCGCGAAATCGCCGAGCAGCTGGAGCGTGAAGCGCGGCACCTTGCCGAATGCGACGCGCTGACCGGCCTGCCGAACCGGCGCAGCTTCTTCCTCAAGCTCAACCACTATCTCGACCGCCTGCGCAGCCATGGAGAGCCATTTTTCCTCGCGCTTGTGGATCTTGACGGTTTCAAACCCGTCAACGACACCTATGGCCACGCCACCGGTGATGACATGCTCAAGGCCGTGGCTGAACGCCTGCGCGGGGTTTCCTGTGAGGCCGCAATGTCAGCCCGGCTGGGCGGAGACGAATTTGCCCTGCTGGCCCCGGCCGCGTGCGCCGATAGTGAAAACGCATTGCGCCTGGGCCATTGCATCGAATCCGAACTGTCCCGCCCGTACCAGCTGGGCGAATACACCTGCAAGGGGTCGGGGTCGGTCGGCATGCTGATCTGCAATGACCCGAGCCTCAGCTCGCAGGAATTGATGGAGCGGGCCGACCACGCCCTCTATTTTGCCAAGCGCGCCCTGCAGGGCAAGGCGGTGCTGTTCAATGCGGCCCTGGAAGCCGAAATGTCCGCCTCCAGCCAGTTGGACAAGGCGCTGCGCCGGGCCGACCACGAGGCCGAGTTCCGGGTCAAGTTCCAGCCGCAATTCGACCTCGTCAAAGGCAGGATCACCGGCTTTGAAGCCCTCGCCCGCTGGGACTCTCCCGAACTGGGCAGCGTCTCGCCGGATGTCTTCATTCCGGCCGCCGAACGGGCCGGCCTGATCCGCACGCTGACCCAGGTCCTGTTGACCAAGGCCTTGCGTGAAATGGCGACCTGGCCGGAGGACGTAACCCTGTCCTTCAACCTGTCAGCCCACGACCTCATGTCACCCCAGGCGATGGACAGTGTGCTGGAAACCGTAAAGGCCAGCGGACTGCCCGCCAGCCGGATCGAGTTCGAGATCACCGAAACCGCCATGATGAGCGATTTCAACCAGGCCCGGATGGCCATCGACCGCATCTCGGCCGCGGGACATTCCATCGCCCTGGACGATTTCGGAGTCGGATACTCGTCCCTGCAATACCTGCAGCAATTGCCCGTCTCCAAACTCAAGATCGATCGCTCTTTCGTCAGCCAGATGCTCGAAAACAGCTCTTCCTTCAAGATCGTGCGGACCATGCTGGCCCTGTCGCAATCGCTGGATCTGGGCTGTGTCATCGAGGGCGTCGAGACCGAGGCCCAGGTCCATATCCTGCGCACGCTGGGCGCCCGTCACATCCAGGGCTATCTGGTCGGCGCGCCCATGGATGCCGGCGCGGTCAAACCCGCCATCGAAACACCGATGACCCTGTGCAAGCCGTCCGCTGCAACCAGTCCGCCGGGCCAGCTGCGGGCACGGGCATGACCAGGCGCGGCATGACCGGGCGCAGCCTGACCGCGGCGCTGGTCCTGGCCGGCTTCGCCCTGACCGGTCTCGCCGCCACACCGGCGCTCGCCGATGACATTCTGGAAGGCCATGCCCGACGCGGTTCGGTCTATCAGACCCTCGCCATCGACAACCTGACCCCGCGCGCCTGTGCGGCCATTTGTGACGCCGACGGGAGCTGCCAGTCCTGGGTCTGGACACGGGCCGAACTGACCGGATCCGGGCCTGCCTGCAGCCTGTTGTCGGCGGCCCCGACCCCCTACCGGGCACCGGGCCGCGTCACCGGCCTGTCGCAGGCGATCGCGAACCGGATCAAGGCCGCCGCCGAACGGCCGCCCAGCGAGCGCGAAATCCCGGCCCTGCGCGCGACACTGGACGGGCCTCGCTGACCACACATTTCGCCACACGCGAACAATTTGAAGCAACCGCCGCACGATTTTTTTACCCGCCCCCCGCACACTGTTCCCAAGTCCCCGTTTGGAGTCCGATCATGGCGGTCATCAGCAAGCTCAACACCCTCGTCGATCTGGCACGCGAGAAATCGAGTGACCGTCGGCGGACCTTGCTGCGCGAAGTGACCGATCTTTTCTTCGAGGAAACACCCGAGCGTGACAGTGCCGTGTCCGGCCGCTTCGACGAAGTCCTCTCGGCCCTGGCCGAACAGACAGCCGTCGATGCGCGCGAGGAATTGTCGCAACGCTTTGCCGGCACACCGCTGGCACCGCGCGGCCTGGTGTTGAAGCTGGCCCAGGACGCGATCGAGGTCGCCGGACCGATGCTGTCGCAATCCTCGGTCCTGTCGGAAGAGGACCTGCTGTCGATCGCTGAAAAGGGCGGCCAGGACCACCTCAAGGCGATGTCAAAGCGTGACGCCGTGTCCGAACGCCTGTCCGACACCATCGTTCGCCGCGGTGATGACGACACTGTCGCCACCCTGATCTCCAATGATGGCGCCCAGCTGTCGCGCGAGACCTATGAGACTGTATCGGAGCGCGCCGAAAGTTCGGAGGCCCTGCAAGGGCCACTGGTCAAGCGCCAGGACACGCCCAACGACATTCTTGCCGACATGATGCTGACCGTCCGCAATCATCTGCGTGACCAGATCATGGAGCGCTTTGACAGTGTCGACCCGGCCATCATCGACCAGGCCATGGCCGTCTCCAAAGCCCGCCTCGCTGCGCGCATGCAACAGGACAAGGCGATCGAGGACGCGCAGAAATTCGTGCGCTCGATGGCCATGCGCAAGAAGCTCGACGGCGCCCTGCTGGCCCGCCTCCTGCGCGAGGGCGAACATGTCAAATGCCATGTTGCCTTCGCCGAGATGACCGGCGTCGACTTCATCGCCGCCAAGCGTGCCCTCGAGCAGGACAGCATCGACCCGCTGGCCCTGATCTGCAAATCCGCCAATTTCGACAAGGCCCTCTTCGTCACCCTTGCCGTGCTGCGTCACAAGAATTCCGAAGACGCCTTCCGCGACGCCCGCGAACTCGGCCAGCTCTACGACAAGGTCACCGCCGACGACGCCGCCCGGGCGATGCGCTTCTGGCGCATGCGCCGGGACATGGCGGCTTAGGACTTATCTGTCCGAGACCGGCTGCGTTCGCGACCGCAGCCAGTCAGCATAATCTGCTTCGGAACACTCGCCCGCGGCCAGCGCCAGGGTATGACGCACAACTTCGACTTCCGACGCCACCAGCCGGTGGCCATTGATATTCAGAAAAATGAAGGCGGCCAGAAAAGCCGTGCGCTTGTTGCCATCCACAAAGAGATGCGCGGACGCGATGCCATGCGCATATTTGGCGGCCAGCGCATGCAGATCCCCCAATCCATAATCATGGGCTTGGGATGGGCGAACCAGCGAACTGTCCAGACGCTCGGCATCTCTCAGACCCGCCGCACCGCCATGCTCGGCAATCTGCATGTCGTGAACGGCCCTGACAACGGCTGGAGACAACCATTTCGGGGCGGTCACCTGGCCAGTTCACGCAAGGCATTGCGATAGGCCGCCATGCCTTCCTCTGCGGCTTCCAGCTGTTCCGAAAAGGCGGGATCATACGGGGTCAGCCGCATGGACCCGTCCGGCGCTTCGGTCACATGGAGCACATCACCCGCCCCCAGCTTGTATCGATCCAGCAGGGCCCGCGGCAGGACAACGCCTTGGGAATTACCGATCATACGAATTTTCAAACTTGTCACAGCCTCACCATATGTAGCCACATGCGTTATAACACATCCAGCCAAGGGCCGGAACGCGCAAAATCCCGGCCCGGTGCGAACGCTTTCCTGTCCGACGCGGTCATGCCAGTCTTCAGGCATGCCCAAGGCCTTCGACCCTGCGATTGCCAGCCATGCCATCACCCAGCTTGACACCTGGCTCGGCGGGACCGGCGTGCGACTGGAGATCGTCCCGTCCGACTTTGCCGTGCTTCACAGCGATGCAGTCGGCATCCTCGTCCACAGTGAGACCTTGCCATCGCTCCGGGTGACAGTGTTCGACGAGTATGGCGATCTGGGCACGCATGATGCGCGCCTGGCGCTGGTGATGATCGGGCGCGGGTTTGGTGAGCTTGAGGATGGGGGTGATGCAGCGAGCTGGGCCCGCGCCGAAGGACTCGATCCCGATGACCTGGCCTGCCAGATCCTGCATCAGCAATTGAGCGCCGCCCGGTCGAGCTTCCTGGAGGCCTGGGGCGACATACCGGACGTGGTGACGGATATGGATTGGCAACTCAATGCCGGGACAGCGCAGGCCTTGCGGCGAGAAGCGGGGCTTTTGCCGGGCGAGTAGCCGCCCCAACACCTTGTCATCCCGGATGGACGCCCCGCGAAGGCGGGGCGCAAGTCCGGGACCTAGCTGGTGGCGACCACACAGGTCCCTGCCTTGCGTCCGGCCTGCGCCGGACATTCAGCGGGGATGACAATCCGCCAATACACCGCCTCAGCCCTTGCCCGCCTCACCGGCCAACACAGCCTTGCCTGCATCATCACCCGGCGGCGAAAACACCTCGGCGCCGCTTTCCACATAGACACTGGTCGAGGGGAAGGCGAATTCGGTGCCGGCGGCTTCGACGGTTTCCTTGATGAAGAAGGCGAGCTCCTCCTTCAGGCGCAGCCATTCGCCCCAGTTTGTGGTCTTGGTGAAACAATACAGCATGAAGTCGATCGAGGACGGACCGAAACTGTCGACCCGCATGAAGGTGGAGACTTCCGGCGCCTGGGCGTATTCCGGATGGGACTGGACATAGCCCAGCACCTTGTCGCGGATCTCGCGCAGCTGGTCGGCGGTCGCGTCATAGCGCACGCCGATGATCCAGTAGGTACGGCGATGGGTCATGCGGGTGAAGTTGGTGACCGCATTGTCAGACAGTTTCGAGTTGGGAACGTAGACCGGCCCCTTGTCGAAACGGCGGATCACGGTGGAGCGGAAATTGATCTCCTCGACCGTGCCCTCGACCACCCCGTCCACCTTGACCCAGTCGCCCGGCAGGAAGCGCTTCTCGGCGAGGATGAGAATGCCGGCGATCAAATTCTTGAACAGGTCCTGGGCGCCCAGGCCGATGGCGACACCGAACAGGCCGAGACCGGCGACGATGCCGGCGACGGGGATGTCCCAGACCTGCAGGACGGCGGCCCCGCCAACAACGATGAAGACAATGCGCAAGGCCTTGGTCAGCCAGCTGATCATGACCGGGCTGAGCGCATTGCGCAGGCCTGTGAGCACGCGTGAAAGCGGGCCGACCGCATTGTGGAGGGCCCAGAACAGGGCGATCACCACCAGTGATTGGACGAATTGCGTGCCACGCACGGCTCCCTCATCACCGATATGCAGGATGTTGACGGCGAAGAAGAGGGCGATGATGACCGGAACGAGCTTCATCGGCCCGGCCAGCGCCTCGACGGCCGCATCATCGAATTCATTTTCGGTCTTGGCTGCCATGCGCTCGAGCGCGGCGATCAACCAGCGGGCAATCATGCCCCGGGCAACAATTCCGATCAGCACGATCAACAGCGCCAGCAACCCCTGGCCGACGCTGACACCGAGAAAGGATGTCTCCCAGACATCGACAACAATCGACCAGAACTCAACGGCTTCGGCCGGCAGGTTGTCGCCAATCGTCTCGGTAATCGTCATGCCGAACGCTCCTTGGCACGATGGAAGGTGAGATCCGGGAATTTCTCTTCCGAATAGGAGACTTCCCAGGCCGATTTGGCGAGGAAGACCGCATCGCCATTGATGTCCTCGGCCATCGCCGATTTGTGGCGATCGGCGAAGGCCTCGATCTTGGCGCGGTCGCCGCTGAGCCAGCGGGCGGTGTCGTAGGGCGCCGGTTCGAAATCAACCTCGAGCCCGTATTCGGCCGCCACGCGCTCGCGCATCACGTCGATCTGCAGTGCCCCGACGGCGCCGACAATGAAGTCGCCGCCCAGGGTCGGACGGAAGAGCTGGGTGACACCCTCCTCGGCCAGGCTTTCCAGCGCCTTTTTCAGGTGCTTGGCCTTGAGCGGATCGGCCAGCCGCGCCCGGCGCAGGATTTCCGGGGCGAAATTGGGAATGCCGGAAAAGCGCAGCTTGCCGGTCTCCGACAGGCTGTCCCCGACCCGCAAGGTTCCGTGGTTGGGCACGCCCATCACATCGCCGGCAAAGGCTTCGTCGGCGATCTCGCGATCCTGGGCGAAAAAGAGGATGGGCGAAGACACGGTCAGCTGTTTGCCGGCCTCGGTCTTCAGCTTCATGCCGCGTTTGAACACGCCGGAACACAGACGCACGAAGGCGACCCGGTCACGGTGATTGGGGTCCATATTGGCTTGCACCTTGAACACGAAGCCGGCGACTTCCTTGCCGCCCGGCTCCAGCTCCACCGCCTGGCCATTCCTGACCGCCGGCATGGCCGCCGGGCCGGGAATGATGTCGGCCAGACCGTCGAGCAGTTCGCGCACACCAAAGCCACGCAGGGCCGAGCCGAAGAAGACCGGCGTCATGTGACCTTCCAGGAAGCTCTGCTGCTTGAAGGTCGGGCAAAGTTCGGAGGCGACTTCAGCGCCCTCTTCAAGTTCCGCGACCTCCTCTTCAGAGAGATGCTCGCGGATCTCCTCTCCATCCAGCGCCCAGCGCGGGCTGGCAGCGGTATCGTCGCGATCATCGCCGGGCTTTTGATAGCCGACCATGGCCTTCGTCTTGAGATCGAGCACGCCCTTGAAACGGTTACCGGAACCGGACGGCCACTGCATCGGCACGGTGTCCAGGGCCAGCTTGTCCTGGATGTCTTCCAGGAGGTCGACCGGGTCCAGCGCTTCGCGGTCCATCTTGTTGATGAAGGTGACAATCGGAATGTCGCGCAGGCGGCAGACCTCGACCAGTTTCAGGGTCCGCGGCTCCACACCCTTGGCGGCATCGAGCACCATGATGGCGCTGTCGGCCGCAGTCAGCGTTCGATAGGTGTCCTCGGAAAAGTCTTCGTGGCCGGGCGTGTCGAGCAGGTTGAACAGCAAGGCCCGGTGCTCGAACGTCATCACCGAGGCGGAGACCGAAATCCCGCGCTCCTGCTCGATCTTCATCCAGTCCGACTGGGTGCGGCGGTTTTCGCCGCGCGCCCGCACCTGACCGGCCAGCCGGATCGCGCCCGCAGACAGCAGCAGCGTCTCGGTCAGCGTCGTTTTACCGGCATCCGGGTGGGAGATGATCGCGAAAGAACGGCGGCGCGCCCATTCCGGAGCGTGAGAAGTCAGGGCCGGAGCGTCTGAAGTCGGGGTCGTCATGATGGGCTCACAGGTGATGCAAGCCGACCGGTTACCCTGTTACCGCCCCGCTAGGCAAGCCACCTCACGCGGCGAGCCAGACCTGGTCATTGATCTGGTTGGGTGTGAGATGCCCGTCCTTCTGGTCGCGCCACAAGGATGCCAGGGTGGTGATGGTCACATTGGCATAGCGCAGACCGACATCGGCGGCGCTCTCCGCTTCGGCCGGCCGCAAGGCCAGCAGGGCATTCGCGCCGGGCGCGACGACGCTGATCAGGGCCATGATGTATTGCACCTGGTCCGGACGGGTGTGCGCGATATCGGGATTGGCGAACACTGCTTCGCGCACCAGGCCATTGAGCTGGGCTGCGTTCAGGGATTCGATCTGGGCCGGTGACAGCGGTAGCTGGTCGGACTGCAAGATGGACTTCAGGTCACCCAGGTCGAACACGACATCGTTGAACAGAAACAACATGACGATCTCGGAGCTAGTTGAGCGGAATGTGTCCGCGATATTAGCGCCGCCCTGTTAAGGATTGGCTACTTTTGATCCGGCAATTCGACCGGTTCGGTCAGAAAATGACGACCCTGGCGGTCCTCGATCTCGATCAGCCAGAGATCCGTGTCCTGGTCGGCCCGCTTGCGGCACCACGCATCCAGGCTGGGTTCATCTGTTTCCGGTCGCCGGATCCAGACCCGTTCCCCGAGATCGTCCCGCGCCGGGACATACAGGTGTGCCAGAGACCGGTCGATCACCACCTTGACGAGCACCGACCCCGCATCTTCGTCTCCATGGCGAATCACATAAATCGCCGCCAACCCCAATTCAGCCCTGCGAATCAAGGCGTCTACCCAAAATTTTGTCTTCAGCACATTCATTTCGATTGCTGGCAGCCCAATTGCTTAATAGTTTGTAAACGGGTGAGGGAGCGTTTCATGTTTGTACGAGTATTGTCGACTGCGGTTGCCGCTATGGCCATCGTTGCGTCGGGTGCATTTGCGGCCTGGGGACAGCCTGCATCATCCGACACGCCGCAAGCTGCTGGCACTCAGGTGCAAGCGAGTGATGCGATTCCCGTCAATACGGAAGAACGCAGCCTGGCCGATCTCGACGGCGGCGGCGATGCCTTCATTCTCTCGACCTCGCGTCAGCGCACCGAAATCCGCTTCTCCCTGCCGCCGCATGTCGATACGTCCGAAGCGTGGTTGCGCCTGGCGGCCCGTCCGGCCAGCGATGGCACGGCCGGTCTGATCCATGTCTCGGTCAATGGCGGCGAGGCGATCACCATCCGCCCGCAGGCGCGTCCGATCGAAGCCCGTTTCGCTCTCTTCTCCGCCGATTTCCGTCCCGGCCAGAACACGCTCGAGATCGCCTATTCCACCGACACCCCGGCCTCTGGCTGGATTGTCGATGCCCGCCGCTCGCAATTGCGCCTGACGCTGGAGCCGGTTGCACCGGTCGCAACGCTGGAAGCACTGGAAGCGGCCCTGGCCGCAGACTTCGCCGCTCCGCGCCGCATCGCCCTGATCACCGATATCAGCCGTGAGCGGGTGACGCTGGAAGCCCTGGTCGCCCAGGGTCTGGCCCTGCGCGCCGGCCAGGTGCCGCTGTTCCCCAGCCTTGCCGACGAGGCCGACCTCATTGTCCGCATCGCCGACAATGACCGTCTGGCCGCTGAAGACCGCGCCGCCCTGCGTTCGGGTGACCGCTCCGCCGGTCCGGAAATCGCCTATCGCCATGACGGCGTACCGCACCTGGTGATCACCGGCCGCAATCTCGACGAAGCGACCGCCGCCGCGCGCCTGATGGCTGCCCGCTCCTTCGTCGGCTATGACCGCAGCTTCATCGCTGCCGACGCGATGACCGCGACCCGTCTCGGCACCCGCCAGATCCGTGATGCCCGCAGCGTCCACACCGAAGCCGATCTGCGCACCTTCGCCGATAGCGGCCTGCCCTTCAGCGCCGACCAGGGCTCACGCACGGCCGTCCAGTTCTCGACCCGCTTGGACGCCGACCGCCATGGCGCCCTGTCAGTGCTCGCCCGTGCCGCCCTGATCAGCGGTGAAGCCTGGCTCTATGCCTGGTACGGCGATGCCGACGAGACCGCACCGGCCAATCACAACCTGCTGGTCATCGGACCGGCCTCGACCCAGATCGCCGCGATCGACCGCAATGCGCCGCCGGAGCTGCGCGCCGCCCTGCGCGCCGCCGAACGCTCGCGCGGCCAGCGTGGCCTGATGCGTCTTGCCGCCGCCGCCTATGCTGACGCCGGAGACGCCGCCGTCGGTACGGAAGTCGGCATCGGTGTCGCCTCACTGTTCCGCGACCAGGGCAATGACGGCCGCTGGATCGCGACGCTGACCGCGCCGGACCAGGCCTCCTTCGAGGCCGCAGGTCGCTCGCTGGCCCGCTCCAACCTGTGGACCGCGCTGGAAGGCCGGGCCGCCGTGTGGAGCGCCCGCGGTGTCACCGCGCTGGACTATGCCATCGTCGCTCCGACGCTGAGTGAGCAGGTGCAGGAATTCGCCGTCGACCATACCCGCGACGCCGCCTTCGTGCTGTTCGGCGCCGCCATCCTGCTGCTGATGCGCGGCTTCTTCGGTCGCCGCAAGCGGGTCCGGATCGAGGACTGAGGGATCAATCTTAGCGGTTGAATTCGCTAAGCATTAACCACCCTTCTTCACGCGGCATCAAACCCGCCCTGCTAGACAGGACCCATGCAAGCGGGATCTGTCATGCACGCCTTCGTCAAAACCCTCTGCCTCGGCCTGGGGCTGGCCAGCGCAACTGCGCCGGCCCTCGCCGACGACGCGGCCGCCGCCATTTTCGGTGAGCGCCAGCTGGCCATGGCCGTCGATACCCGCTGCGGCCTGTTCACCCACAACCAGCGTACCGCCCTTGATGCAGCCCGCCTGCAGGCGCGTGGCCTGTTGCTGCGCGAAGGCGTCTCCCTGCATGCGCTCGAAGACTATACCCGCGACCTGCAACGCCAGGCCGCCGGCATTGCCTGCAATGACCCGGCCGTCGGCGATCTGCAGCACCGGGTCGTCGAAGCCTTTGTTGGCTGGGTCCGCATTCCGGCGATGGATTTTCCCGGCGCCCACTTCACCTGGACCTCCAGCCGCGGCGTCATGCCGGACATGCCGGTCTGGTCGATCGTGCAGGACCAGGGCAATCTGAAGATCGGTGTCTCCACCCGGGACGGCCAACGCCAGCTCAGCCTGGCCCTGCCCGGCAGCGAGCGCGCCACCTCGGCCATTCTCGTCCTGCGTGACATGGACCGCCAGCCAACCCTTTACGACGCCACGATGGGCGGCAGCTATACAGGGCCGACCGACGCTCCCTGGGCCCGCTGGACCCCGCCCCGCTTTGCCCAGACCCGGATCTGGGCCAGTGGCCGCGACACGGGCCGCACCGCCGCCACCCTGGCCGGCGAAGACGGCGCCACCCTGTTCGACTTCCCGATCTCCGCCGCCGACGCGATGGCGGCACGAGACCCGCGAGAAACCGCCCGCATCGAGCTGATGGACCGCCACGGCAACATCGTCGCCAGCCACTATATCGAGATCGGCGACTTCGGGGCCGCGCTGGCGTTTTTGCGCGGTGCCGACCGGGGTGATGTGCGCAGTTAGGGGTTAGGTTCTCCCCCTTTGTCATCCCTGATGGACGCCCCGCAAAGGCGGGGCGAAAGTCAGGGACCTAGCTGATTGCGACCACATAGGTCCCTGCCCTGCGTCCGGCCTGCGCCGGGCATCCGGCAGGGATGACAAGCTCCCGTGTCACCCTCCCCACCGCAGCCAGCACTGGCCGGATCGCCCTTCACCCGCTATGACCCCGGCCAAGAGCGCGGGCGTGATGTCCGGCGGGTGATCGGGCGGCGTTGATGCGTGGCTCAGGACACCCCAGTTTCCGGCCACTTCAACGCCCATTGGACCTTACTGATGCTGACGATTTCCAATCTCGACTATCGCATTGGCGAGCGGTCCCTGTTCGAGAATGCCTCGGCGCAGATCTTTTCCGGCTGGAAGGTGGGGCTGGTGGGCCGCAACGGAACCGGCAAGTCGACCCTGTTGAAGCTGATCCGCGAAGAGATCGAGCATCCCTCCTCGGACGCTTCGATCCGCCTCAATCGCGGTGCCCGCATGGGCTGGGTGGCGCAGGAGGTCGAACCGTCCGACGAGACCATCCTGGACGTCGTGCTGGCCACCGATGCCGAACGCCATGCGCTGATGCAGGAATCCGAGACCGCCACCGATCCGGACCGCATCTCCGAGATTTTCATGCGGCTGGCCGATATCGATGCCTGGTCAGCTGAATCGCGGGCGGCGGAAGTGCTGATGGGTCTGGGTTTCACCGATGCCGACCTGTCCCGTCCAACGCGCGAGTTCTCGGGCGGCTGGCGGATGCGCGCCGCGATTGCCGGCGTGCTGTTTTCGCAGCCCGACCTGCTGCTGCTCGACGAACCGACCAACTATCTCGACCTCGAGGGCGCCGCCTGGCTCGAGACCTATCTGAAGAAATATCCCCACACCGTCCTCATCGTCTCGCACGACCGGGAAATGCTGAACCGCTGCGTCACCCACACGCTGGCACTCGAGCACAAGCAATTGTCGATCTCACCAGGCGGCTATGACGCCTGGCTGAAACTGCGTGCCGCCAAGACGGCGCTTTTGGAAAGCCAGCGTGCCAAGCAGGAGGCCGACCGCGCCCACCTGCAATCCTTCGTCGACCGGTTCGGTGCCAAGGCCTCCAAGGCCAGCCAGGCCCAGTCGCGGGTCAAGCGGCTGCAGAAAATGCAGGAAATCGCCATCCCGATCGCCGAACGCACGACGCCGTTTTCCTTCCCCACCTCGACCGACAAGCTGGCCGCCCCGCTCCTGCAATTGCGCGGCGCCTCGGTCGGCTATGGCAAGGATGCGGAGATCCTGAAGGGCGTCGAACTGCGGCTCGATCCCGATGATCGCATCGCCATTGTCGGCGCCAATGGCCAGGGCAAGACAACGCTGGTCAAATCCATCGCCCGCCGCCTGCCGCTGATGTCGGGCGAGCGCACGGCGGCGCGCTCGCTGCGGATCGGCTATTTCTCGCAGGACCAGATGGACGAGCTGCACACCGGCGAGACCGTGCTCGACCATATCCGCGACGCCTTGCCCGAGGGGGCCCTGCCCTCACGCTGCCGCGCCGTGGCGGCCGGGATGGGCTTTCCGCACGAGAAGGTCGAGACCAATATCGAGAAACTGTCCGGCGGCGAGAAAGTGCGCTTGCTGCTCGGCCTGATGGCGCTGGAAAAGCCGCACATCCTGATCCTCGACGAGCCGACCTCGCACCTCGATATCGACAGCCGCGAAGCCCTGATCTACGCCCTCAACGAATACAGCGGCGCCGTCGTCCTGATCACCCACGACGTCTATCTCGCCGAAGGCACCGCCGACCAGCTGTGGCTGGTCAAGGACGGCCGGGCCACGCGCTATGACGGCGACCTGAACGACTACCGCAAGCTGATCCTGCAGGCCGACAAGGCGAAAGCAAAGGCCTGAGGGGCGACACCGAGGTCCTTCCCCTTGATGGGGAAGGTGGATCAGCGCGAAGCGCTGAGACGGAAGGGGTGAAACGGGTCAGCGTTCTTGCACTGACCTACCATCACCCACTCAGTCTGGCTGGCGCCCTCGCCTCGTTCGTCGTGGTTTTTGCGCTTTTCATCGGCCAATCCTTCGCTGAACGCACAAAATCGAAGCCCGCCTCATCCGGGTGGCGAGGCCCGGCCGCATGAGGGCATCTTCACCGTGTTCTTTCGGTGTCGATCGGTCGTATCCCTCCGAGTAAGCGCCACGGGACTTTGACGCGGTACCCTGTGTCAAACGGACTTCGATGCGGCGGTGATCAGACACCGCCGCATCTTTTTTGTGCCGACACCACCGGTGACCGGACACCGCCAGACGCTTCACCCCGATTTCAATGTCATTCATCGTATTCCGGCTGCCCACCGCCCCTGGATGCGGCCCACCGCATACGACTCCCCATCCGGACCCACACCGCTCCTTATCGACGTTCGGTGCGCATTTGCGCGCCGCGTGAGGCGTGCGGCTGGCCGCATGCGAGGGAAAACCCAAGCCGGGGAGAAAATCGGCATGACACATCAAGTACTCAGATCAATCCGGAGCGGACTGGGACGATCCGCCCTGCTCGGCGCCACGATGCTGGCGGGGCTCAGCGCCCTGTCGGCACCGGCGCTGGCCCAGGAGGAAGCGGCAGAGCGCAATGACGACATCATCGTCATCACCGGCTCGCGCATCGCCCGCCAGGACTATGTCGCGGACAGCCCGCTGGTCTCGGTGACCGGCGACCAGCTTGTCGCCAATGCCGACATCACGCTGGACACCTATCTCAACACCCTGCCGCAGGTGAACCCGGCCGGGACCACCACCTCCAACAATCCGGGCAATGGCGGACAGGCGAACGTCAACCTGCGTGGTTTTGGTGCCAACCGGAACATCGTCCTGATCGACGGTCGGCGCGCGATGCCGTCCAGCGCCGGCCTGACGGTCGACCTCAACACCATCCCGGCGGCCCTGATCGAACGGGTTGAAGTGGCCACCGGCGGCGCCGGCGCTGTCTATGGTGCCGATGCCGTGGCCGGTGCGGTCAATGTCATCCTCCAGGATGATTTCGAAGGCGTCGACCTGCGCGCCACTTACGAGAATTCGACCGAATACTGGGATGCCCAGGAATACGGCGTATCGCTGGTCATTGGCGGCAATATCGACAATGACCGCGGCAATGCCGTGCTGGCTTTCGACCGGTCGGTCCGCGAGGGCATGATCAAGAGCCAGCGTCCGTTCGCGGAACAGGCCACGTCCACCACCAGCTTCTTCCCGGCAGGCTCCTTGCTGTTCGGCACCAATGGCCCGACCGAAGCGGCCGTGGATGCGGTCTTCGCCGGCTATGGCGTCGCGGCTGATGCGGTGAGCGCCGGCAACCGGTTCGGCTTCAACCTCGACGGCACGCTGTTCTCGGCGGGTATTTTCAACCACCCGTCAGATGTCGAGAACTTCCGCTATGACATCGACGGCAACGTCAACCAGCCCATCTTCCCGGATGCCTATTCCTACAATTTCGACTTCGTGAACCTGCTCACCCTGCCGATGGAACGCGACAGCTTCATGGCCCGCGCCAATTACGAGCTGGACAATGGGGTGAACGTGTTCGGGAACGTATCCTGGACCCAGTATTCGTCCGCATCGGCGCTGGCACCGACGCCGATACCGACCGTCAGTATACGCGCACCCGGCGAGAACAGCCCGATCCAGGCGGTTTCCGCCCTGGTCGAGCCGGGTCGGACTGTCTCCTTCCAGCTGATCATTCCGGTCACCAACCCCTTCATCCCGACCGACCTGGCGAGCATCCTGGCCAGCCGGACGGGTGACGATCTGAACCTCGTCGGATCGGGCGCGACCGAGCCCTTCCTGATGCGTCAGCGGACCCTGTCGGCGGGACTTCGCCAGTCGAACTTCTCCAATACGGTGACCAGCTACACCTTTGGTGCCGATGGCCCCATCGGTAACAGCGACTGGACCTGGAATGCCTATATCTCGCGTGGCGACACCGAGATCCAGCAGAACCAGGAAGGCAATATCGACTCCGATCGCCTGCAGATCCTGCTGGAAGCGGCGGACGGTGGCGACAGCATCTGTGCCGGCGGCTTCAACCCGTTCGGCCGTCAGCCCCTGTCAGCGGAATGCGTGGCCTACCTGGAGGTCTCGACCAATGCGGTCACCGACTTCTCGCAGACCGTCGGCCAGATCTACGTGGCCGGTGATGCTTTCGACATGCCGGCCGGCCCGGTCTCGATGGTGCTCGGCGCCGAGTATCGCGGCTTCGAGTTCGACTTCGATCCCGGTTCGGGTGGCGGGCCGATCTCCGGTTTCAACGCCGCCAACCCGAATTCGGGTACCAACAGCTTCGAGGATCTGTTCGGCGAAATGCTGATCCCGCTGGCCGGCGATGACGCCCCCTTCGGTCCGATCGATCTGAGCCTGGGCTATCGGGTCTCGCGCAGCGAGTTCACCGACGGCATCACCGGTGCCAGCGGCGGGTCGAATGATCCGGCCTACAAGGCGGAACTGAGCTGGGAACCGCTCGACCATGCCCGGATCCGGGCCTCCTACCAGCACTCCGTGCGGGCACCGAATTTCGGTGAGCTGTTCGGTGGTGGCGGTGGTGCGCCCCAGTATTTCGATCCGTGCTCGATCACCGGTGTCCAGCGCAGCGGACCGGATGCGGCCCAGATGGAAGCCCTGTGTGCGGCGACCGGCGTGGCCTCGCCCAACGCCTATGTCCAGACACCGGGCACACAGGCGTCTGTGACCACGACCGGCAATACCGATCTCAATCCGGAATCGGCCGACACCTTCACCATTGGTGCGGTGTTCCAGTCGCCGGTCTCGAACCGCTGGCTCGACCGTTTTCAGGGGTCGGTGGACTACTGGCGCATCGACATCTCCTCGCCGATCCTGGCGCCGGGGGTGAACCAGCTGATTGCCGATTGCTACAACTATTACGGCACCAACCCGACCTATGATGTGAACCGCGATTCCTGCGCCGGCATCGTCCGCTTCGGCGGTGACATCCTGGGCATCAATGATGTCAACGATCCGAACGGGCTCTATCCGGGCGTGAACGGTGGTTCGCAGCAGGCCTCGGGTATCGACATCGCCTTTGGCTGGGGCTTCGATCCGGAATGGCTGGGCGCTCCGTCCTGGGCCGGCACGGTGACCACCAGTGTGAACCTGACCCATCTGCTGGAGTGGAAACAGCAGGATCTCGATATCCTGCCGGACCTGGACTATGCCGGCACCACATCCTTCTTCGGCGCCGGTCTGGGCACCTCCTTCCCGGAATGGAAGGCGGTCTGGAACACGCGCTGGTCGGTGTCTGACTTCGACTTCGACGTGCGGGGCCAGTACATCGCCTCGATGGACAACCGGGCCAGTGTGATCTTCCCGGTCGAGACCAGCTTCACCGGTACCGACGCTGTCTGGTACTGGGATGCGGCCGCGACCTGGAACATGACCGAGAACGCTTCGGTCCGGTTCGGGGTCAACAACCTGTTCGACGAGCAGCCGCCGGAATACGCACCGAACGTGCAGTCCGGTACCGACCCGTCGCTCTATGACGTTGTCGGCCGCCGTGTGTTCGGCCAGATCGCCCTGCGCTACTAGGGCAGGCGTCACAACAAGAAGGGCGGCGAACCTTGAGGGTTCGCCCCCCTTTTTTGTGTGGCTGGCTGGATTTGACCGGGAAGGCGGTCAGTCGGTGGTCTGACCCAGTGCCGCGCGCAAGGCCGCACCATAGGAACGCCCGACCCGTACCACCGCGCCGGTATCAAGACGGACAATGCGGCCGCCATGTTCGGTGGTCGAGGAGACGGCGATGCGGCGCTTGTTGACGATCGCCGAACGATGCACCCGCACGAAGAGCCGGTCGCCCAGCGTCTTTTCCATCGCCGACAGTGTTTCGCGGTGCAGCCAGGACCGGCTCCGGCAGTGCAGGTGCACATAATCACCATCCGCCTCGACCCAGTCGATGGTCCGGGTCGGGATACGGACCATGCCCTCCCGGCTTTTGACCCAGATCACATCCTCGCCCACCTCCTCTCCACCACGCAGGGCGGAGACGACCGATTCCAGCTCGCCGACCCGCGATTGCGCGTCCTGCAGGCAGAGCAGGTTTCGGACCCGGTTGAGGGCCGCTTCCAGGCGTTCGGGACGAACCGGCTTCAGGAGATAGTCGATGGCCGCCGACTCGAAAGCTGCGGCCGCGTGGTGATCGAAGGCGGTCACGAAGATGACCGCAGGCGTGTCGGGCCCGGCCAGCTTCTTTGACACGACGAGACCGTCGGTGCCGGGCATGTGAATGTCGAGCAGCACCACGTCCGGCCGATGGCGTTCGATGGCCTGAAGCGCCTCGTCACCGTCCCGGGCGACGCCCACCACCTCGTATTGCGGACGGCGGGCCAGCAGGACTTCAAGACGGCGCGAGGCCAGCCGTTCATCGTCAACGATCAATATGCGCATGTCTGGCCTCTCCTTCCGGCTCCTCTTCCTCGGGGGCAAATTCGATCGGCAGGCGGATGCTGACCATGAAGCCGCCGGTCTCCACCGGTCCGGCGTCAAGCCGTGCCCGCTCGCCGTACAGCACGTCGAGCCGGGCCCGGATATTGGCCAGGCCGACGCCGGTGCTTTCGCTCTGCGGCATGTCCGGTCCACCGCTGTCGGCAATCTCCAGCAGCAGGTCATCGCCGGACCGGCGCGCCCGGATATCGACCGTCACGCAGGTGCGCGACCGGGACACGGCGTATTTGACAGAATTCTCCAGCACAGGCTGCAGGATCAATGACGGCAGGATGGCGCGATCCAGTCCCGGCTGGATGTCGTGCCGGACCCGCAGCCGGCTGTCGAAACGCGCCTGTTCGATACCCAGATAGAGCGTCTGCGCATCCAGCTCTTCCTTCAGGGTCACGCGATCATCGGGCGAGGTCTTCAGGGCAAAGCGCAGGAAGCCGCTTAGCCGGCCCAGCATGCTCTCGGCCTCGTCATTGCGGTTGTCGATGACCAGAGAGGAGATCGCGTTGATGGTGTTGAACAGGAAATGCGGGTTCAGCTGGAAGCGCAGCATCTTCAGCTGGGCTTCCTGGGCCAGCACCGCGGAATCGAAAATCTGGCGCTCCTGGGCCCGGATCCGGCCAAAGGACTCCAGCACCAGATAGATCGCGGACCAGGCAATGAAGGTCGGCATGTTGAACACGAACCACCGCGGCGCGATCCCGGTCAGCCCGGACCAGCCGCGCGGCTCGATCCCGTTGATGGTCAGACCGGTCGGAAAGACCTCGAACCACAACAGCCACATGGCGACAATGTAGAAACAGGTCGCCAGCATGGAACTGCCCAGCGCGAGACCGAAGCGGATCGGCAGCTCAAGCTGACGCGTGGGACGCAGCACCGCGACATGGATCAGGTATGTCACCGCCAGACCGCCCGCTTCGATGACGACATTCCGCCAGAGATTGGTCAGCTCCTCGACAACTGCCGAGGTGGACAGGAAGGTGAACAGCAGGTTGGCGATCCAGAAGGACAGCTGGAACCGCCACAGGGTGGACGCCTTGATCCCGTCGAAACGACCGGTCGTCAGCGGCGTCGGCAGACCGACTGATTTCAACACCTGGCGAAGCCGCGACCGACGACCGGCCGAACGATCCGGGCCCATCGGCGTCACCTTGCCACGCGAATCGAGCAGCAGGACGACACCACACCAGGCCGTGAAAATGCCGACATCGACCAGCCATTGACGGCCAACTCCGCCCAGCATTCCGTACTCGAGTGGCTCATCGGTCCATTCGGCCAGGAACATCAGATTGATCACCGAATAGACCAGCGCTACAACGCCGACTGCCAGGCCGGTCGTGACCGCCCTACGGCGCCAGTGCTCGCCCTGGCCACGGCGGATGAAGTCCGCCAGCAGGAAGCAGAGAAAGCCGCCCGCCATTGTGACAGGCACCAGCCGGATCATCCGGCCCGGTGAGGCCGAGTAGTCGGCCCAACTCACAACGACGGTGAAGAAGGCAACCACGGCCCAGAACACCGCCAGGACAATGGTCATGTGCTGGCTGGCGATTTTCGGAGCAGTCAGTGGGTCCGGTGCGAACAGGCTTTGGGGTCTCGACATCATCAAGACAGCCTAGCCGCTGACCTTCGGGTTAAATATTGAAACCCTTGTCATCCGACCTCCACAAAATGTCGTTCGTCGAGAAAGACTGCTTTTGCCGCGCCCAAACGGGCCGAACAGGCGAGAACGGCCCGGTTTTCGCCCGCCTCACCGGCCTGCGGGGTCCGTTGTGCCCGCGCCCGAAACGAAAAGCGCCCCGCCAGCAAGAGCCGGCGGGGCGACCTTTCTTGACCGGACCTCTCACGGTGTGAGCGGACCCCGGTTCAAGCGTCAGGACGGCTCGTCAGAGGCGTCGTCAATGTCTTCACCGGCTTCCTCGAAGCGGTCACTGTCCTCGCCGGTGACGTCCTCGATGACGTCATCGACTTCCTCGCCGGCATTCTCGGCCTCGCCGTCGGTGCAACCGGCCAGGGCCAGCGCGGTGAATGAAATGGCAAGCGGGATGGCTTTCCTGAACATGGAATCTCCTCCTTGAAGAATGAAAAAACAAAAAAGTGTCGTTGGTTTATCGGCTCGGTCCGCGGCGGCGCACAAGGCCGGTCACAAGCGATATCGCGAAGAGTACGAGAAACAGAACGAAAATGATCTTGGCGATCGAAGCCGCGCCGGCGGCGATACCGCCAAATCCCAGGATCGCCGCAACCAGTGCTATGATGAAAAAGGCGAGTGCAAGATTAAGCATTTCTCCCTCCACTATTTCAAGATGGCACGCGGAACCTCGACATTCAATTTGGCAATATTGTGTCAGAGCGTTTTATGGCCGCCAATGACTACCGCCAACCGCCCCCGGCACCACCAGGCGAGACGGAAGGGTGACGACGCAGGCGCCAGGGACAGCACCTCGCCGCGCCCGGCCCCATCCTGTCCGGAGCTCATCAGCCAGATTGATCTCATACTGATTGCCGGGGGGCGGCCCCGGCGTTCAACGCCAGCCGGAATCAGTCGGGAAATTCGACGTAGCGCCAATAGTGCCCGATCAGCTTGACCGCAGCCTCGAATTCCTTGCCGGCGCGCGCTTTGAGGATATAGGCGGCGACATGGTGATCAAACGCTGCGAGGCGGTCCCTGTCGGCGTTCGAGGTGGTCAACACCATCACCACGGCCCGGGTCAGCGCCGGATCGGCGCGCAGCTCTCTGAGGAATTCGATACCGTTCATCACCGGCATGTTCAGGTCGAGAAGCACAAGGTAGGGCGGCCGGATGCCCGCACCTCCACCGTCCTTCCGCAGGATGGCAAGCGCTTCCTCGCCATTGCGGGCCCGTACAACCGGATTGGCAACCCGGGCCTGTTGCAGACCCCGGGAAACGGCCTCGGCGTCGATATCATCATCCTCGACCAGCAGGATGGAAACGTCACGATTGAGATGCATCAGCTTCCCCCACCACAAGCGGAAATTGAACAATAAAACGGGATCCGCGGCCGGTGGCCGGATCCGATTCGACATGAACATCGCCATCCAAACGCGCCACAGCCTTGGACACAATCGCCAATCCCATGCCGCTGCCCTCGACAACGTCCTTGGACTTGAGAGTCTGGAACATCTCAAAGACCCGAGCGTGCTTCTGGCGCGGAATCCCCGGCCCGTCATCGGTCACAGTGAGCGTCCAGTCATCAATTTCGCGGGTCACGCTCACCTGTAGATGCCCGACCTCCCGATCATGATGTTTGACCGCATTACGGACAAGATTGGCCACAATCACAAAGAGCAGGTTTTTGTCGGTCTCCACGCTCAGCTCATCGCCACTGATGTCGAGTGTCCACGTCTCCGGGAGATCCTGCAGAGCGACGATGCGTCGGGCTTCCTCCAGCACTTCGACGCGCGTCAGCACCATCGCATTGCGCCCGATTCTGGAGAATTCCAGCAGTGCATCCAGCAGGTCCTGCAGGCGACCGATCCGCGAGTGGATCAGTCCGAGATATCGTCGCGCATCATTCGACAAGTTCTCGGCCATGTCCTGCTCGAGCCAGTCCGCCAATTGCCGGATGCCGCGCATCGGCGATTTCAGGTCATGCGAGGCCAGATAGACAAAGCTGTCGAGCTCGGAATTGGCCTGTTCGAGCTCGCGGTTCGCCTGGGCGATCTGCCGGTTTTGCGACAGTGAGAGAAGAAAGGCGCCGGAGGCAAGCAAGGCCAGCCCGCCCGAAATCAGACCGAGGACCAGCACCAGATCGGCAATCACCTGTTGCGGTTGCAGCACGCCTGCGGCGTCCTGTCCAATGCCGACGAAAAACGCGCCATCCATGACCTGGACCTGATCCCACATCACCATCTCGGCCGTCGTGTCCGCGAGGATGAGATCCACCTCACTCAGCACCGGCGAAACCGGCATGGCCGAGACGACCTCGGACAAGTTGAACACGGCATTCATGACACCGTCGAACTCACCGCTCCGCAGATAGACCGGCGACATGGCGATAAATCCGCTCCCGCCCTGCACGAAGTCGACAACGGGCGTTGCAACCGTCCTGCCGCTGTCGCGGGCGCGCTCGTAAACAGTGCGCCGGTCCTGAAAGCTGAACAGATCGAGGCCGACTGCCTGCTCATTGCCGGCCACCGGTTCCACCCAGGCCAGTATGCCATCCGTCCCGACCCAGCTGACGGCCTGGATCATCGGATGGTCAGCCGCGTAGCGCAGCGCGTCGGCGCGCCACTCATCCTCTGACAGACCGCCGACCCGCCCCCATCGCCGGGCCATTCGTTCCACCGCCAGAATCCGGTCGGTAATGGTTCCCGAAAGCTGGCGCGCAACATATCCCAGTTCGAGTTCAAGCTGGGCGCGGCGGGCATTGCGGGCATCGTCGCGAATGGCGTCATTCGAAGATGCGAGCACGATCATCAAGGCCAGGCCGAAACCGCCCAGCAGGCCGACCATCGGCAAACGGCGCCGCCGCAGCAGGGCCACCAGCATCGACTCGCAGATCGGTATCCCCAGACAGGACGCCGCGATCGTCGTCAGCACACCCATCCGCGTTTCCGGCACGAAGCCGAAAACTTCCGCCGCACCGATCAGATAACCGATCACCGAGGCTGCGATCGCGCCGATCGCCGCCGCACTGCAAACGAAGCCGGCAATGGCGGCGCCCGGTAGTGGACGGTGCGACGCCCGGATTTGCGGCAGGGAGATGGCCAGGCCCATCAACAGGATCGCCAGCGCCGAGTTGGGCGACATCCGGCCGGGGGCCGCGCCCGGTTCGACAAACTGGTGGGCATGAAACAACTCGTCCAGCCCCGGATCGAAACCGGTCACGTTTTCCAGCAGGCTGATGCCGGCAATGCCGGCTCCCAATCCCGCCAGGAGCCCCGCCGCCATGCGATACCGCAAACTCCCGGCGATCGTCCCCAGGCCCACCAGCGCCAGCGCCAGAGCCGTGTTGAACTGCATCGGCGACAGGGTTGGCGACAGCCGGACCACTGTTTCCAGACCCAGCTTCCAGCCGATCATGACGGTGACG
The DNA here is from genome assembly GCF_048268525.1 of Maricaulis sp. GTDB lineage: Bacteria > Pseudomonadota > Alphaproteobacteria > Caulobacterales > Maricaulaceae > Maricaulis. The sequence goes on along the minus strand of NZ_JBLWVH010000003.1, from coordinate 134,292 downwards.
CAGATCGCGAGCGAAATCAGCGCCAGGACCAGATGTCCGCGATAACGCCCGGCCCGGATGATCAGGTCGGAGAGGAGAGACGGCGCAGCCTGTGCCATCAGGTCAGGCCTCTGGCAGGGTGAAGGTAAACAGACTGCCGCCGTCGGGTCTTGCCTCGCACCAGATCCGACCGCGATGGGCATTGATGATCTTGCGGGAAATTGCCAGGCCAAGGCCGTGACCGTCAGCCGATTGTTGGTGCGCCCGCTGCATGGGTTCGAAAATCCGGTCCCGGAGATCGGCCGCAACGCCCAGCCCGTTGTCGGCGACCTCGACAGCCACGCCACCGGCCTCGTCGCGGGTCCGGATCGTTATCTCCGTCTGTGCCGACGACCGGTATTTGACCGCGTTCAGAATGAGATTGCGCAAGACGCGCTCGATCTGGACGCGATCCATGGGCGCCTGTCCGGTCACGCTCACACGAATGCTGGCCTCGATCGCGTCCAGCTCGGCCCGGGTCGACGCGACGGCATCATCGACGACCTCCTGCAGGGCGACGACCGGGGTCTCGCCGATCGCTTCACCGGCAATCGCGTAGTCCAGCATCGAGTCGATCAATTCCGCCATCTTGAAACCCTGGGTCCGGATTTTTGCCGCAAACTCCCGGGCCTGGGGCGAGACACCCCCGACGGCTTGCGCCAGCAGCGCGGCAAATCCGGTAATCCCGTTCAGCGGTGATTTGAGATCATGCGCCGCGTTGAACGCAAATTCACGCATCGCGACCTCCTTGGCCCGGGCCTCCCGGCGCAATCTCGCCCGCTCGGTCGCGCTGACGAGCGCCCAGGCAAACCGCGAGTCGGTCATGTCCTCCTTGCCAAGATAGGCATCTGCTCCCTCGATGATGGCCGTCGCAGCCAGCACCGGGTCTGCGGTCCCGGTGACCATGATCACCGGCACCAGCTCGAGCGCCCTTTGCCGCCGCAGCGCGCGAATGGTGCTCAGCCCGTCCTCGTCCGGCATCGCAAAATCAACGAATACAGCGTCAAAAACCGCATCCCGGGCGACCAGGCGAAGCGCTTCATCCGCGGTCGCCGCGTGGCAACACACCGCACCCGGCTCCAGCTGACCCAGCTTGTGCTCGATCACCATCCGATCAAGCTCGTCATCATCGATGATCAGGAAGCGTCTGGGCTCCGAGCCGGCGGGATGTCTATCCAACGCAAATGCTCCGGTAGCGGGGCCGATCAAGCAGTCGGATCGACACAGCAAGAATGTCATGCGAACGAATATTCCACCACAGAACGTTCCTGTGGCAAACAATAAATCAGTCAGAACGCAGACTTGCCGTGGCAGGCGGTAACCGGGCCGGACCCGGATTGGAAATTTTGGGCGACGCCTGGCCCAATCATCTGGGGATCTGTGCCCCGCTCTCATGACCTGCCGACCACCCGTTCGCCGCTCACCTCCACATCTGCATGCCCGTCCTGCTGCCGCTTCATTGGCCTTTGCCGCCTATCCTGTGCTAAAGCCCCGCATATTCCGGCCAGTCGCCCTCTCGGCGTCCTTACCGGGACACTGATGGAACCCGGTCACTGATGGGTGTGGCCGGCATTTTGGCACTGGAAACAGCTTTATATGACCTTGAATCCCCGCATTGCGCCGGCGCTTGCCGCTGCGCTCGAGAAAAAGGGCTATGCCGCCCTGACCGAAGTCCAGTCCGCTGTGATCGCGGAAGATGCTGACGGGCGCGACCTGCTGGTCTCGGCCCAGACCGGCTCCGGCAAGACCGCCGCTTTCGGCATGGCGATGGCTCCGACGCTTTTGGGCGACGATACCAATTTCAACATGCCCGACCTGCCGATGGCGCTGGTGGTGGCACCGACACGCGAACTGGCGCTGCAGGTCGAGCGTGAACTGTCCTGGCTCTATGGCGAGGCCGGCGGCCGCATCGCCTCCTGTGTCGGCGGCATGGATCCGCGCACCGAACGGCGAGCGCTGGAGCGCGGCTGTCACATCGTGGTCGGCACGCCGGGCCGCCTGCGCGACCATATCGAGCGCGGCGCGCTGGACATGTCCCAGCTCAAGGCCGTCGTGCTGGACGAAGCCGACGAGATGCTCGATTTCGGTTTCCGCGAAGACCTAGAATACATTCTCGACGCCGCACCGGCGTCGCGCCGGACGCTGTTGTTCTCGGCCACCGTGCCGCGCGCCATCGCCGACATTGCCCGCCGCTTCCAGAAGGACGCGCTGCGCATCTCGACCGTCTCCGAGCGCGGCCAGCACGCCGACATCGAATACCGCGCCCTGTCAGTCGCCCCGTCCGATCGCGAGAATGCGATCATCAATGTGCTGCGATATTACGATGCCGAGCGCGCCATCATCTTCTGCGCCACGCGCGAAGCGGTGAACCGTCTGGCCGCCCGTTTCGGCAATCGCGGCTTTGCCGCCGTGGCCCTGTCCGGCGAGCTGACCCAGAAGGAACGCACCCACGCCCTGCAGGCCCTGCGCGATGGCCGTGCCCGCGTCTGTGTCGCGACTGATGTCGCCGCGCGCGGTATCGACCTGCCGGGTCTGGAACTGGTCATCCATGCCGACCTGCCGACCAATTCCGACGTGCTGCTGCACCGCTCGGGCCGTACCGGCCGGGCCGGCGCCAAGGGCGTCTGCGCGATCATCGTGCCGCACACCCGCCGCGGCCGCGCCAACCGTCTTCTGCGCGACGCCAAGCTGCAGGCCGAATGGGCCGAGGCGCCGAGCTCGGACGATGTCCGCGCCCGTGACCGCCAACGCCTGATGGCCGACCCGATCCTGACCGAAGAGATCGACGAGGCGATGAAGGTCGATACCGACGCCCTGCTCGAGAAATTCACTGCCGAACAGCTGGCCGCCGCTTTCCTGCGGGCCCGCCTGGCGACCCTTCCGTCTGCCGAGGACCTGCTGTCCGGCCCCGCAGCGCAGAATGACCGTCCCGAGCGCAAGCCGCGCGAGAACTTCAAGGCCAGTGTCTGGTTCCGCATGTCGGCTGGCCGCAAGGCCAAGGCGGAGCCGCGCTGGCTGCTGCCACTGATCTGCCGCCTCGGCCATGTCACCAAGCGTGAGATCGGTTCGATCCAGATCGGCGAGAGCGAGACCCGCTTCGAGATCGACGCCGAACATGCCGACCGCTTCGCCAAGGCACTGGCTGAAAATGGCGGCGGCGAGAACAATATCCGCGTCACACCGGATGACGGCTCGCAGATGGAACGCGCCGGTCCCAATGATGGCCCGACCGACGCCCGCACGCCGAAAATGCGTCACCGCGAAAAGTCCCGCCATCGCGAAACCGACAGCGACGGCTATCCGGTCAAGCGCAATCGCGATGACGGCGCCCCGCGCGCCTATGAGGACCGCAAGCCGCACGACCAGCGCGAGCGCGATGGTGAAGGCTCTGGCGATCGTGGTGGCGACAAGCCGCGCTACGACAAGAAGCCGTATGAGAAAAAGGCCTATGGTGAGAAGAAGCCGTATGGCGACAAGAAGCCCTATGGCGAGAAGAAATCATTCGGCGACAAGAAGCCTTACGGGGACAAGAAGCCCTACGGCAAAAAGGCCGATGGCGACCGTCCCTTCAAGGGCAAGCCGAAGCCCGATTACGACCGCGCCGACAGCCCGGTCGGGGGCGATGACAAGCCCTGGGAGAAAAAGCCCCGGGCCGACAAGTCCGATTGGAAGAAAGACGACAAGCCGCGCCGTCCCCGTGCCGACAAGCCGTCCGCCTCATCCGGCGATGACCGTCCGGCCGCCAAGGCCCGTCCCGCCGGCGACCTGACCAATCCCAATGCCCGCCCCGACAAGGGCGAGGACAGCTCCTGGGCCCGCAAGCGCAAGCCGGCCGCCGGTGGCTTCAAGAAAAAGGGCGGCGGCTATGACAAGCCCGCCGGCAAAAAGCCCGGCTTCAAGAAGGATGGCGGCAAGCCGTTCGAAAAAAGCGCGACCCTGAAGCGCAAGCCGAAGGCCTAGGTCGCGCTGTCTTCGCGACGACAGCACTCTTCATTTTTCCCGGGCGAAGACCCGGGACCGACGAGCCCATCCTCCTGGCGATGAGAGTCCCGTTGGTCCCGGATCGCGCCGACGCGCGTCCGGGAAAAATGATGTGGGGCCTTGTCTCCGAAAGCGGCGCGTCAGCGCGCAACACCGCATACATCACTTGCCGAGAGATCGCCGTATCCGGTTCTCGAGCTCAAGGGTCCCGACCGCGAAGCGGCGCCTGCGGCGCCCTTGACCTCGAGAACCGGATACGGCCCGCTGGCTGACAAGTGCTCTATGGGTTGAACCGCGCTCTGCGCGATGTCGGCGACCGAAAGTTTCAGCCCCTCAGGCCACGTCCGCTTTCGCCACCGTCATGTCCTGACTGGCTTCCTGGGCGCGCTGGATCTGCTGGCGGACGTCCAGGCCGGGATGGTTTTCAACCTCGGCCTTGTCCTCGGCGAGGATCGGCAGGGAGATGGTCACCGTGGTGCCTTCACCCTTGCGGCTGGCGATATTCATCGAGCCGCCATGCAATTCCGACAGGGCACGGACCAGGGACAGACCCAGGCCGGTGCCACGCTTTTCAATGTCGCGCGCATTGGTAGCCTGCTGATAGGGCTGGCCGAGGCGCGCGGTTTCTGACGGGTCGATGCCGACGCCGCTATCACCGACGGCCATCACAAGCTGGCCACCGCTGGCCCGGGCCATGACCACGATGGCACCGCCCTTCGGCGTGAACTTGACGGCATTGGACAGCAGGTTCAGCAGGATCTGGCGCAGCGCCTTGCGGTCGCCATCGACCAGAAGCGGGCCGTCATGACGCTTGATCTTGAGATTGATGCCGGCTTCTTCAGCCTGCAGGCGCATCATCTTGGCCGACAGGTTGACCACTTCACCGATATCAAAGGTCTCGCGGACCAGCTCATAACGGTCGGCCTCGATCTTGGACATGTCGAGCACGTCGCCGATCAGCTCCATCAGGTGCTGGCCGCTTTCATGGATCAGGTCGGCATATTCGGCGTAGCGCGCCGGCAGCGGCCCGAACAGGCGCGCCTTCATGACATCGGAAAAACCGATAATGGCATTCAGCGGCGTGCGCAGCTCGTGACTGACCGAGGCCAGGAATTGCGACTTGGCGCGCGCGTCCTCTTCGGCCGCTTCGCGATCATGGCGGGCCTGGGTCAGGGCGGCCTGCAGCGCCGGACCGCTATCCTTGGACAGGGTGATGACCGAACCGCCATGGATCGGCCGCGTCTTGACGATCACGTCCTCGCTGTGACCGCGCTGGCCGCGGACCACCAGCGGGCCCTCGACATCGCGCAATGCAGCACGGCGACCGGAGGCGGCCAGCTGGGCGCGATCATCATCGTCGAAACCGAGATCAGCCAGCGGCAGGCCTTTCAGATCGCGCGGCAGACCGGGTGACAGGTCACGCAACCCCTTGGACGCGGCCAGGATATGCCCGTCAGCATCGCAGGCGACCAGCGGCACGGGCGAGGCATCAAAGGCCTTGGCCCGCACGCGGCCGCGTTCTGCCTCGGCCCGGACGCGGTCAGCATCGTGCACGGCCCGCAGGGCACCAAAGGCAAATCCGGTCGACAGGGTGAGCACGCAGCCCAGCACGAAGGGCAAATGAAATTCGACGGCCATCGGGGCCGGAGCGACAAAGCCGGTCAGGTGCAACACGCTGACAACAATCGCCGCGAGGCCTGACTGGGCCGCCGCCTTGATGACACCGTCACGCTCGCCGCAGGCGGCCGCCATGGCCGGGGCCAGCAGGAAGGCCAGCACACCGATGCCGGTGACACCGCCCCCCGTGAGGGTCACGCCGACGGCAAAGCCGGTCCACACCAGCGCCAGCAGGAAACGCTCGAAAGCGCGGTCCATGCGCGGGATGAGGATGAAGGACAGAAGGGCCGGCGCAGCGATGGCAGCAACGAGCAGCGATTTTTCAATCGCGGTCCCGTCAATGATTGGCCACAGACGCGGCAAGGCAGCCGCCAGCGTGCCAAGCCATATCAGGTTGACCAGCGTTCCGCCCTGGCGTGCGAACCAGGCTGTTATGGCAGGCGATTTCGGCTTCATCTTGAACCGGTGCGACTCGCTTTTGTAGCTCTCCGGAATCTTCGCCTTCGACGTTAACAAATGCTGAATCTTAAACTTTGTCCGTTTACCGGTCGCATTCGCTAAGGCTCGTGAAAATTCAGCCGCGTCTGCCCCTTGGATGCGCCATCAAGCCGGGGCAGTATGAAATGGGTTCAAAGGAGCATTGTGTGATGTTGACGACCGTCCTCGCCATTGGCGCGCTGAGCTTGGGTATGGGCCTGTCTGTCCAGGATGCCGCTGCGCCGGACCCTGCGGCCCCGACAGCCGACGCGGCAGCTCCGGCTCCGGTCCTGCAACTGGACCAGCCGGCACAACGCGAGCCCAGCCTTGTCGAGCGCTCGGCCGGCGAATACGCCGCCTATCATTCAGTGATCGCGGACCTCCACTCGGCACCGATCGCCTCCGGACAGGATCTCGACGACGCCATGAACCGGCTGACCGCCTTTTATGGCGAGGAACGCCTGGTCCGCGCCTGGATCGCCTATGCTGCCATCATCGCCGCGCGCCATCCCGAATATCTCGACGAAGTGCGCGAGCTGGCCGATTACTACGGCCCCGAAGCCGCGATGACCGGGCTGATGTATGACCCGACCTATGCCACCAGCTTTGCCTCGTCGGAAGAAGCCCAGGCCTCGGTCGTCGAAGCGATGGCCGCCGACAGCGCCGAGATCATGGATGTGTCGGTCCGCTACCGCGCTGCCGCCTATGACCTGCAGAGCGAGCGCTGGGCCAATCGCAGCCATGGCGACCGCACCGACCGCCTGGCCGAGCTGTCGCACATGGGCAGCGCGCCGATCGACATGACCGATGAGGTCCTGATGACGCTGAGCGGCGGCTTCGACCAGGGCCTGCCGGCCTCGGCCCTGTTTGACCGCATCGAGTCGGTTCCCCTGTCCGACCGCCCGTCGGTCGCCCCGCAACTGACCCTGACTGTGGGAGAGGCCGCACCCGATCCCGATCGCGAACGCATTGGCCGCATCCTGTCGGTCGCCGCCCTGCAATCCCTGAACAATGGCGACCCGGCCCGTACCGACCAGGTGGTCGAGGCGCTGCTGTCCGATCCGGTGGTCGAGCGCTGTCTCGCCTGGGTCCGGCTGGACCTGCAACAATGCGTCGCCGCCGGTCATTTCATGTATGAGGACAGCTTCTGCATCGCCGAACACGCGCTGATGGATGTCAGCCGCTGTCTGGGAAGCAGCGCGAATTGAGTCAAATTTGAGCGGATGGGTTTGCGGAATCCGGCCAATCCTTAACAAATCGTGTCCCGATCAGGGACAAGATCGAATTTGTCGACAATTTTACACAAAATTCGCGGATCGAATTCGCACACCGTTTTCGGTAAAGCCCGTAATCGCTCGCTATTACTCAGAATTCTTCCTAGCCTCTATCCTGCATTGAGATCGGTACACCCGGTTTCGGTCATGAATGAGGTCGAAGATGATGTTCCTGCTGCGCGCTGCCTTCTGGGTCGCTGTCGTCAGTTTCTTTGTTCCGCAGGATTTTGCGGGCGACGCGATGGATCTGCCGTTCAACACGGCGGAGACGCGGATTGATGCCTCGGCCAAAGTGTCCGAATGGTGCGTCGACAATGAAGTCATCTGTGAAGCCGGCTCCGAAGCCGCCCGCCTCGGCACCTTCCTCGGCGGCATGGCGATGGACCGGATCGGTGACGCCATCGAAACCCATCAACAAAGCCAGACCGCCAGCCATTCCGCCCCGTCCAACACGCCCGCCCCGTCCCGCGCGAAGTCCTGACCCCGACCATCCAGACCATCCCGGCGCGCTGACCGGACAACCAGCTGACTGCCCGCAAACCGTACAGACGGCTTGCCTCGCCGCCTCGCCCGCACTACGTCGGCGCTGATATGACGGCACAAGACATCCAATCCGAAATCGACGATCTCGTGGACGAGTTCGACCTCCTGGACGACTGGGAGCAGCGCTACCGCTATCTCATCGACATGGGCAAGGCGCTGCCGGACATGCCCGAGGCCGAGCGCTCCGAGGACAATCGGGTCAAGGGCTGCGTCAGCCAGGTCTGGCTGGTCACCGAGACCGACGGCAACATCCTCACCTTCCGCGCCGACAGCGACGCCCATATCGTGCGCGGCCTCGCCGCCCTGATGGTGCGCCTCTATTCCGGGCGCACGGGCGAGGAAATCCTCTCCGTCGATGCCCGCGACGTGCTGGCCAAAATCGGCCTCGCCGAACACCTCTCCCCACAGCGCTCCAACGGTCTGGCCTCGATGATCGGCCGGATCCGGGGGGAAGCGGAGACGGTGTAGGGGGTCTGAGCTGGCCCGACCCTTTGTCATCCCTGCTGGATGTCCGGCGAAGGCCGGACGCAGGGCGGGGACCCATGTGGTCGCCACCAGCTAGGTCCCTGACTTTCGCCCCGCCTTTGCGGGGCGTCCATCAGGGATGACAACTGGGCTGTGGCTTGCCAGTCGTCGTCATCCCACGCTGGGCGGGCTGGCGCCACACCGTAAGCCCACTTTCCATTTTTCCCGGACGCGCCTCGGCGCGATCCGGGACCGACGGGAGACTTATCGCTCGCCGGATCGTTTCGTGGGTCCCGGGTCTACGCCCGGGAAAAATGAAGTGGCGGGGTAACAATGAAGTGTCAGTGCAACAGCGCATCACTCCCCCCTCACACCAACCGATAGATTTCAGCCAGGCGCGTCAGCGCCAGGCCAAGCACCGTGCGCCCCGACCGTGCCGCCCAGCCGAAACGGCGCTCCAACGCGGCGGCGCTGTCTTCGTGGACCAGGGCGGCCTCGATGACGCGAGCGAAGGCCGGACCGAGGGCGTCGAGGGCGTTCATGACGCGGTCCTTGGCGGCCAGGGCGCCCAAGGCGGCGTCTTCCGGACTCTTGCGACGGCCCTCGCTGCGGCGCTGGGCGGTGGGGGACCAGTTGCGGGTGACCGGGCTCATCAGGGTGGATTGGTGATAATCGCTGATGAAACGCTCGCCGGCCTGGCGCTGATGCGGTTCAAGACCATCCAGCCAGGGGCCGAGCGGGCCTTCACGGCGATTGGCCCTTGCCGTGGAGACCTGACCTTCCCGGTCCATCACCGGCCGGTCCTCCATCTCACGATGCCGGCTGGCCGGGTCGGGATCCTCGCCACGCGTACCGGCTTTCAGGGCCGCCTGACCGTCGGCGGACAGCACCAGGCCATTGTCCCGCTTGGCCAGCCAGCCACAGCGCATCGCCTCTTCAAAACGGCTGGGGGAGAGGCGTGAAGTCGGGCGGCGGCGGCGATCGCCTTTCTGCAACACCACCGCCCTCGCCTCGATCTCGCCGGGCGGCACCATGCGGGCGCCGGGCCGGGCCAGGGCGCGCATCCAGCGCGGCGCGCTCATGTCAGACGCTCCGGGCGTTCAAAGCGTTCCAGACCGGCCAGACGCTGCAACCCGCTCAGTCGCGGCGCGGTACGCAGGGCCGCTTCCAGCGCGTCCATATAATCGTCAAAGGCGCGGTCATCGCGCCGGTCCTCGATGCGGTGACAGGCATGGGCGGCGGTGGTGCGATCGCGCCCGAAGGCCAGCGCCACACGGGTCAGCGGCAGCTCGAAGGCAACATGGGCCAGATACATCGCCGCCTGCCGGGCCAGGGCGGCCTCCCGCGATCGCCGGGTCGGTGCCTCCAGCTCGCGCTGCGATATCCCGAAGGCGTAGGCCACGGCGCTCTGGGCCAGTCGGGCCCGGGCGACATCCTCTTCCAGTCTGCACATGATACGGCTCATCCGAACGCTCCCGTTCTGACGCGGCGCCCCGATGGCCGCGACCGACGTGATGCTAAGATGGCTACACCCAGGTGGGGATAATATTCCTATTTTTGTTGCAAAGAAAGAGGGCGCAACCTGTGCGGGTTGCGCCCTCTTTTATTTCGCAAGTACCTGAGACTTAAGGCGCGAGGTAGGCGATCAGCAGGACGATCGCCAGCAGCGCACTGGTCCAGATGGCCAGCAATCCACTGGGGATATCCCGGCTCAAGGCACCGATAGGACTGAAAACCTCGAACAGTTTTCCGCCGGTCCGGCGCCGGACTCCGCCCAGCACATTGCCGATCGAGGCCCAGAGACGACCGAACATGGCATGCCCCCAGCTCATCGTATTGGCCAGGAAGCGGCGGTAGAACCAGTCGGTGTCGATATTCACACCGCGCTTTTCGTCCGGATACCACTTCATCCGCACCAGGAAGGCGAAGGCGAACATGGCCCCCAGCAAGAGCTGCATCTGCCCGACGATATGGTCGAAGGTGTAGGGCTCATAGTGCAGCGCCGCCTCCGGGAAAGGCACGAGCTCGTAGAGCACGCCGTAATTCACACCCAGATAGACGCAGATCAGTGCCGCCATCCCCATCGCCATCAGCATGTTGACCGGTGCTTCGCGGACGCGATGGCCACGGTCATGGCTGAAGAAGGCGAAATACGGGATCTTGATGCCGGAATGCTCCAGCACACCGGCGGAGGCAAAGACCAGCACCAGCCAGACCATCCAATGGCCTTCCTGGGCCACAGCGGCCAGGGTCAGCGCCTTGGCGACAAAGCCGGAAAAGAGCGGGAAGGCCGAAATCGAGGCCGCCCCGATCAGGCAGAATACCGTGGTGGCCGGCATCGACTTGAACAGCCCGCCCAGCTCGGAGGCTTTCACCGTGCCTACCCGCAGCAAGACCGCGCCCATGCTCATGAACAACAGCGCCTTGTAGATGATGTGCACAAAGGCGTGTGCGGCGGCGCCATTGATCGCCAGCTCGGTGCCGACACCGATGCCGACAACCATGAAGCCCAGCTGGTTGTTGAGCGAATAGGACAACACCTTGCGCAGATCATTCTCGACCACGGCAAAGAAGACCGGGAAGGCCGTCATGACGGCGCCGATCCAGATCAGCTGGTCGGTCCCGGCATAGCCGCGTGCCAGCGCATAGACGGCCAGCTTGGTGGTGAAGGCGGAGAGGACCACGGCGCCGGTAATGGTGGCCTTGGGATAGGCGTCCTGCAGCCAGTTGTGCAGGAAGGGGAAGGCGCATTTGATGCCGAAGGCGATGAAGATCAGGAAACCGCCCAGCGTCTCGATGGACAGGCTCTCGTCAAAGGCCCAGCTGCCGGTCTCGCTGGCCCGGATCACCGCACCGGTCAGCAGCAGCACGCCGGACAGGACGTGGATCGCCAGATAGCGCAGGCCGGCCTTGTAGGCGGCATTGTTGCGGGCGCCCCAGATCAGGAAGACCGAGGAGATCGCCGTCAGCTCCCAGAACACGAACAGGGACAACAGGTCACCGGCAAAGACGGCGCCCAGGCCGGCACCGGCATAGATCAGGCCGGCGGCATCGGCGATGCGGTCCTTCTCGTGCAGGCCGTAGAGCCCGTTGATGAAGGCGGCGATGATGAAGATCAGGCCCCAGATCCGCGACAGCCCGTCAAAGCGGAAGGTTTCCATGGTGAAACCGCCCAGCTCGATGAGCCCGCCGACATGGTCACCCGAGGGCGCATTGAACCACAGGCCCAGCGCCAGCACCGGCGCTATCAGGGCCAGGCCCTTGCGTGCGGTATGGAAGGGGAAGGCCGCGGCCAGCAGGCCGGCGATGATGACCGGCCAGGCCGGTGAGACGTCGTAGAGGGCTTCGATCATGACTGGCCCTCCTCATCGGAACTGTCGCCGTCCCAGTAATCCTCTTCCCGGCCCAGCAGGCCGCGGATCACGAACCAGCCGACCATGACGGCCAGCACGAAGGCGCCGAAGCCCCACATGGCGTAGAAACCGTAGAATTCGGCCAGGTGGACGTATTCGTGGCGGTGATGGAAGAAGTCGACGGCGACAAAGCCCAGCGTCGCGACCAGGAAGATCCAGATCATCGAGGCTTTCAGCCAGCCCGAGTCGAGCCACAGGAAAGGCCGGGCGACCGGGTGGATCAGTTCATCATGTTTGCCGTTAGGATCGCTCACAGTGCGGCCTCCGCAGCAAGGGTCGACGACAGGAAGACCGGCGCCAGATAGTCGCGCAGCGGTCCGATGAGGAAGAAGAGCACCACCACGCCCGCAGCCGTGATGACGGGCGGCAGGATGACCAGCATGGGCGGTTGCTTCTTCAGCTTGGCTTCAGCCGGCGGCGAGAAGAAACCGCGCGCCGACAAGGGCAGCAGATAGGCGACATTGAGGATGGAGGAGGCAATCAGCGCCACCATCAGCCAGCCATGCCCGCTTTCCCAGGCGCCCTGCAGCAGGAAGAGTTTCGGCCAGGATCCGCCCAGTGGCGGCAGGCCGATGATCGACAGCGCCCCGACGGTATAGGCGATGAACAGCCAGGGCATGTAGCGGCCCAGCCCGTCCATCTGCGAGATCTCGGTCTTGCCGGTGGCGGTATAGATCGCGCCGGCACTCATGAAGAGGGTGATCTTGCCCCAGGCATGCATGACGATCTGCAGGGCCCCGCCGAGCATCGCCAGCGGCGAGCCGAGCATCACGCCCAGCGTCACATAGGACAGCTGCGACACGGTCGAGAAGGCCAGCCGGGCTTTCAGATTATCCTTGGTCATGGCGACCACGGAGGCCAGCACGATGGAGATGCCGGCAATCCAGGCCAGGGCGTCGGCGGCCGGGGTGATGGCGATCAGTGCCGGTCCGAAGATATAGGTGCCGACTTTCAGCATGGCGAAAACGCCGGCCTTCACCACGGCCACGGCGTGCAGCAGGGCCGAGACCGGGGTCGGCGCGACCATGGCATTAGGCAGCCAGGGATGGACCGGCATCAGCGCCGCCTTGCCGATCCCGAAGGCGAACAGCACCAGCAGCACGCTGGAAATGGCCGGGGTGATCTCATTGATCGCCAGCAGGCCACCGGCGACGAAATCGGTCGATCCGGCGAGGAAATGGGTGGCGATGACCGCCGGCAGCAGCAGACCGATCGAGGTGCCCAGCAGGATGGACAGGTAGATTGCGCCGCCACGCTTGGCCTTGGCATCCCCCTTGTGCGTGACCAGCGGATAGGTCGACAGGGTGAGCACCTCGTAGAAGAGGAACATGGTCAGCAGATTGCCCGACAGGGCCACGCCCATGGCACCGGCAATGGCGATACAGAAACAGACATAGAAACGGGTCTGGTTCTTCTCGTTATTGCCGCGCATATAGCCGATCGAATAGAGCGAATTGACGATCCACAGACCGGAGGCGACCGCGGCAAAGATGGCGCCCAGCGGTTCCAGGCGGAACACCAGGTGCAGGCCCGGCGCCAGGGTGGCGAGGTCCAGGGTCGGATGCCCTTGGGCGATCTCGACCAGATAGGCGACATTGAAGGCCAGCAGCACGGCCGCGATCAGCGTCGCCGCTTCACGCAGATTGGGCCGCGAGCCCAGCAGGGCCACGAAGACACCGCCAAGGGCCGGCAGGACCAGGGCGAGGGCGAGAGAGAGTTCAGGCGTCCACATCAGCTCAATTCCCTCCCATCACGGCATCCGCCGCAGACCGGGCCAGCCAGACCAGCGGGTCGGCGTGGAAGAAGAAATAGACATTGGCCAGGGCCAGAAAGCTCATCGGCACCAGCACCATCCACGGCGCCAGACGACGCTGCATCAGCTCGCCATGATGGCTGGGCGGTGCGTCCATCCAGATGGCCGACAGCAGCCGGGCGACATAGGCCAGGGCCAGCAGGGATGACAGCATCAACGCCGCCACCGCCCACCACCAGCCACGCTCGAGCGCGGCGGTGACGAGATACCATTTCGAGGTGAAGCCGACCGTCAGCGGCACACCGACCAGCGACAGGCCGGCAATGGTGAAGGCCGAGGCCGACGCCGGCATGGTCTTGCCCATCCCGGCCAGGTCCTTGACCCGGCGGACGCCGAAATTGAGCGCAAACGCACCCAGCGCCATGAACAGGGCGCCCTTCATCAGGGCATGGTTCATCAGGTGCAACAGGCCGGCCGACAGGCCCGAGGCCGTGCCCATGCCCAGTCCCAGCATCATGTAGCCGACCTGGGCGACCGAGGAATAGGCCAGCAAACGGCGCGCATCGGTCTGGAAGACCGCCTGCAGGGAGGCGACGACCATCGCGATCGTCCCGACCACGGCAAACAGCCAGGTGAAGGACATCGAGACGAAGCTGACATCGGGATGGAAGACCGAGAACAAAAAGCGGATCAGCGCGTAGAAGGCCACCTTGGTCGCCGTCGAGGCGAGGAAGGCGGTGACGAAGTTCGGCGCAAAGGCATAGGCGTTGGGCAGCCACAGGTGCAGCGGGAACATCGCCGCCTTCAGGCCGAGGCCGACCACGATAAAGGCGAAGGCCGCCTGGGTGACCCGGTTGTGACCGGTCTGTTCCAGGATCGCCGCCATATCGGCCATGTTCAGCGTACCGGTCGCCATGTAGAGGAATCCGACACCGATGACGAAGAAGGTGGCGCCGATCGTGCCGAGGATCAGATAGTTATAGCTGGCGGTCAGGGCGCGGCGATCCTTGCCGGCGCCCATGGCGATGATGACATAGGTCGAGATCGAGGAGATCTCGAGGAAGACGAAGACGTTGAAGGCGTCGCCTGTGATGGTCACACCGAGGAGGCCGGCGAAACAGACCAGGAAGGCCGAATAGAACAGCGCCTGCTTGTTCTCGGCGATCTCATCGGCGACGCTCGGCAGGGCGTAGATCACGCACAGGAACCCGACGATGCCGACCAGCAGCAGGAGCGGGATATTGAGCATGTCGACGCGGTATTCGATGCCCAGCGGCGGCGCCCAGCCTCCCAGATGATAGGAAATCACGTCCTGCGTCGCGACCTGACCCAACAGGTTGAGGGCGAGGATGGCGACCAGGGCGGAGGTGATCAGCGTCACCAGCCAGCCCAGCCGGCCATTCGGCATCAGGGCGGACACTGCGGCCATGATCAGCGGGATGACAACGATCAGCGCCGGCGCGTGCATGGCGATGCCCGCGGGCAGGAAATCAGCCAGAAACTGCATTATTCGGCGCTCCCGGATTCAAGCGAGTAGTCGGCGGTGTTCAGGGCGTCATCCTCGATGGTCCCGTAGGCCTCCCGGATGCGCACGACCAGCGCCAGACCGACCGCCAGGGTCGCCACGCCGACCACGATCGCGGTCAGGATGAGGACGTGCGGCAGCGGGTTGGAATAGATGACTTCGGCGGCCTGGTGGGCCGTATCGACCGCATGGTCGGCCGCTTCAGCGGCGTGTTCGCCGGCATCGGCGCCATGCGCGACGGCAGCTTCGGCTCCATGGCCGGCGTCCTCACCGTGATGCCCATCATCGGCGATGATGGGCGGCGAACCGCCGAACACCTTGCCGATGGTGATGTAGAGCAGGAAGACCGAGGTCTGGAACAATGACAGGCCGACCAGTCGCTTGACCAGATTGCCGGTGGCGATGACCACATACAGCCCGATCATCATCAGGATGATGATGGGAATATAGTTGAAGCGCTCTGCGAGGATCTCCAGCATCGCTACCACTCCTCGTCCGGGATGTCCGGCACGCGGCCGGCAAAGGCATAGAAGATCGCCAGCATGACCGAGGCGACCGTCGTCAGAACACCAAGCTCGACCAGAAGAATGCCGTAATGCTGGCCGGTATGGTGACCCTGGTCGGGGTGCAGGGCGTCATAGTCGAGGAAGTTCAGCGGCTCGCCCGCCCCGCCCATGAACAGGGTGGCGACACCGACGCCGGCATAGATCAGTACACCCAGCGCGGCGCCATAGCGCACAGCGCCCGGCGGCACGGCGCGGCGGGCCTCGTCCATGCCGAAGATCAGGGCATAGAGGATCACGGCGACGGCGATGATCACGCCCGCCTGGAAGCCGCCTCCCGGGCCGAAATCACCGTGGAACTGGACATAGAGGCCGAAGATCACGATCAGCGGGATCAGGAGCTTGGAGACAACGCGAAGGATCAGGTGCGGTGACATGTCAGTCCTCCTCCTCTTCCTTGCGACGTCCGCCGGTACCAAAGCCCAGCAGCAGCATCACACCCAGCGCAGCGGTGAAGACCACGACCGTCTCGCCAAAGGTGTCATAGCCGCGATAGCTGGCCAGCACGGCGGTGACGACATTGGGCACGGCGATGTCCTGCGGCGTTCGCTCCATGAAGTCGCGCCCGAGATAGGCATTGGCCGGGCTCTCGGCATCGCCATAGACCGGCATGTCGGGAATGGCGAAGAACAGCGCGGCACCCGCTGCGGCGACGACGGCGAAGGCCGCCCAGTGGCGCCCGGCTCCGGCCGGCTCGCTCTCACGCGCCGTCAGCAGCATCGCGCCGAGCATCAGCACGGTCGAGATACCGGCCCCGACTGCGGCTTCGGTAAAGGCCACATCGACCGCGTCGAGCGACACGAACCACGCGGCACAAAGCAGCGAGTACACGCCCATCAGGATGACGACCGCGAACAGGTTGCGCAGGCGGACAATCGAAAAACCGACCGCAAGCAACATGGCGATCAGCGTGTAATCCAGATACTGGGTCAGGTCGGCATGGCTCATTTGGAGGCCTCCGAGGACGCCGCATCAGCGGGGTGTTTCGGCTTGAAATGGGCCAGGTCCGGCTTCTGGCCGGCCCGGTGCGCCGCATTGGCGATGGCGTGGGTCGCGGTCGGGCTGGTCAGGAAGAGCAGCAGGCCGACCAGCGCCAGCTTGGCGGCTGTCTGCCAGTCACCGGCCTGGGCGATCAGGCCGAGAATGATCAGCTCGGCGCCCAGCGTGTCAGTGACACCAGCCGCATGCATGCGGGTGTAGAAGTCGGGCAGGCGCATCACACCGGTGGCACCGGCAATCACGAACACCAGGCCGACGGCCATGGCACCGATCGCGAACACGTCGCGAGCATGCTGGAAAATCTCGGCGGGGCTCATTTCTCGTACTCCCCATCCAGCGCCTTGCGCAGCGACATCTGCGCCAGGGCGATCTCCAACGACCGGTAGCGGAAGAATTTCAGGATCGCGATGGTCGCCACAAAATTGATCAGCGCATACAGGAGCGCGATGTCGATGGCGTCCTGACGGCCGACCAAGGCGGCGAAAACCAGCAGGAAGAGCACCGTTTTGGTGCCGAAGGAATTGGCGGCCAGCACACGGTCATACAGGGTCGGCCCGGCGAACAGGCGGGCCAGCATGATGGCCATGGCCACGGCCATGCCGATGGCGACCAGGAAGATCAGGAAATGCATTAGTCCGCCCTCTTCTTCTTGCCGTCCGACGCCACATCGGAGCGCGCGCCCATCTCGGCGAAACCGGCCGGATCAGTGAAGGAATTGTCCAGCGCGTGGACCAGGAAACCATCATCCTCGACATCGACTGTCACCGTGCCCGGCGTCAGCGTGATCGAGTTGGCGAACACGCTGCGACCCAGATCGGAGCGCTGCTCTGCCGGCACACGGATCAGGCGAGGCTCGACTTCGATTTCCGGCTTCATCACCAGACACAGAACCGCCAGGTTGGCCTTGACGATCTCGCCGCCCAGCCAAGCCCAATAGGTGAACAGGGCCAGCGCGGGACCGATCGGAACGGTCTCGCGGTCGACAATGCGCATGCGGTAGGTCAGGGCGACCGTGCCGATAATGCTGAGCAGGCCCAGTCCCATCACGATGGGATAATCCCCCGACAGGGTGAACGGGCCGGACAAGGTGAGCCAGAGCGCCACCAGAATGGCGGTCAGGCTGATGCCATAGAACATGGAAACTCCCCGCGCGATAACGCTGCTTCCCCGGTAATTAGCCCGACAGGCGAGCCTTGACCAGACGAAGCGGTGGGGAAGATGCAGACGCACTCGTCGTAGGGTTTTTCTTGCCGGGCGTCACAACACGGCGTGACCGGGGTCACAGCCCCGCCCCGGACCACGCATCACTATGACGCGACGAAAGGCCAAGCCGGCGGGGGCCACATTGGCGAAGCATCCGTGCGTTTACATTCTGGCGAGTCAACGAAACGGCACCCTCTATATCGGGGTGACCGGGAATATCGCCATGCGCGTCATGATGCATCGCGAGGGCAAAGGCTCTGCCTTCACGCGGAAATACGGGGTCAAGCACCTCGTCTGGTATGAATTTCACCAGGATTTCGGCTTTGCCATCGAACGCGAGAAGCGACTGAAGGTATGGCGGCGAAAATGGAAACTGACTCTAATCGAGCAGATGAATCCTGACTGGGAGGACCTCTATGAGAGCATCCAGATGTGGGCGCCTATGGACTAAAACCTCCCTCCAACCGTCATCCTGACTTTCGTCAGGATGACGATCGGGCGAAGCCGATACGGATTCATTGAGCCGCCAGGCATACCGACACACTGGACGGCGCCACTCAATCATCCGGGAAACCGGGGACAGGCAACCGGCGCGGAACCGCGACACTCATCCTTGTCACCCCTGATGAACGCCCGGCGCAGGGTCGACAGTGCCGCTTGAATGAACCCGCCGCACTGGACCCGCCCCGCAACACGCCCACCTTGGCGGCAGGCCTGACAGGAGCGCCCCTGTGAAACGCATAGCCATCGTCATGAACCCGCGCAGCGGCACGCTCGCCCGATCGGGCGACGAGCTGGTCGAGGCGTTGCGCGATCATCCGTCCGTGTGCCGGATCGGCGACCTGGTCGAGGATGGTGACAACGCGCTCGCCGCGGCGATGGACAGCGAGGCCGATGCCATCGCCATTGCCGGTGGCGACGGGACGATCCGGGCGGTGACCGAACAGGCGCTGGAGGCGAAATGCCGGCTGCCGCTGATCCCGCTGCCGCTGGGCACCGCCAACCTGCTGCCACGGGCGCTCTATGGCGACCGCGACGCGCTGACCATTCTCGATGAAGTGGACGGGTATGACCGCCACGAACTCGCTGCCGGATCGCTGGACGGGAACCTGTTCCTGATCGCCGCCGGCATCGGCTTTCCGACCGCCCTCGCCCGGGCGCGGGAGAGCCTGCGTGATGACAGCCGACGACATCCCCTGTCCGGCGCCTTGCGCGGAACGGCGGCGGCGCTGGGTCAGGCCTTCCGGCCGCGGCTGACCTGCCGCTTTGACGGGCGCAAGGTGTCAGGGCGCGCCTCCGGTCTTTACGTCACCCTGGCCACCGACCCGCTGCACGAGACCCTGACCGACACGCCCGATGCGGGCTTTGCCGCCGTGCTGACCAGCTGGCGCCATATCGGCGACATGGCAGCGGCCCCGGTCGACACGCTCACCCGTACCGACAATCCCGACGCGCGCACCCGTCCGGCCTGTTTCGACACCGCCGAAATTCGCTCGCGCAAACCACTGGCGGCGATGGTGGACGGCGAACCGCTCACCCTGGGCCGCCTCGCCCGCATCACCCGCCTGCCCGACCCCGTCACCGTGTTGAAACCGACCGCATGACCCGCATCATCCACATCGCCGATCTACATTTCGGCGCCGAAGACGCCGAGCTGGTGGCCGGGTTCGAGGCCGCCTGCGCCGAACTCGAACCGGATCTCATTGTCGCGGCGGGAGACTTCACCCAGGCCGCACGCTGGCGCGAACTGGACGCCGCTTCGGCCCTGTTCACCCGGATCGATCGCCCCGTTGTCGGTCGCCCGGGCAATCATGATGTCCCGGTCTATGTGCCCGGCGAACGGGCCTTCCGGCCGTGGCGACGCTTCGAGCGGTCTCTGGGTGACCAGGTCAGGCCAAGCTGGAGTGGTCCGGACGTCCAGGTGGAAACACTGCACACGGCTCGCCGCGCCCAATGGCGGCCGGACTGGTCACTGGGGCGTGCCGCGCCGCGCGATGTCGATGCGGCCCTCGACGCCTTTGCGGCCGCCGGTGCGAAAACCCGCATCCTCGCCTGTCACCACCCGCTGGTCGCGCCCGACCCCGCCGACGCCCGCGCCGCAACCCATGGCGGCGCCGAAGCGGCGCGGCGCCTGTCAGCCGCCTGCGATCTGGTCCTGACCGGTCATCTGCACGAAACCTTCGTCCTGCCCTCACCCGATCCCGACCAGACCTGCTGGTTCATCGGCACCGGCACCACCTTCTCACGCCGGACACGGCTGGAGACAGCCAGCTTCAACCTGATCGAGATCGATCCGGAGGGTATCCGCATGACACGCCAGGAAAGCGATCCGGCGGGCCGGTTTGGCGCCGGACGGGTGTGGGAGCTGGAGCGGCGGGAGCGTTAGGCCGAGGCCTGACACCAGGTCCTCGCCCTTGATGGGCGAGGTGGATCGTCGCGTCAGTGGCGAGACGGAGTGGGTGATTGCCGGCCGGGATTGGAACGCTGACCCGTCTCCCCCCTTCCGACGTGGCGCGATGCGCCGCGCCACCTTCCCCATCAAGGGGAAGGACCCACCGAAGTCCCCTATTTCCCGCCCTTGTCTTCCATCGACAGGTTCCAGTAGCGCAGCACGGTCTGGGCTTTTTCTACCGACAGGCTGTCATAAACCTTGCGCGCCTGGGGGACGGGTTCGCTGGCCAGCGAGCGTCCGAGGCCGCGCCAGAAATTCTCGAAACTGGGCCATTTCAGACCGGTCGCCTTGCACAGGACCGCGATCGGTTCGCCGGCCATGTCATCGACCATTTGCAGGACCAGCCGGCGATCAACATTGGCGAGGGTGGAGATTTCGGTGACGATCTCCGGCAGCGCGCCGTCCATCGCCATCGCTTCCAGCGTGCCTTCCAACGAACCATAGGGGCTCAGCTCGGCGGCTTCGCGATTACGCTGGCGACGGTCGATATAGCGCAGGATGCGCGTGACCATCGGGTCGGACCATTCCTCGGCCGCGGCCATCGGGAAGATGTCCTCGGAGGCATCGATCAGGATGGCCCGATCAACGGCGAAACGCTCCAGGATCTGTGCCCGATCGACATGTTCGCATGTCCAGAACAGGCGGAAGGCCTGGGTCGGACGCAACTCCTCGCGCTTGATCAGGAGGTGGGCGAGCTTGCTCTCCTCTGCGGCCATGCCGACCAGGTGGTCGACTGTGGGCATGGCGAGGATGCAGGTCTTGTTGCGCAGCAGGCGTTCGATCACCGGAATTTCACCGGCCGCCGCCAGCGAGGCCGAAACCGTCGCCGACAGGCTCTCGCGATTGGCCAGCGCCAGACGGTGCTGCAACTTGCCGATCCGGGCGATCTCCATCATGTCGAAATCAGACAGGGCGAGGCAATCGGCAAGGATCGGCTCGGCGACCTCGAATTCATCGCAGGCCAGCGTCCGAAGCAGACGGCTGGGCGCGTCGGTCAGACCCGACAGGCGCTTGGCGCAGCGCTTGCGCAACTCGATATCGCTGGCCCGGATCACATCATAGAGCAGATCGCCGACGATCCAGCGCTCACGCGGGGTGATCCGGCTCGACGGCAGACCGACAATGTCGGCCAGCCTTTTGGCCAGCACCGCGCGGGTGCGCGTGGTGACGGGCTCGCTGAGCTCAAAGGGTTCGGCATTCGCCATGATGGGGCCTGTCAGATCCGGTCTGACGGACAGGATGGGGCCTGCGCGTTAACGAATCGTGGTCGCAAGCCCGCGGGTCAGCCCCTGCCGATGATGGGCAGCCTGTCCCGATCCATCCAGACCAGCACGGCCGAAATCGCACCGAAGACCACCGCCATGCCGAACAGCATGGGCGAGCGCTCATAGCCGCCATCCGCCGTGAAAGCGACCGGGGCATTGATGCCCAGCCAGGGCGTGAGGTGGAAGACGATGGCGCCGGCAATGACGGCCAGCGACAGGGCCGCGCCGAAACCCTCGAAGCGCTTGAGAAAAACCCCGGCCAGCAGCAGCCCGGCAGCGAGGATTTCCAGCACACCGGTCAACAACCGCACCTGGGGTTCAAAGAAAGCCATGCCGGACGCGTTGGCGATATGGTCGAAAACCGCGTTGGCGGCACCGAATTTCTGCAACCCCATGAAGATCAGGAAGGCGGCGAGCAGCAGGCCGAAGCCGGGTTTGATGAATTTCATTATTCGCCTCATTTGACCCTGTCGCGGGTGTGGTTGATTTGCTTAAGGCCAACATGTTGCTAGACAAGGCGCAATACAAATCACGCCGGATCACAGAAACGGCGATCCTCCGTCCGCACGAGACCCGATCACACCTTGCCCGTCTTTCGCCCCCTTGCCGGCAATCGCAAGCTTCGCATGCCGCCTTTCGGTGCCTATCTGGTGCTGGTGGCCGGCTGGTTCTTCGGCTTCGGCCTGCAGACCACCCTGTTTCCCGGCGTCATCACCTTCACCCTGCAGGAAAGCCCGGAGCGGCTCGGACTCGCGCAGGCGGCGCTGACGGCACCGATGATGTTGCTGCTGCCCTTCGCCGGCGTCCTCGCCGAACGCAAGGACCGGCGCGGCATTGTCTTCTACTTCTACATCTTTGCCGGATTGTCGGCGGGGGCGCTCGGCCTGATGCTGCTGACCGGTCACCTGACCTATTGGGTGATGGTCGGCTTTGCCCTGTTGATCGGCGTCGCCGGCGGGTTTGTCATGCCGGCCCGCGACAGCGCCATCAATCCGGTGGTCCGCATCTCGGCCCGGACGCGGCATGGCGGGATCGAGCTGCAGCGCGCTGTGGTGATGGCCTCGGCGGTCCAGTTCGGCGCCCAGATCGCCGGCATGGCGGTCGGCTATTTCGCGGCCTATACCGGCCCCGGCGCGCTGTTCCTGATGCAGGCGGCGGGCCTGTGCATTGGCGGCATCTCTGCCGCCTTCCTGCCGCGCCTGGGCTCCAAGCGCGACACCTCGACCGCCCATCCGATGGCCGACCTCGCCGATGGCGTGAAAGCGGTCTTCACCTCGCCGGTGCTGATGCCGATGACGCTGATCATGATTGCGCTGGGCATTCTGGTCGTCGGCGGCTCCTTCCTGGTGCTGATCCCGCTGATCATCCGCGAGAGCTATGGCGGCGGCTTCCCGGAGATTGCCAGCCTGATGGTCGCCTTCTGGGTCGGTGCCCTGGTCGCCAATGTGGCGCTGGTGAAATTCGGCCAGATAGAGCGTCCCGGACGCGCCTTGATCCTGGCCCAGGCGGTCACGGTGATGGCGACCGGCGCCTTCTTCTTTCACCTGCCCTTCTGGTCGCTCTACCTGCTGGTCTTCGGCTGGGGGCTGGGTGCCGGCGTCGCCATCTCGCTGTCACGCTCGGTCGTGCAGGAACAGGCTCCGCCGGACAAGCTGGCGCGGGTCATGTCGGTCTACCAGCTCGGCCTGTTCGGCGGCATGCCCGCGGGCGCGGTCCTGATGGGCGTGGTCGTCGGTCAGCTCGGCCCCAATGTCTCGGCGCTGATCCCGATGTTCGGACTGGGTGCGGTGCTGTTGGTCATTTGCCTGACCACCCCCATATTGTCTGTGAGGCGCGGCCAGCCCCACGCCCTGCCTGCGCCCGACACCGCCGCCACGCCCCCCGCCACGCCGGAGTAACAACATGCCGCGACTGAGCGCCGCCGAAATCGAGGCCCTCAAGGCCAAGCTCGATC
Source organism: Maricaulis sp. (assembly GCF_048268525.1). GTDB lineage: Bacteria > Pseudomonadota > Alphaproteobacteria > Caulobacterales > Maricaulaceae > Maricaulis. The sequence goes on along the minus strand of NZ_JBLWVH010000003.1, from coordinate 110,790 downwards.
CGCACACCCATGCGATCGCCTTCGAGGAGGGCACCGAGCATGCCTTCAGTCATCCGTTCAACGCTGAAAAGCGCGACGGCCACTATCACTGCAAGGTCTGCGACACGCCGCTTTTCGCCTCGGACCACAAATATGACAGCGGATCCGGCTGGCCCTCTTTCTGGCAGCCGCTGGACAGCGACACGGTCGAGACCAAGACCGATTACAAGCTGCGCCTGCCGCGCACCGAGATCCATTGCGCCAATTGCGGCGCCCATCTGGGCCATGTCTTCGAGGACGGGCCGCAGCCGACCGGTCAGCGCTTTTGCACCAATGGCGGCGTGCTGGACTTCCAGCCCTCAGCCAGCGAAGAATAGACCGGTATCTTGAGAGGAATTTCATGCGTTATTTGCCGCTTGCCGGGCGTCTCGGTGCGGGCCTTCTCGGCCTCGCCCTTGCCGCCTGTAGCCAGGAGACTGCCATGACGACCGACACTTCGGCCGCCAACACCACAGCCGTGACCACGCACGGGGCGCTGATCACCCGCGCCCAGGGCCTCGAAGCGCCTCGCGCCGAGCAGCGCCCGGTGACCATCGAACAGGTCGGCTTCACCCGGGTCGACGAGTATCAGTGGATCAAGGACGAGAACTGGCAGCAGGTGATGCGCGAGCCGGAGGTGCTGGACAGCGATGTCCGCGAGCTTCTGGACGCCGAGAACGCCTATCTCGACAGTGTCATGGCACCGACCGAGGCGCTGCAGGAGCGAATCTTCCAGGAGATCCGCGGCCGCATCAAGGAAGATGACAGCTCGGTACCCGAGCGCGATGGCGATTTCGCCTACTACACCCGCTATCGCGAAGGCGGCCAGTATCCGGTCTTCGCCCGCCGTCCGGTCAATCCGGAAACCGGCGAGCCGATGGGCGATGAGGAAGTCCTGGTCGATGGTGACGCCGAAGCCGCCGATTTCGACTATCTCGACTTTTCCGACATGGAACACTCGCCCGACCACCGCTATGTCGCCTTCGGCGTCGATGTGCGCGGTTCGGAATATTACGAAATCCGGGTCAAGGATGTCGCCACCGGCGCCATCGTCGCGACCCTGACCGATGAAAGCTCGGGCGATTTCACCTGGGCCAATGACAGCGCCACCCTGTACTGGGTCTGGCGCGACGATAACGGCCGCTCCAAGCGCGTCTATCGCCAGCCGGCCAATGGCGGGGCGTCCGAGCTGATCTATGAAGAGCCCGATGACGGCTTTTTCGTGTCGGTCGGCCTCAGTGACAACAACAACCACATCGTCATCAATGCCGGCGGTCACACCTCCAACGAGATGCGCCTGATCGATGCCAATGATCCGGCCGCCGAGCCGGTGCTGATCGCGGCGCGCGAGGATGATGTCGAATACTATCTCACCGAAGCCTCGGACCGCTTCTACTTCCGCACCAATATCGACGGCGCGGTCGACTACAAGATCATGTCGGCCCCGCTCGACAATCCCGGCCGCGAAAATTGGGAAGAGTTTGTCCCGCACCGCCCCGGCACGCTGATCAATGGCGTGATCGGCTTTGCCGACTGGCAGGTCCGCGTCGAGCGTGAGAACGCCCTGCCGCGTATCGTCGTGCACGAATACGCCACCGGTGAGGAATACAATATCGACTTCGACGAGGAAGCCTATTCGCTCGGCGCCTCGGCCGGATACGAGTTCGCCACCGACATTCTGCGTTTTTCCTATGAAAGCCCGTCAACGCCGGAAGAGACCTATGACTTCAACCTGCGCAGCCAGGAGCGCACGCTGCTGAAACGCCAGGAAGTGCCCTCGGGTCACAATCCGGAAGACTATGTCGTCCGTCGCATCATGGCGCCCGGCCATGATGGCGCCCAGATCCCGGTCACCATTCTTTACCACCGCGACACGCCGATCGATGGTAGCGCGCCGCTGATGCTCTATGGCTATGGCTCCTACGGGATTACCATTCCGGCCGCCTTCCGCGTCACCCCGCTATCGCTGGTCGATCGCGGCATGGTCTATGCCACCGCCCATATCCGCGGCGGCATGGCCAATGGCTATCAATGGTATCTGGACGGCAAGCTGGAGCAGAAAATCAACACCTTCCGCGACTTTGTCTCGGCCGGTGAAGCCCTCGCCGAGCTTGGCTATACGTCCCGCGGCCAGATCGTTGCCTATGGCGGCTCGGCCGGTGGCCTCTTGGTCGGTGCCGCGATCAACCTGCAACCCGACCTGTTCGCCGGGGCCATTGCCGCTGTTCCCTTCGTCGACGTGATCAACACCATGTCGGATCCGGAATTGCCGCTGACGCCGCCGGAATGGCCGGAATGGGGCAATCCGATCGAGAGCGCCGACGATTATCAGACAATGATCGAATACTCGCCCTACGACCAGATCCAGGAAATGGCCTATCCCCATGTCCTGGCCACGGGCGGCCTCACCGATCCGCGCGTCACCTATTGGGAGCCGACCAAATTCGTCGCACGCCTGCGCGATCGCCGTACCGATGACGGTCTCACCCTGCTCAAGATGAATATGGGCGCCGGCCATGGCGGCGCCTCAGGCCGCTTCGACAGTCTGCGCGAAACCGCCCTCAACTGGGCGTTTGCGCTGATGGTCGTCGGCCTGGCCGATGATGAAGTGGACGCGATCGCGGCGGAGTAGCGGCGGCACGTGTGATTGAAATGGGAAAAGCCCGGGCCTTGGCCCGGGCTTTTTTTGTGCGTTTCCCCTTGCCGTTGTCATCCCTGATGGACGCCCGGCGAAGGCCGGGCGCAAGTCAGGGACCTATGTGGTTGCGACCTGTTAGGTCCCCGTCCTGCGTCCGGCCTTCGCCGGACATCCGACGGGGATGACAAACGTTGGATGGGTTGCGTGGGGGGTACAGCCCCCCACGCCCCTTACTTACCCATCAAGCCGATAGTCCAGCCTTGTCGTCGCACCGCGGAAATGGATGGGTTGACCATTTTCAATCTGCGGGTTGTAGCGCCAGCGGCTGACGGCGTTCAGTGTCGCCTGTTCGAAGGCGCGGCTGTCGCAGGTCATCGGCCGGATATTTGTGGTCTGACCTTGCGGCGTGATGTCGAAGATCACCGTGCAGCTGCCGGAATTGCCCCGGGAGGCCTCTCGCGCCGGGAAGACCGGCTCGATACGGACGATCGGCACGGGAGATCGATCCGGCGTGACCAGACCACCTGTATGGCTGATCTCCGTCGGCGCCACCGGCGGCAGGGCGTAGGTGACGCCATGGCCCGGATCGGTCGGCACCGCGCGATCCACCGGCAGGCGTTCAATCGGCGGCGGCGGTTCGACCGGCGGGATTTCGGTGATGTCGATGCGGACATCCAGTTCGGTGTCATCCGGAATGTCGTTGATCACGAAACGCGGCGTCTCGCTTTGCTCCACGCGCTCCACTCCGGGAACGGCGATCAGGTCTTTCATCATCAGGAAAAGTCCGATGGTGACCGCGCCGGCTATCGGCAGCACCATCGGTGTACGCAAGTGTTGGATCATGGCTGTCATTGAACAGGCCTCCCCACGGGCGCGTTCTGCATGGCCTCACAGAGGTATGCCCCAAGATCCGGCCAGGGGCCCGGCACCGTCCACCGGCGCCGGGTTGGCCGGTGCGGGTCGGCCTCACAACACGAGGCCTCGCCGCACTGTCAGCCTCACCCCCGGTCGCGGCGGAAGCGGGGCGCAATCGCGGTCAATTGGGGCGATTGCGGGGTCATCGCTTGGCGTCTCAGGTCCGGTCCGCCTCGGGCAAACGATTGCCATGACGGTCGAACCAGGGCTCGCAGCGCGCCGGGATGTTCAGGATGCGGATGCCGTCACCGTCATACTCGTCCGGCGAGACAACAATCTGCCGGCGGGCCCGTTCGACCTCGATTTCGCAGTCCTCGATAGTGATCTGCCGCTCCAGCTCTGCGGCAGCAGCGAGGATGGCGCGCTTGCTGGCGATGAATTCGAGCCAGCCTTGTGCGCCGGCGCGGGAATACTCCCACTCCAGAGCCCGGTGAAAGGCCCGCGAGGCACCACCCAGATCGTCCTGTTCCATGCGCGCATTGCCGATATAGGTCCAGATATCGCCGGGCCGGGACAGGCCGCCGCGATTGAGGGCCTGCACGAAAATGGCTTCCGCCTCGGAAAAGCGACCGGCCTGGTAGAGCGCCTCGCCATAGGCCTCGAAATCGGTCCCGGCGCCGGAGGTGGTGGCGACCCGTTCCAGCACCGGCATCGCCCGCTCCCACTCACGGGCATGACGCCACAGATTGGCCAGCAATTGCATGTTGGCGGTCGAGGCCTCCACCCGGCCGGCATTGAGCTCGCGCTCCAGCATCACCGCGCCGCCATAGGGATAGTCATACCAGGAGTAATACTGGGCCAGACGGACCAGTTCGCCGCTCGAGGTCAGCATGCCGTTCAGATACATGATCCGGTTGACCTCGAAGGCGTCGGCCTCGCGATCGAGCTGCGCCAGCAGGCTGGCATAGCTGGTCCAGTTGGCCTTTTCGGCCGGCCAGCGTGTGACCATCGCTTCCATCAGGGCAAGCTGGTCGGGCATCATCGCGAGTTGCTGGTAATAATAGAGCAAGAGCGAATAGGTCTGGCGGTCGGCCCCGTCGGCCTCCTCCTCCTCGGCCCTTGCAAAGGCGAAGCGGGCATAGGGCAGACCGCCCTCATGGTCCTCAACCCGGGCATGGGCCTGGGCCAGGCGCGCGGCCAGGTCGCGATTGAGCGGGACACCGCGGGCGATCGCAGCCTCGATCAGATTGATGCCACCCCGATAGTCATCAGCGACCATCAAAAGCTGGCCGGTATTGATGCGAAGGGCGTTGGCGTCGTCCTCGGGCAGGATCGCCAGGGCGATAGTCGACCGCCAGTCGCTGATCGCGCCGGCGAGATTGTCGAGCTCGTAGCGGGCCCGGCCACGCTGACGCAGCAGGACGGCGCGCTCATAAGGGCTCAGCGAGCCATTGTCGATCATCTCGCTATAGCCGGCCTCAACCTCGCGCCAGCGTTCCTCGCCCTCCATCTCGATCAGCTCCAGCAACCGATTGCCGACCGAAGGCGACAGCACGCCCGGCGCTTCGTCCAGCGTCGCAGCATGTGCTGGCGTCAGTGTCACGCCGGACAGTATGACTGCCAGCGCCAACACCATTGCAGGTGCAGCCTTGGCCACGCACTGCCAGGCGGCCGCAAGGGCCGTTCTGATTGAAGTCTCCATGTGCCTCTCCCCAATCCATGACGCGAACTCCCCAGCCCGGCATTACCGTCATGTCATGAAAGCTTCGGCGCGGTTCGCGGCGGGAATGGGGCGATTTGGGGTTGTTTTGATGGCCAAGCGATCCGGCGATTGCAGTTCCGCCCTGCCCCAGAACGAAAAACGCCCCGGCTGGGAGGCCGGGGCGTTGATCGTGTCAGACTTGGACGACGGGATCAGCCGGCGTCGGTCTCGTTGGCTTCGGCTTCCGCTTCAGCGACTTCGCTGATCTGCTCGCCGTGGACATTGTAGAGGTCGGAGCAACGCTCCGGCACATCCACCACGATGCGGCCATTCTCATCGACATCACCCAGCAGGGTCGCCGTCTCCATCAGGTCACTGATCGAGAAGCGGCACTCGTCCTGACGGACCTGCTCGCGGATCCGAACACGGTCACGGGCAGCGCGCTGACGGTTGGTGATGAAAGTTGCCCAGCCATTGGCTGTCCGGCGCGAATACGGGTAGCGCGCCCCTTCGCGGAAAGCCGCCAGGGCGGACTCTTCGCGACCCAGCTCGGCCCGCACATTGCCCAGCAGCGTCCACGCATCACCCGGACGGTCAAGACCACCACGGTTCAGAGCTTCGGTGAAGGCATCCTCGGCCTCGTCGAGCTGACGGCGCTGCCACAGGGCTTCGGCCAGCTTGAGGAAGTCGTCGCCATCGCCGGTCAGCTGGGCCAGCTGACGCAGGACCGGGATGGCCCGCTCCCACTCACGCGACTGGCGCCACATATTGGCGAGGAGGTTGAGGTTGTTGCGGGTCCGCTCGACAACACCGGCATTGAGCTCACGCTCGAGAATGACGGCGCCGCGATAGGGGTATTCGTAGAAGGAATAATACTGGGCCAGCGCCACGATCTCACGGCTCTCGGTGAGCATGCCGTTGATATACATGATCTTGTTGGCTTCAAACGCATCCTGCTCGCGACCCGTCTGGGCCAGCAGGGAGGCGTAGGAGCGCCAGTTATTCTTCTCGGTCGGCCAGCGTCCCACCATCTCCTCGATGATGCGGAACTGGTCCGGCACACGCTCGAGCTGCTGGTAGAAGAACAGCATCAGGGAATAGTCACCACGCACCCGGTCAGACCGCGGCTGGGCATTCCAGAAACGTTCGGCCCAGACGACACCGTCACGGAAGCGTTCGGCCTGGGCGTAAGCCTGGGCCAGCATCCGCATGATGCGGGGATTGAGACCGTCATTTCCAAGAACAGCGACCGCGGCTTCAAGCGCCTGGATGCCGCTGGTGTAGTTCTCCTGGGAAATGTAGAGCTGACCGATATTGATACGCAGGTCAGCGATTTCCTGCGGCAGCATGGCGCCGGTGGCGATCGCCGCTTCCCAATCCTGGATCGCGCGCGTTACCTGGTCCATCTCGTAATAGGCACGGCCCCGCATCTGCAGCGAAATCATGCTCTCATACGGGTTGATGCTGGAATTGCCCAAGGCCCGCGTCAGGGCCGTGATCGACTCCTGGAACTGGCCATTGGCCTGGAACTCCTGCGCTTCCAGCACGATCTGACCGATCGCCGCCGAGAACACACGCTCGGCCTGGTTCTGCTCGGAGTCTTCCTCGTTATTGTTGTTCCGCCGGCGCTGGGCATCGGCGTCGGTAATCATCACCCCGGCCATGGTCACGGCGAGGGCGAGTGTCGCGACAGAGCGCAGCAGGCCCGATGTATCGAAACCGTTGAAACGGATCATCGATGGCTCCTTCATACCGGCCCCAACTCCCCGGGGTCGGCTTTCCAAAAACTCACGGGGATGCGGACCGCTTGGGTCCTGGTTCATCCCTGGCGACGGTTCAGCCCAGGCGGCCGGTGGGGCGCGGCAGACCTGCGGTCCGCCGCGCCCGTATCACTATTCGGCCAGTCGGAAGTCGAAGCGGGTTTCCACGCCACGGCGGGCGACAGGAACACCGTTCTCGACTTTCGGGTTGTACCGCCAACGTTCGACAGCCCGGGTCGATGCGCGCTCGAAGAAAGAGCTGTCGCACCGATAGATGTCGATATTGGTCGGCGTACCGTCCGGCGTCACGTCGAAGCGGACATAACAGCTGCCCTCAATCCCACGTTCCGCAGCGCGGAGCGGGTATTGCGGCTCGATCCGGACCAGCGGCTGGGCATCACGGTCAGAGACCGAGAAGCTGACGCTGTCCGAGTTCAGCTGAGGCGCTTCGAAGTCAGGAATGGCACCCATGACGGTGGCCAGACCTTCTGACGGCTGCTCGGCACGCTGCCGCTCGATCTGCGGCGGCGGGGGTGGTGGGTCAACCTGTTGCACATCATCGATCGTGGTGTCGCGGACACGGGCTTCCACCTCGGCCACTTCATCATTGATCGAGAAGGTGACGTCATCGATCTCTTCGGGCTGATCAACCTGATCAACCTTGATGAGATCCTGCATCACATAGAACAGGAACACCGTGACGATGGCCGCAACCGGAACGCCGATAACGAGACGTATGAAACTTCCCATTTTCTTTCCTCCCGCTACTGCAACGTCGAAATCTTCACTTCGACTTCCATCTCCGAAAGGAGCTCCTGGACGTCGAGGATCAGACCGATATTGGCACCTTCATCACCCTGGATCATGGCCTTGCCCAGCGGGTTCTCTTGCAGCAATTGCTCGATAACCCCGCGGAGTTCGTTCATTTCATAGACCCGGCGGTTCACCCAGATCTCGTTGTCCGCGGTCACGGCAACAAGCATGGACGGGTTCTCGTCATCTTCGGTCACGGCGTCGGGGCGGGTGGTATCCACGCCCGGCTCCTTGATGAAGACAGAGGTGACGATAAAGAAAATCAGGAGGATGAAGACGACGTCCAGCATGGGCGTCATGTTCAGCTCGACATCTTCCTCGTCGGTATTCACGCGGCTTGCACGTCTAGCCATGTCTACCTCCCCTATCCGTCGGTCTGACGCTGGATTGAAACCGGCACGCCATTGGCACCCATTTCATCCCAGATCTGAACGATGATGCCGTGATGGGCTTCGTCATAGACCTCGAGGAGGACTGCGGAGTTCGGCTCTTCCGCCCGGAAGCGGTTGACGGCCGAAAGCACGCGGTCGACATCGGTGCGGACCTGGTTGACGAAAATCTCGTTATCCCCGTCCACCTGGATGACGATCGGCGGAGCCGCGTCAGGTGGCGGATCATTCGGATTGTCCTGCGGCGGTCGCATGTCGATGCCTTCTTCCGACAGGAAGGTGGCGGTGACGATGAAGAAGATGAGCAGGATGAACACGATGTCGAGCATCGGCGTCATGTTCACTTCGGCCTGGTCATCCTGGTGTTTTTGGCGACGCCTCATTCCACTGCCCCCTCACCAATCTCGAGCTCATCGGCAAGCTTCGACACGCGACGCTTGGCGAGGATTTCGATCTGGTTGGCGAAGATGAGCCCCGAAAGGGACGCCACCATGCCAGCCATGGTCGGGATCGTGGCCCGGGACACACCGGCCGACATGGCCTGGGCGTCCGAGGAACCCGAAATCGACATGACGTCAAAAACCGAGACCATGCCGGTCACTGTTCCCAACAGTCCGAAGAGCGGCGCGACAGCGACGAGGGTTTTCACCAGCTCGACATTCTGATCGCAACGCGATTTGACCTCCGAGATGAGTTGGTCGCGGATGGCGTGGGCATACCAGCTGTTCCGGTCTGCCCGCGCATTCCACTCCCTCTTCGCCGATTTCGCAAAGCCCTCATGGGCCATGTAGAAATAGGCGAAGCGCTCGAGGATAAAGGCCCACATCACAAATGTTGTTGCCATGATGACAACCAGGACGGGGCCCCCGCGCTCGAGGAACTCCTGAAGGCCGGTTTGTACGGCCTGGAAATCCATAACGCTTCCTCCGATTAGCCTTGTGCGCGTTCTTCAGCGTGGCGGGCAATCATGCCTGCCGCCTGCTCTTCGAGCACCTGCTGAACGCCGCGCGCGAAGCTTTGCGCGAAGCTGTGGATGAACAGAAGCGGGATCGCCGCGATCAGACCCAGAACCGTGGTCATCAGGGCTTCGGAGATACCACCGGCCATGATGCGCGGATCGCCCGTACCGAACAGGGTGATCTGGGTGAAGGTCTTGATCATACCGGTAACGGTACCGAGCAGACCCAGCAGCGGTGCAATACCGGCAGCCAGCTTGAGGAAGTTGAGACCGAATTCGAGCTTCGGCGTCTCCTGCAGGATGGCTTCGTCGAGCTTGAGTTCCATGGTCTCGACGTCTTTGTCCTTGGCGCTTTCATAGGCCAGCATGACGCGGCCCAGCGGGTTGCCCTTGGAACCGGACGACTTGCGCTTCTGACCACCGACGGCAGCCTGGGTCATCAGCAGCGAGATCATGCGGAAGATACCGAACAGGGCGGAGATGATCAGCAGGCCGATGATGACCTTACCGACATTGCCCGACTGCTCGATACGCTCATTGAGGTCCGGAACGTCCTTGTAGATGTTCAGGAGCGCGCCACGCGACGGATCAACAACACCTTCGACGATCTCACCCGGGTTCGCATTGAACAGGGCAGATGCGGCGCCGATGAAGTTGGCCGGCGGCTGGGCCGCCATGTCGGTCAGCGAATAGGCACCGGTGTTCTCGCTCTGGCTCCAGAGCGCGAAACGCTGGTTGTTGTTGTAGTTGGTGAAGGCAACAAACGGACCGACACGGGTGATCGGCACGGCTTCGCCGTCGCCCAGACCGGTGACACGACCATTGAAGGTCACGACCTGCTGCTGCTGGATCATCTCTTCGATGACACGGCGCGGAATGAAGTCGAGTTCCGCACGGGTCGGCAGGGTCCGCGAGTTGGACAGGGTTTCCAGCGCATCGGCCCGGCCCGGGAACTGACCCGAGATCACCGACTGGTCGATGATGGCGGCAAATTCGCCGGCCGCCTGACGGGCGGCACCGAACAGCTCACCGAACGCACCCTGGCGCTGGCGCAGCTCGGCATCAAGTTCGTCAATGCGGATCTGGTTGTTCTCGAAGTCAGCGGACAGCTGGGTCGCCTGACGCTCGAGCGAGGCCAGCGTACCGCGTGCGGTGTTCAGCTGGGCCTGCTGGGTGTTGGTGGAGGACTGGAACTCACGCAGGCGGGCCGCATTGTCGGCGCTCGCTTCACGGGCGTCGGAACGCACGCGGTTGAGGAGTTCGTTGAGGGAACCGGCGGGCTGGGTCTGGGCCACAGCACCGGCGGAAAGAGCCACGCCAAGAGAAACGGCAGCGGCGAGCATCTTCATTGTGGTTTTCATCTTAACTCTCCGTTCCAAGCCGTTACTGGGCGACCTGCGGGCCAGGCAGCGGCACGAGGAAGATCGACGGCGTCGTCACTTCGTCGGCGATGCGGATGGCACGCGTCACATTGGCAAGGTAGCTGTTCGGCAGGGCTTCCCAGTCAGACGAACCGTTGTGCAGGATCGTCATGGAGTTGTCCGGGTAGCGGCGGATCATCGCGACGCGACCGATCTGCAGGACTTTCACCTGAACCGGAATGCCGTCTTCCAGGACTTCCTCGTCATACGCGTTCACACCGCGGCCGTAGGAGGCTTCGATGTCATAGGCGTTGAGGATGACGCGGTAGCGTTCAGCCGGGGAGATGTTCGGATTGTCGATCAGCTCGTAGAGGCGCTCGATGCGGGCCAGACGGCCAGCTTCGCCTTCGAGGCGGAACGGCAGGTCGAGCGTCACGAACTCCTCGAGGAGCACGACCATTTCGCGCATCATCGGCGCGAGATCACGCTCGATATTGTCAACGCGACCGATCTGCTGCTCGAGCGATGCGATCTCGTTTTCCTGCGAGCGGAGGAAAACCTGCTGCTGTTCAACGAACAGGCGCTGCGACTCGATCTGCTCGAGCAGTGCGCGATATTCCAGTTCGATGTCCGTCCGCTGGTCGTCCAGCTGTTCGATGCGCGTCTGGGTCTGAGCCCCGTTCGCCGTATCACCACGCGCGACTTCGAGCGTTTGGTTCAGCTGCGCAACGGCGGCCCCCCCAAAGGCGCCCGCCGCCACAGTCGCCATAAGCGACGCGCGAACCAAATTCTTCAAGTTCACCATTTCTCGCCTCACAATGGTCTATGCGGGTTTGTCCCGTAAGACTCCCCGCCCCAAAAAAACTTCGATGCTGAGCCAGCAAAACCTGCTGACCTGGCCCCCTACTCCTGGTTCAAGCGGCCTAGCCAAGCCACCGATATCAGCGGCTTAACGTCCCAAGTCTGCACGAGTGGTTACCGCAACTGCGGTTCACCCGGTCCGTGACGGTTTCCCCGTCATCTCGTCGGCACAGAAGCGCCGCTTGAAAATCCGTTGAACGCTAACACCAGCGTTACACTACGATCAATACATCTTTGTGGCTGGAATGCGGCCCGAACTGATAACAATAAGGCGAGATTCGCCTCTCACGATCATCCCCTGACCGCAGTTCGCGCAAGGATAGCAATGCCAGCCCCATGAAGTTGCGTTCAAATACCGCCCGTCACGCCAGGTTCACGCCCCGCCGGGCGGCCCTCACAATCAGGTGATCAGCCCATCGGGACACGCGGACATCACCCGCTCGGGCGCCGCAACGGCCAGCTGACCGATTCTCGCCAACGGATTTCGGTCGCATCACGGGATTGAGGGCATCGAGCGGACCGCTACCGGCGCCGCAGAGCACCTGCGATCACCGGGTCAGCCGGGTATTTCTGGAAAAGATGGCTGGGGCGCCAGGATTCGAACCTGGGAATGCCGATACCAAAAACCGGTGCCTTACCACTTGGCGACGCCCCAACCGGAGCCGTCTAAGACGGCGAGCGGCGTAAATACATAACCCCTGAGGGGGATGCAACGGCCCTGTGCGGTTCATCTCAGTTCAACCCGCAGATTTTGCAGTTGCCGGCTCGCGGCCGGGCCCTGCCCGCCTGCCTCCGCGGGGCTGACAGGCGGCCATCCTGCGCCTCACTGCGCACGCCTGCCTTTGCCGCGTTGCACGGCACAGAAGAGTTGGCTATAAGCCGCGCCTCGGTTCGGAGTATAGCTCAGCCTGGTAGAGCACCGTCTTCGGGAGGCGGGGGTCGCAAGTTCGAATCTTGCTACTCCGACCATTCCTTTCCCGCCTCATGATTCCCGTCATTTCGACGTCGGGGCCGCGATCATTCACGGCACCCGGGATCATGCGACTGCACATCCCTCGACCCATTCGCGCCAACGCCCTACATAATGACCCAAACAGGACCGCAACTTGCAGGGCCTGCCACATGTCATGAAAGCGCGGGGCGAAAGGGCTCTTATGAAACAGTTCTGGATTACATTCTTCGGGTCGATTGTCGGCGTGGTCGTCGGATCCATCCTGACCCTGGTACTCGGCCTCTTTCTCGTCTTTGCCACGATCGGTGCGCTGGTCGAGGGCGCCCAGACAGAGACCGCCCTGCCCCAGACCGCCATGGTGCTGGAACTGGACCTGCGCGATGGTCGCCTGGACAGCCCGTCACGCTCGCCCTTCGGTTTTGCCGAACCGCTGTCCACCGTCGAAGTCGTCCGCACGCTCGAGCGTGCCGAAACCGACAACCGGGTTGCCGGCCTGTTCATCCGGGCCAATGAATTCGGCATGTCGCCGGGCGCTGCGGAAGAATTGCGCGGCGCGATCGAGGATTTCCGCGCCGCCGGCAAATTCGTCATCACCCATGCCCAGGGCTTTGAAGGCACCAGCGTGACCGGTTATTTCGCCGTTTCCGGTTCCGACCAGATCTGGCTGCAGGACACGACCAGCTTCACGGCTGCCGGCCTGGCCTCCGAAACCATGTTCCTGGGCGGCCTGTTCGCCCATTTCGACGCGGTCCCGCAATTCGAGCAATTCCACGAATACAAGGGCGCCGCCAACACCTACACCCAAAGCGACTTCACCGAGGCGCACCGCGAAGCGACCGAATCATTCCTGGGTTCGATCTATGACACTGCGGTTCTCCGAATCGCCGAAGACCGCAGCCTCGAAGAATCTGCCCTGCGTGCGATGTTCGAATCAGCCCCGCATACGGCCGAGGAAGCCCAGTCACTGGGTCTGATCGACCAGCTCGGCCAGGTCGTTGAAGCCCGCGAAGCCGTGCGCGGCCGACTGGGTGGCGAGGCCAGCTTTGTCGAGATCGCCCAATACCACGCCCAGTCGGCTCCGGCCTGGAGCAATGGTCCGGTCATCGCCCTGATCGAGGGCCAGGGCGCCATTGTCACCGGCAACCCCACGGGCAGCCCGTTCGGTGGTGAGGAAATGATTGGCGGCGACTTCATGTCGGAAGCCATCCTGGCCGCTGCCGACGATGCCTCGGTCCGTGCCATCGTGATCCGCGTTGATTCGCCGGGCGGATCGGCGATTGCCTCGGACCAGGTCTGGCATGCCATCATCCGGGCCCGCGAAGCCGGCAAGCCGGTCGTCGTGTCGATGGCCTCGATGGCTGCATCGGGCGGCTATTATATCGCGGCGCCGGCCGATTATGTGCTGGCTCACGAGACCACGCTGACCGGTTCGATCGGCGTGCTCGGCGGCAAGATCGTGCTCGATGGCACATTCGACCTGGTGGGCCTGAACGCCGAGACCATCGCGGTCGGCGGCGAATACGCCACCGCCTTCTCGGGTCAGCAGGAATGGACCGACAGCCAGCGCGCGGCCTATCGCTCGCAGATGTCGGATATCTATGACGACTTTACCCAGCGCGTGGCCGATGGTCGTGACCTGCCGCTGGAACGGGTGCTGGAAATCGCCCGCGGCCGCGTCTGGACCGGGGCCCAGGCTCTGGATCTGGGTCTGGTCGACGAGATCGGTGGCCTGCGCGATGCCATTGGCGCCGCCCGCCAGTTCGCCGGCATCGACGCCGACCAACGCATCCGCCTGCGTCGCTTCCCGGCCGAGCGTTCGCCGATGGAGGCCTTCCAGGAACTGTTCGGTGTTTCAGCCGAAACGGCCCAGTCAGCGGCTCGCCTGAATGCACTGATGGACATGCCGGAAGTGCGCGCCGCCCTGCAGGCCCGCCAGGAGATGAACCAGCCCGGCATCCAGATGCGCTCCAGCACCGCCGTGCCGAACTGATACGCGGTCACCGCCGAAACGGAAAAGGGCCCGCACCAGCGGGCCCTTTTTTGTCTCGAAGGGAGGAATCGAACCCCGTCCCGAACCCGCCAACTCAGGTGGTCATGACACTCACGATGAGCAGGCCCAGCAAGGCGAAACTCAACAGGATCAAATAGGCAAAATCGAGCGCGACCAGACGCAGGATCGAACTGAAGCGACCATGCGAGTAGACCGTCCGGTGCAGGCGGTAGAGATACCAGTTCGACCAGACCAGCCCGATCATCACTGCAATCCAGCCCGGGATGATATGCGCCGCCAGTGACAGGCCGGTGATCAGGAAGAACATGAAGGCGTGGAAGTGCAGCGACACCACAAGGTGATCGTAGAAGAAATAGCCCTTCTTGTAGAAGTGCATGGCCGCCAGCATCAGCGCATAGAGCGGCAGCAGGCAGAACATCATGGTCGGCGCCCAGCGCTGCATCTCCGCCGCCAGGGTCGCACCGCCGCTGTCGATGATGCGGTCGGCTCGATCGGCCAGGTCACGACGGACCGGCAGGGGTAGCTCATCAAGCCCGTTGGGATCGACCATCACGCCATCTCCGACAACGACCGGCCCGTCCTCGCCCGCGTCTTCGCCGGCAGTCTCTGCGGGAAAGTCCTCGGGCAGGAGCGCCTGGCGGAAGGAGCGTTTGATCTCGTCGCGATTGACCTGCCCCTGCATCGTCCGGACTTCCGGTGGCAGGTCCGGCGGGGATTGCGCCTGATCGATTCCGGCTTCGGTCATGCGGACAATTTCGGCGCGCTGTTCCGGCGATATTCCGGCTTCGGCCAACTGTGCGTCCAGGTTGGTCAGGTTCGCCTCGACACTGGCGACGTCTTCCGGGTCAATCGTGGCCGGAGTGTCGTCGCCGCCGCCAATACCGTCAAAGGCAAAGACAAGCAGGAAGAAGAGCACGCTGGCCGTCAGATAGAGTCGGAAGGGCATGACATAGCGGGCGCGCACACCGCTGAGATAGTTCTGGGTGATCTTGCCGGGCTTGAACATGAGCGGCGGAAGCGTTCGCCACAAACGACCTTCGAGGCCGAAAAGCCCGTCGAGAATGTCGGTCAGCAAATCCCAGATCGGCCGGTGATAGGTGTCGGCTGTCTGGCCGCAACTGTGACAGACCGGGCCGGACAGCTGGGTCGAGCAATTGGAGCAGGCGCCGGCCGGTGTTGGTGCCTGGAAGACAGAATACCGTTCGCGCTTCTTGCGCCTGGAAGCCTGGATCGCGTCGCCGAGCTCGCCGGCGGCGCTTCCGGCCACCACCGCATCACTGATTGGATCACTACCGGTCATGAAAAAGCCCTGCCCCCTAGCGTTGTGCGAACACAAGCTAGGTCGGCAGGGCCTCTTCTGACAAGCGCTTCAGCCTTATTCGGCTGAGTTGCCACCGTCTTCCAGGTCCGCAAAGCACAGATAGCGCGAGCGGTGGATATTGGTGAGATTGTCTTCCCAGCCGGTGACACGCGGGTTCACCAGGCTCTTGTTGACGTAGAAGACGATCGGGATGATCGGCATGTCGTCGATCAACATCTGCTCGGCATCGGCCATCATCCGACCGCGCAGTTCCTGGTTCAGCTCGCGATTGGCCTCGGTGACCAGGCTGTCGAACTCCGGATTGTTGTAGCGGGCATAATTCATCGGCACCGAGCGGTATTCGCCGAGGAAGAGGAAGTTGTAGGGATCGTTGTAATCGGCGATCCAGCCACCATCGGCGACCTCGAAATCCGAGGCCCGCAAATTGTCGTAGTGGATCTGGGTGTCGTTGACGATCAGTTCCGGCTGGACCCATTCGGCAATCGCCGACCAGTCATTCTGGACCACCGGGGCAATCCGCGGATTATCGCCCGTGGCGCGGTAGGTGTATTCGAACTCGAACGGGTTGTCCGGGCCGTAACCGGCTGCTTCCAGCAAGGCCCGTGCATTTTCACGGCGCTGCTCGACAGGAATGTCGGCCCACTCGGCCTCGACGCCGCCCGGATAGTTGGCCACACCCGGCGGGATCATCGAATACGCGGGGACCTGACCGGCCCGCAGGATCTCGTTGGCGATGAAATTGCGGTCGATGGCCATGCCCAGCGCGTTGCGGACATTGGGATCATCGAACTGTTCAAGCGTCGTGTTCACCGAGAAATAGATCGTGCCCATGAAAGGATGGACGCGAACATAGTCGGGAATCTCGCGGCGCAGGAATTCCATCTGCTGGCCGGGAAATTCCATGTTCAGGTCGAGCTCGCCATTGCGGACCCGGCGACCGGCTGCCGAATTGTCGACGGTCGGATAGAAGAAGACATCGTCGATACAGACATTTTCGTTGTCGTAAAAACTCTCGTTGCGCACGAGATGGACGTAGAAATTGGTCCGCCAGTCTTCCAGCGTATAGGCACCGTTGGAC
This sequence comes from Maricaulis sp., assembly GCF_048268525.1. GTDB lineage: Bacteria > Pseudomonadota > Alphaproteobacteria > Caulobacterales > Maricaulaceae > Maricaulis. Next base: position 94,073 of record NZ_JBLWVH010000003.1, on the reverse strand, counting down.
ACCATATTGCCCGGGCGCACCCATTCATCGCCATAGACCTCGACCACATGCTGCGGCAGCGGGAAGGTCGTGTAATGGGTCAGCAGACCCGGCAGATAGGGCGCCGGATTGACCAGCTGGACTTCCAGCGTCAGGTCATCAATGGCGCGAACACCGATCGAGGACGGATCGGCAGCACCCGTGGCGGCTTCCTCGACACCGGCAATCGGATACAGCAAGGACACATATTGCGCGCCCGTGGTCGGGGTTGCGATGCGCTGCCAGGCGAAGACGAAATCACTCGCCTTGACCGGCTCGCCATCGGACCAGACCGCCTCGCGCAGGGAGAAGGTCCAGGTCAGGCCATCCTCGGAGACTTCCCAGCTTTCCGCCATGCCCGGGACCGGCGCACCGTCCGGATCATCGGTGAAGAGGCCCAGGAACATGTCGCCAATAATGTTGTTTTCCCAGGTGCCGGACGCCTTGTGCGGGTCCAGCGAGAGCGGTTCCGCATTATTGCCCCGGTTCAGGACAGTCCGGTCGGAATCGGCAGCGTCATTGGCGCCACAACTGACCAGGGCCAGCGCCGAGGCAGACATGAGGACGGTATTGAAAATCTTTGTGCGGATCACGGTTTCGGTCTCCCCTCCGAAGCAGCACGACGAGTCACTGACCGATGTTCTATCTGAACATCATCGGCCGGTCGACAGTGGCCGACCGGTCGCGCATAGTCGATCAAGTTGTCAGATTTACACGAGTGACCATGAACGCGCGATTACTGATTCTTCTCCCCGCCGCCCTGATCTCAGCTCCGGCGTTCGCCCAGGGTGACAGCTCACCGCTGGACCCGCTGTTCACCTGCCGCGACATTGTCGATGACAGCGCCCGCTTGGCCTGTCTGGACGCGGCCGTCGACGCCCTGCGCGGCGAGACCGAACGCGGCGATGTGGTCGCGGTGGACCGAGAGCAGATCGAGGCCGCCGAGGAGGCCACTTACGGGTTGAGCATCCCGCAACTCCGCCTGCCGGGCCTGTCCCTGCCCGGCGGGGGCGAGGATGTCGAGCTGGCGGCCCTGGAAGCCGAATCCGCATCACCGGACCGGACAATTGTCCGTGATGACAGCGGCCAGATCGAACGGATCGAGGGATTGCGGGTGCTCGAGATCTCCGAGAACCGTTCCGGCGACCTGATCGTCCGCTTGGCCAATGGCCAGGTCTGGCGCCAGACCGACAACACCCATGTCCAGCTGTCGCGCCGCCGCGGCGTCACCGAATACACCGCCACCATCTCCAACGGAGCCCTGGGCTCCCATTTCATGCGCCTGGACAATGGCGGCCGCCGTTTCCGGGCCGAACGTGTCGAGTAACCAATCGAGGGTCTCATGACAGTCTCACGTCACGCGGTTATCGCCGCGCTTCTACTCACCACCGCCATGCCCGCCAGCGCCTACGGCCTGCAGGGCGACGATGCGGTGGACGGCATCCTGGCCTGTCGCGGCGTCACCGAGACCGCCGCCCGGCTGGCCTGTTTTGACAGCGCCGCCGAACGCCTCGCCGGCGACCGCGACAGCGGCGAGCTGATAACGGTGACACGCAATGATGTCGCCGCTGTTGAAGGTGACAGTTTCGGCTTTTCCATGCCGTCCCTGCCGCGGCTTCGCCTGCCCCGCCTGACAATGGCGGCGGCCGACCGCCAGCACGATGCCCTCGCCGGTGCCGACATGGTCGACCGGACGGATAGCGCCCCCGCCGCTGTCGCCGATGCCACCCCACCGGCGACCGCCCAGGCACCGACCGCCACGCCGACGCCAGCTCCCGCCGCAACGGCAACAGCCCAGGCACCGGCCGCCGCCGCAGCCACCGAGAGCTCCGTCGCCATTACCGAGCGCACCGATGACGGTGAGGTCTTCCGGGTCGAGATGCAGATCGAACGCACCCGCACCGTCGGCTACAACACCACAGTCTTCTACATGACCAACGGCCAGGTGTGGCGTCAGACCGACACTGACCGGGTCCGCGTCCCGCGTGGCGACAACCTGATCGCCGAGATCCGCCGCGGCGCGATGACCAGCTACCTGCTGCGCATCAACGGCCGTGGCCGGGCCATCCGCGTCGAGCGCGAACGCTAGGGCGAATACACAGGGCAAATTGAAAGGCCGCCGGATCGCTCCGACGGCCTTTCTTTTTTGTGTGCCTACCCAATGATTGTCATCCCTGATGGACGCCCCGCGCAGGCGGGGCGAAAGTCAGGGACCTAGCTGGTGGCGACCACATGGGTCCCCGCCCTGCGTCCGGCCTTCGCCGGACATCCCGCGGGGATGACAAAAGAGCGTAAGGGCCCTTTGATATCGCTGTCCGGCGCGCCTACCGATCCTTCGGATCGATCGCGTCGCGCAGGCCGTCGCCGATGAAGTTGAGGCAGAACAGGGTCACCATCATGGTCACGGCCGGTCCGATCAGCGTCCAGGGGGCCGGCTCCATGTCCTGCGCGCCGGCCGAGATCAGGCGGCCGAGCGAGGTCAGCGGCTCCTGCACACCCAGTCCGAGGAAGCTGAGGAAGCTTTCGGCCAGGATCACGACCGGGATCATCAGCGTGACATAGACCACGACCGGGCCGAGCACGTTGGGGATGATGTGGCGCTGGATGATATTGGGACGCGAGACACCGGCCGCATGGGCCGCCTCGACGAACTCCATGCCCTTCAGGGCAATGGTCTGGCCGCGCACGATCCGCGCCATGGTCAGCCATTCGACGGCGCCGATGGCGACGAAGATCAGCACGATATTGCGCCCGAAGGTGACCATCAGGATGATCACGAAGAAGATGAAGGGCAGCGAGTAGAGGATGTCGACGAAGCGCATCATCAGCTGGTCAACGCGGCCACCGATGAAGCCCGCTGTCGCGCCCCAGGTCACCCCGATCACCAGCGACACAAAGGTCGCCACGATGCCGACCATCAGCGACACGCCCAGCCCGACCAGGATGCGCGCGACCATGTCGCGGCCCTGGGCGTCAGTGCCGAGGATGTGCAGGTTTTCCATGGTCGGCCCGATCCACACGCGGTCACGGTAGATGGTGTCGTAGTCATGCACCCAGAGCAGCTGGCCAACCGTGGCCAGGAAGACCAGGATACCCAGAACAATCATCGACACGACGGCAGCGCGGTTGCGCATCAGGCGCGCGCGCGCATCATCCCACAGCGAACGGCCCTGGACGGCGGCTTTCTCGAGCAGCTCGGCCTTTTCCTTGGGAGTGGTGAGCATGGTCATGACTCGTACTTCACCTTCGGATTGAGCACGCCGTACAGAAGGTCAGCGAGCAGGTTCAAAACGATGATCAGGGTCGCATAGACGATGACCACGCCCATCACGACGGTATAGTCACGCTGCAGGGCGGCATCGACGAAATGCTTGCCGATGCCCGGCAGCTGGAAGACCCGCTCGATCACCAGCGAGCCGGAAATCACTGCTGCCGAAGCCGGTCCGAGATAGGAGACCAGCGGCAGGATGGCCGAGCGCAGGGCGTGGCGGACAATCACCGCCGGCGCCGACAGGCCCTTGGCCCGGGCGGTGCGGATATAGTTGGAGCGCACAACCTCGATCATCGAGGCGCGCATCAGCCGGGCAATGATGGCGATCTGCGGCAGGGCCAGCGTGATCACCGGCAGGATCAGCCGGTCCGGCGTCATGCCATAGCGCGGATCGAGGCCGCCGGTCGGCACCCATCCCATATAGAGACCGAAGACTAGTGCCAGGATGGGACCCATGACAAAGGGCGGGATGGATATCCCGACCATGGCAAAGGTCATGACCGAGAAATCCGTGCCGGAATTCTGTTTCAGCGCGGCAATCGATCCGAGCAGGGTTCCAAGTCCGATCGCCAGCAGCATCGAGAACAGGCCGATTGTGGCAGAGACCGGGAAGCCTTCCGCGATGATCTCGGCGACATTCTTGTCGCGCAGCTTCAACGACGGTCCGAGATCCCCCTGGAAGAGGTTCCCCATATAGTCGAAATACTGAAAAATCAGCGGCTTATCGAGACCATAACGGGCCTCGATAAGCTGGCGCGTCTCTTCCGGCATCGGACGTTCGAGATCGAACGGTCCGCCCGGAGCGACACGCATCATGAAAAAGGCGACCGTGATGATCACCAGAATCGTCGGGATGGCGACGCTGAAGCGTCTGAGTACAAATCCAAGCATAAATTGTTCGGCTCAGTCCAAGGTTCGCGCAGTTTCAATGCGAGGCGCGTGATGTCAATGAAGGGTCTGTTGCTGTAATGCAGCATCATCCGCAGCCAGCGGGGGCAAGGGGGCCGTCCGCGACAGTGTAGGCTCAACTGTCGCCTCACTGATAAAAATCTGGGTCATGATCAGCGCCAGCATGAGCCAGCCCAGCCGCAAGATGCGCTTGCCTAGAAATCGACCGGCGTTCACATTCCCCTCCCGTGACCAAGACGACACACCCCGGTTACGCAAATTCCGCGCCGCCCGTGATATCGAGTGAATTGCATGTGTCCGGCGAATGCCTAGGATGCGGCACGGTTTCGAGCAGAAAGGCCTATCCATGCACAGTGCGCTGTGGTGGCGAGATTTCGAGTTCCAGGACGGTGTCGTCACCGTCAAGAAGACGGGTGCCCGCCTTCCGCTCAAACTGGGACTGATCGGCGAGGTCCTGTCCTGGTTTCCGTTCTACTTCATCGTCGAGGGCTGGCGCATCAAGTCAGCCTTGCGGACCGACGGGCCGAAAATCTGGTTCGCGCCGGACCGGCCGCGCCCCTGGTATCTGATCTGGTCCGTGCTGCACGCCGCCGGCGCGCGCATCGCCCGTCAGCCCAGCGAGGCCGATGCGGTGTTCGTGTTTGACGACTCGACCACCTGCCAGCCCTGCCATGTTCCGCCGGGCGCGCGGGTCATCAATCGCGACTGCCAGAGCATCGAAAAAAGCCATGTGGCGCAGGTGTTCGAGCAGTCCTTCGGCTATTCCCTGTCGGTCGATCCGACAACATGGACCGGCGCCATGGTAGAGAAGTCCGAACTCAACGGCGCCCATGACGGACGCGTGATCCAGGGCCCGATCGAGGCCGCCCGTCCGGGCCGGGTCTACCAGCGAGTGATCGACAACACCGTTCCGGGCGGCATGGTCGAGGACCTGCGCTGCGCCACCATGGACGGTCACATCCCCCTCGTCATCCGCAAGCGCCGCAAGCTCGCGACCCGCTTTTCCAATTCCAATGACGAGATCGAATGCGCCGAGACCAATGACGTCTTCACCGCCCGCGAGCGCGAACAGCTGGCCGCCTTCACCCGCGCCATGGGACTGGACTGGGGTGGACTGGACGTGCTTCGCAATCGCGACGACGGACGGCTCTATGTCGTGGATGTGAACAAAACTGATATGGGTCCGCCGGTCGCGATGCAGTTGGATGACAAGATCAAAGTCACCAGACGGCTGGCCGCGGCATTTCTGGAATTCCTCGGCCATCCCAAACCGGAACCGATCAAGCAAGTCTCATGAGTTCAATTCCATTCGTACGCGATTTCGACTTCGAATACGGGCGTTGTGACACGCTCTCCCCGCTGATCCGGCGCGTTGTGGCGCCCAATCCAGGCCCCTTCACCTATACCGGCACCGGCGTCTACATCATCGGCCATGGCTCGGTCGCCGTGATCGACCCGGGCCCGGTCGACCCGGCCCATATCGAGGCGCTCGACGCGGCACTGGATGGCGAAGCGGTCAGCCATGTCTTCGTCACCCACCATCATCTCGACCATTCCCCCCTCGCCCATCCGCTGGCCGAGCGCCATGGCGCGAAGGTCTATGGCTTCGGACCCCAACAGACGGCGCCGGCCGGCGGCGAGGTCCGTCTCGAGGCCGGCGACGATGTCGGTTTCCAGCCGGACATCCAGATCGTTGACGGGCAGACCTTCAACGGCGACGGCTGGTCGCTGCAGGCCCTGCACACGCCGGGACACACCTCCAACCATGTCTGCTACGCGCTGCTGGAGGAAAACACGCTGTTTTCCGGCGACCATGTGATGGCCTGGTCGACCAGCGTGATCAGCCCGCCGGACGGGCATATGGGCGATTATCTCTACCAGCTGGGCCGCATGCGGGACCGGGACTTCACGCGCATCTGGCCGACCCACGGCCCGGCCATCGAAGCCCCGACCTCGTTCATCCAGGCCTATATCGATCACCGCCTCGCCCGCGAGGACCAGATCCTCGCCTGCCTCGCCGACGGCCATTCGACGATCCGCGAGATGGTCGAGGTGATGTATGCCGATATCGACAAGCGCCTTCACCCCGCCGCCGCCCACTCGGTGCTGGCGCATGTGATCCACCTGGTCGAACTCGGCAAGGTCGCCAGCGACGCGGTCGATCAGATCGACCTGACCGCGACATTCAGACTGGCCGAAGCGGCTTAGGTCCGGCTCAATCCGGATCCGGCCCGGCGCCATCCAGCTGCGCCAGCACCGCGGCCTTCACCCCCTCCGGGTTCGCCTCATAGGCTTGCAAAAACTCGGGCGGTGTATTGGTGGCGGCGTCGTGGCGGGCGCTCCAGGCCGTGATTTCGAGCATGACCGGCAGCAGGTCCCGGCCTTTCGACGTCAGCGCATACACCTGCCGCTGCCCTTTCGGCCCGTGCCGCTCGATGATGCCGTGGGCTTCCAGCCGCTTCAGCCGCTCGGCCAGGATATTGGTCGATATCCGCTCGTCGGACTCCAGAAAGCCGCCATAGGTCTGCTTTTGCTTGAACATCAGGTCGCGCACGATCAACAGCGTCCATCGGTCGCCGAAGGTCTCGAGGACGAAATTGATCGGGCAGTGCGAGCGGCAGGCGTCTGACGTGCGGGACATGCCTCTGCCTATCGTTTCACTTGCTTTTTGCAAGCAAATGATGCCTTGTCCGATTCAACTTGCATTTTGCAAGTGAAATGAGGATCGACGTGCGCAGACCCCCTATCCGAATGATCGCGCTGGCCGCGATGGCCGTGCTGACGCTGGCCGCCTTCTGGAGCTATCAGTGGCAGGCCAACCCGTTGAGCCCGGCAGAAATCGACGCCTATATGGAGCAAATCGAGGCCCAGACCCAACAGCCCGGCGGCCGCCACGAGCTGGCAGCCCTGCGCGGTTTTCTGGAAAGCGATGACGGTCGCCCGGTCTATACGGTGAACCTCTACGAATTCCACGACCAGGCCGACTATCCGCCCGCATCGGGCTTTGGCGGCACCGGGGAAGACGCCTATGCCCGCTTCGCACAGGTGATGGTCCCGCTGATGCTGGAACGCGGCTCCCACCCCATCTTCTCCAGCCAGTGGGCCGACCCGTCCAGCAATGGCTGGGACCGCTTGGTGATCGTTCGCTACCGCAATCGCCGTGCCCTGGTCGACCTGTTCGCGACCGACGCCTTCGCCGAAGGATCCTTGCACAAATGGGCGAGCATCCGCCGGCATGAGCGCCTTCTGGTGCAGGGCATCCACATTCCCGGTGGTGGCTGGATGATCGCCCTGATCAGTCTTCTTCTGACAGGACTGATCGGGTGGAGCCTGGCCTGGTCTTCCGGCAGGACAGCGCGCCCGACTCGCCAACGAGCCTGAAGCATCCCTTGTCATCCCCGCTGGATGTCCGGCGAAGGCCGGACGCAAGGCGGGGACCTAACTGCCCGCAATCACATAGGTCCCTGACTTTTGCCCGGCCTGCGCCGGGCGTTCATCAGGGATGACAAAGAGGTCCGCTAGCTAGCCGGCGTCGGCCTCACCACCCATCACCGCCAGAAAGCGCTCGACCCGACGCGCATTGCGGCCGAGATCGTGGACGGGCTGGCGGGCCAGGGAGCGGATGTCGATCCGGGTGCGGCCATCTTCCAGTTCGCGGACGCGCACCGAGATGTCGTCGCGGAAGCCGTACATCAGGCCTTCGGCACCCGCTTCGAACATGCCGGCTGAATCCGACGCCGTGCCAATGCGCCAGCCATTGTCGCGGGCATAGAGCAGGGCCTCGCGAAAGGCGCTGCTTGCATCCTGTCCGATGATCAGGCTGGTGAGGTGCGGATAATGCTCCGCCTGTGCGGCGGCGAAGGACGGGTCGTAGTCCAACGAGCGTTGGGCATTGCCGCGACGCGACGCATAGGCGGCGGTGAAGTGCGGCGGCTCAGCAGCGTCGGTGGTCACATCCAGCACATAGGGGCGGCTGGCGGTCAGGCCGTCATAGACATAGCGCCCGGCATAGCCGCCACCCGCGATCACCAGGGCCAGGATGGGGAGGCTGACCACACCGAACCAGCGGCGCGCCGAAAAACGATAGGCAATGAGCAGGAGCCCCATCAACACGCCGACGACGGCACAGGCCAGAACCAGTTTCGGCCCGGTCTCCAGCGTCATCCAGTCGAGACCGAACTCATAACCCCAAAAGCCCAGCTTGGTGCCAAGCGCGGCGACCAGGAACCAGAGCGGCGTCGCCAGCACCAGAAGGGCCAGGATCCAGCCAAGCGTCTGGATCACCAGGCGCAGGATATTCGTCAAAGTGTCCACAACTCGGGCCCCCTCAGGCATCCGGTTCAGGGATACAACCGGGTCACCGTCCAAGTCGACCCCAAATCCGGCCTGTCAAAAAACATTCTATCATGGAGGCGGAAGGGGCGGTCGCGCCAGAACTCGAGGCTCAACGGGCGGATTCGAAAGCCCGACCAGTGCGCCGGCCTTGGCACCTCGCCCAGACCGAAGCGCGCCGCCTCTCGGGCGACCGATTTTTCCAGCGCGAAACGGCTTTCCAGCGGGCGCGACTGTTTCGAGGCCCAGGCGCCGATCCGGCTGTCCCGCGCCCGGGAGGCAAAATAGGCATCGGCCTCGGCGTCGCTGACCGGCTCGACCGCCCCCCTCACCCGCACCTGACGACGCAGGGACTTCCAGTGAAAACAAAGCGCTGCCTGCGGATTGTCCACCAACTGCCCGCCCTTGCCGCTTTCCAGATTGGTGTAGAAGACGAAGCCGTCGGCATCGACATCCTTCAAGAGCACCATGCGCACATCCGGCAGGCCGGACGCATCCGCCGTCGCCAGCGCCATCGCGTTGGCATCATTGGGCTCTTTCTTCTTCGCCTCGGTCAGCCAGTCGGCGAACAGGGCAAAAGGGTCCTCGCGGTCAAAAATCTCCGCGGCATTGGCGTCAGCCGTTTTGGCATAGGCGTCGGCATCGGGGCTGGCGGGAATGAGTTTGTCGTCGGACATCAAGGGCGCTCCTGGAACACGTGCGCCTAGGTAAGCCCATGGCACGCCGCGTCAAGCTTTCGCGGTGCGTCGATGAATAAGCCGTCGATCTGAAATCCAGCCCTGGAGCATCAGATTGAGCCGGAGACCGGCGCGGCCCCGGTCGCGCTCGGCTATCCATAGATCGCTTGTCAGCCAGCAGGCCGTATCCGGTTCTTCAGCTCAAGGGTGAAACCGCGAAGCGGCCCGCCGGCGGGCCCTTGACCTGAAGAACCGGATACGGCGAGGTCCGGGCAAGCGGTTTATGGTGGGATGTGCGCCGGGGCGCGAGGAATCAGGGGGATTAATTGTGTCTGTTGTCTAATCGCGGCCCTTTCTGTCAAGCTCCGAGTTGGTCCGGTTGGTCTGTCTCCGCCGGTATCAGGGTTGTCTTCGCGGTCTGGTGAGCCGGGTTTGCGTGGGCTCGCCGCATCATGGCTTGGTCGGGGCGGGCCTCCCAATGTCCCAGAACGCGTTTGATCCCTGCTGGAGGGCGCAACAGACACAGCGGGTTTGGCCCGGCCGCTCGTCCCGGCGGGGACAAGCTCGGCGTTCGGATATTCGTCAGGCTTTCATGGCTTTGTCCTCGGTTCAGGCGGGCTCATTGGCCCAGTTGAAGGTGGTGCCATCGACCCAGATGCGGTGCAGCATGACGGCGAGCTTGCGCGCCAGGGCGACGCGCGCCTTGGCGCCGCCGCGCCGGCCGGCCAGGCGTACCGCCCAGGCTTTCTGGCGCGTCCAGCGCTTGACCCGGGTCATCAGCACATTGGCCGCCTCGTACAGGAGTGAGCGGGCCAGGCTGTCGCCCTGTTTGGAGATGCGCCCGGACCAGTCGACCTGGCCGGACTGATAGCGTCTCGAGGTCAGCCCGAGATAGGCGCCGACATCGGCGGATCGGGCGAAGCGGTGCGGCTGGTCGATGGCGGTGATGAAGCCGAGCGCGGTCATCACGCCGACGCTGGGTACGGTCATCAGGCGGCGGGCCTCATCGCTGGCCCGGGCGATGGCGCCGAGCTGGCGGGTCAGAGCGTCGAGCTGGCGGTCGAGCACCCGGCGCACGGCCAGCAAGGGCTCCAGCGCGGCCAGCAGGGCCGGCTCGGCCTGTGCCAGCTCGCGCACCCGCGCCTCGAAACCGGCATGTCCGATACGCCCGACCGCCAGGCCGAAGCCGCGCAGCAGGCCGCGCACCTGGCTGGACAGGTCGCGGCGCTGACGCACCAGAAGCTCGCGCGCCATCAGCACGGCACGGATGCGCCGCGTCTCCGGGCGCTTGGCCAGCACCTCGCGATACCAGCCGGTGCGCGCCAGCTGGGCCAGACCTTCGGCATCATTGCTATCGGTCTTGTTGAGCCGGCCCGACAGCGCCTTCTTGGCCTGGCGCGCATCGAGGATCACCGCCGGGATGCCGCGCGCTTCAAGCCCTTGCTGCAGCCAGGCGCTCTGGCCGCCGGTCTCCAGCACGACGGTCTTAACCTTGGGCGCCAGATCCCGGATCACCTTCGCCAGATCGTCCGGATCCGTCCGGGCCACAGCCCGCGCGGTCACCGCGCCCAGGCCATCCACCACACACAAATGCGTGTCTTCAAGAGACACATCCAATCCGATATAATCACTCATGGTCACGCTCCTTGTCAGGTCCATTGGGGCTGCTCTACGCAGACCCCGTCTATAGACCCGGAGCGTGACCAGCCGCGATTACGGCCATGTCCAGGTTTCCTCGAAACAGGGATGTGACCGCCCGACACGCTCGGCGTCGCGAAAAGAGCTCGCATTTCAATAGGATGGGGTGTGGCGGAGAGGATGGGATTCGAACCCACGGTACGCTTTTGGCGCACACTCCCTTAGCAGGGGAGCGCCTTCGACCACTCGGCCACCTCTCCACCGACCGGTTTAATGGCACACCAGCAGGGCTTCAAGTGGCAGTTGCCGCGATTGCGGGACGGATTGCAGGCGGTTGCCGCTCAGGCCTTGGCGCGGGCCATGTCGAGCCAGCGGCGATGGGTGCGTCGGACATGTTTCGGAGCGTGCTTGGCGGCGGTGATGATTTCGCGCCAACGTGCGGTCGCCGCGTCGTGTTCGCCCATCCCCTCCAGCATCATGGCCCAGCGCGCCTTGGCTTCGGGACCCGGAAAATAGCCGGACACGCTGTCATAGCTGGCGCGGGCCTCGTCGAAGCGTCCCAGCGCTTCCAGTGTCCGGGCGTGGAGCAGATGGGCTTCGGGATGGCGCAGCGTGGGGTGGGCGGCCTGCATGGCGGCGAGCTGGTCGGCGGCGTCCTCGTAACGCCCGGTCTCGAACAGGGCCAGGGCGAGCGTATGCATCATCGCGGCGTCTTCAGCGAAAGCCCCGGTGGCCGCCTCACGCGCCATGATGACCGCGTCATCGGCCCGGTTGGTGGCCAGAAGGGCCATGGCGGCGCGGCGCAGATTGCCCGGCGTGCGGCTGATCTCGACCTGGACGAGGGCTTCGCGCGCTTCCTTGCCCGGGTCGAGCGCCTTGCGGGCTGCGGCTTGGGCCTTGCGACCGGTCGGCCCGCCGGCCGCCGAGGGCAGGACCTCGGCCAGAAGGTAGACGATCGAGCCCAGCGCCGGAAAGGCGAACAGGATGAAAATCCAGTACATCTGGCGCTGGGTGCGGATCACGTGCACCGCACATCCCAGCGACACCAGAATGTGCAACCCCATCAGAATCGGCATGGTGCTCCCCCGTCCAAGCCGGTCTGTCTTAGGCGAGCCGGTTGTGGCGGGCAAGATGTCGCGCGGGACGTGCCGTGGAAACCCGTTTGTGGTGCGCCTAGAAAAACGCCTGCAGGCCGGTCTGGGCCCGGCCCAGGATCAGGGCGTGCACGTCATGGGCGCCTTCATAGGTGTTGACGGTCTCCAGATTGACCATGTGGCGCATGACCTGGAACTCCTCGGAGATGCCATTGCCGCCGTGCATGTCACGCGCCATGCGGGCGATATCCAGCGCCTTGCCGCAATTATTGCGCTTCATGATCGAGATCATTTCCGGCGCTGCTTGCGCCTCGTCCATCAGGCGACCGATGCGCAGGGAGCCTTGCAGGCCCAGCGTGATTTCGGTCTGCATGTCGGCGAGCTTTTTCTGGAACAGCTGTGTCTGGGCCAGCGGCTTGTCGAACTGGATCCGGTCGAGGCCATATTGGCGCGCCGCATGCCAGCAGAACTCGGCGGCGCCCATCGCGCCCCAGGAAATGCCGTAACGGGCCCGGTTGAGACAACCGAACGGGCCTTTCAGGCCGGACACATGCGGCAGCAGGGCGTCTTCGCCGACTTCCACATTGTCCATCACGATTTCGCCGGTGATCGAGGCGCGCAGAGACAGCTTGCCGCCGATCTTGGGGGCCGACAGGCCCTTCATGCCCTTGTCGAGCACGAAGCCGCGAATCTTGCCGTCATGCGCTTCGGACTTGGCCCAGACCACGAAAACGTCGGCGATCGGCGAGTTGGAGATCCACATTTTCGCGCCGTTGAGCGTGTAGCCGGTCGCGGTCTTGGTGGCGCGGGTCTTCATGCCGGCCGGGTCGGAGCCGGCATCCGGTTCGGTCAGGCCGAAACAGCCGATCCATTCGCCGGATGCCAGCTTGGGCAGATATTTTTGCCGCTGTTCTTCCGAGCCGTATGCGTAGATCGGGTACATCACCAGCGAGGACTGGACCGACATCATCGAGCGATAGCCGCTATCGACGCGCTCGACCTCGCGGGCTACCAGCCCGTAGGCGACATAGCCCAGACCGGCGCCGCCATATTCTTCCGGCAGGGTGCAGCCCAGCAGGCCCTGATCACCCATTTCGCGGAAAATGGCCGGATCGGTGTGCTCGTCACGATAGGCATCGATCACGCGCGGCTGCAGCTTGTCCTGCGCATAGCTGCGCGCGGTGTCGCGCACCATGCGTTCTTCTTCGGTCAGCTGGTCGTCGAGGCGGAACGGGTCCTGCCAGTCAAAACGGCCCAGATCCGGGGCATCCTTGGCTTTCAGCGTCGGCTTGTCGGTCATGATGATTTGGCTCCCCGGGGCGGTTTCGAGTTTGGCTTTGATGCCGGATTAGCCGGGGCTGGCATCGGGGGCAAGCTGCCGGAGCGGTTCGGCTTGGCGTGATATCGAAAACACGCGTAGAGGTGGGGCTGAGCGTGGCCGCAAGGTCGCGGGGACGTCATTCGGGGAGGGATGGATGTCGCAGGAAAGCCTGATCGTGCTGGCAACACTGATTGCCTACAAGCTTCTGCTTGTCGGCGTGGGCGTGTGGGCCTCGAAACGCAATCAGACCGAGAGCGATTTCTTCATTGCCGGGCAGGGGCTGGGGCCCTGGGTGGCGGGGCTGTCCTACGCCGCCTCGACCTCCTCGGCCTGGGTGCTGCTGGGCTTTTCGGGATTTGTCTATCTCAACGGGTTTTCGGCGCTGTGGATGGTGCCGGGGATCTGGGCCGGCTATGTGGCAATCTGGCTGTGGTTCGGGCGGCGCCTGCGCAGCGAGACTGCCGAACAGGGGCATGTCACGACGGGCGACTTTCTCGCCGGAGGACAGTCGGCGGGCGGCAAGAGACTGATCGGCGCGGTCGCCGCGGCGATGATCCTGTTCTGCTTCATCTTCTATATCGCCGCCCAGTTTGGCGCCGCGGCCCAGGCTTTCGAGACCCAGTTCGCGCTGCCACGGGTCGAATCGGTGCTGGTGGGCGCTGGCGTGGTCCTGGTCTATTCCCTGCTCGGCGGCTTCTGGGCGGTCAGCGTCACCGATATGCTGCAGGGCGCGCTGATGCTGCTGGTCGCCTGTCTGTTGCCGATCGCCGCCCTGATCGCCGCCGGCGGACCGTCCGGCGTTATGGCGACCCTGCAAGCCAATGAAAGCGCCGCCTGGCTGAGCCTGACCGGTGACATGCCGGCAATGGTGTTGATCGGTTTCATCGTGGGGGTCTGGGGTGTCGGACTGGGCGCGCTGGGACAGCCGCAACTCATCACCCGCCTGATGGCCGTCAAGGACGAGGCTGCCCGCAAGCGCGGCTTCCAGATCGCCATCATCTGGGCCATCGCCGTCTTTGCCGGGATGACGGTGTTGGGCCTGTCGGGCCGGGCGCTGGTCGGAGCCGGCTCGAACGGTGAGGCCGTCTTCTATCAGGTCGCCCGGGACTATCTGCCACCGATCGTCGGCGGTCTGGTGATTGCCGCCGTCCTCTCCGCCGTGATGTCGACCGTCGACTCGATCCTGCTGGTCGCGGCCTCGGCGGTCAGCCGGGATCTGGGCGTGGCGCGCCGCTTCAGGGGGCAGGAAGTTACCGTCTCGCGGATCGTCATGGTCGCCATCGCCCTGATCGCCGTGTGGATGACGCTGGCCCTGCCATCAACCATTTTCGCCCGCGTCCTGTTCGCCTGGGCCGCGCTGGGCGCCGCATTCGGCCCGGTCATCGTGATGCGGGTGGTGGGCGTCCAGTCCGGACACTTGGCCGTGCTCGCCGCGATGATCATCGGTTTCGGGCTGACGGTATTCTTCAACGCCATGGGTGCCCTGGACGCCTCAACGCTGAGCGGCCCCGGCGCTGTCGCGGCCCAGTGGGCGCAATTGCCTGGCGATCCGTTCGAGCGGGTGTTTCCGTGGGTTCCGGCGCTGTTGATCCTGTGGTTCGGGCGGGTGAGGGCGGCTGCGTGACCCCCTCCCTGCGACACCTCGCGCCTTGACCTTCGGCGCATCCCGTAACAAGTCGGCGGCATGATTGCTGAACTCGGGCAGTTTGCCCTCATCCTTGCCTTTGTGGTGGCGCTGTTCCAGTCGCTGGCCCTGTTTGCGGGACTGCGCACACGGGACGCGGTGGTGCACGGGTTTGCGCGTGCCGGGGCGATCGCCCAATTCGTGCTGGTTCTGGCTGCCTTTGCCTGTCTGACGGTGCTGTTCGCGACGTCAGACTTCACCGCGCTGGTCGTCGCCGAGAACTCGCATACCGACAAGCCGATGCTGTACAAAATCACCGGCGTGTGGGGCAATCATGAAGGCTCGATGCTTCTGTGGGGGCTGATCCTTACGGGCTATACGGCAGCGCTGGCCTGGTCGGCCAAGCCGGTCGAGGCGCGGCTGATCTCGCTGACCTTTGCCGTGCAATCACTGATCACGGCGGCCTTTACGGCCTTCCTCTTGTTCACCTCCAACCCGTTTGCCCGCCTGTGGCCGGGGCCGGAGAACGGCCAGGATCTCAATCCGCTGTTGCAGGACCCCGGTCTCGCCTCGCACCCGCCCATGCTCTATGCCGGCTATGTCGGCTTCTCGATCACCTTCTCCTTTGCCGTTGCGGCGCTGATTGATGGCCGGGTCGATGCCCGCTGGGCGCGGATCGTGCGGCCCTGGGCGCTGACCGCGTGGACCTTCCTCACCATCGGTATCGCGCTGGGCGCCAGCTGGGCCTATTACGAGCTGGGCTGGGGTGGCTGGTGGGCCTGGGACCCGGTCGAGAACGCCTCCCTGATGCCGTGGCTGGCGGGGACCGCTTTCATCCACTCACTGCGGGTGATGGAAAAGCGCGACACGCTGAAGGCTTGGACCATCCTGTTGGCCCTGATGACCTTCGCCCTGTCGATGGCCGGGACCTTCCTGGTGCGCTCCGGTATCATCACCTCGGTGCATGCCTTTGCCGTCGATCCTGAACGCGGTGTTTTCATCCTCGCCATTCTGGTCGCGCTGATCGGCGGCTCCTTGCTGATCTACGGTCTGCGAGCGGGGCTTCTCAAACCGACCGGCGTATTCTCGGCGATCAGCCGGGAGAGCCTTTTGCTGATCAACAACCTGGTCCTGGCAGCGGCCTGTGCCCTGGTGTTTTTCGGCACATTCTATCCGCTCTTCATCAGCACGGTCAGCAATGAGACGGTGACGGTCGGGGCACCCTTCTACAACAATACCTTCAATCCGATGCTGGGCGCGCTTCTGGTGCTGGTACCGATCTCCGGCCTGCTGGCCTGGAAGCGCGGCAAGCTGATGCCGGTCCTGCGCGATCTTGCACCCGCCGCCATCGCCGCCATTGCCGGCGGCGTGGTCGCGCTGTGGATTGCGGATCGCGGCCTGATCGCCGGCG
Source organism: Maricaulis sp. (assembly GCF_048268525.1). Lineage (GTDB taxonomy): Bacteria > Pseudomonadota > Alphaproteobacteria > Caulobacterales > Maricaulaceae > Maricaulis. The sequence goes on along the minus strand of NZ_JBLWVH010000003.1, from coordinate 77,778 downwards.
CGCTGGGTACCGCTCTGGCTGTCTGGATCGCGGTCGGCGTGATGATTGACCTCGCCAAGCGTTTCAAGCTGGGCGAGATCGCATTGCAGGCCTCGTTGGCGCGCATGGCGCGCCTGCCCCTGGGCATATGGGGCATGGCTGTGGCCCATTTCGGCCTGGCCGTTGTGGTCTTTGCCATTACCGGTGTGAGTGCGTGGAAGCAGGAGACCAGCGCTTTCCTGATGCCGGGCCAGCATCTCGATATCCGCCAGCTCACGATCACGCTGGACAGTGTCGAGCAGGTCGAGGGGCGCAATTATGTTGCCGAACGGGGCCATCTGACCGCGCGCCGCGATCAACAGGTGGTCAGCAATCTGACGGCTGAACGTCGCCTCTATCCGGTGCGTGGCATGTCGACGACCGAGTCCGCCATTCATGCCCGAGTGACCGGCGACCTCTATGTGACGATTGGTCAGCCAAGTCCGGAACGGGGCTGGCCGGTGCATGTCTACCTCTATCCCTTTGCCATGTGGCTGTGGATCGGTTCGGCGATCCTGGGGCTGGGCGGTATCCTGTCGATCGCTGACCGGGGGCGTCGGTCGCTGGTTGCCAAGGCTGCGCCCTTTCAAGCGAAGGAGCCTGGCCGATGAACCGGATCCTGCTGTTCGTGCCACTGGCGATCTTTGCCGTCACGCTTGTCTATTTCGGGTTGGGACTGCGGCAGGACCCGTCCGCCATACCCAGTCAGATGATCGACCGGCCACTGCCGGCATTTGATCTTGCCGGACTTGAGGCGGGCGATCCGGGTCTGTCCAACACCGACCTTCTCGGCCAGGTGTCCCTGCTCAATGTATTTGGCTCCTGGTGCCCGCCCTGCGCGATCGAGCATCCGATGCTGATGCAGATCAGCCGCTCGGGACGGGTACCGATCTATGGCGTGGACTGGCGCGACGAGCCGGGCGCCGGAGCGGCCTGGCTGGCCCGTCATGGTAATCCCTACAGCCGTGTCGGTGATGATGCGCAGGGACGCCTTGCGATCGATCTGGGCATCACCGGCGCGCCGGAAACCTTCCTCGTCGATGCCGAGGGCCGCGTCCGCCATCACCATGTCGGGATCATCACCGAAGATGTCTGGCGCAATACCCTTCTGCCGATGATCGAGGAGCTGGAGCGGTCATGATGCGCCTAGCCCCTTTCATTGTTTTCGCCCTTTCCCTCCTTGTGGTCGCTCCCGGACACGCTGTCGCGGCGCCCCAACCGGACGAGCAGATGGAGGATGCCGCCCTGGAAGAGCGCGCCCGCGGTCTTTATCGTGACCTGCGCTGCGTGGTCTGTCAGAGTCAGAGCATCGACGAAAGCAATGCACCGCTCGCGGCCGACATGCGGGCCATAGTCCGCGAGCGCTTGCTGGCCGGCGACAGTGACTCCGAGGTCCGGGGCTGGTTGCAGGCCCGCTATGGGGATTATGTCCTGATGTCGCCGCCGGTTCAGGGCAATACGATCCTGCTCTGGCTGTTCCCGCTGCTGGCCCTCGGCGGTGGCGGTGTGGCGATCGTCATTTTCTTTCGTGGCCAATCGGCCCGGGCCGACGCGCCGCTCGATGCCGATGAGGCGGCGGAGCTGGCCCGGCTGCGCGATGAGGAGGGGCAGGCATGATCTGGATCCTGATCGCCCTGATGGCATGTGTCGTGGCGCTGGCCCTGATCCTGCCGGTCGTGCGGGGTGTCACGGGACCGGTCTCGGACGGTCGCGGCGCGTTCGCCGGCCAGCTGGCCGAGCTGAAGCGCGACCGTGAGCTGGGCTTCATTGATGAGGACGCGGCCCGGCAGGCCGAGCTCGATATCCGTCGCCGGATCAACCAGGCAGGAACAGGTAATGACGACCCGGCCATGATTGGTGGGTCGAGTGCTGCGTCGAGGCCGCTCCGGCATGGCCTGGTCGCCGGGGCCGGGGCCTGTGCGGTTTTGGCGGTGGCTCTCTACATGACGTTGGGCAGCCCCCATCTGGTCGGAATGACGCCGGCGCGCATGCCGGAAGTCCCTGAAGAGTTGCGCGAAATTCTCGCCGAGCTGGACAATCTTCGGGCTGATCTGGCGGTTCGGCCGGACAATCCGCAGGGTTGGGCCGTGTTGGGGCAGGCCAATGTCCGGCTCGGGCGTTATGGCGAGGCTGCGGTCGCGTTTGAAAACGCGATCAACTGGGAGCCGGAATCGGCGTTTCTCTTTGCATCGCTGGGACAGGCTCGTTTGTTCGAGGCGGGCGGCATCGTGACGCCTGCCGCAAGGGAGGCCTTCGCCAGGGCCCTCGACATCGATCCCGGAGATGTGCGGGCGCGCTTCTTCATGGCGGAGGCGCAGTTTCAGGGCGGTGAACGGGCGCAGGCCATCGACGCCTGGCGCTCGATCCTGGCTGGTGCCGACGCGGATGCGGCCTATCGCGGCATGGTGGAGGACCGGCTCGCGGCAGCTGAAGCCGAGACCGGTGAGTCAGACACGCCGGAGCAGTAAGGCCCGGTGGTCAGTGCGACAGATGTGTCGGGACGACGGGTTGATCAGGAGATCGCGTCGGTCGTTTCAGCTTCGATCTGCGGCACAGACGCGTCATTGCGCGCCCAGGCGACAAAGACGTCGAGCTGGCGTTCGGCTTCGACATAGACATGTTCCGGGATGCTGGTCCGCTCGACGACAGCGGTCCGGACGGAGGGTGGGCAGCCAACGGCCAGTGCAGCCACGCCAATGGCACTTCCCAGGAAAATCGCAATCGCTCTCATCAACAGCTCCCCAGCGGTGAATCGAATAGCCAGTATCCTTACCAAACCGTAAGAATGATCGCGGGTCCATCCCGAGAAACGATAAGAATCAATATATTTTGGGGTATATAGCCGAGGGGTACCCGGTCGGGTTGCTTGTCGCTTTCGAGTGTCGGGGCTAATCTGGAAAGACTGGCGAGGTAAGCCAATCGACCTGTTTGGGGCGTCGGTTGGCGTGGTTTTTGATGAAAACAACAACCGAGGACGGATGTGTTGGGCCGGACGCCCGGGCGCAGGAAACCCTGCTTGAACTGGTGAAAATCAGTACGGAGGGTGTCGGCGGACATGATGCTTGTATCCGGGCCCTGCTGCGTGAGGTCACGGGATATTTCAAGCTGCCCCTGTCCATCATTTCACGCATTGATGGTCCGCGCTACGAGGTCGAATTCGTTCTCGACGCAAACCGACAGATCGAGGTCGGGCAGGGTTTTGACTTGGCGGCGACCTATTGTGAACGTGTCCTGACGCTGGAAAAACCGCTCTATGTCCATCACGCCGCTGACAGCCAACTCGTTGATCACCCCTGTTATCGCGAGATGGCGCTGGAGACCTATCTCGGGATCAGGCTGTTCAGGAACGGGGAGGTTTACGGGACGTTGAGCCTGACGGCGCCGGAGCCGCGCGAGCATCCGTTCACCCCCGCCGATATCAGCGTACTGGAGACGGCCGGGGCGCTGGTCAGTCATCATCTGGCGCTGCGACAGGCAGAGCGCCGTTTCTCGCTGGCCCTGAAAGGGGCGGCGGTTGGATTTTGGGAATGGGATGTCCGTACGGACAGTGTTTTCTGGTCCCCGCAATATCGGGAAGTGCTGGGCTTCACCGACCCGGATTTCGAGCCTGTTTTTGACGATTTTTCGAGCCGGGTCCATCCCGACGACCTCGAGCGGGTCATGCTGTCCATCAATGATCACCTGGCGCTTCGCAAACCTTTCGATATCGAGTTCCAGATATGCCATGAGGCGGGGTGGTATCTGTGGGTGCGCGCGCGCGGGCAGGCGCAATGGGATGCCGGTGGCCAGGCCATGAGGATGGCGGGGTCGATCGATGACATCACCGCGCGGAAGACCGCCGAGAACCGCGCCCAGGACCGTTTGCGGATGCTGGAGCTGGCGGGGCAAGCGGCCTCGATCGGCTATGTCGAGATTGATCTGTCATCCGGGACCGGGATGGCCAGCGACGAGGTCTACGAGATACTCGGGCTGGAGCGGAATACGTTCGACCTGTCCCTCGACCATCTGCTTGCCCTGACCCACCCGGACGATACCCGGCTGGCGCGCGAATTCGTGGAAGCCTCGCTGGAAAGCGGGGAATTGGGTGCAGAGACAATCCGTTTCCGGCGCGGACATGACGGGTTGGAGCGCTTTGTTCACGTCTGGATCCAGGCGCTCGACGGGCCCGGGCGCCCGGCGCCGCGGATTTTTTCGGTGATCCAGGATGTGACCGACCAGAGAGCCGATGAGCAGAGGCTGCGCCAGCAGACGCAGGAACTGCGCCGCACAAATGTCGAGCTGGAGCGTTTCGCGACCGTCGCATCGCACGATCTGCAGGAACCGCTGCGCAAGGTCACCACATTTGGCGACCTGATGGTCCGCGACTATGGCGACAAGCTCGATGACCGGGGCGTCAGGATGCTCGAGACGATGGCTGGTGCGGCGCACCGGATGCGCCAGCTGATCCGTGACCTGCTGCAATACTCACGATCCTCACACGTGGCGCTGGACGTTCAGCCGGTGTCACTGGACGATCTGATGGACGGTGTCATGTCTGACCTCGACATGTCGATTCGTGATTGCGATGCCAAGGTCGACTATCCGCGTGGACTGGCGTTGGCCGGTGATCCTGTTCTGTTGAGGCAATTGTTCCAGAACCTGATCGGCAATGCCGTGAAATACCGTGACCCGGAGCGCCCGCCGCGGATCGGGGTGACGGTTCAGGACGATGAGGAAACCTGCCAGATCACGGTGACCGATAATGGCATCGGTTTCGACGCCGATCATGCCGAACGGATTTTCGAGGTCTTCCGCCGTTTGCACGCCCGCGATTCCTATCCCGGCACAGGGGTGGGGCTCGCCTTGTGCCAGCGCATTGTCGAGCGCCATGGCGGTATGATTCGGGCCGAGGGCCGGCCTGGCAAAGGGGCAAGCTTTACCGTGACATTACCGAAAGCGCCCATAGACCGTTATTCGCTTATGACTGGCATGGCCGAGGCGACACAGCCCATACATTGAGAGTTTGACGCAGGGTGCGCGACAGCTGAAACTCCCGATCAGCTCCGTACCGGTTCTTTTGTTTCTTGCAGAGAGTACCCTTCATGACCCTTGAATCCCGCATTCTGGCGCGCTCCGAAGCGATCCTGAGATCCTGGCGCACGCTCAACTGGGCGAGTGCGTTTTCGGCAATCATCTACCCGGCCCTGGGTGTGGCCTTGCTGACGACCATGATCATCCTCGGCCTTGCCCTTGGCGGCCTGACCCTGCGCTGGTGGTATGCGCCGCTGTGTTTCGGCGTCACCGCGCTGACGATTTTCCTGTGCAATATGGGGATCGGCCCGCTGCACCGGATCTGGCAGCACCGCGCCGGCGAGATCAAATGGCCCGGCCAGGTCATCATCATGATCAATTGCATCCTCGCCATGCAGGGCACGCTGAAAGATTGGGTGAACTACCACTCCCAGCATCACCGCTTTGCCGACAAGCCCGGTGATCCGCACAATCCGTTCGAATCGAAAGTCTGGGCCTGGGTCGGCTGGATCCTGTGGCGCGACGAGAAAGACCTCGCCCGCCCGATGCCGATGTGGCTGAAGGAAAACCCGGTGGTCCATTTCGCTGACCGCTTCCACATCACGCTGTCGCTGGTCATGCATTTTGCCATTCCGGCCGTGATCTATCTGATCGTGGCGCTGAGCGGTGGTTCGCTGATCCTGACCGCCCTGATCCACGCCAGTGTGATCATCGGTCGCGGCCTGCAATTCCACGCCACCACGCTGGGTGTGAACGTCTTCGGTCACATGAAAACGCCGAAATGGTTCGACTATCTCCTGGCCCTTCTGACCGGTGGTGAAGCCCTGCACGACCATCACCATGATTTCCCGCGCTCGGCCCTCCATCTGCCCAAGAAGGGCTTCTGGAACCGGGTCGTGGATTACAACGGCACTGCGCTTCTGGTGATGCGCCGCCTGGGTCTCGCCAAGAACCTCGAGATCGCGCCGCAATTTGCGTGATCCGACCGGTAGCACCGCGACTGCAGCCTGACAGAAAGCCCCGGTCCCAAGGCCGGGGCTTTTTCATGCGTTTGCGCATGCGGAACTTTCACTGAAATCGCCGCTACTTCCCCTCGACCTGACATGCGTTCGGCGTTAGCGTCCTCGCAAGTGCATCATACCGAATGCTCGATAATGTCGATAAAGGGGAGATCATGTCCGATCTGGAAAGCTTCCGGGAAGAGACCCGCGTCTGGCTTGAGGCCAATTGTCCCGAAGAAATGCGCCAGCCCATGGGCGGCGAGCAGGATATTGTCTGGGGTGGCCGCAACTGCCAGCTGAGCGAACCGCAAAAACTGTGGCTCGACCGGATGGCGGCCAAGGGCTGGACGGTTCCGGAATGGCCTGTCGAGTACGGAGGTGGCGGTCTGGACAAGGCTCATGCCAAGGTGCTGCGCGAGGAAATGAAGCGCATCAAGGCGCGCCCACCGTTGCAGTCCTTCGGTATCTGGATGCTGGGGCCGGCGCTTCTGAAATACGGCACGCACGAGCAGAAACTGGAACATTTGCCACCGATCACGCGCGGTGAAATCCGCTGGGCCCAGGGGTATTCCGAGCCCAATGCCGGATCCGACCTCGCGGCCGTGATGACCAAGTGCGAGGACAAGGGCGATCATTATCTGATCAACGGCCAGAAGATCTGGACCTCCTACGCCGATCAGGCCGACTGGATTTTTGCGCTCGTCCGCACCGACTTTGCGGCCAAGAAGCATGAAGGTATTTCATTCATCCTGGTCGACATGGGTCAGCCGGGTGTTACCACCAAACCGATCAAGCTGATTTCGGGCAAGTCGCCCTTCTGCGAGACCTTCTTCGATGACGCCAGGGCGGAAAAGCACAATGTCGTCGGCGATCTCAACAAGGGCTGGACGGTCGCCAAATACCTCCTGACCCATGAGCGCGAGATGATCGGCGGTATGGGTTCCGGCGCCATGCGTCCGGCTGGCGATGTGGCTGTGCAGATGATCGGCAAGGATGAGCATGGGCGCCTGGCCGATCCGATGTTGCGGACCGACATCACGCGGCTCGAGATTGATGGCCTGGCTTTCATGGCGACGATGGAACGCGTGGCCGACGAGGCCAAGGCGGGGCAGGGCGTCGGGGCCAATTCCTCGGTCCTGAAATATTTCGGTACCGAGCTGAACAAGCGCCGTCTCGAGTTGATGATGGACAGCGTCGGTCAGGACGGGCTGGAATGGGGTGCCGACAATGATGCCGCTGCGCACTGGTTGCGCACCAAGGGCAACTCGATCGAGGGCGGCACGTCCGAGGTTCAGCTCAACATCATTTCCAAACGCATTCTCGAATTGCCGACGTCCTAGGGCGTACCAGAGGGAGTAATCACCATGGCCATGGTGCTGAATGAAGAAGCCGGCATGCTCAAGGATGCCGCCCGCGGATTTCTCGCGAACAGCGCGCCGATCGCGCAATTGCGCAAGCTGCGCGACACCGACAATGCTGACGGTTTCGACCGCAAGACCTGGGCCGCGATGGCCGAGATGGGCTGGACCAGCGTGCTGGTCCCCGAAGCCCATGGCGGTGTTGAGATGGGCCATGTCGCGGCGGGTGTGATTGCCGAGGAAATGGGCCGCACACTCACCGCCTCGCCCTTCCTGTCGACCGCGATCATGGGGGCGACGGCCCTGTCGCGTTTCGGGTCGGACGGCCAGAAGGGTGAGTGGCTGCCCCGTATCGCGGCCGGCGAAGCCATCACCGCGATTGCCGTCGATGAAGGCCGCAAGCACAACCCGTCAAAGGTCGCGACCAAGGCGGAGCGCTCGGGCAATGGCTTCAAGCTGAGCGGTCGCAAGAGTTTCGTGGCCGAAGGCCATGTCGCCGACATGATGATTGTCTCGGCCCGCACGGCCGGTGGCGAGGCCGAGGCCGAGGGCGTCTCGCTCTTCCTGGTTCCAATCGATGCCGCCGGCGTTTCGGTCGAACGCATCAAGACCGTCGACAGCCGCAATTTCGCGACCGTGACCCTGGACGGGGTCGAGGTCACGGCGGATGCGGCGCTCGGCGAGGTCGATGGCGGTCTGGCCGCCCTCGAAGCCGTGCTTGACGCCGGTCGTGCCGGCCTGTCGGCCGAGATGTCCGGATCGGCCCAGGAGTGTCTCGCCAGCACGGTGGCCTATCTCAAGGAACGCAAGCAGTTCGGCCAGATCATCGGCACTTTCCAGGCCCTCCAGCACCGGGCCGCACACCTCTACTCGGAAGTGGAACTGGGCAAGTCGATCGTCCTCAAGGCGCTGCAGACCCTCGACGCGGCACCGGAGCACGCTGCGATGATGGTCTCTGCCGCCAAGGCCAAGCTGGGTCAGGTCGCCCAGCTGGCCGCCCAGGAAGGCGTGCAGATGCATGGCGGGATGGGCATGACGGATGAGTTCGACATCGGCTTCTTCATGAAGCGGATCCGGGTCACCGAAGCGCTCTATGGTGATGCCAATTACCATGCCGAAAAATTCGCCCGGATGCGTCAGTACTGAGCCGCGATACGGTCGCGGGAGGAGATTTCATGGATTATCAGGGCAAGGTGGTCGCGATCACCGGTGGCGCACGTGGTATCGGCCTGGCCATGGCACAGGCCTTTCACGCCACGGGCGCCAGGATCGCGCTGGCGGATCTTGATGGCGCCGAGGAGGCGGCCAAGGCTTTTGATGGCATCGGCATGAAAGTCGATGTGACCAAGGAGGCCGAGATCGGCGCCTTCCTCGACAAGGTGGAAGCCGAATTGGGTCCGGTCACGGTCTATGTCTCCAATGCCGGTATCCTGCGCTCGGACGAGCCGAGCTGGGATGCGGCAGGCGCCGACGACAAGGCCTGGCACGACAGTTTCGAGGTCAATGTGATGGGCGCCGTGCGCGGCGCCCGGCAGGTCTGGCCGCGCATGAAAGCGCAGGGCGGAGGCATCTTCGTCCTGGTGGCTTCGGCGGCCGGGTTGCTGGCCCAGATCGGGGCCTCATCCTACACCGCGTCAAAACACGCGGCCGTGTCCTTTGCCGAGAGCCTGGCGATCGGGCATGGTGATGAGGGCCTGCAGGTTGTGTGCGTGTGTCCGCAGGCGGTGCGTACCGCGATGCTGGGTGACAGCGAAGACGGCGGGATTGCTGGCGCCGACGGAATCGTCGAGCCGTCGGATGTCGCAGCCGAGACGCTCTCGGCCATCGCCGAGAAGCGTTTCCTGGCTTTGCCGCACGCCTCGGTCGTCGCCTATGAAAAGGCCCGCGCCAATGAGCGCGACCGCTGGATCGGCGGGATGCGCAAATTTCGCCGCATGCTGATGGGCGCTCGCGGGCGTCCGGTCTAGCTGATCGCATAAAAGAATAATCAGAACAGACACTACGGAAGAAAGATAAAGGGGAGAGACATGGATCTGGGAATGTCGGAGCGCGTCAAGCCGCTCATCGAACAGGTTCGCGCCATGGTGCGTGATGTCGTCATGCCGGTCGAAGAAGAATACCATGCGGAGATCGGCAAGGCCGGAGACCGCTTTGCCTTCACCGACCGACAGACCGAAATCCTGGAAAGCCTCAAGGCCGAGGCCCGCAAGCGCGGCCTGTGGAATTTCTGGCTCACCGGCTCCGATCGCGGCTATGGCCTTTCGACGGTCGAATACGCCTATCTGGCCGAAGAAATGGGCTGGTCACAGCTGGCAGCGGAGACGTTCAACTGTTCGGCGCCGGATACCGGCAACATGGAAGTCATCGAGCGCTACGGCAACGCTGCCCAGAAGAAGAAGTATCTCGAGCCGCTGCTCGAAGGAAAAATGCGGTCGGCCTATCTGATGACCGAGCCGGATGTGGCCTCCTCCGACGCTACCAATATCGCCTTTTCCGCTGTCGAGGATGGTGATGAGTGGGTCCTCAATGGCGAGAAATACTGGGCCTCTGGCGCCGGAGATCCGCGCTGCGCCGTTTATGTCCTGATGACAAAGACCGAGAGCGATGACGCCCCGCGTCATGGACGCCACTCGCAATTCCTGATCGACAGCGACCTGCCGGGAATCGAGATCCTGCGCCCGATGACGGTGTTCGGTCATGACGATGCCCCGCACGGCCACATGCATATCCGTTTCACCGATGTGCGCGTGCCCAAGGATTGCCTCATCCTGGGCCGCGGTCGCGGCTTCGAGATTTCGCAGGGCCGGCTTGGACCGGGACGTATCCACCACTGCATGCGTGCCATCGGCCAGGCCGAGCGGGCGCTCGAGCTGATGTGCCGTCGTTCGGTGACGCGGACCGCTTTCGGCAAACCGCTGGCCAAGCTGGGCGCCAATTACGATATCATCGCGGAACGCCGCATGGCGATCGAACAGGCGCGCCTGCTCTGCCTCAAGGCCGCCTGGATGATGGACCAGGGTGACCCGCGCGCCGCCGCGCCGTGGATCTCGCAGATCAAGGTTGTTGCCCCGCGTGTGGCGCTGGAGACGGTCGACGAGGCGATGCAGATGCATGGCGGTACCGGCGTGTCACAGGACACCCCGCTGGCCGCCATGTGGACCGGGCTTCGCACACTGCGCTTCGCCGATGGGCCCGATGCCGTGCACCGCATGGTCATCGGTCGCAAGGAACTCAAGCCCTACGCCAATGAGGTCTGATCATGGCGCAGCGTAAACCCGCCCCACCGCGGGCCGTACTCGAACAAATCGCCCGCCAGGTTGCCGCCGCCGAACCGGTGCTCAACATCGCCGAGACCGAAGTGCTCGGCGTGAAGCAACAGGCCTATGTCAACGCACCGGCTGATCTGCGCTTTCTCCTGCTCAAGGCGATGGAACATGGTGATGCGCCGGCGGTGGTCTTTGAAGACCAGCGCTGGTCGTTCGCCGACCTGGCTGCCCGCTCGGTCGCCGTCGCCAACACCTTGATCAGCCGGCATGGCGTCAAGCCGGGGACGCGCGTGGCCCTGGCCCTGCGCAATTGTCCGGAATGGATGGCCTGTTTCCTCGGTGTTATCGCTGCCGGCGGTGTCATCGTGCCGATCAATGGCTGGTGGACCAGCGAAGAGATGGCCTTCGGTCTGGAAGACAGCGGCGCGAAGATCGTCATCGCCGGCGCCCGCCAGATCGAGCGAATCCGGCCGCATGCCGGCCGGCTCGGTCTGACGCTGATCGCCGGTCGCGGCGAGATTGATGGTGTGGCGGATTCCTTCGACCATATGGTCGCCGAAGGTGCCGGCAAGGCGCCGCCGGAACTGGTGATCGATACCGATAGTGATTTCGCCATCTTCTACACATCCGGCTCCACCGGATCGCCGAAGGGGGCCGTCCTGACCCATCGGGGTGCCGTCACCACTATCCTGTCATTCGCGCTGCTCGGAGCCGCCCTGAAGCTGGCCAATGGCGATGAGGACTTTGTCGACGGTGATCCGGGCGTTCTGGTCTGCCTGCCGCTCTTCCACTGCACCGGTTCGCATGCGGTCTTCATGCTGTCGCTGTTTTCCGGGCGGAAAATGGCGCTGATGCGCAAATGGGATGCCGGCGACGCGGTCGACCTGATCCAGTCGGAAAAACTGACCGACATGGTCGGCGTTCCGACCATGTCGCACGAGCTGACCCTGGAGGCGGAGCGTCGCGGCGTGGTGCTCGAGACGCTTCAGTCGATGGGCACGGGTGGCGCCAAGCGCCCCGAGGCCCATGTCGAGAAGATCAACGAGGTCTTCCCGCAAGCCTGGTCGTCGTCGGGTTACGGCCTGACCGAAACCAATGCGCTGGGCACGTTCAACGGGCTGGGCGAGTACCAGGCCAAGCCGGGCTCGTGCGGCGCGCCGCTGCCGGCTGTCACCTTCATCAAGACGGTTGACGAAAACGGCAATGAGACCCCGACCGGTGAGCCGGGCGAGGTCTGGATCCAGTCTCCGGCGGTGTTCCGCGGTTATCTCAACCAACCCGAGGCCACGTCGGATGTGCTGACCAAGGACCGCTGGTTCAAGACCGGCGATGTCGGGATCATCGACGAGGACGGATTCCTGTTCATCGTTGACCGCATCAAGGACATGGTCCTGCGTGGCGGCGAGAATGTCAGCTGCCTCGAAGTCGAGGGGGCCTTGGCTCACCATCCGGACATCCTGGAAGCCGCCGTCATCGGCATCCCGGATGAGCGTCTGGGCGAACGGGTCGGAGCGGCAATTCTGGCGCGCGAGGGCGTGAGCCTGTCGGACGAGGATATCAAGGCCTTCCTCAAACCCCACCTCGCGCCGTTCAAGATTCCCGATCGGATCTGGCTGATGGATGCCCCCCTGCCGCGCGGCGGGACTAGTAAGATCGACAAGCCAGGCTTGCGCAAAATGCTTTTGACTGAAGGGGAGGCAGGCTGATGACTGCGACCAAACCCGGTGACCTGGCCGCCTTGGTCGGCACCGAGATCGGCGTGTCCGACTGGACCGAGATCACCCAAGACCAGATCAATACATTCGCCGATGTCACCGATGATCACCAGTTCATCCATATCGACCCTGAAAAGGCCGCCAAGACGCCTTTCGGCGGCACCATCGCGCACGGGTTTTTGACCCTGTCGATGCTGTCCTCGCTGGCTGGCGGTACGGCCCTGGTCCTCGACGGGATCGTGATGGGGATCAATTACGGCTTCGAGAAAGTCCGCTTTCTGACCCCGGTCCGCGCCGGCCGCAAAATCCGGGGGCGGTTCACCCTGTCCGAAGCGGTAGAACGCAATCCGGGCCAGTGGATGCTCAAATATGATGTGATCGTGGAGATCGAGGGCGAGGACAAGCCGGCGCTGATGGCGCAATGGCTGACCCTGCAGGTCGTCGGCTGAGCGGTACACAAAACAATCAAGGAATGACAACGAGATGAGTGAAATTCGTTTTGACGGCCGTGTGGCCATTGTCACCGGTTCCGGTCAGGGGCTTGGCCGTACCCACGCTCTGGCCCTGGCCGCACGCGGCGCCAAGCTGGTCATCAATGATCTGGGCGGGTCGCTGGACGGGACGGGCACCGGGTCGGCCGCCGAGGATGTCGCTGCAGAAATCCGCGAGGCTGGCGGCGAGGCGATCTCGCACCGCGCCAATGTGACCAAGGCCGACGAGGTGGCTGACATGGTCGCCCAGGCGATGGACAAGTGGGGCCGGGTCGACATCCTGGTCAACAATGCCGGAATCCTGCGCGACAAGTCCTTTGCCAAGATGGAGCTGGATGATTTCCGGGCCGTGGTCGACGTCCATCTCAATGGTTCGGCTGTCTGCACCAAAGCCGTCTGGGACATCATGCGCGAGCAGGAATATGGCCGTATCGCCATGACCACCTCCTCGTCGGGCATGTATGGCAATTTCGGTCAGTCCAATTACGGCGCCGCCAAGTTCGGCCTCGTCGGCCTGATGAATACGCTCCATCTGGAAGGCGCGAAGTACAATATCCGCGTCAATGCGCTGTCGCCGACGGCGGCGACGCGGATGACCGAAAACCTCCTGCCGCCGGCCGCGCTGGAGTTGATGACGCCGGAATCGGTGTCGACCGGTCTGGTCTTCCTGGTCAGCGATGAATGCCCCAGCCGCACCATCCTGTGTGCCGGTGCCGGTGGCTATGCCGTCACCAAGGTCCATGAGACCGACGGCATCTTCCTGCCGCCCGAGCAGCAGACACCGGAGAACGTCGCCGCGCGCTTCGCCGACATTTGCGACGAGGCCGGCCAAAAAGAGCTGGGCGCTGGCGGCGAGCAGACCATCAAGTTTCTCACCAAGGCGGCGGCGAGTGCCGGCGTCAAGCTGGGCTGACCCCAAAACAGGAGAGGCCAAGGCCATGAAAGCACTTGTCTGCAAGGAATTCGGTCCCGAGGACCAGCTCGTCGTCGAGGATGTCGACGCGCCGGCCATCCAGCCGGGCCATGTCCGCATCGACGTGAAGGCCGGGGGGCTGAATTTCCCCGACCTGCTGTGCGTGCGCGGGCAGTACCAGTTCAAACCGCCGCTTCCCTTCGTGCCGGGCACGGAAGGCGCGGGTGTGATTTCGGAGCTGGGTGAGGGCGTCGAGGGCCTCAATGTCGGAGACAAGGTGTTGTTCAACACGCCGGTCGGTGCCTTTGCCGAACAGGCGGTTGTGCCGGCGCCTGCGGTCACGCCGATCCCGGATTCGATGCCGTTTGATGCGGCGGCCGGCCTGACCATCGTTTATGGCACCTCCTATCACGCGCTCAAGCAGCGCGCCGAGATCAAGCCCGGCGAGACCCTGCTGGTTCTGGGTGCGGCTGGCGGCGTTGGCCTGGCAACGGTCGAGCTTGGCAAGGCGATGGGCGCCAAGGTGATCGCGGCGGCTTCCAGCGACGAGAAGCTGGCGGTGTGCAAGACGCACGGTGCCGACGAGCTGATCAATTACTCGACTGAAGACCTGAAGGCCCGGATCAAGGAGCTGACCGGCGGCAAGGGTGTCGACGTGATCTATGATCCGGTCGGTGGCGACTACGCCGAGACCGCCTTCCGCGGTATCGCGCCAGGTGGACGCCATCTCGTCATCGGCTTTGCCGCTGGCGAGATTCCCAAACTCCCGCTCAACCTGCCGCTCCTCAAAATGGCCAGCGTGGTCGGTGTGTTCTGGGGGGCCTGGGCCGGGTCCGTACCCGGTGGCCACAAGCAGAACATGGACGAGCTGTTCGAGATGTTCGAAGCCGGCAAGATCAAGCCGCACGTGGCCGGGACCTACAAGCTTGAGAACTTTATTGAAGGCTTCAACGCCCTGTCCGGCCGCAAGGCGATTGGCAAGGTGATCCTGACGCCATAGCGGGGTTTCAGGGCAGATTGTTGCATGACGGCGCGCCCTGACGGGTGCGCCGTTCTGCTGTCTGGTCGGACAAAACAGGGGCAGTGCTTGACCCACAGTCCGTCTGGCCCATCATCCTGTCAGAGATTTTACGCATTTCCGGGGAGGGAAGCATGAAGTTCGTGACCGCCGCATCGATGGCCATTCTCTTGGCCACACCGGCACTGGCCCAGCAACACGCGCCGCCGTCTGAAGTGCTTGCTGTGCATGATCATGTCGCTGCCGTATCGGCAGACCGGATCGAGGCTGACATCCGTACCCTGGCCGGGTTCGGGACCCGCCACACCCTGTCGGAGACCGAGAGAGACAGTCGCGGTATCGGCGCCGCCCGGCGCTGGATATTTGAGGAATTCGAACGAATCTCCGCCGAGTGCGGCGGCTGTCTGGAGGTCATGTATGTTTCCGACACGATCTCCGGCACGGCGCGAATACCTGATCCGGTCGAGGTTGTCTCGGTCGTGGCTATCCAGCGCGGCCGGATTGATCCGGACCGGTATGTTGTGATGTCAGGCGATATCGACAGCCGCGTGACCGACCCGCTGGACGGCACCTCCGACAGCCCAGGTGCCAATGACAATGCGTCCGGCATGGCCGGCGTGATCGAAGCGGCCCGCGTACTCAGCCAGCATGAGTTTGACGGGTCCATCATGTATGCTGGCCTGTCGGGCGAAGAGCAGGGCCTGTTTGGTGGCCAGATCGTGGCCGCCCATGCCATCGAGAATGGCTGGCGGATCAAGGGCGTGCTCAACAACGACATGATCGGCAATATCGCCGGTATCAATGGCGTCATCAACAATACCACCGCCCGCGTCTTCTCCGAGGGCACACGCGCGGTCGAGACGCCTGAGGAAGCGCGCAGCCGACGCTTCACCGGTGGTGAGGTCGACAGCCCGTCGCGCAATCTGGCCCGTTTCGTCGACCGGACGGCGGACCAGTACATTCCCAATCTCGATGTGATGATGGTCTACCGGCTCGATCGTTTCGGGCGCGGCGGCCACCACCGCCCGTTCAATGCGGTCGGCTATCCCGGTGTCCGCATCATGGAGACCAACGAGCATTATGACCGCCAGCATCAGGATTTGCGGGTTGAGGATGGCCGTCCCTATGGAGACACCATTGACGGAGTGGACTTTGACCACGCTGCACGTCTGACCGCGCTCAATGTCGCTGTGATGGCGCAGATGGCGGGAGCTCCGCCATTCCCCGCCAATGTCACGATTGAAGGCGCTGTGCGTCCCTCAACGACGTTGAGCTGGAATGCGGCTGAAGGTGACGCAGCCAGCAATCTGGCCGGCTATCGGGTGTATTGGCGCCTGACTGACCAGCCGCAATGGCAGTGGAGCCGCTTTGTTGGCATCACCGACAGCTACACGCTCGAGAATGTGGTGATCGACAACTATTATTTCGGTGTTTCAGCGGTCGCGCTGGACGGTTCGGAAACACCGGTTGTCTTCCCCGGCGCGGCCGGTTCATTCGGCAATTGATGCCGCCAACCAGGCGCCGTGACGGGCAGGCGATTGGCCTGCCCGTCGGTCCCGACTATCCGCGCGGGATGATCGTATAGGTTACGGTCTCGCCGGTGGCGGCGTTCTGGCCGGTCCATGACGTCCCGACTTCCTGGCTGTCGCCGAGCGGCGCGCAGCCGCTTTCGCCGGTGCTGCGCTGGACGCAGAGTTCGGCGCCATCCACCCACCAGGTGCCGGAGATCCCGACATTGGTGGTGTAGGTCCCGTCGGCGTCGAAATAGGTGATATAGCTGCCCGACGGCGAGCTCACTTCAAGCGCGTTGGCGACAAGCGTGTCGACCGGCGAGGCCTGGAGCGCGGCGGCGAGCAGAATGGAACTGATCAGCATATTGGTTTCCCCTGATTGGTGCCTGATGTTGGTTGGGTAGTAGCGGCGGCAAAAGCGCCAATTCGTGCACCGGGTATGACGATAAGGGCGGACTTCCCGTCTCTCAACACATCTCTTCGCGAAACTCGCCTTACAGGTGAATTTTCTGATCGACCGATCTCAGTCGGTCCCGGTGCCGGCCGGGTCGACAAGGTCCAGCTGGGTGGCGGGCAGCGGCGGCAGGTGGCAGCGGTGCTCGCTTGTGGCAATTCTCGGACGGACGCCGCCGGACTCGAGGTCGGCGTTGACGATGTCGGTGACATTGTCGCCAATGCAGATTCGCAGGTCTTCCGGCATTGCGCCATCGACCATCTTGGCGGGGTCGATATAGCCATCCCAGAGGATGTCAGGCATCCTGCCAAGCGGTCCGGCGATGACCACGCGCAGGGCCTGCAACTCCAGCCCGTCCGGATTGCCACCACCGCCACTGAAATTATTGTCGTGAATGTGGATGGTCTCGGGGAAGGGGTCGAACCTGTCCGGACCGACCGCTGCGTCGGGCGTGCTCGGCGCTGCCGTCTGCGCGGTTCCGGTCAACGCCGAGATGACGATGTTGGCCGACCGGTTGTCAGCGATCGCATTGTTGAAAACCTCAATCTGGTCGCTGCCGTGGACCGCGATCCCTGACCCTGCCGGCAGAGCAGCGGCCGCCGTGTCGGGGCGACTGAAGTTTTCGCCATTGTTGGCAAAAACGTAATTGTCAAAGATGCGCGTCCGGCTGCCGGCATGGACCCGGGCCGGTGTGTCATTGACCAGGATGCCGCCGGAATTCCCGGTTGTGACATTGTCATAGAGGTCTGTGCCGACGGCATTTTCGACCTGGATCCCGACAAGGTTTCGCTCGGCCCGGTTCCGACGGATCACGACATTGCGTGACTGTCCGACATGGATCCCGGCGCCGGCCGCACCGATGGCGATCGACTCCTCGACCAGCACATTTGCTGAGCGAACGGGTGCGATACCGTAAGCGCCATTGCCGGCGTCCGGACCATCCGTCCACTCGACCCGAAGGCCTCTGACGATCACGTCCTCGGCTTCGCTGATCCGAACCCCGTCGCCTATCGGATCTTCGATCGCGAGGTTTTCCAGAGTGACGCCACTGGCGGTTACCAGCAGGCCTTCCCGGCCCATCACCTGGTCCTGAAAGGACAGGATGGTGCGTTCGGCACCCTGGCCACGCAGGGTGACGCCATCGACGGCCATGACCAGCGAGCGGTCGAGTGCGAACACGCCCTCCGGTATGTCGATGATGTCTCCGGTGCGTGCGTTGGCCAGACGTTCAGCCAGCCGGGCCGGGTAGCTGCGGTCTGCGTCTGAAAGGTCACGCGCCCGTGGCTCGCCACAGGCGCCCAGGAACAGCGAACAGGCCAAGCCTGCGAGCAGGCCGACCTGTTTCGGACCAAAGCTGAAAACCATTCATCACTCCCCAAGCGTGCGCCCCGTCTGGCCGCAGGCTTTGGAAGTGGACAATGTCCGGCCCGATTCGCCAATCGGGATCGAAGCCGGACGACTGTCAGACGGTCAGCCCGCCTCGCGGATGCCGCGGCCGGCGGGGTCGCGCCCGGCGATATCGCGATGGGTCACTTCCTCGCCGCTCTGATTGGCAACGCTCATGGGCGCCAATTCTTCTCCGGTGCGAACATCAAAGACTTCAAGCGGGCGTTCATCCTCGCCATAGATCCACTTGTCGCCCCATTGCTGCATGGCCATGAGGATGGGGAAAAGCGCCTCGCCACTTTCGGTCAGGACATATTCCTGCCGTTGGCCACGCACCCCGACTTCCTCACGCATCATGATGCCATTCTCGACCAGCTTGTTGAGGCGGTCTGTAAGAATGTTTTTGGCAATTCCGGTGCTCTCGTGGAAGTCGCTGAAGCGACGGGCGCCTTTCATGGCATCCCGAACGATCAATAGCGTCCACCAGTCACCCACCTGATTTAAGGTCTGCGCGATTGCGCAGGACATTTCATCAAAACGTTTTCGACCCATTCTCGGTCCCCCAAACACCTGGTCGCTGCCCGTGCGACCTGCTCAAACAATACCTGTATTACCACAGCACCCCGCCCCCAAGGCGGGATGTTGTCCCTGTGGTTGCCACGCACTCGCAATCTAAAAGTCCAGACGCGGGTCTGCAAAACATGTTGGGCACGATACAGGCTGGCGTGATTTTGGCGACCCTTATGTTGACATGACAACTGGTTAGCGGCTGTCTGGGCCCTCGAATTCACTTGTAGTTAATGTGACAAGTTATTGACGGGACATGCATTTATGAACGCCGACTCGATCGACCAGCTGCAGGTAATAGTTGATGATCAATCACGGTTGGGGATCGCGCTGATCCTGTTCGTGATGATGTTTTCGGTGGCGCTGACACTGAAACTCGAGGACTTCGGCCTGGTACGGCGTGAACCCGGGCGGGTGCTCGGCGGGGTCGCCGTGCAATTGCTGGGGCTTCCTCTGCTGACACTGGGCCTGATCCTGATCCTGTCGCCCCCGGCCAGTATTGCGCTTGGCATGTTGATTGTGGCTAGCTGTCCGGGCGGAAATGTCTCCAACCTCCTGACCCGCGCGGCGAACGGCAATACCGCCTACTCGGTCACCCTGACAGCGATCTCCAGCGTGTCTGCGGCTGTTGTGACGCCTTTGTCGATTCTGTTCTGGGCCGGAATGTACGGGCCGGCGGGCGCCCTTGTGCGGTCGCTTGATGTCGATCCCTGGCCTTTTTTCACGCAGACTGCGGCGTTGCTGGCCGTGCCATTAATGCTGGGCATGGCGCTCAACCACTGGAAACCGGACCTGGCCGGGCGTATCGCGCGCATACTCGGGCCGTTGGCGCTGGGCTGCATCGCGTTGCTGGTGGCTGTAGGCATCGTCCAGAACTGGCCGCTGATCCTCGCCACCGGCGCTGTCATCATTCCCATTGTCGTGCTGCACAACGGATCCGCCTTCGCGCTGGGCTGGCTGAGCGGCCGGGCATTGGGCATGGAGACGGCCCGTCGTCGTGCCCTGACTTTCGAGGTCGGCATCCAGAATTCGGGCCTTGGTCTGGTGATTTTGCTGAGCCAGTTCAGTGGCGTCGGCGGGGCCGCGGCCATTATCGGCACCTGGAGCATCTGGCACCTGGTTGGCGGCTCGCTGCTAGCGGGCTTGTTCCGACTGGTCGATTCGCGGACACTCGCCGCAAACGCCACAGAGCGTGACACATGACGGGAGGCAGACATGTTTGATCTCAAGATTACGGGCGGTCAGGTCCATGACGGCAGCGGCGCGACGCCGGTAACCGCGGATATCGCCATCAAGAACGGGCGCATTGCCGCTATCGGCCAGGATCTGGGCGAGGCGGCCCGCACGATCGATGCGACCGGCAAGCTGGTCACGCCGGGCTTTGTCGATATCCATACCCATTATGACGGCCAGGCGAGTTGGGACGGCATGCTGCGGCCCTCCATCGATCACGGCGTCACCACGGCGGTGATGGGCAATTGCGGTGTCGGCTTTGCACCTGTGCGCGAGGCCGATCACGAGAAGCTGATCAAGCTGATGGAAGGCGTCGAGGATATTCCCGGCACTGCCCTTCATGAAGGCCTGACCTGGGACTGGGAGAGCTTCCCGGACTATCTCGACGCCCTGTCGAAAATTCCGCGCACCATCGACATCGCCGCCATGGTCCCGCACGACCCGCTGCGCGTCTATGTGATGGGTGACCGGGCGGTGCATTCAGAGCCGGCCAATGACGCCGACATCGCCGAGATGCGCCGTTTGACCCGCGAGGCGCTGGAAGCCGGCGCGGTCGGTTTCGCGACCGGGCGTTCGGATGTCCACAAGACCGCCGACGGCGAATGGACACCGTCCTCGGAATCCACGCGTGAGGAATTGACCGGCATCGCGAAGGCTTTCAACGGCCTCGATTTCGGCGTGGTGCAAGCCGTCTCCGACTTCAATCTGGAGCGCGGCGAGCAGGACTTCGACGATGAGTGGAGCATTATTGCCGACTACGCCAAGGCGTCCGGCCGGCCCTTCTCCTTCTCCCTCATGCAGCGCGATTTCGCGCCGGATCAGTGGCTCAAACTGATCGAGCGGACGGAAAAACTGAAAGACGAGGGCGTCGATGCCCGCATGCAGGTCGCCCCGCGCGCCATCGGCGTCTTCCTGGGCTTCAACTGCACCTTCCACCCCTTCATGGGCTATCCCAGCTACAAGACCATCGCCGACCTGCCGCTCGTCCAGCGCGTCGCGCGGATGAAGGACCCGGCCTTCAAGGCGCAGATCCTGTCGGAGACGACCGACAAGCTTTCGGGGCCGGGCTCGTCGGTGCCGCCGCTGGCCGACATGCTGATGGAGCATATCGAGTTCGTGGCCGAGAAATTCTTCCAGCTCGGCAATCCGCCCGACTATGAGCAGTCCGGCGAGAATTCGCTGGCGGCGCGGGCGCGGTCCAAGGGCGTTTCCCTGATGGAGATGGTCTATGACACGCTGCTGGAGCGCGATGGTCACGAGCTGATCTATCTGCCGCTCTATAACTATACAGAGCTCAATTACGACAATGTGCTCAAGATGATGGAGCATCCGCAGGCGCTCTATGGCCTGTCTGATGGTGGCGCCCATGTCGGCACGGTCTGCGATGCCTCCATGCCGACCTACATGCTGACCCACTGGACCCGCGACCGCAAACGTGGCCGTAAGCTCGACCTGCCGCGCGTGGTGCGCATGCTGACCGGCGCCCAGGCTGACTATATGGGCATGACAGATCGCGGCTATCTGCGCGAGGGCCTGAAGGCCGATATCAACATCATCGACCTCGACCGCCTGCAGATGGAGCCACCCCACATGGAACGCGATCTGCCCGCCGGCGGACAGCGCCTGCTGCAGGGCGCCACCGGCTATGTCGCAACCATCGTCGCCGGCGAAGTGGTGATGGAAGAGGGCAAGCTCACCGGCGCCATGCCGGGCACGGTCTATCGGGCCGGGCAACAGGCTGTCGCGGCGGAGTAGGGAGCGCTGCTCCGCTTCGCGTGGAGGGGTTCACTTTTGCTAGTGCCATTATCAAGGGGTAGGCCGCACTTCGGTTCATGCCCTGAGAAATCAATGCGCGCCGGAACCTTCCATGGCGAGCGCGCGCGCAGTTTGGGAGTTTTGTTCGACCGGAAGCGGTGCGGTGAGGTCCACGCGACGGATCGGTTTGATCCTGTCACCGGATATCCCACCCTCGACGATCTCGGTGCTCAAAAGCGCGAACACGCGTCCCTGGGTGAAGATGGGCCTCGAATTGCCATACCAGTCGACACAGGACACCTCGCACTCATAGTCGGGATGTTCCGCCGCGTCGCTGTCGACCGGCTCAAGTGTGCCGAGCGCGGTAAAGCCCGCTTCTTCATCGAGGCTCAGAAAGCTTAGTTCCGAGGCGGTGCTGCGCCACCAGCGGCGAAAAGCCGGCCCGGGTACGCGCTCGGTCGGGAGCCCGAGAATGGCGGTGCCATCAGCGCGCCGAGTGAAGTTGAAGGCGTGCGACCGGCCTTCGGTCTCCAACCGGTCGGGCAACAGGGCGGTGGCCGCCAGCTGAAAGTCGCCTTCCGTGGTCAAATGCGAGACGCTCAGGCCCTCGCGGTGGACATAACCGGTTGCGATCAGACCCGTGTCGATCGTTTCAAGTCGAAGCAGGGAATGCGGGAGCGCCAGGTTTGACGTGTTGGACGGGTCCTCGAGTGGGACCATCACCATTTGAGCCGGCTTTCGGGCTGTTTCGTCCCACCAGGGGGCGTTGCCAGGCTCAAGGACAGACCAGCCGTAAACGAGGTGGGTGTCTGTAAAGCGGTTTTCCAGGCCGACGCCGAACTCCGCTCCCGGGAGCGCTGTGTAGCGATCGGCGGACACTTCGCGGAACCGCGTCGAGAAAGCCCGATCCGGGATGGAGATCAACGACGCCTGAAGGATGGCGTGATCGAATACCCGGTCGTCCAGATCGTCATAGGCACAATGAGGATCTTCCAGAGTCACGAAACTGCGGAGAAGCCGAGCGGACTCGGCGAAACTGAATTGATCAGCCGGAGTGCCACGCGTGCCGACAACGGCCAGCTCTCCTGTTTCGAGTGACATGCGATAAATGCCGGCCGGCGGCGTCATTTCGGGCGACAGCACCTCTCGCATCGTGCAGTGGCGCCCCTGAACCGGCAGGTCATCGGCGTTTTGGCTCTCCCAGCTTCCCCCTGTCCAGAGATAGGCGTGTTCGCCGCTCACATAGAGTTCTGTTGAGGGGCCGGCGATGAAGGCCTGGGTGTGGCAATCAAGATCGGCGCGGTCCCCGCGACCAAGGTCGCAGACCGATATCGTGTGTATGGTTGGCTCAATAATCGGCAGAACGGGGCGGTAAATTTCCCGCGCATCAAACAGCGGCCGGCGATTGTCCGGTTGCGAGTCTTCGGATGTCCAGCGACGCAGGGTCGGCCAACTGTCCGAGTCGAGACTGTCCATATCGCTGACCAGGTAAGGCATGTGCACAACCAGCTGCCCGTCCACGATGCGGGTCGCGTAATTGTCGACGTCGTAATAGTCGCTGGACGAAATCAGGAAGCTGCCAAGGCGGACGAATTGTCCGGTCTCGTCCATTTCCAGCACGGTCAGCTCGCTCGCGTCATCGTCGTAGGAGTAGCCGGTGACGATGATGCGGTTGCCGGTGACCAGCATTTCGTCGATCCAGACTCTTCGGTCGGGGTCGAGATAGACGTCGAGGCGGTCAGCATATTCGAGGCCCGGCGCGCCATCCGGCTGCAGGTTGACCGAGAACAGGCGTCCGTCCTGCAGGACGACAAGGAAATCGCCAATCTGCTTGACGATATCGCCCTCATCGACGCCGGTCGTTTGATTGTTGGTAATGGTTGGATTGGGCGCCGAAATTCTCGACCCGGTAACAACGATCGTATCGCACTCGTCTTCGGCACCCTGGCAGGACCAGGAGAGCGCACTCGGCTTCGACTTCGACAATAGATCGTCAGCCCAGTACAGGTCCCACTCATCGGCGAGTTCGCCGACCCGGTGCAGATAGCGGCGCAAATCATGCTCACCGGCAAACTGTGTCAGCTCGACCGTCGCCAGTGATTGCAGGCGTGGATCCTCATAGGGCAGGGTCTCGCCGCCGGGTTGCGCCAAGGCTTGCCCTGCGAGGCTCACCAAACAAGCCGCGGCCGCCGTATAATTCATGCTGAGTGGCATGTCCTGTCCCCTGCACCCCGGTCAATTGAGGCTCGATCAGCGAGCGTCAATGCACAGGATGGGAGACCGGATACAGACAGACAAGGCAGATTCGAAACAGTTGCCGAAATCGTGAGGACCGCAGGCGAATGGCCCATGTCCCCTCCGATTCCAGCGAACAGTCAGTTGGTTAGCGCTTGCGGGCCTTGCGCGCCGCGTAGCGTTCGTCGCGGGCGGCTTTCTTGGCGGCTTCTTCGGCCACTAGGGCATCGGCGGCGGCTTTTTCGGCGGCGAGGGCGGCGGCGGCCTTTTCGGCGAGTTCAGCTTCCTTGCGGGCCTTTTCCTCGGCCTTCACGCGTTCGCGCTCAATGCGACGCGCTTCGCGGGCCTTGTCGGCGGCTTCGCGTTCGGCGCGACGGGCAGCCAGCTGGGCCTCGTCGGGTTTCGGCGCATTCTTGAATTTTTCCAGAAGCTTCTTCTTGGCCTCTGCGGCGCTTTTATTGCGATCGGCGAAGCTCGGATTTGCGTAGTTTTTCAAACTGGACGGGTCCCTGGTGAGGTTGAAAGCCGGATTGGCACGCCGCAAGTCGCGGCAATTGGCTCCTATCTGCCCGCGCAGAGCGAAGAGCACAACCCCAAGCGAGGTCATGATGGATGATCGCGGGCGAGGGAGGCCGCCGGGATGCTGGCGTCCGCTAGCCCATGGCATCGGCAGCCCAGCGTCCCAATCGGGCCATGGTGCGAATGAAAGGGTAGGGGCCATGGCTGATACGGGCGACGCCCAGTGCAGCAAGACCTGCCCTGTCAGGCATGCCGGGGCTGGCCATGACGTTGACAGGAAGGCCGGTCGCGCCGACGAGCTGTTCGATCAGTCCGGGCGTGACGAGGCCCGGAACGAACAGGCCCGAAGCCCCGGCCTCGGCGTAGGCTGCTGCGCGCTCGATCGCCTGCGGCACAAGTTCCGTGTGCTTGGTGATGTCGGCCTGGCGCAGGAAGAGGTCAGTCCGGGCATTGATGAAAAGAGGCAATCCGGCCGCGTTGGCGGCCGCGCGCACGGCCCGCAGGCGCGTCACCTGTTCGTCAATCGGGTAGACCGGGTAGAGCCCGCCCTCGGGCGCTCCACCGATGACCTGGTCCTCGAAATTGACACCTACGGCACCGGTGGAAGCGAGGCGGGTGATATTCTCGGCGACCCGCTCGGGTTCGCGGGCGAAACCGCTCTCGAAATCCACGCTGAGCGGCAATTTTGTAGTGGCTGTGATGCGGGTGACGACGTCCAGCAGGGCGTCGAGCGGCAGGCCTTCGCCGTCGGGCCAGCCCTGCGCTGCGGCGACAGAATGGCTGCCCGTCGCGAGGGCGTTCGCACCTGCCGAGACGACAGCTGCTGCGCTCCCCGCATCCCAGATATTGAAGAGGACAAGCGGGTTGCCGGCGACGTGAAGGGCGGCAAACGCGGCGGCTTTTTCGGACGGCGTCATGATTTTGTTCTTTCAGCGGGATCAGCCAAATGGCTCAGCGGGAAGGATGCCGGACCGATCGCCCGGACTGCCACCCGATTCTTGTTGGCAGGCGCGGCGCGACACCTGCTCTGTAGGCCAAGTACAGCTGCTGAATATTAAATGAGTGCCTGATTTCGCGGAGGCCCTGACTGTAACTTATTGAAACCATGTAACTTCCCTATTTGTACTCCTTGAGGGGATTTCAATGGGACGGGCTGTTAACCATAGTTTCAATCCGGGCCCGGACATTGTTCCAAAGCGCACGTCAGCAGTGATGCGCGGTGTTAAGGTGTTTGGTATGGGCAAGACATTGCAGCGGGTTTTATTGCTCGAAGACATCGAAGCGAATGCGAATCTCATCCGGTTTTCGCTTGAATCGGTGTCGGGATTCGAAGTCTCTCACGCTGCCGACGCCCGCGCGGCGATCGAGTCATTCAAGATCGGTTCCTATGATATCTGCCTGTTTGATCACTTGATGCCGGGGATGACCGGGCTCGACGCGATGCGTGCGATCCGGGCACTGCCGAATGGTGATGCCGTGCCCTTCGTCTTCCTGACCGCGCGGTCGGATGTCGCCAACTGGAAACAGCTGAAGGAAAACGGCGCCCAGGCGGTGATCGCCAAACCGTTCGATATCATGCTGCTCGGCGCACAATTGCTGGATGTTTTTCACGCTTACCAAGCCCCCTGCGCCATCAGTGGCGAGGAGCAGGGCGCCGAGCCGGGTTGGGCCGCGACGCCGTCCCGGTCGAACCTGGCCCAGCGCGGTGCCGCGGCGTATCAGCGCTTCTGATCAGATCAGGACCTGGCCAAAGGCCCGCCGCTCGTGATCGAGCAGCCAGCGCTTGCGCCACAGACCTCCACCATAACCGGTCAATGACCCGTCCGCGCCGATAATCCGGTGGCAGGGGATGACCAGGGCGATCGGGTTGGCGCCGTTGGCTCGGGCAACGGCACGGGTCGCGGTCGGCTGGTCCAGGGCACGGGCCTGTTCGCCATAACTGCGGGTCTCGCCGGCCGGGACGTCCAGAAGGGCCTTCCAGGCACGTTGCTCGAACAGGGTGCCGACCGGAGCGAGTGGGGTTGTGAATGACGCGGAGCGGCCCAGGAAATAGGCGTGCAATTCCGTCGACAGCAGGTCTGTCGGCGGTGGCGAACCGAGCGAGATCGCGGAGCCGGTCTTGGTTCGCAGCTTAATCAGTTCGGCGGGCAGGATGCCGCGGTCGAAAAATTCCAGCAGACGCAGACGGGTCGCATCGGCAATGGCCAGCAACGGGCCGACCGGTGTGGCGATCCAGTGTGCCTGCAACTCGGCTTCAGCGGCCGGCTCTCCACCGAGCAGGCAGGTGAGGGCCTGTCGAAAGCCGGCATCGTCATCGAACAGGGGGGCAGGGATGTCATCCGTCACCGGACGTAGCTGGCGCCATTGATGTCGATACAGCTGCCCGTCGCACTGCGGCAGGCACCGGAGGCGAGGAAGGCGCACATGGCGGCGATCTCGTCGGGGTGGGCCAGCTCGCCGATCGGGATTTCAGCCTTGGCGCGGGCCCGGTCTTCCTCGTGCTGAGGACCCATGCGGGTGTCGATCCAGCCCGGCGCCAATGCATAGGCATAGACACTGTCGCCGCCCCATTGCCGGGCGATGGTCTTGGTTAGCGAGAGCAGCGCGCCCTTGGAGGCGCCATAGGCCATATGGTTGCGGTCTTCGCCGCGATAGCCGGCCCGGCTGGCGATATTGATGATCGAGCCACCGCCCGAGGCGACCATTTCCGGGATCGCGGCGCGGCAGATATCGGCAACGGCCATCAGATTGACCTGCAGCGTGGTCGCCCAGCTGGTCTCCCAGTCACTGTCGGAACTGTCGAGCGGGCTGGCCCAGTGGATGCCGGCATTGTTGACGATGATATCGAGGCGGCCGGAGGCCAGGTGCAGGGCCGCGTCATAGAGATCGCGCCCGGCGCCCGGCAGGGACAGATCGGCCTGCACCGCGCCCAGTGCCGCCGGGCCGATGGCCTGCACGGCCTGGTCGGCATCCGCCATGTTCTGGTTGCCGTGCAGGACGACTTGTGCGCCCTGGGCGGCGAACATGTGGGCTGCCGCCAGGCCGACGCCGTGGCTGGAGCCGGTGATCAGGGCGCGCTTGCCCGCCAGTTGTCCCGTCATTTGTCGCCTATTTCATCTGCTTCTTTGCGACGGTTTCGTACATCTTGCCATAGGGCGGAGCAAGCAGGCGGGACGGGTGCCATTTGCCGGTCCGGAAGACCGAGCGCTCATGGGTGAAGGTCAGGAATCCATGCTCGCCATGATAGCTGCCCTGGCCGGAGGCGCCGACACCGCCGAAGGGCAGGTCGGGCACGGACAGGTGCAGCAGATTGATATTGACGCCGGCTCCACCCGACATCGTGCTGTCGAGCACGCGTTCGGCTTCGGTCTTGTCGGTCGAGTAGACATAGAGCGCCAGCGGATGGTCGCGATCGGCGACATGATCGGTGGCGGCGTCGAGCTCGGAATAGCCGATGATGGGCAGCACCGGCCCGAAGATTTCCTCGGTCATCAAACGGCTGTCGGCGGGTGGGTTGATGACGACGGTCGGCGGGATCTTGCGACCGGCCCTGGCGGCCTCGACGTCGTGCTTGGGCTGCAGGATTTCCGCACCACCGGCCCGGGCTTCCTCGATCATGCCCATCAGGCGATCATAGTGACGATCCGAAACGATGGCTGTGTAGGCGTCGTCGGTGGCGGCATCGGAAAACTGGTGCGCAGCAACCTTGATGATGGCTTCGCCGAGGGACTTTTCCTTGCCATTGGGCGCCAGCACATAGTCCGGTGCCACACAGGTCTGGCCGGCATTGAAGAATTTCCCCCAGCCGATCGATTTGGCGGCGGCATCCTGCGGGTAGGTCGGGGTGACGATGGCCGGCGACTTGCCGCCCAGCTCCAGTGTGACCGGAACCAGATTGTCGGCAGCGGCCATGGCCACCAGACGGCCGACCTGGGTCGAGCCTGTATAGAAAAGGTGATCGAATTTCAGCTTGGTGAAAGCCTCGCCGACGGCCGGACCGCCGGTGATCACGGTGACATGGTCATCCTCGAAAGCCTCGGCCAGCAGGGATTTTATGATCTCGCCGGTGGCCGGGGTGTATTCGGACGGCTTGATCATCGCCCGGCAACCCGCCGCCAGCGCGGCGACCAGCGGCGCCATGGCCAGCTGGAACGGGTAATTCCACGGCGAGACGATGCCGACAACGCCCTTGGGTTCGCGGCGTATGGTGGCCGAACCCGGCGCCAGGGTCAGGGGCACGCCGACCTTGCGCGCCTTCATCCATTTGCCGAGATGCTTCTTGGCATGGCCGGAATCCTGGATGACGAAGGCAATCTCCGCGATGACGCTTTCCTGTTTGGCCCGGTTTCCGAAATCCCGGCTTATCGCCTCGGCGATGGCGTCGGCGTGTCTGCGGCACAGATCGGCAAGCCGGTCGAGGTCGGCCTTGCGCTTGTCGATCGGGCGATGCCGCTCGGCCCGGAAGGCCGATTTCTGACCCGCCAGGAGGGATTTCATGCGTTCGATCTGTTTGGCTTCGGCTTCACTCATGGTGGGCTCCTCAGGCGTTGTCTTCGGCGATCATCGCGGCAGCTCGGGTCGCGATCATGATCGTGGGTGCGTTGGTATTGCCACCGACAAGTCGGGGCATGACGGAGGCGTCAATGACGCGCAGCCCGTCGACGCCGCGGACCCGGCAGCGACTGTCGGTAACGGCCAGCTCACCCGATCCCATCGCGCAGGTCGAAGTCGGATGGTAGAGCGTTTCGGAGCGCGCTTTCACATCCTCTCGCAGCCCGTCCATGGTGGTGATGTCGGCACCGGGATAGCGCTCCGCCTTGCGGTCATGGTCAAAGGCCGGCGCATTGAGAATGTCGCGTACCTTGGCCAGCCCGTCGGTCATCACATCGAGATCGAAGTCCTCGGCGAGATAATTGGGCTGGATCGCCGGATGGTCGGTGGGATCGGTACTTTTCAGCCGGATATCGCCGCGGCTCTTGGGATAGAGCTGGCAGACATGCAGGGTGATGCCGTGACCGCTTGTTTTTTCAACACCGTGCGGATTGGAGATCGCCGGGATGAAGACCAGTTGCAGGTCGGGCAGGTCTTCGGCATAGGCCGATTTGATGAAGGCACCGCCCTGGACGGGATTGACCGTGAAGGGGCCATCGCCGCGCAGCGCCCAGCGCGCCACCATGTACATGTGGGTGGGCAGGGAGCGAAGGGAATTCCCGATCGATGTCGATGATTTGGTCCAGACCTGGGCCGTGACATCGAGATGGTCCTGCAGGTTCTTGCCGACGCCGGGCAGGTCGTGGACGACGCTGACCCCGGCCTCGCGCAATTCGTCCGCCGGGCCGATACCTGACAGGAGCAAGGTCTGCGGCGAGTTGATCGCCCCGCCGGACAGGACGACTTCCTTGCGCGCATTGATGACGCGGACCTCGCCCTCGATTTCAACCTCGACGCCGGAGGCGCGGCCATCCTCGATAACGACGCGATGGACCAGGGCGCCGGTCTGGACGCTGCAATTGTCGCGTTCCAGGGCCGGTCTCAGGAAGGCGTCGGCGGCTGAGCAGCGCTTATTGCCTTTCTGGGTCACCTGGTAGGGGCCAAAACCTTCCTGTTGCGGACCGTTGAAGTCGTCATTGCGCTTGTATTGCAGCTGGTCCGCAGCCTTGAGGAAATCCTCTGTCAGCGGGTTGAGCGGCTTGATATCCTGGACCCAGAGCGGGCCGTCCGTGCCATGCAGATCACTGGCGCCGCGGGTCTGGTTCTGGACTTCCTTGAAGGCGGGCAGGGCATTCTCCCAGCCCCAGCCCTCGGCGCCATAGGCGCTCTCCCACTCGTCGTAATTCTCTTTCGCGCCGCGCATGTAGTGCATGGCGTTGATCGAGGACGAACCACCGAGCGTCTTGCCGCGAGGCCAGAGAAGCTTGCGGTCGTTGAGGTGTTTTTGCGGCTCGGTCCAATAGCCCCAGTTGAACTGTTCACCCGTGACTGCGTATTGCAGCAACATCGGCGTGCGGATGATCGGGCTGTCATCAGAACCGCCGGCCTCGAGCACCAGGACCGATACGGACGGGTCGCGAGACAGGCGTTCGGCGACCGTGCAGCCGGCCGAACCGGCGCCGCAGATGATATAGTCGTAATCAGTGCTGCTCATCGCCGCCTCCTGTCTCAACGTCCTGCTGTTCCGGGGCGACCGGGGTCGGCTCTGCCGTCACGGCGTCTCCGTAGTGGGCGGCGAGGGCGCGCATGGCGATGATCGATTCCTCGGTCCGGCCACCCCATTCGGTGTCGGCCGCGGTGCGGGCGATGACTATATTGCGGCGCTCATCCACCCACACATACTGACCGTAGACACCGGCCATGAAGTATTCCCCGTCATGGTTTTCCGGCACCCAGAAGTGCAGGCCATAACCGCGATGGGCATAGACCGAATCCGGTCCGGCTTCCTGAAACGGGGCGTTCGGGCGTGTGGCCTGGGTAACCCAGCCTTCGGGCAGCAAGCGCTCGCCATCCCAGATGCCGTCCTGCAGGTAGAATTGCCCGAAGCGGGCATAGTCTTCCAGCGTCGCATTGAGGCAGCAATAGCCGATCGCCATCCCGTTCTCGCCCGGAATGTTCTGGTTCCAGTAGGCCTCGCCGGTCATGCCGAGGGGCTGCCAGATGCGGTCCTGGACGATATTGGCCAGATTGTCGTTATAGACACCGCGAACCACCGCCGAGAGCACCTGGGTGTTGGCACTGACATAGTGCAGGTCCTCGCCGGGTGCGCGGTTGCGTTCAATCTCGGCGACCAGACGGTCGATGTTCTGGCCATAGATGTTGGCGCCCAGGAAGAGGCGGCGGATGTCCGAATTCGGGGCGTTGTAATCTTCCTCGAAGTCCATGCCGGCCGACATCATGAGAAGATGGCGCAGCGTCGTGTCACCAAAGTCGGAACCGCCATATTGCGGGGCGAACATCTCGGCGCTCTGGTCGAGATTGGCGATGCGGCCGTCCTGCATGGCCATGGCGATGAGGGTGGCGACGAAGCTCTTGCCGACCGACCAGGAGGTGTGGCGGGTGTCGGCATCGGCGCCCAGCCGGTATGTCTCGTGCACGATCTCGCCATTGTGGATCACCATCAGGCCGGTCGTGTCGCTGTCTTCCATCCAGTCTTCGACTGTCCGGTCCATGTCCTGCAGGCGGTACCCAACACTCGCCATTTGAAGGTTTCGCGGTAATTCACGCGCCGATTCGGATGGGTTTATCGCGCGATAGGGGAAAACATCCCCCATATTCGAAAATGTTTCCACGAGGCGGTCGGGCTGGGTGGCAGCCTGTATTTCGGCCGGCGAGTAATCCGACCAGGGCCGATAGAACCAACCGGCGCCCGCGATGGCAATGGTGCCGACAATGACAGCTAACCCAATGATAAATTTCTTCATTTGTCTCCCCAAGACAGCGATATGAACGCTGTTCACTTGCTAACGTATCAGAGTTGTCACCGGAGAAAAGGGGCAGGACGAACCCGAAAATCGAATTTCGTGGGTGAGGTATCCGTGCATCAGGCCGGGCATGTTTTTTGCGGGACTGGGATAAACCGGCTGACAGAGGTGTCGAGCGGTGTTCATATATTGGACAGATGCGCGGAATGGTTGGCTTATAAAACCGCGCCACAGGGGAGAAATTCCAATGAAACTGTTTTCCAAAGCCGTCGCGATGGGCACGACGGCAATTCTGAGTGGGCTTTTTGCGGGTAGCGCAATGGCCCAGGTCGACGTGATCACCGTGACATCCCAAAAGCGCGAACAGACGCTTCAGGATACGCCGGTCTCCGTCGCCGTTGTAACCGGCGAGCAGCTCGAGCAGTCGCAAATCCGCGATGCCGCTGACCTGCAGACGCTCGTTCCGGCGCTTCGCGTCTCCGAGTTCGCCACCTCGACCAATACCGAGTTCAATCTGCGCGGTATCGGTACGTCCAGCTTCAACCCCGGCCTCGAGCCGTCCGTCGGTGTCTTCATCGACGGTGTCTACCGCCCGCGTTCGGGCTCTGCGATCAACGACCTGATGTCGGTTGAGCGCATCGAGGTCATTCGTGGCCCGCAGTCCACCATCTTCGGCCGCAACACCCCGGCCGGCGTTGTCAGCGTCATTACGATGGAGCCGGACTTTGATTCCAACTATGCCGGCGAAGTGACGGTCGGCAATTACGGCATGCGCCAGGCGCGCGGCACCGTGACCGGTCCGCTGTCTGACAACATGGCCTTCCGCCTCGACGGCAATATCCACCAGAATGACGGCTATATCGACGTCGTCGATGGCCGTGAGGCCAACAACCGCGATCGCATGAGCTTCCGCGGTCAGCTGCTGTTCAATCCGAGCGACAATACCGAAGTCCGCATCACCGCCGACTGGGGCAATCTCGACGAGAATTGCTGTGCCGCTCCGTTCGCCTTTTACGATCCGATCGACCTGGCCGCTTTGGTTGGTCTCGGCGGTACGGCTGTTCCGGCCGATGTCAATGGCGGCGACACGATTGCCATCGATGGTGACCTCAACACCCAGCTGACGACACAAGGCATCTCGGCCCAGATCGAGCATGACTTTGACGGGTTCATCTTCACCTCGATCACTGCCTTTCGCCAGTACGACGAAGACCAGACATTTGACGCCGACTTCTCGGATCTAGACCTGATCAGCCTGCGGCACATCCAGAACCAGTATGACAGCTTCACCCAGGAGTTCCGCGTGACCTCCACGGGCAATAATGATGTCGACTGGATGTTCGGCGGTTTCTACTACAATAACGAGCTGAACTACGACAATTCGACGCCTTATGGTGCCGACGCGCGGACCTTCTTCGATGCGGCTTCGGCCCCGAGTGTCGCAGCTCTGGTCTCGTCCTTCGGCCTGCCGGCCGGCACGGGTGGCGTGTCGCTGCTCGAAATCTTCCTGGACATGAACCAGGCTGCCGGCGTTGGTGGCGTTGTTCCGCTGGCCTCGGGCAATGGTGCCCTGCCGACAACACCCGCCGAGGGTTTCATCTCGACCCAGCACGGCCTGATCTCGGAAAGCTATCAGTACAACACGACGGCCTGGTCGGCCTTCGGTACGGTTGACTGGCACCTGACTGACCAGTTCACGGTCACCTTTGGCGGTCGTTATTCCGACGAAGACAAGGAAATGACGACGGCAATCAACCAGCCTGATCCAATGTCGGCCTTCTCCTTTGTCGACCTGGCGCGCGATCTGCGCCTGGTGACACCGGGAACCTGTGATCCGGGCCTGTTCGGTGTCATCGGTGGTGATGCCTGCGCCTATCTGGTCCCGTCCATCCTGTTCGGTCAGGCCCAGGCAGAAGCCCTGGGTGGCGATCCGACCCTGCTGAACACGCTTCTGGCACTTGGCATCTCGCCGACCACGGCGCTGACCGAAGCACAGGCCTCCAATCCGGCCCTGAACCCGCTGTTGGGCTTCACGGCCTTCCAGAACTGGCCGCCGGTCAATGCGGGTAACTTCCCGACCTCGCGCAATGACACGAACTTCTCGGGCAACATCATCCTGTCCTATGATGTCTCCGACACGTTCAACGTCTATGCGTCCTACGCGACGGGCTACAAGCCGGGTGGCTTCAACGTCTCGACCAATGCCGCCTTCACCGGTGTGTTCGAGTTCGAGGAAGAAACTGCCGAGAACTTCGAAATCGGTGCCAAGGGCTCGCTGGATGGCGGTCGCTTCGTTTATGCGATGGCCTACTTCAACCAGGAAGTGACCGATTTCCAGACCAACAATTTCGTCGGCAACGGCTTCGCGCTGGAAAATGCCGGTTCGATCGAGGTCTCGGGTATCGAGTTTGAAGGCCAGTGGGCACCGACCGACAACCTGCTGATCACCGGTGGTTTCACCTATCTGTTCGAAAGCAAGTACGGTGAATATCTCTACGCGCCTTGCCCGGACAGCTTCGACTCGACCGATCCGGACTTCGCGCTCTGCGTACCGGGTGCCGAGCGCACCAACGGCGCTGGCGTGACAGCCCTGTTCAACGACCTGTCGGGTCGTGATCGCGGCAATTCCGAGTTCCTCGGTGCGCTGACGGCGACCTACACGCACCAGCTCGGCGAGGGCATGGAAATGTCCTGGCGTGGCGAGATGAACCACGTGTCGGAATTCTCGCACACGACCAGCCAGGACCCGCGTCCCTTCGCCAACCAGGATGCCTTCCAGCTCTACAATGCGTCTGTGACGCTGGGCTCGGATGATGGTGCCTGGGCGGTACAGCTGTGGGGCCGGAACATCTTTGACGAGAACTACA
The DNA here is from genome assembly GCF_048268525.1 of Maricaulis sp. Classification (GTDB taxonomy): domain Bacteria; phylum Pseudomonadota; class Alphaproteobacteria; order Caulobacterales; family Maricaulaceae; genus Maricaulis. Next base: position 43,046 of record NZ_JBLWVH010000003.1, on the reverse strand, counting down.
CCAAGGGCGGTTTCCCGTCGGTCGGTTATCTCGGCACCAGCTACAACGCCTATCCGGGTGATCCGCAGACCTATGGCATCACCCTGCGTGTTCGCGGCTAGTGAACAACGTTCAAATAAGCGTATGATTGCGGGCGGGGGCCATTGGCTCCCGCCCGTTTTCGTTTGTCGCGGAGCTTTGTGATGGGACTGATACTCCTGATCGTCGGGTCGATACTCGGCGTCAGCGCCATGGTATTCGTCAACGCCCGCCTCGGTATCAGCCAGACGGCGAAACTGTCCGGGCTCGACGAGGCGATCGAGCGCCTGGACGCAGACCGGGTTGGCTTCGAAGCCGGTGAGGGCGTGCTGGCGCTGGACGGTGAGGGGGCTCTGGTGGCGGAACGGTCAGGCCTGTGTCTTGGTTTGCTGGTTGCCCGGGGCAGTGATTTCGTCATTCGCTATCTGGCGCCGGGCAGTGTCCGCGATGCGGTTGTCGAGGCTGAAACCACGCTTCGCCTGCGTTTGCATGATTTCGTCTTTGCGCCGGCCCGCCTGCGCTTTGACAGTGCCGAGACCGCCGCGACATGGGCCGACCGGCTCAATGCCCTCCAGCCCGTCGCCAGGAGTTGACCATGGACGTCCCCGCCTTTGTCCAGAACTGGAACCCGATTACCCTCGCGATTCCGTTCTTCACCCTGTCCGTCTTCGCCGAGATGCTGCATGCGCGCCTGACCGGCAAGACCCGGTTTGAGACGCGGGACAGCGCCGCCAGCCTGGTGATGGGACTGGGCAATAATGTCTCCAGCATCATCTTCGGCCTTCTGCTGGGTGGCTGGTCGGTCTTTGTCTACGACAACCGCCTGCTGGACATTTCCTTCGCCTGGTGGGTCTGGGTGATCGCCTTTTTCCTCGACGATTTCCTGTATTACTGGTCGCACCGTTTCGCCCATACCGTGCGCTGGTTCTGGGCCGATCATGTCGTCCATCACTCGTCCCAGCACTACAATCTGACCACCGCTCTGCGTCAGCCCTGGATCAGCCCCTTTACGTTGAAATTCCTGTGGCTCGGCTCGGCCATGGTCTTCCTCGGCTTCCATCCGGCGATGGTCGCCTTTGTCGGGGCGCTAAACCTGATCTACCAGTTCTGGATCCATACCGAGGCCATCAAACGGTGTCCGGCCTGGTTCGAAGCGGTTTTCAACACGCCCTCGCACCACCGCGTCCACCACGCCACCAATCCGATCTATCTTGACCGGAACTATGCCGGCATCTTCATCATCTGGGACAAGATGTTCGGCACCTTCCAGGAAGAGCGTGACGACGAACCCTGCCGTTACGGCATCGTCAAGAATCTCGGCACCTTCAACCCGGTCAAGATTTGCCTGCATGAGTGGATGGGTATCGTGAAGGACATGGCCGGCGCGAAATCGCTCAAGGACGCGGCACTCTATCTGCTCGCCCCGCCTGGCTGGTCGCCGGATGGATCGCGGGAGACCTCCAAAACCATCAAGGCCAAATGGCAGGCCCGGAAGGACAAGGCGGCAGAGGCTGAGGCCGAGGCGGCGGAGTAGGGGCATGGGCCGCGCCTCGCCCCCTGCTTGATCCGCGCCACTTATCCCCGCCCTGCATCACTTGCCATCTCCCCTGGGAGCAGGTGGCCAGTGGCCGGATGAGGGGGGAAACTCTTGCGGTCACCGGGATTTACCCCTCACCCTGGCCCTCTCCCAAGGGAGAGAGAAAACGTGCTCTGCCAGAAAAATCCCGAAAACTTATCCTCCCCCCTAGACCGCCAGCACATAATGCCCACGGTTTTCGGGACGGGAGGCACGAGCTCAGTCACTTGTGCCCGGGAACTTGCGGAGCCTGTCCGCGCTTTGGATGTGACATCCCGAAGCTCCGGCAGGGCGTGCGACCAGGTCGCGGGGCACTAAACGACCGACCCCATCTACCTGACGCATTGGAATCGGGGGCGAGAGCGTCCGGGAAATCTCCGAGAACGGGATGTCGAGGACATCACGGACACCGCAGACCACCCACAGGACACCCCGGTGTCCGCCGACATCCCGTTCCCTCCCACCCTTCGGCGCAATCGCGGCCGAAGACGAAGGCGCATGCCCGCATCCCGGCGGACGCCCGGCGCCACGCGGCCCATCGCGCCAAGGGCTACGGACTCTCGATAAAATATCCCGGTCACGTTTCGTCTCAGGGCTTGCCAAACGGCTCGTTTTGACAGACGTTCGGGTTGTGAACATTGTTCACCAATCCGCATTGTACAAAATATTGGCAATGCAAGACATGTTTGGTCGCTCCTGGGGAGGTAACGCGCCATGGCATCGCTTCGCGATCTATATCCGATGCAGGACATCGACAAGAATTGGTCGATCCCGGAACAGTTCAACGCCACGTTCGACTTCGAGTATGACGAAGGTCGCTCAACCCTCATGCACTTGTACCAGAAGGGCAAGGACATGCAGTGGGATGCGGTCAATCGCATTGACTGGACGCTGGAGCTGGACCCGGAAAACCCGATGCAGCTGCCCGATGAAGGTATCGCGCTGCACGGTTCGCCGATGTGGGAGAAGATGACGAAGAAGGAACGTATCGAGTTCCGCCGTCATGCCCAGGCGTGGAATATCTCGCAATTCATGCAGGGCGAGCAGGCGGCCCTGATCTGTGCCGCCAAGATCGTTGAATCGGTGCCCGATCTCGACGCCAAATTCTACGCCGCGACCCAGGTCATGGACGAGGCCCGCCATGTCGAGGCCTACAAGAATCTGATGACCAAGTTCGGCGTCGCCTATCCGATGACCGAGCCGCTGCGCCAGCTGGTCGACCAGGCGCTGCGCGACAGCCGCTGGGACTTCACCTATCTGGCCATGCAGGTCGTCATTGAAGGCCTGGCGCTGGCCGCTTTCGGCACGATCCGCGACCTGGCCCAGAACCCGCTGGCCAAGATGGTCAATGCCTATGTGATGGAAGACGAGGCGCGCCATGTTGCCTTCGGTCGCCTGTCGCTGCGCGATTACTATCCGCATCTGACCCAGGCCGAGCGCGACGAGCGCGAGGAATTCCTGGTCGAGGCCTGCTATCACATGCGCGACCGTTTCCAGGCGCGGGAAGTCTATGAAGTCATGGGGCTGCCGGTCGAGGAATGTGTCGCCTGGGCCGAGCAGTCGGAAATGAACCAGCTGTTCAAGACCCTGCTCTTCCAGCGCATCGTGCCGGTGGTCAAGGATATCGGCCTTTGGGGTCCGAAGATCCAGAAGGCCTATGCCGATATGGGCGTGCTGCACTATGCCGACCAGGACCTCGACGCCCTCGCCAAACAGGACGAGGAAATCGCCCGCGAGCTCGACACCGTCAAGCACCAGGACGTCCGCACGGCCTATGTGCATGCGGTCGGTGGCATGGCCGAATAGGCGAGCGACCAGCACAACCTGTCCAGGATTGGGGCTCCGCATCGCGCGGGGCCCTTATTCTTTTGGGGGTGGAAAGCCCAGATGCCGCCATTCTTGTCATCCCTGCCGGATGTCCGGCGCAGGCCGGACGCAGGGCAGGGACCTATGTGCCTGCATTCAGTTAGGTCCCTGACTTTCGCCCCGCCTGTGCGGGGCGTCCATCAGGGATGACAACCGGTTTGATGTGCCGCTCTGCCGATTGCTTTGACCGCGCGTCACTTGGTTCCGGATAAAGGGCTGACGACGGGCTCGGCGGCAGCGCCATGACCAGACGACCAGTGAAAACCGGGCGCGCTTGCGCGCGTTGGGCCATAGACCGCTTGTTAGCCAGCGGGGCCGATCCGTGTCTTCAGGTCAAGGGCGCCGCAGGCGCGGCTTCGCGGATAAGTCCCTTGAGCTGAAGACACGGATGCGGCTTTCTCTCGGCAAGCGAATTATGGATGGCCTCGCGCGGCGCGCCCTTAGTTGAGTTGTGGCGCCAGCCTCCGCCCCCTTAACTCTCCCCAAACGCATAGGGCGAGGCCCGCAGCTGGTGCGGGTCCATCGTCAGCTTGCGGTTGAGGGGCGGGAAGGCGCGCTGGGCGCAGTCTTCGCGGTCACACAGGCGGCAGGCGAGGCCGATCGCGGCGGGGATGGTGTCGCTCATACCGTCGGCGTGGGCGATCTTGCCGGCATTGTCCCAGTCACAACCCAGCGCGATGGCATGCAGGGTCGGTGGTTGGCCGGTCGGGCCTTGCGTTGACTGGCCACGGGCGAGCGACAGCATGCGGGTGCCGTCGGGCAGCTCGAAGGACTGGGTCAGGATGCGCTCGGGCATGCGCAGGGCGTCGTAGAGATTCCACTTCGGGCAACCGCCGCCGGCACGGGCAAAGGGCATGATGCCGCCGCCAAAACGCTTGGAGACATTGCCCGCCGCATCGACCCGGATCATGAAGAAGGGCAGGCCGCGCGCGCCCGGTCGCTGCAGCGTGGTCAGGCGATGGCAGACCTGTTCATAGCTGGCCTCGAAACGGCGTTGCAGCACGCCGAGATGATAGCGATTGTCTTCGGCGGCCTTGTGGAACGCGGCATAGGGCATCTGCACGGCGCCGGCGAAGTAATTGGCCAAACCGATGCGCAGGAGACGCCGCCCTTCAGCTGAGGGCAGGGCGATCTGGTCACACAGGCGATCCAGAAGCTCGGCCTGCTCCAGCGAGGCCAGCACCACCGCCATGTGAAAGCCGCGCGATGCCGGGGGCAGGGTCTCTGACAGCAGCAGGCGGCGACCGTGGAAATCCAGCCGGCGGCGGGCACCGGCCATCACGTCCTCGTCCAGCACGCGGACGGTAAAACCATGTTGCTCTTGCAGATAGGTCGCCAGCGCCTGGTCGCGATTGCGGCTGCGCAGGCCAGCCCGGTCGCTCAGGGCTTCGGCGGCTTCCTCGAGGTCGGGAAAATGGTTGTGGTGGGCGTCGATGGCATTGCGTACGGATTCGAGCACAGCACCGGGACCGCCGGTCGTCGCACCGGGGCCAGACATTCGGGTCGCCATGTCAGCGGTAGCGGTGGCCATTTCCCGATAGGACTGGAACAGGCGGGTCAGGGCCTCGGCGGCGCGCGGCTGGCTGTCGGCGAGCTCGTTGAGTTCCACGCGGTCGAGCTCGAGGCCGGCCAGGACCGGGTCGGCAGCCGCCTCGGTGAGATCGGCGATCAATTGCCGGTCGCTCTCATTGGCAAAGCTGCGGACATCCACGTCGAAGGCTTCCGCCAGGGCCAGCAGCACCCGCGCCGTGACCGGTCGCTGATTGCGTTCCAGGAGGTTGAGATAGCTCGCCGACAGGCCCAGCGCCTCGGCCGCCTCGGCCTGGGTCATGCCGCGTTCGCGCCGCAAACGGCGCAGGCGGGCGCCGGCAAAGATCTTCTCGAAAGCCTGGTTGTCGCTCATGTTTTGTACCAAAATTTACAAACTGACATCAACACAATGTAATGATCATACACGAAAACCTCTTTATAGGAAAAGCCATATCGACAGGTCCCGTTCCGTTTGACAGCTTGAGGTCAACATCAAGCCAGCCAAACCGGCCAAGCCGGAACGGAGACAAAAATGACAACTTTCGCGGAACTGGTCCCCAATACGGCCGATGATCGTTTCAACGGTATCGAGCGTCCCTACTCCCCCGAGGATGTGCAAAAGCTGCGCGGCTCCGTCACCATCAGCCAGACCCTGGCCGAGCGCGGTGCCAACAAGCTGTGGGAGCTGCTGAAGTCCGAGCCTTACATCAATGCGCTGGGCGCGCTGTCCGGCAATCAGGCCATGCAAATGGTTCGCGCCGGTCTGAAAGCCATCTACCTGTCCGGTTGGCAGGTCGCGGCTGACGCCAACACCGCCGGCACCATGTATCCGGACCAGTCGCTCTACCCCGCCAATTCGGCGCCGGAGCTGGCCAAGAAGATCAACCGCGCCCTGCAGCGCGCCGACCAGATCGAAGTGTCCGAGACCGGCGAAGCCAGCCGTGACTGGTTTGCTCCTATCGTGGCCGATGCCGAAGCCGGTTTTGGCGGCACGCTGAACTGCTTCGAGATCATGAAGGCCTTCATCGAGGCCGGCGCTGCCGGTGTCCATTTCGAGGACCAGGTTGCGGCCGAGAAGAAGTGTGGCCATCTGGGCGGCAAGGTGTTGATCCCGACCAGCCAGCATGAGCGCAATCTCGCTGCGGCCCGTCTCGCCGCCGACGTGATGGGTGTTTCCACCATCACCGTGGCCCGGACCGACGCTGAATCCGCCAACCTGATCAATTCCGACATCGACGAGCGCGACCATGAATTCATCGATTTCGATGCCGGCCGCACACCGGAAGGCTTCTTCCGCCTGAAAGAGGGCGTCGGTGTCGATCACTGCATCAAGCGCGGCCTGGCCTATGCCAAGATCGCCGACCTGTTGTGGTGGGAAACCTCCAAGCCGAATCTCGACGAGGCCCGCCGCTTCGCCGAGGCGATCCAGAAGGAATTCCCGGGCAAGATGATGGCCTATAACTGCTCGCCCTCCTTCAACTGGGAAGCCAATCTCGACAAGGCCACGATCGAAACCTACCAGCAGGAACTCGGCGCCATGGGCTACAAGTTCCAGTTCGTGACCTTGGCCGGCTTCCACCAGCTCAATCACGGCATGTTCGAACTGGCCCGCGGCTACAGGTCGCGCGGCATGGGCGCCTATTCCGAGCTGCAGCAGGCCGAGTTCGCCTCCGAGACCGACGGCTACACCGCGACGCGCCACCAGCGCGAGGTTGGCACCGGCTATTTCGACAAGGTCTCGCTGGCCATTTCCGGCGGCACGGCCTCGACCACGGCCATGGGCGAATCCACTGAGTCAGCCCAGTTCGCAGCCGAGTAACGCCTCACTCACTGCTCCTTGCCGGGGTGCGATCCCTCCGAGCGCACCCCGGTTTTCTCTCCGCTCTATCCAGGAGACTGACATGACCCTCATTGCCCCCTCCGGCGTCGAAATCCTCGGCCATCTCGAGCCCGGCTATCGCGACATTCTCAGCCATGAAGCGCTTGGCTTCCTGGCCGGCTTGCATCGCCGTTTCGAAAAGCGCCGCCAGTCGCTGTTGCGCTACCGCAAGGAGCGTCAGGCCGAGCTCGACCAGGGCGCGTTGTTGATGTTCCCGCACGAGACCGTCGATATCCGCTCAGGCGAATGGAAAGTCCGTCCGGCTCCGGCCGACCTGCAGGACCGCCGTGTCGAGATCACCGGTCCGGTCGACCGCAAGATGGTCGTCAATGCGCTCAATTCCGGCGCCAAATGCTTCATGGCCGATTTCGAGGATGCGACATCGCCGCTGTGGTCGAACCTGATCGAGGGTCAGATCAATCTGCGCGATGCCAATATCCGCGAGATCGATTTCACCGACCCCAAGAATAACAAGCGCTATCAGGTCAAGGATGACGCGGCAGTCCTGATTGTCCGCCCGCGCGGCCTGCATCTCGACGAGCGCCATGTCCATGTCAACGGGCAGGCGATCTCCGGCTCTCTGTTCGATTTCGGCCTCTATGTCTTCCACAATCACGCGGCCCTGAAGGAACGCGGCACGGCGCCGTATTTCTACCTGCCCAAGCTGGAAAGCCGGCTGGAAGCGCGCCTGTGGAGCCTGGTCTTCCAGCATGCCGAGGACGAGCTCGGCCTGGAGCGCGGCACGCTGCGCGCCACGGTGCTGATCGAGACCCTGCCGGCAGCCTTCGAGCTGGACGAGATCCTGTACGAGCTGAAAGACCATATTGTCGGCCTCAATTGCGGCCGCTGGGATTATATCTTCAGCTATATCAAGCGCCTCAAGTCGCGCCCGGAACATGTCCTTCCGGATCGTTCGGCCGTGACCATGAGTTCACCCTTCATGGCCGCCTATTCGCGCCGTGTGGTGGCTGTTTGTCACCGCCGCGGTGCCCACGCCATGGGCGGCATGTCGGCCTTCATCCCGGTCAAGAATGACCCGGCTGCCAATGCTGCAGCGACCGAGAAAGTGCGCGAGGACAAGTTGCGCGAAGTGAAGAATGGCCATGACGGCACCTGGGTCGCCCACCCCGATCTGGTCCCGGTCGCGATGGAAGTCTTTAACCAGCGCATGAAGGGTCCCAACCAGCTCGATCGTCCGGCCGATCCGCATGAGCGTCCGGTCACCACGCAGCAATTGCTCGAGGCTCCGGCCGGTGAGATCACCGATGCCGGCGTCAACGACAATATCGACGTGGCCATCCGCTATATCGCCGCCTGGCTGGGTGGACGCGGCGCGGTGCCGATCCGCAATCTGATGGAAGACGCCGCCACGGCCGAGATCGCCCGCGCCCAGCTGTGGCAGTGGCGCACTTTCGGCCAGTCGACGGTCGAGGGCACCGCGCTCACCGGCCCGATGCTGGAAAACAAGATCGAGGACATCTGCTCGACCATCCAGGATGAAGTGCCGGATCAGACCGAGCTGTGCGATCGCATTCGCGCCGCTGCTGATATCCTGACCGGGCTGGTCCTGTCCGAGGACTTCGCCGAATTCCTGACCTTGCCGGCCTATGACCGCCTCACGGCCGAACTCAAGGCGCCGATGAAGCTGATGGAATTCGAGGACTGAGCACAAACAGGCTGATGACGGTTGGTCGTCTCAGGCGCGGGGTCCGGGTGAGGTCGAATGACCGACCCGGGCCCCGTATTTGTTCGGGGGGAGCGGGGTAGGAGGGCGTGCGTTAGCACACGCCTGCTCATTGATCGCTTGCCGAGAGTGCGCCGGATCCTGTTTTCCAGGTCAAGGGCGCGGAGCGCCGCTGCGCGGTTTCACCCTTGAGCTGGAAAACAGGATCCGGCTTGGTGGCTGACAAGCAAACTATGGTGGGTTCTGCCCTCCGACGTGGTGCGGGCTTGATCGCGAGCCGACAGCTGTCAATTCGGGTCGAACGCGCTCGATGGCTCAACGAGAGGGCCGGGGAGTAGTGGTCGATCGAGTGATGTCCCACTATCCAAGACAAACGCGCGAGTTGTCGGCGCGACTTGGTCGCAATCTAGATCGTCAGCAGAGCGTTGTTCATTTGCCCAGTACACCTGCCTGAGGATTCCGTCAGGATCATAGCTGAACTGGGTCTGCAAGGTCCCGCTCGTACACAAAGAGAGCACCGATCCGTCTGGACCGTCCGTAAGGTGTGCGTCGCCCTGGCGCTCCTCAGGCACACCACATGTGAGTAGATTGCGGCGAGGCATCGTCAGGCAGTGGCCAATATCCAGAAAGAGGCGAGCCTCTTCCCCGCGCTCGAGCGTTGTTGCTTCACGCCAAGCCCCTTGTGCGTCCGACAGACGGTGGAACACCCGTATTGTGTCGGGGGCGCGCTGATCCGTACCGCGATAGTGCAGCTCGGCGAGCTCGCCGTTCTCCTGTTCGACGAAGACGGAAAAGGTGCATTCACTGGACTCGTCGCAAAGGCGATAAACGTCGTGCCGAGCGGTGAAGCTCGGTAACGGGAAAACGGGAAGATCAACCGCGTCTTGAGCCACGGCTCCGCCATCCAAGCCGAGAGCGAGGAGGATCGTCAGCGCGAAACTCGCCATGGGCGCTCCAGTCTTGTGTCCGCCTACCCCGTCACACCCGTGCCGGGCATCCGGTACCCGCACAGATCCGCCAACTTCCAACCGCTGGCCGTCTGTTCGAAGCGGCAGGTCATGTAATCGCCGCGATAGGTGCCCCAGGGCAGGGGCGCGTCGGCCAGCGGGGTTTCCACAGGCGGGGCGACCCGGTCATGGGCGCGCTGCGGATAGACCAGGATCTGGCGCGAGGCTTCCGTCGCCACAAAGCCCGGATCGTCGAAAATGCACAGCGGTGGTTGGCTCAACACGCCGGTCACCGTGCCGCGCGTATTGCCCTCACTGCCCCAGACATGGCTTCTCACCATCGGGTCGCGCGAGATGAAGGCGTTTTGCAGCCGGCCCGGCGCCATCGCGTCGGCGACCGCCGTCTCGTTATGACTGATGATGGCCGAGAAGGCCGCCAATTCATGCGCCTGCGGGGCCCGGCACATGGGCACGGTTTCGGTGGCACAGGCAGACAGCGCGCCAATGGAGGTCAGGGCAAGTAAGGCAAATCGGATACGCACGATAAACTCCGCTCGGCGGGTAGGGACTGCCTTGGCTATAGCGGCTTTTGTGCGGGGCGGCGAGGGGCTGGTCCGCCAGAGCGCACGAAAACCGGTGTGGACCGGCTTGTGCCCGGCAAACCGAAGCGATTCGCGCTCAGGTCGGTTCCTGGTATAGTGTGCGCTCGGGTTGAATGGAGGGCGTGACATGTCGGAGCGCGACGAGGACCAGGCTGCTGCAGCGGAGGCGTCCGAAGGCGCACCGGAGGAAGGGTCGGGGCCGGCACCGCAAACCGGAAAGGGTGGTCTGATCCGCTGGCGTTTCTGGGAAAGTCCCGACTGGCACAGCCTGCTGGAACGACTGGCTATGCGCAGCTTCTGGGTCAGTTTCGCCGTCATTGTCGTGTTCGCTCTTGTCTATGCGCTCAACGCCTTTCCCTTCAATCGGGTGTTCGAAGCCGTCATCGCACTCGCCGGCGCCGCGCTCATCTTTGCCTTTGCCCTGAAGTCCAATGACGGGGTGATGCGATTCCTGGGCATGATGCTGATCGCCGCCTTGATCATTTCGCCTGACGATATCCTGCGGCTCGCCCGCTCCATACAGAATCAGGAAGAAGCCGAGTCGGTGTCTGCGCTCGAGGCCGACGTCCATCGCTTCAGTGTCTTTGATACGCGGACGGTGGCGCTTGACCTGCACGCCATGCTGGAAGGCTTTGACGACGAGCTGCTTGGGCTGGGTGCGGCGGCCGACGGGTCGCAGCCCGTCGGGAAATTCGGCAATATCGCTACCATTGATGACGATGCCCTGCGCGACTTCATTGGTTGTGTGCTCGACGATGCCGTCGCTCGCAGTGTCGCCTCCTCAATGCGCTCGTCCGAACTTTACCAGACCTATCGAACCATCCTGCTGGGCCGCTTTCACGAGATCGATTTCAGACCGCCGGATCGTGACGAGATCGATGCCAATCTGGATGTGCTCAAAGCCTTGGGCGTTCTCGACTACCCGGAAGGCCAGCGGGACGACATGGTTGTGACCCGGCTCGGCTGTCAGGCGATGTGGGAGTATAACTCCCTGCGGCTTGAATACAGGCGGGCGGCCCGCACCGGAGCTTCCCTGCCGTGCCAGAGCGAACTCAATTTCAATCACGTCGCGACCGGCCCCTATCCCGGTTTCGAGTTGCCGGTCGAGGAGACCGACCGGCTGGCACTGGAAGACCGGCGGCAGCTTTGCATTGAACGTGGACTGGAGGCGGTTTCGGGCTCAGCTACCCTGGTCAGTGCATCGCTCCGGCCCGGTAATGGCACGACGCAATCCTACAGTAGCCAGGATTTTTATCCGGCAGTCGGCGATTTCACGGACGAGGCCGCCCGTCTGGCTTGGCCGGATGATGGGCAAGTCGGTGAGCGCCTCGAGGTGCCGGCCAATGAATGGGTGCTGGTCGGACTCAGTGGCGGGGAGAGCGGTGATGAGCTGACAGTCATGGGACTGGACGGCATGGACCCGTTCATACGGCTCTATGACGCCGACCGAACTCTGATCGCGACTGTGGATGACAGTCCGGGGCCGGATGGCGCCTATTCCCTCGATCCACGATTCGTGGTCGGCGAGCTCAGCGCCATCCCTGCCTTTGTCGCCATACGCGGATACGCGTTCGCCGGCGGACGGGTTGAAGTCAGGCTCAGCCAAGCCACGCCCGCGACCGAGCCCCGGTGACCCCTAGCGGTTCTTCCGGTTTTCGATCAGATCATCCACCACTCCGGGATCGGCGAGCGTTGACGTGTCGCCCAGATTGCCAAACTCGTTCTCGGCGATCTTGCGCAGGATGCGGCGCATGATCTTGCCCGAGCGGGTCTTGGGCAGGGCCGGGGCGAACTGGATCAGGTCCGGTGTCGCCACCGGTCCGATCTCCTGGCGTACCCATTTCTTGAGCTGGTCGACATCTTCATCCGCGGCGACGCGCCCGCCCATCAGGGTCACATAGCAATAAATGCCCTGACCCTTGAGGTCGTGCGGATAACCGACCACGGCAGCTTCGGCGACATCCTTGTGCGCGACCAGTGCGCTCTCGATTTCTGCCGTGCCCAGTCGGTGTCCGGAAACATTGAGTACATCATCGACGCGACCGGTTATCCACCAGTATCCGTCATTGTCGCGCCGGGCCCCGTCGCCGGTGAAATAATGGCCGGGATAGGTCGTGAAATAGGTTTCGATGAAGCGGTCGTGGTCGCCGTAGATGGTGCGCATCTGACCGGGCCAGGAACGGCAGATGACAAGATTGCCCTCGGCCGCACCGTCGTCGCTCATGCGCTGGCCTTCGGCATCCATCAGCGCAGGCTCGACGCCGAATATCGGTGTCGTTGCCGAACCCGGTTTCAGCGCCGTCGCACCGGGCAGGGGGGTGATCAGCGCACCGCCTGTCTCGGTCTGCCACCAGGTATCGACGATCGGGCAGCGCCCGTCACCGACCACATTGTAGTACCAGTTCCAGGCTTCCGGATTGATCGGCTCGCCAACCGTGCCCAGCAGGCGCAAGGAGGCACGCGAGTGCTTCTTCACCGGCGCATCTCCCTCGCGCATCAGGGCGCGGATCGCGGTCGGAGCAGTGTAGAGTGTGTTGACCTGGTGCTTGTCGACCACCTGCCACAGACGGTCCGGTCCGGGCCAGGTCGGCACGCCCTCGAACATCAGCGTCGTGGCACCATTGGCGAGCGGTCCGTAGACGATATAGGTGTGCCCGGTGACCCAGCCGACATCGGCCGTGCACCAGTAGATCTCGCCCGGCTTGTAGTCGAACACATATTCATGCGTCATCGACGCCCAGACCATGTAGCCGCCGGTGGTGTGCAGCACGCCCTTGGGCTTTCCGGTCGAACCCGAGGTGTAGAGGATGAAGAGCGGGTCCTCGGCGTTCATCGGCTCGGGCGGGCAGTCGGGGCTGGCCGCTTGGACCAAAGCTTCGTAGGCGACATCGCGGCTGTCGTCCCAGTCAACCGCGCCGCCTGTGCGTTTCACCATGATCACCTTGTCGACAATCCCGGCCGTCGCGACAGCCTTGTCGACATTGGCCTTCAACGGGATCGGCCTGGAGCCGCGCAGACCTTCATCGGCGGTGATCACAAACCGGCTCTCGCAATCGGTGATGCGGCCGGCCAGCGCATCCGGCGAGAAGCCGCCAAAGACCACCGAGTGAACGGCGCCGATGCGGGCGCAGGCGAGCATGGCGTAGGCGGCTTCCGGGATCATCGGCATGTAGATCGTGACCCGGTCGCCCTTCTTCACACCGACGGATTTGAGCCCGTTGGCGAGGCGACAGACCTGCTCGTGCAGCTGGGCGTAGGTGATCGTCGCATCGACGTTCGGATCATCGCCTTCCCAGATGATGGCGGTGTCGTCGGCCCGCTCGGGCAGGTGGCGATCAATACAGTTTGCGCTGGCGTTGAGGGTGCCGTCGGCGAACCAGCGGATGTGCAGGTCATTCCTGTCCCAGCTGACATCCGAGATCTCGGTGAAGGGCGTGATCCAGTCGATCCGTTGCGCTTCCTCGGCCCAGAAGGCGTCGGGCGTGTCCATCGATCGACGATACATGTCGGCATAGCGACCGGCATCGATGCCGGCAGTGGCTGCGCGGTCCGCCGCTACCGGATAGACGGTATTCAGATCGGTGTGGGACATGTCGGAATCGCCTCGCGTGTTCGGTTTCGCGCAGAACGATAGCGATTCAGTGCGGACAGGCAAACAGGCTGTCCGCCTCAGGGCAGGTTGAGGCCTGTCAGCCGGGCGACACGCCCTCCGCCGTCAATGTCGTTTGAGGGTCAAGCGTGCGCATTGCGGCGTAGTGGGACAGGAAAACCTCGCCGGATAATTCTTCGTAGAAACCGGCTTCCAGCAACTTGTCCGCGACCGGGCCCTTGACCTCGGACAGGTGGAGTTTGACCCCGGCGTCCCCGAGACGGGCATTGATCACCCGCAGGCTGCCAAGTGCGCTCGCATCAACGAAGTTGACGGCGGGGAAGAGCAGTACAAGGTCGGTCGGGCGACTTTCGCGGGCGATGATCTCGCCCGCCAGGTCTTCGAGGAATCGGGCATTGGCGAAATAGAGCGCTTCATCGATCCGCAGTGACACCACATGCGGCGAACAGATCACTTCGTGGCGATTGATGTTTCGAAAATGATGGGTGCGCGGAACCTGACCGACCTCGGCCCAGTGGGGGCGCATGGAGCGTTGCAGGACAAGCCCGACTGACAGGGCGACACCCAGGGTCAGGCCGATTTCGACGCCGAGAAAGAGCACGCCGACAAGCGTCAGAAAAGCTGCGGCGCCATCGGCGTGGGAGTATTTCCAGGCCAGCCAGGCGTCATGGAAATTCGCCATCCGCCAGATCGCCGCCAGAATGGTCGCGGCCAGCGCGGCTTTGGGCAGGTGATAGAAGAGCGGGGTCAAAAAGGCGGCGACCAGCAGAATGAGGACCGCGGTGAAGACGCCGGCGAGCGGAGTCTCCGCGCCGGCCGATTCATTCACGACTGACCGGGCAAACCCGCCTGTGACCGGATACCCCCCCGAAAAGGCAGCAGCCGCATTGGCAGCGCCCAGGCCCAGCAATTCCCGGTTCGGATTGATCGTTTCGCGGCGCCGCGCGGCAAGGGATTGTCCGACCGATACGCTCTCGACAAAGCCGACCAGAGAGATCAATGCTGCCGGTCCGATCAGCGCGCGCCAGGTCTCAAGCGGTACGATCGGGAAGGCGAACGGGGGCAGTCCGGACGGCAACTCACCGACGATCGACAGGCCGGTCCGGTCCTGCAGCCCGAAGGTCCAGGCGGTGAGGGCGGTCAGGGCCACCAGCGCTGCCGGCGCGATCCGGGTCAGGATGCTGATCAAGCCGGCCGTCAGTCCGATGCGTTTCAAAATGTCCGGCAAGAGCGAGCGCGAGGCCAACAGGAATGCCAGGCTGATCACGCCCATGATCAGCGCTGTGGTGTTGATCCCGTCATAGTGACGGGCAAACGAGACCGCCAGTTCCGGGATTGTCGCGCCGTCCATCTCGACACCAAGAAAATGCCGAAGCTGGCTGGCGATGATGAGGACGGTCGATGCCGTGATGAAGGCCTCGACCACCGGCCGGGACAGGAAATTGGCGACGCTGCCGAGCCGGAATACGCCGAACAATAACAGGAAGACGCTGGACAGCAGGGCGAGGGCGCCGGCGGCGGCCATCAGGTCGGCCGGGTCTGTCAGGCCGAGCGAACCAATAGCGGCTGCGGTCATCAATGAGATCACCGCTACAGGCCCAACCGCCAGCACACGGCTGGAACCGAAAAGCGCATAGGCAAGCAGGGGGGCGATCGAGGCGTAGAGCCCTGCCTGCGGGGGCAGTCCGGCGAGCAGGGCGTAAGCGAGGCTCTGCGGGATCAGCAGGATGGCTGTGACCAGGCTGGCCAGCCCGTCCTGGGTCAACCGTTTGCCGTCATAGCCATCGAGCCATTCAAGCCCGGGCAGGAGGCGCCGCAGCCAGTTCATGGCTCAGACCGAATCCAGCGGAATTTTCAGATAGCGGCGGCCATTGTCCTCCGGTTCCGGCAGATTGCCGGCGCGCATGTTGACCTGCACCGAAGGCAGGATCAGGCGCGGCATGGCGAGTTCGGCGTCGCGGGCGGTGCGCATGGCGACGAATTCGTCCTCGCTGATACCGGTATGGACATGGATATTGCGGGCCTTCTGCTCGCCGACGGTCGTTTTCCAGGCGAAATGATCGCGCCCGGGTGCCTTGTAGTCGTGGCACATGTAGAGGGTTGTGGCGTCAGGCAGGGCGAAGATTTTCTGGATGGATTGGTAGAGGGCACGGGCATCTCCGCCGGGGAAGTCACACCGGGCGGTGCCGAAGTCGGGCATGAAAAGCGTGTCGCCGACAAAGGCCACGTCGCCAATATGATAGACCATGCAGGCTGGCGTATGGCCCGGTGTGTAGATGGTTTCGGATTCGATCGAGCCGATCGAGAAACGCTCACCATCCTCGAACAAATGCCCGAACTGCGAGCCGTCCCGTGCGAAATCCGAGTCAGCGTGAAACAGGTCTCCGAACACGGACTGGACATGGGTCACATGGGAGCCGATGCCAATCCGGCCGCCCGTCTCGCGCGCCAGATAGGGCGCAGCGGAGAGGTGGTCGGCATGGACATGTGTTTCCAGGATCCAGTCGACCGTCAGGCCTTCGCGGCGGACATGGTCGAGCAGGGCGTCGGCGGAGCGTGTCGCCGTGCGCCCCGAGGCCGGATCGAAATCGAGTACCGAGTCGATGATCGCAGCTCTACGGGTTTCCGGATCGGACACGACATAGCTGACGGTGAAGGTGTCTTCATCGAAGAAGGCTTTGACGGTGGGTGTCTGGGTCATGGGCCCGGCCTTTCGGTCTGTCTGTTGAACCGTTGTCTATCCTGCATATAGGTTATTTGCGTAACTATGCAACTACGATAATGCAAGAGGTGGCGGCCCGCTTCGGACGAATGGATGAATGGAGGAGCATTATGACAGACCATAAGGAATTTGAACCGGCGGAGATACAGGCTGGTCTGAAGGCCGGACACTTCCGGCTGATCGACGTGCGAGAGCCGGGCGAGCATGCGTCGGAGCGCATCCCCGAGGCCTTGCTGGTTCCATTGTCCCGTTTTCGGCCGGGTGAGCTTCCTGAAAGCGAGGGCCGAGCGGTGGTGCTTCACTGCCGCTCCGGTGTGCGCTCGGCGCGGGCGCTGGAGATGTGCCGGTCACAAGGGGTCGAGCTTGCCGGCCATATGAGGGGCGGCATCCTCAAATGGAAGGCGGCGGGCCTTCCGACGGAACGGGACGACCGGGGCGCATCAGGGTGGACGGTCCCGCGGGCTGTCGCCGCAAGCGCGACCGTGCTGGTTGTGATTTCGATCGGCCTGGCAGTGTCGGTCTCGCCCTGGTGGCTGATCCTTGCGGCGGGTGTGGCTGTCCTGCTGTCCCGGGCGCGGTAGACTGGCTTTTGCCTGTTCGGCCGGTTCCTCGCCAGGCTGGGTTCGCGGTCGCGTTAGGGCTTTGCTGCCGTCTCCGGGGCGCAATAGGTCGTGTAGAGCGCCGCCATCACTGTTTCGATCCGGGCGTCGGCGAGGCCATAATAGATGGTCTGGCCGTCACGCCGTGTGGCGACCAACCCCTTGTTGCGCAGGATGGCCAATTGCTGGGACATTGCCTGGTCGCGCATGCCAAGCGCCGTCGCAAGCTCGCCGACCGAGCGTTCCTTCTCCATCATCGCACACAGCGCCAGCAGCCGGCTGGGATGGGCGAGCGTCTTCATCAGGTCCGCAATCGTTTCTGCCATCGGCTTCATTTCATCATACTGCATGGCGCGTTCCGTTAATTGCGTAGCTCTGCACATATAAGATCAGCCTGCCTTGATCGGCAATGCCGTTGCGGCGCTGCATCCTTGTGAAATTTGTTATTGTGTTAGCGCGCTAACACGCTATACCCGCCATCAAGGAGCCAGACCCATGACCGATCCCGCAGCGGGCCGCAGTGACGGACCCACCGACCTCAGCGCCCTGAGCGCCGCCATACTCGCCCTGAAAGACGCCGGGGAGGCCGAGCGCTTCCTGCGTGATCTCCTGACCCCCGGCGAGATGAAGACGCTGACCGAGCGCTGGCGGGTGGCAGGCCTGTTGGCCGAGGGCGGGCATTCCTATCGTGAAATCTCCGAAATGACCGGCGCCAGCACCACTACTGTGACGCGTGTCGCCCGTTTTCTCAGCCAGGAACCCTGGCAGGGTTACCGAACCATTCTCAACCGTCTCAAGGAGACCGGATCGTGACTTCCCGTTTGCGCATTGCCGTTCAGAGCAAGGGCCGTCTGGCCGAAGGGGGGATGGACCTCCTCAAACGTTGCGGACTCCGCTTCGCCTATGGTCGCGACAAGCTGCACCAGCGGGCCGAGAACATGCCGGTCGACCTGATGCTGGTCCGCGATGACGACATCCCGAACTTCGTCGGCAGTGGCGCCTGTGACTACGGGATTGTCGGCGAGAATGTGCTCGCCGAGGAACAAGCGGCCGGTGGGCGCTCGCGAGAACTCGAAGTCGCGCTGCGTCTCGGTTTTGCCGGCTGCACGCTGAAGCTCGCCGCGCCTGATGACGGTGCGATCCGTACGGTTGAGGACCTTGATGGCAAGGCCGTCGCGACGTCCTATCCGGCCCTGACCGCGCAATATCTTGCCGACCGCGGCATCAAGGCTGAGATCGTCGAGATGCGGGGATCGGTTGAGGTGGCGCCGCGCCTGCGGATTGCCGACGCAATCTGTGACCTGGTGTCCTCCGGGGCGACCTTGCAGGCCAATGGCTTGAAGCCCTTTGAAACGGTGTTGCGCAGTGAAGCGGTACTGATCCGCCGCAAATCCGGTCGCGCGGCGGACACCGACGCCATTGCCAATATCCTGATGCGTCGGTCCGAGGGCGTGATCGCTTCGTCGCAGACCAAGTACATCATGCTCAACGCGCCGACCGACCGGCTCGACGCCATCCGCGCGCTCTTGCCGGGTGCCGATGCCCCGACCATCGCCAAGGTCGCCGGGCGCGAGGATGTCGTCGCCGTCCACGCCGTGTGTCGGGAGCGGGTCTTCTGGGAGACACTGGAGGCCCTGGAAAAAGAGGGCGCGCGCGCCATCCTTGTCCTGCCGATTGAAAAAATGCTCGCCTGAGGCAACGACCATGCTCGACATTCTCAACTGGACCGACGCGTCTCCCGAAGCGCGGACGCGAGCGCTGACCCGTCCGGCCAGCAATTCCTCAGCCGGCCCGGCGGCGCGCGATATCGTCAATGCCATTCGTGATCAGGGCGAGGCGGCCGTGAGGGCCTATGCCAAGCGCCTCGACGGGTACGCCCCGGATGATTTTCGCGTGTCGGCGGCTGAGCTCAAAGCCGCCCGGGCGGCGCTCGATCCGCTCGATGCTGAAGCCATCAAGGCCGCCGCCGATGCCGTTCGGCGGTTTCACGTCCAGCAGGGCTATCGGGGATACAGTGTCGAGACGTGGCCCGGCGTAACGGCCTCGCGTCGGGCGACACCGGTCGACACGGCGGCGCTCTATGTGCCGGCCGGCTCCGCGCCGCTGGTTTCCTCGCTGATCATGCTGGCGGTTCCCGCCCAGCTGGCCGGGGTTCCGCGGATTGTAGTAGTTGCGCCGCCGGCCGGAGATGGCGGCGTCAATCCGGCGCTGCTGGCCGCTGCGGACCTGTTGGGGCTGGACGAAGTTTATGCCATCGGCGGTGCGCAAGCGATTGCGGCGCTCTCTTTCGGTGCTGCCGGACTGCCGCGAGCCGACAAGATTTTCGGGCCGGGCAATGCCTATGTCGCTGCGGCGAAAGCCTATGTCAGCAGCCTGCCGGGCGGCCCGGCCGTCGATCTTCCGGCGGGGCCGAGTGAGGTCATGGTGATCGCCGATGAGACGGCAGACCCGGATCTCGTCGCCAGTGACCTCTTGAGCCAGGCCGAGCATGATCCCTCCGCCCAGGTGATGCTGGTCTGTTTTGACGCCGCAACGGCGGATCGGGTGACCGCATCCGTCGCCAAGCTGCTCGAAGACCTGCCCCGCGCGGCGATCGCCCGCGAGGCCCTCGCCGCGTCTGCCATCCTGGTTTGCGACAGCGTTGATGATGCCATTGACATCGCCAACAGCTACGCCCCGGAACACCTGATCCTGCAGGCCGAGTCGGCCGAGCGCCTGCTCGTCGGTGTGCGTCACGCCGGTTCGATCTTCGTTGGTGCCTGGACGCCTGAAGCGGCCGGCGATTATGCCGCCGGGCCCAACCACACCCTGCCCACAGCCGGTGCGGCCCGGGCCCATGGCGGCGTGTCGGTGGAAAGCTTCCAGAAGACCACCACCATCCTGCGTGCCAGCGAGGCCGGCGCCGTCGCCATGGCACCGACGGTCGAACGCCTGGCGGCGCTCGAACAACTCGACGCACACGGCCTCGCCATGCGACTGCGGCGCGAGCGTGCCAGTGCGGGCGATTCCGCGCCGCTTGCCGGTCCGCGTGCCGGCACCAAACGACGCAAGACCAAGGAGACCGATGTCACGGTCACCGTCAATCTGGACCGCGACGGACCGATCCGCATTGCCACAGGCATCGGCTATTTCGACCACATGCTGGACCAGGTCGCCCGTCATGGCGGTTTTGCCCTGGATGTCGTGGTCGAGGGTGATCTGGAGATCGACGGGCACCACACCATTGAAGATGTCTGCCTGACCTTCGGTGAGGCCCTGCGCGCTTCTCTGGGCGACAAGCGCGGACTGGGCCGGTTCGGCTTCGAACTGCCAATGGATGAAAGCCGTGCGGCGGCCTGGATCGACCTGTCCGGTCGTCCTTTCGCGAAGTTCGAGGGTGAGATTCCCGGTGAGTCCGTCGGTGAATTCCCGGTCGAGATGACGGCCCACGCCTTCCGCTCGATCGCGGAAAGTCTCGGCGCGGCGATCCACGTCAAGGTCGAAGGCGAGAACGCTCACCACATGGTCGAGGGCTGTTTCAAGGCCTTCGGGCGCGCTCTGCGACAGGCCTTGCGCGTCGAGGGCAACGCCCTGCCGTCAACCAAGGGCATGTTGGCGTGATGATTGGCTTGATCGATACCGGCTGCGCCAACCTGGCCTCGGTGCGCTTTGCCCTGGAACGGGCCGGGCTGGCCTATCAGGTGGCGAAAGGCCCGGACGGGCTTGCCGATTGTGACCGCCTGATCCTGCCCGGCGTCGGAGCGGCCGGACCGGCCATGGCGCAATTGCGGGCGCGAGGATGGGATACTGCTTTGAAAGCCGAAGCGCGCCCGGTCCTGGGCATTTGCCTGGGCATGCAGCTTCTGTTCGATCGTTCGAGCGAGGGTGATGTGGAGGGTCTGGGCCTGATCCCGGGACGGATTGAAAAACTGCCGCCGCCGGATGATGGGGTTTGGCCCCACATGGGCTGGAACACGCTGGATTTTACGCCGGGCGAAGAACCGCTTCTGGCCGGTGTCGAGGCGGGTGCCCATGTCTATTTCGTGCACGGGTACTTCTCGCCGGTGGGGTCCTTTACGCGGGCGAGCTCCCGGTATGGCGGTGAAATTTCCGCGGTTGTTCGCAAGGGCAATGTCGCGGGCTGCCAGTTCCATCCAGAGCGTTCCGGCGTTGTCGGTGCGAGAATTCTTACAAACTTTGCAACGGGTTCGACATGATTCTTTATCCAGCAATTGACCTGTTGGACGGCCGTGTCGTGCGCCTGCACAAGGGCGCCTTCAATGCCGTGACCGACTATGGCGATGACCCCATGCGCGTTGCTGAACAGTTCGGCGAGGCGGGAGCGGTCTGGGTCCATATCGTCGATCTCAGCGGTGCCCGTGACGGAGCCCGCCGCCAGGGCGCGCTGATCCGCTCGCTGTGCGAGACCGGTCTGCGTGTCCAGACCGGCGGCGGCGTACGCTCGGCCGAGGATATCGAGGACTTGCTGGCGGCCGGTGTCGAGCGGGTGATCATCGGCTCACTGGCGGTCACGGATCCCGATCGGGTCGCCGGCTGGTTGCAGAACTATGGTGGTGACCGGATCACGCTGGCGCTTGATGTGCGCCAGATCGGAGGCCAATACCGTCCGGCCCTGAAAGGCTGGACCGACATGGCTGATACCACGCTGGACGATGTGATCACCGCCTATGAGGGCAGCGGTCTTGGCCATGCGCTGGTTACCGATATCGGCCGTGATGGCGATCTGTCGGGCCCCAATATCGCTCTCTACAAGCGACTGGTGACGGACTATCCGGCGATCGACTGGCAGGCCTCCGGTGGCGTGTCCTCACTCGATGACCTTCTCGCGGCGCAGGCGGCCGGTGCAGCGGGCGCCATCACCGGCAAGGCCTTGTATGAAGGCCATTTTACCGTCGGGGAGGCGATCGCATGCTTGCGCGACGCATAATTCCCTGTCTCGACGTGCGCGACGGTCGCGTGGTCAAGGGCGTACGTTTCCGCGACCATGAGGATGTCGGTGACATTGTCGATCTGGCCCGGCGCTATGCCGGCGAGGGGGCGGATGAGCTGGTCTTCTACGACATCGCTGCCAGCGCCCGGGGGCGGACGGTGGAGCCGGAATGGGTCAGCGCCGTCGCCCGCGAGCTCGATATTCCCTTCTGTGTCGCGGGCGGGATCCGTTCGGTCGACGATGCCCGGGCTCGTCTGTTTGCCGGCGCCGACAAAATTTCGGTCAATACGCCGGCGCTCGAGGACCCGGCGATCATTGACCGGCTCGCCGCCGAGTTTGGCAGCCAGTGTGTGGTACTGGGCGTCGACAGCCGCATCATCGAGGGTGCCTGGCGGGTCCACCAATATACCGGCGATCCGGACAAGAGTTTTGCCGGTCACCGCCGCACGCTCGACTGGATTGGCGAGGGCGTCGACCGCGGCGCCGGCGAGGTCGTGCTCAATTGCATGGACCAGGATGGCGTGCGCGACGGCTATGACATCGAGCAATTGGAGGCGGCACGCGCCGTGTGTTCCACACCTTTGATCGCTTCAGGCGGCGCCGGACGGAAAGAGCACTTCAAATCCGTGTTCGAACTTGCCAAGGTCGATGGTGCGCTGGCCGCCAGCGTGTTTCACAAGGGGGTCATCGAGATCGGGCAGTTGAAGTCCTGGCTTGATGGTGAAGGAATCAGGGTCAGACCATGATTGATGAAAAGACGCTCGACTGGAAAAAGGGCGATGGCCTGATCCCGGCGATCATCCAGGACGCGGCCACCCGGCAGGTATTGATGCTGGGCTATATGAATGCCGAGGCCTTGGCCAAGACGATCAAGAGCGGCAAGGTCCACTTCTTCTCGCGCTCCAAGCAGCGCCTGTGGAAGAAGGGTGAGACCTCCGGCAACACGTTCAAACTGGTCGACCTTGCTGCCGATTGCGACAGCGACGCGCTGCTCGTCGAGGTCAAGCCGAAGGGCGCTGCCTGCCACACGGGTACGGTGAGTTGCTTCGGTGATGACCCGGGGCCGGGCCTTGGCTTTCTCGCTCATTTGCGCGCCATCATCCGCAAGCGCAAGAAGGACAAGACCAAGGGCTCTTATGTCGGCAGCCTGATGGCAAAGGCGCCCAAGCGCCCGGCCCAGAAAGTCGGCGAAGAGGGCGTCGAGGTGGCCATGGCCGCGGTGTCCGAGAGCAAGGAAGCTTTGGCCGGTGAAGCCGCCGATCTGCTTTTCCACCTGATGGTGCTGCTGGAATCGCGCGAGCTGGGGCTGGAAGATGTCGTCGAGGTGCTACGCAACCGCCACGCTGTGCGGGCGTCAAAACCGGCCTGAGGCGGCAGCGCTTCTGCTCAGATCAGGCCTCGCGCTCGCACCAACGTCCTGCATGACCGGCTGACAGGCACCTGCGTGCCATCGCTCAAAACCAGTCGCAGATCACGACCGTCCCGCTTGCAGGTTTCGATCGCCCGGTCTGCGACCCACCAAGATCGGTGGGGAGCAAAGCCAAGCAGATCATTGCCCGACTTCAAATCCGCCAGACGGCCCCGGATGAAACGACGTCCGCCCTCGGTGGTGATCTCGAGATAGTGGTCCTGTGACCGGACATAGAGTGTTTCCGGCCCGATGGCGCCGCGGGCCTGTGTGGCGTCGTCGGCACTCGGGGCGGGGCGTGCCCCGGTGTCCAGGTGCCGCCGCTCCCAGGCGAAGCGCAGAAACAGGACGAACCCCGCGACAACCATCACAGGGGCGCCCACAAAGGGGATGAATTCGATCCAGGGGTCGGCGGCCCGCGGCAAAAGGGGTGTCGACTTCAAGAGATGAAGTTCGACCGCGATGACGGGAATCGCGACCAGGACTGCGCCGAGGGTCGACAGCCAGGCGCCGGCCGGGCTGGCCGGTGTGACGCGGGCAAGTCCGCGCTCCAGTATGGCGGGCTGGAAGACAACCAAGGCGGTCGCAAACATCCAGAACACGACGCGATGAAGCAGGCCGAATTCATCCGTGTCATAGGCGCCGCTCACGACGAAGGTTGATGTCATGAACAGCCAGACTCCGCAGAGCAGTCCGACATCCCGGTGCCAGAGGGAGGGTGTTTTCGCGGCCGACCCGGGACCATTCGCGTTAAAAAGCGACATTTCGCGACGTCAACCTCGCTTCGGGACGGGGGGACAGGCATGCGGACCGAAGACCGCCGTGATGGCTGTCAACGTAACCGATACCCTGAAAGGACGACAAACATGTTCAACAGATTTGCCTTGATACCCCTGGCCATCGCCGTGCTCGCACTCCCCATGGAAGCGCAGGCCCAGGAGCGACGCGATATCCCGGTCTACCGGGAAATCGGATTTGAATCCGGGTCTGTGCAGCGAGAGGAACTGCTCAGCTTCCTGAGTGCGTATCGCCAGGCCTGGAGTGAAGAGGACACCGATGCCTTCATCGCGTTGCATGCTGACGATACCGAGTGGATCAATGCTTATGCCCGCATGTTCATCGACGCCCCCTCTCTCGCCGAGTTTCTCGAGCACCGGCTGTTTCCTGCCTTCGGCCCCGGTGTTTCACGGACTGAAGCCGAGAATATGGAACTGATCTCGATGCGAGTGCTCGGCGACGAGGCCGCTGTCCTGCATCTCTACACGGACGGCAATCGCGGTCCCTCGGCGATTGTGGGCCGTTTACTGCGTCGCACCCATTTCCACCTGGTGTTGGCTCGTGACGTAGACGGCTGGAAAGTGGCTCATACAGCCATCATGGACGCTCGGGACTGATCGCCCGGGCAGGGCCTCACTCGGCCCTGCATTGACCCACGCCCGGCGTCATGGCGGCGGGCCTGTCGAGACAGGTCATGGCTTGGGGGCGATGCGGGGCCGATACCGATCCGGACTCAAGGCGTCGGGCTGTGCTGGGGCGCAAAGCGTTCGCTCATTACATGCCGGTCGCCCGGGTGGGTGAGGCGGGCGAGGGTGACGACGTCGTCGCCCTGGAAGGTACGACGTTCAAGGACCAGGCAGGCGGCACCCGGCTCGATGCCGAGATTGGCGGCGAGCGTGGGGTCGGCATTGATGGCGGAGACCGTGTGTTCGGCTTCGGTCCATGGAGTCTGCCTCAGCAGCCAGCCGCCAGGGCCTTCGGCGGAAAAGTCGGTCTGGGCGACATCCGGCAACAAGGCGAGATTGATCCAGCGTTCCTCCAGTTCGACCGGTTGGCCGTCAGCCGTATGCAGACAGCGCACATGTTGCACGCGTGCACCGGACAGGAGGCGCATCTGGCGGGCAATATCGTCGCTTGCCGGAACGGTTTGATTGTCCAGGCACTGATAGCCATAACGCTGACCGCGCGCGGGAATGGCGCTGGCCATGTCGATGATTTTCAGGAGCGCTGCCGGAGCGTCCGGTTGGGCCACGAAACTTCCGGCGCGGCGCTTTCGGATCACCAGCCCGTCCTCGGTGAGTGCGCGCAAAGCCCGGCTGACCGTCATCCGCGCGGTCCCGAAATGAGCGCAGAGATCGGCTTCCGACGGCAGGCGATCGCCAGGCGCCCAGCTGCCGCTACGGATGCGGGACAGGATGGCCTGGCGGATCTGGTCATAGACCGGACCTTCGCCATCCAGTTTCAGCTGGTCGCGCCAGTCGGTCATGCCGTCCAGTCCGCCATGATGGTTTTCAGGGTCGTTTCATAGCGTCTGGCAACTGTCTCACGGCAGGTGGAGCGACCATCCTGAACGCGCGCGATGCCACCGACATGGACGCTGCGCACCTGCCGCGCATCGCCGGCGAACAGCCAGCTGTCGATCAGCTTATCGCCGGAACGTCCGGCGAGGACCGGGTGCCGGTCGTCCAACTCGACAAGGTCGGCGCGCTGCCCGACGGCGATGCGACCAGTGGCCTGCCCGATCGCCTGCGCGCCGCCCTGGCAGGCTGCATCGAACAGGTGTCGACCTGTGCTGGCACCGGGGGCGGAGAGGACATTGCGTTCGCGCCGCGTCAGACGCTGGCCGTATTCCAGCAGGCGCAGCTCTTCGGCCAGGTCGATGCGGATATGGCTGTCCGAGCCGATGCCGATGCGGCCGCCGGCGGCGAGATAGTCCACCGCCGGAAACAGCCCGTCTCCCAGGCTGGCTTCGGTCATCGGACACAGGCCCGCGACTGCGCCGCTGGCGGCCAGATCACGGGTCTCACCAGCGTCCATGTGAGTGGCATGGACCAGGCACCAGCTGTCATTGACCGGTTGCCGGTCCAGGAGATGGCGAACAGGGCGGGCGCCGGTGGCGTCGATGCAGGCGTCGACCTCGCCAGTCTGCTCGGCAATGTGGATATGGACCGGGCCGCCCTCGGCGAGCGGCAGGATCGCGTGGATATCGTCCATGGAAGCGGCGCGCAGCGAGTGGGGCGCGATGCCGACGGTGGCGTGTGGCAGCTGGTCGGCATGGTGGCGCGCCCGCTCGACGAGCGTCGCGTAGAGATCGGGACCGGAGATGAAACGGCGCTGGCCCGGCGTCGCCGCAGCCTGATTGAAGCCCGACCAGCGATAGAAGACCGGCAACAGGGTCAGCGCGATGCCGGTCGTGTCGGCGGCGGCGCAGATCCGGGCAGCCATCTCGCCGGGATCGTCATGAGGTGTGCCGTCGGGCGTGTGGTGCAGATAGTGGAACTCGCCGACCGCGGTGAATCCTGCCTCCAGCATTTCCACCTGTACCATGGCCGCGATCGCCTCCACGGCGTCGGGGTCGAGTCGGTCGAGGAAGCGGTACATGACCTCGCGCCAGGACCAGAAACTGTCCGTGCCCGGGCCGCGCCGTTCCGACAGTCCGGCCATGGCGCGCTGGAAAGCGTGCGAATGCAGGTTGGCCATGCCCGGCAGGACCGTGCCCAGGCGTGTATCGCCTTGCTGTGCTGGCTCGCCAACGATCAGGTTTGTGATTGTACCGTCGGGACCGACGCCCAGTCGGACATCCCTGGTCCAGCCATCGGGCAGAAGCGCGCAAGCGAGATGAAAATCAGCGGACACGGTGTCTCCCGGCTGGACAGACTCGAAAAGCGGGATTTATTGTATAGACAATTAGCCGCTTGCAAAGTCCCCGGGAGCCCATGCCGATGCAATTCGACCGCCTGCTGACCGAAGCCCGACTGGCGACGATGGTCGCTGGAGATGGCGGCTATGGCGTCATCGAAAAGGCGGCACTGGGCATCAAGGACGGGCGAATCGCCTGGATCGGTCCGATGTCCGAGATCCCGGGCGAGGCTCGGGAAACCGAACGCCTGGCCAGCCGTTGGGTGACACCGGCGCTGATCGATTGTCACACCCACCTGGTCTTCGCCGGTGATCGCTCTGACGAGTTCGAGCGTCGTCTGGGCGGGGAGAGTTATGAGAGCATTTCGCGGTCGGGTGGCGGCATTGCGCGCTCTGTCGAGGCAACCCGCGCGGCGGGCGCGGCCGAGCTGGCGGCGGGGGCGCTGACGCGGATCGATGCCTTGGCACAGGAAGGTGTCGGCACAGTCGAGATCAAGTCCGGCTACGGGCTGACACGGGAGAGCGAGCGCACCATGTTGCGCGCCGCGCGTGGCGTTGAACGGGCCTCGGGCATGCGAGTCTCGGCGACCTTGCTTGCCGCCCACGCCGTGCCGCCGGAATTCAAGGGTGAGAGCGGCCGCTATATCGACGAGGTCTGCATCCCGTTGATCCGCGAAGCGGCCCGCGACGGTCTCGCGGACGCGGTCGACGCCTATTGCGAGGGGATCGCTTTCTCGCCGGAAGAAACGCGTCGTCTCTTCATTGCCGCCAAGGCCGCAGGCCTGCCAGTCAAGCTTCATGCCGACCAATTGTCCGATACCGGCGGTGCCAAGCTGGTCGCCGAGTTCGGCGGCCTGTCGGCCGACCATATCGAATACACCAATGCTGAAGGTATCGCCGCGATGGCCAAGGCCGGCACGGTTGGTGTGTTGCTGCCGGGCGCCTTCTACGCCTTGAGCGAGACGAAGAAACCGCCCGTCGAGGCAATGCGGGCCGCGGGCGTCGACATGGCGGTGGCCACGGACGCCAATCCCGGCACCTCGCCGCTGGTATCCTTGCTGACTGCCGCCAACATGGCTTGCATCCTGTTTAGTCTGACCTTGCCGGAAGCCTTTGCCGGAATGACCCGAAATGCCGCGCGGGCGCTCGGCCTGCAGGACGAGATCGGTACGCTGGAGGTTGGCAAGGCCGCTGACCTCGCCATCTGGGACGTCGAACGGCCCGCAGAAATCATCCAATGGATCGGACGCCGGCCACTGCATGGCCGCATCCTCGCAGGAGAATGGCAGTGACAGTTGTGACCACTGTGACCATCAAACCCGGCGCCATGGCGCTGGCCGACTGGGCGAAGATCTGGCGCGGTGCGGGTATCCGGATCGATGCCGCTGCCAAGGCCGATGTTGACGCGGCGGCAGCCCCGGTTGATCGTCTGATCGCTTCGGGCAAGGCGGTCTATGGCCTCAATACCGGCTTCGGCAAGCTGGCCCAGACCCGTATCGCCGATGACGAGCTGGCGACCTTGCAGGAACGCCTGGTCCTGTCCCATGCAGCGGGGATCGGAGACGCACTGGACAGCCGCATCGTACGCCTGGTCATGGCGCTCAAACTGGCGAGCCTGGGGCGTGGGGCCTCCGGTATCCGCTGGACCACGATCGAGGCCATGCAGGCCATGCTGGATGCGGACGTGCTGCCGGTCATCCCGTCGCAAGGCTCGGTCGGCGCATCCGGCGATCTGGCACCGCTGGCGCATATGTCGGCCGCCCTGATCGGGGCCGGGGATGTCACGGTGAATGGCGAGCGCATGCCGGCCCGCGAGGGTCTGGCCACGGCAGGACTGAAACCGGTCGAGCTCGGCCCCAAGGAAGGCCTCGCCCTCCTGAACGGAACCCAGACCTCAACCGCGCTGGCGCTGGCAGGCCTGTTCGAGGTCGACGCGGGCTTTCAGGCGGCGCTGGTTTCCGGCGCGCTCAGTGTCGATGCCGCCAAGGGGTCGGTCGCGCCATTTGACCCACGCATCCACGCCCTGCGCGGTCATCCCGGCCAGATCGATGTCGCGGCGGCACTGCGGGGATTGCTCGACGGCTCGGGCGTTTTGGAAAGCCATGTCAGCTGCGAGAAAATCCAGGATCCATACTGCCTGCGCTGCCAGCCGCAGGTCATGGGTGCGGTGCTCGACCTGCTGCGCCAGGCCGGGGCGGTATTGGAGCGCGAAGCCAATGCGGTGACCGACAATCCGCTGATTTTCACCGACACCGACGAAGCCATTTCCGGCGGCAATTTCCACGCCGAGCCCGTCGCCTTCGCCGCTGATCAGATCGCCATGGCGGCCTGCGAAATCGGCTCGATCTGCGAGCGCCGCATCGCGCTTTTGACCGACCCGGCGGTATCAGGTCTGCCGGCCTTCCTGACGCCCAATCCGGGCATCAATTCCGGCTTCATGATCGCCCACGTGACGGCGGCGGCGCTGGTCTCGGAGAACAAGCAGAAAGCCTATCCGGCCTCGGTCGACAGCATTCCCACCAGCGCCAACCAGGAAGACCATGTTTCCATGGCGACCCATGGCGCTTTGCGCATGCTGAAGATGGCCGAGAACCTCCATGCGGTGGTCGGGATCGAACTTTTGTGCGGAGCCCAAGGGACGGATTTCCATGCCGGGCTGACATCCTCGCCGGTGCTGGAAACGGCCAAGGCGAGATTGCGCCAGACGGTTCCCGCCTATGGCGATGACCGCTATTTTGCCACCGATATCGCCAATGCGCGCGATCTGGTGGCGGGCAGGGGGCTTGTCGCGGATGCGGGCACGCTTCCCGGGATTGCCTGATGGACGTTTTCACGCTCAAACGCGGCGAGTCGCCGCTCGTTGTTTCCATGCCGCATTCCGGCACGGCCCTGGCGCCGGGACTGGCAGAGCGCTTGAGCGAGCCGGCGGGCGGCCTGCCGGATACGGACTGGCACATTCCGGAACTCTACGACTTCCTTGACGGCATGGGCGCGACGATCATCCGCGCCAACTACTCGCGCTACGTCATCGATCTCAATCGCGACCCGACGGGCTCCTCGCTCTATCCCGGCCAGGCGACGACGGATCTGGTGCCGACGACGCTGTTTGACGGCACGCCGATCTACAAGGATGGCGATGCGCCGGATGATGACGAGATCGAGCAGCGGCGGACCGATTATTACGACCCCTACCACCGTGCCCTGACCGAGACGCTGATGGCGACCCGGATGGAGCATGGCTATGCCCTGCTCTGGGATGCCCATTCCATCGCGTCCGAAGTCCCGCGCCTTTTCGAGGGTGTGCTGCCGGATCTCAATCTGGGCACCAATGGCGGCGAGAGTTGCGACCGGATGATCGAGCGTTGGGCGGTCAAGGCGATGATGGATCACGAGGAATACGCCTCCATCGTCAACGGCCGCTTCAAGGGCGGTTTTATCACCCGCGCCTTCGGCCGTCCGAGCCAGAATATCCACGCCCTGCAAATGGAACTCGCCCAATCCGCCTATATGAGCGAGGCGCCGCCCTGGACGCTGGACACGGCCAAGGCTGACCAGCTGCGCGCGGCCCTCAAGGACGTCATGAAAGCCGCGCTCGACGCGGCGAAAAGTCTCTATTCCGGAGAGGTGAAGTAAATGACCCAGACCCGCCGCGACAATTCCCGCATCATCCGCGCCAAGCATGGCTCCAAGCTCGACGCCACCCATTGGGCTGCCGAGGCGCCCTTGCGCATGTTGATGAACAATCTCGACCCCGACGTGGCCGAGAAGCCGGAAGAGCTGGTCGTCTATGGCGGGATCGGTCGGGCGGCGCGCGACTGGGAAAGCTATGACCGCATCGTCGCGACGCTGAAACGCCTGAAGGAAGACGAGACCCTGCTGGTCCAGTCCGGCAAGCCGGTTGGGGTCTTCCGCACCCACAAGGATGCCCCGCGGGTTTTGATCGCCAATTCCAATCTCGTGCCCAACTGGGCCAATTGGGATCATTTCCGCGAGCTCGATAAGAAGGGCCTGATGATGTACGGCCAGATGACGGCCGGCTCGTGGATCTATATCGGCTCGCAAGGCATCGTTCAGGGCACCTATGAGACTTTCGTCGAGGCCGGTCGCCAGCATTATGGCGGAGACCTGACCGGCAAGTGGATCCTGACCGGCGGGCTTGGCGGCATGGGCGGCGCCCAGCCGCTCGCTGCGACCATGGCGGGTGCCTCCATGCTGGCGGTGGAATGCCAGCCGAGCCGGATCGAAATGCGGCTGAAGACCGGCTATCTCGACAAGAGCGCTACCACGCTGGATGAGGCGCTGGAGATCATCAATGCGGCCTGTGCCAGGGGCGAGGCGGTCTCGGTCGGCCTGCTCGGCAATGCGGCCGAGGTCTTCCCGGAACTGGTGAAACGCGGCGTGAAGCCGGACATGGTCACTGACCAGACCTCGGCCCACGACCCGGCCAATGGCTATCTGCCCGCTGGGTGGAGCCTCGCCGAATGGGACGAAAAACGCGAGAGCGATCCCGCCGCTGTCGAAGCCGCCGCGAAAGCCTCCATGGCCGAGCAGGTCAAGGCGATGCTGGCCTTTTGGGAGCAGGGCATCCCGACGCTCGACTACGGCAATAATATCCGCCAGATGGCCTTTGATGAGGGCGTTACCAATGCCTTCGATTTCCCCGGTTTCGTGCCGGCCTATATCCGCCCGCTCTTCTGCCGCGGCATTGGCCCTTTCCGCTGGGCGGCGCTGTCCGGCGATCCGGAAGACATCTACAAGACCGACGCCAAGGTCAAAGAACTGATCCCGGACAATCCGCATCTTCACCGCTGGCTCGACATGGCGCGTGAGCGCATCCACTTCCAGGGCCTGCCGGCGCGCATCTGCTGGGTCGGCCTAGGCGAGCGCCACAAGCTGGGCCTGGCGTTCAACGAGATGGTGAAGAATGGCGAACTCTCCGCCCCCGTCGTGATCGGCCGCGACCATCTCGACTCAGGCTCGGTCGCCAGCCCCAATCGCGAAACCGAAGCCATGATGGACGGTTCCGACGCCGTCGCCGACTGGCCCCTCCTCAACGCGCTATTGAACACCGCCTCCGGCGCCACCTGGGTGTCCTTGCACCATGGCGGCGGGGTCGGCATGGGCTACTCAATGCACTCCGGCCAGGTCGTCCTCGCCGACGGCACCGAAGACGCTGCCGCCCGCGTTGGCCGCGTGCTGTGGAATGACCCGGCGACCGGTGTGATGCGTCATGCCGATGCGGGCTATGAGATCGCCAAGGATTGCGCGCGGGAGCAGGGGCTGGATCTGCCGAGCGTGGATTAGGTGGATTGAAGCAAAGCCCGGCCCGGCGAACCGAGATAACGGTCTCGGGACGTCTTCCCTGAAGAGCTGGTCACGGCGACTGTGAAATGCCTGCCCTGCACTGGGTCGGTGCCGAACCGAACCGTCAGTTCCTTGAACTCATCAACCGAGCACCCGTGTTTGTCGCACAGCCGCTTCAATCCTTGCGGTCCGCGCGCGATTATACGGGCGAGCCCTGCGCTTACTGGTGATCCTGTCGACGTCCCCGCGAGAAAGTCCACGGTTATTTGCCCTTCGGGAGCGCTAGCAGCCTCGTCGAAGAGATAGATTTCGTACTCGCCGAGCAACAAGCTGATTCCGGAGGCGTAGGAGTCCGCAAGATTGTGGGCAATGGATTTCAAAGTGCGGAACTTCATTTTCGGGACCTTCATCAATCCGTTCTGCTGTCAGTGGGCCGTACGGGCTTATCCGGGTCAAGGGCTTAGGACTTGGAGGTTTGGCGTCGATTGGTATCGCGAAGGACAGCGCGCGCGAGCAGGGGCTGGATTTGCCGTCGATCTAGCGGCTTTCCTCCCCATTCCATGGGGAAGTGGGCCGACCCATTTTTCCCGGAAGCGCGTCAGCGCTATCCGGGACCAACGGGATGCTCATCGCTTGTGAAGACGTGCGGTCGGTCCCGGCTCTCCAACCGGCTTTCGCCGGTTTGCGGCCGGGAAAAATGGGTTTCGCGGGTCCATTTTCACCCGCAATTTGTCATCCCGGCGGCGGTGCCGTCGCCAGCGCGAGGCCGACGATGTAGAGCACATTGATCCCGATCCCGATCAGGCTGGCGGCTGTGACCTTGCGCTGGCGGATCAGGTCGTAAACCGGTACGGCCAGCAGGAAGGCCAACCACATCGGCAGGACCAGAAAGACGTCCAGCTGGAGAATAAAGGTTATCCGCGTGAAGGCAGGGAACATCAGGGCGAGGCCGGCGAACAGCATGAAGCGCTTGTGCAGGGCGGCCTTGGCCCGGTTGAGCAGGGCCGCGCCATAAAAGACCAGGAAGACAGCGGCATTGGCGCTGTTGGCGATCAGGATGGTGTTGTCGCCGGTGCGAACCAGATTCTCCCAGGAGATATAAAGGCCCGTCCCCAGCATGATCGGCACCAGCGCCAGGCTGCTGACCCCCAGTGTCTTGTGCAAACCGTAATTGCGGCGCGCGATCAGCGTGGTCTGTAGCACCATCAAAGCGAACCAGAGCCCCATCGAGACCGCATGCACATGCATGTGCGGGAGCAGGGGTGGCAGCTCATCGCCATTGATCAGCGCGTGCAGTGGAAAGGCCGTCACGACAATCGCGAACAGCGCCAGTGCATAGAAAAAGAAAAACCGCTCCCCGCGCGCTTTCCCGGTCGTGCTCATGATGTCGCCCTCCCCAGCGCCGGGCAAAGGTGCGAGGCGGGGCGGGTGGTGTCAATCCAATGTCCAGCTTTACGTGGAAAAGGCGGGATGTGCGGGAGGGAAAAATGGGTTTCGTGTGTCCATATTCACCCGCCATTTGTCATCCCGGCTCTGCGCCCTGCTTTTGCGGGGCAGGAGCCTGCGCCCGCGAAAGCGGGTGGCCGGGATGACAAGTTTGAGGCAGGGCAATAGAAGGTGGGCCAACACAGACTCACCCTTGGGAGCCCTCCATGTCTGACGCCTTCTACGCCCACCTGTCCGACGAGTTGAAGCAGATCGACGCGGACGGGCTGTACAAGCGCGAACGCATCATCACCTCGCAGCAATTCTCCGAGATTGATGTGACGGCGGACGGGGCGTCCAGCCATGTGATCAATTTCTGCGCCAACAACTATCTCGGCCTGGCCAATCGTCCCGAATTGATCGAGGCCGCCAAATCGACGCTCGACAGTCATGGTTTTGGTGTCGCTTCGGTGCGCTTCATTTGCGGCACGCAGGACCTGCACAAGCAGCTGGAAGCCAAGGTCGCGGCCTTTGCCGGCTGCGAGGATGCGATCCTTTATGCGGCCGCCTTTGACGCCAATGGAGGCGTGTTCGAGCCGCTTCTGGGGCCGGAGGATGCGATCATCTCGGACGCGCTCAACCATGCCTCGATCATTGATGGCGTGCGCCTGTGCAAGGCCAAGCGCTATCGCTATGCCAATTCCGACATGAGTGATCTCGAGACCCAGCTGAAACAGGCCCGGGCCGATGGCGCGCGGCATATCCTGATTGTCACCGATGGCGTGTTCTCGATGGATGGCTATATCGCCGACCTCAAATCCATCGTCCGGCTGGCCAAGCAGTATGACGCGCTGACCATGGTCGATGATTGCCATGCGCATGGCTTCATGGGTGTGAAGGGACGCGGCACGCCGGAGCATTGCGGGGTTCTCGGCGAGATCGACATCATTACCGGCACGTTCGGCAAGGCGCTGGGCGGGGCGATGGGCGGTTTCACCGCGGCGCGCAAGGAAATCATCGACATGCTGCGCCAGCGCTCGCGGCCCTATCTGTTCTCCAATTCACTGGCGCCCGCCATCGCCGGCGCGTCCCTGAAGGCGCTCGACATGGTCGCCGAGGGCGATGCCTTGCGCGCCCGCCTGTTCGACAATGCCAAACGCTTCCGCACCGGCATGAGCGAGGCCGGGTTCGACCTTTTGCCGGGCGAGCATCCGATCATTCCCGTCATGCTCGGCGATGCCAAGCTGGCCCAGGAGATGGCGTCGAGACTGATGGGTGAAGGCGTCTATGTGATCGGCTTCTTCTTCCCCGTCGTGCCCAAGGGCAAGGCCCGGATCCGTACCCAGATGAGCGCGGCGCATACGCCAGAGCAGATAGATCGCGCTGTGGCAGCCTTCACCAAGGTGGGCAAGGAGCTGGGGGTTATCTAGGCGCGACGCGACCGCTCCGGTGGACAAAAAATGCCTCTGGCCTGGCTCATCGGATTTGCAGGCGACAAAAGGCAGAGAAAAGGAAAGTGTGGCTGTGAAGGGTTTGCTGTTTGCGACAATTCTTGTGGGCTTCGGACTGGCCGGGTGCACGTCGGAGCGCGACGAACTCCTGATCGAAAATGTCGTGATCGTCTCCGCCGAGCGCGAGACGGCGTCGGACGCCATGAATGTCTTGATCCGTGACGGTGTCATTGCGGAGATTTCCGCCGAGCCGATTGCGGCCGACCGGTCGGTCATGCGCATTGAGGGCCATGGCCGCTTTTTGACGCCGGGCCTGATGGACAGTCACCACCATGTGGCTTTCGTGCCGGGCATGGGCGCGATCGGGGTTGCTCCGGCGCGTGATCATGAGGCGCTGGTCGACGCCTATATGGCGCAACAGCCGCGCAGCCTGCTCTATTACGGCGTGACGCAGATCCTCGATCCGGCGCCGCTTCTGGCCTGGCGCGATTTTGCCGCGATCAGCCAGAGGCCGGACCTGTTCCGATGCGGTGAAATCCCCAATGAGGAGACGGGCTATCCGATCAATCAGCGCGATGATGCGGATATGGTTTCGCTCTACCCGTATCGCATTACGGCGACCCAGACGCCGGAAATGGTGGTCGAGCGGATCGCGGCGGATGGTGCGATTTGCGTGAAAGTCTATCTGGAAGACGGTTTCGGCGCGGAGTCGGAATGGCCCCTCTATGACGCCGAAATCCTGGGCCGTATCCGCGATGCGGCGCACGCGCACGAGCTTCCCCTGCTCGCCCATGCCAATGCGATCGACATGTATCAGATCGCGCTTGATGCTGATGTTGATGTGCTGGCGCACGGCCTGTGGAATTGGCAATGGCCAGAGGGTGACCCGCCCGTCGCGGAAGTCCTGCAGCGCGTGCACGAGCAGGGTGTCGGCTATATGCCGACCCACCGCGTCATGGCGGGCCTGGGCGAACACTTGCTGCCGGCCCGGATGGATGCGCCTGAATACGCGGACATCGTCCCATCCGACCTGCTCGACTGGTATCGCGCAGGCGGTGCGGACTGGTTTGCTGATGAGCTGGCCGCCGATTTCCCGCCGGACATACCGCGAGACGAGATGGCGGCGATTTTCGGCTATGGCGTCGGGCGCGTTCAGCGCGCGACGGCCTTCCTCGAGCAGGCCGGGCATCCGCTGCTTCTGGCCAGCGATTGTCCCGGCAGCCCGACAAGCGCTAATCAACCCGGGCTGTGCACGCGGCTCGAGATCGAGAGCCTGGCGCAATCCGGCGTGTCGCCCGAGTCCGTGTTCCGGGCAGGGACCATCAATCCGGCGCGGCAATTCGGGCTTGAGGCGCGCTATGGCACGGTCGAAGTGGGCAAGGTCGCCAATCTGCTCTTGCTGGAAGCCAATCCCCGCCTTGATGTTGCCGCCTGGGACACCATCCAGACCATCATCCTGCATGGCGAGCCGCTTTCGCGCGATGATTTGAAAGCGCGATAGGGCCGGGACGCCACCCCATACAGTCCCCCTGACCTTTTCCCCAAACGCGCGTAGTGTCTCCCGGTCAGACTCGCTTTTTTGGCGAATTCTGCATCCGAATGATCGCTTGGGGGCATCACACGGGTAACGTGAACAGGGGACTGCCATGACGGATACCAGCGAACTGAAAGCCAGCAGCGCGCGTCCATCGGACGAGATGCTGCCTTTCCTGAACAATTTCCACGACATATTCACCACGATCGGGGTCTTGATCCTGCTCGGTGGTCTCGCTGTCGGTGCCGGCCAGGTGATGGCCGGGCTCGGCCTGGACGAGGGCGAGCAAGCCTTCCAGAACGCGCTGATGGCGCTGATCGGCGGCATCGCCGTCTTCATCTGGTTCCTGTCGGCCCTGCTGGTGGGCAAGCAGAGACGCATCCTGCCGGGCATCGTCCTGTCGAGTGTATTCGGTGTGGCGACGATGATCGTCCTGGTCTGGGGCTATGCGCAGTTTCTGATCCATGGCGCCGGTATCAGCGAACAGTCGTTCGAAGTAGCGGGTGACAGTGTCGACAACATGGAGTTCGGCCGCGAGGCGGTGATGATGGTGCTGGCGGAATTGCCGGTCTCGATCCGCTTCATGCCGGTCGTGTTCGGCCTCGCCTTCCTGTTGCCGGTGGCGGCCTATTATTTCAGCTATCGCCTGCCCTATGCGGGCGGGTTGATGGGGGTCGGCGTGGTGCTGACCGCTGTCATGACGCTGCTGGCCTTCGACCCCTACACGGTGATTGTCTGGGCGCCGACGATCAATGTCGCGGCCGGGGCATCGCTGCTGCTGGCCGGGATACTGTTCGACGCCCGGGATCCGGGCCGCGAGACGCGGTTGGCCGGTACCGCTTTCTGGCTGCATTTCTTCGCCGCGCCGGTCCTGCTGGGCGCCGTCCTCAACGTCACCCAGACCGGCTGGACCTTTCAGGAAAGTGACTTTGCCAATCCTGAAAACCTCAACCTGTTTGCCGCCATGGCGTCGAACAGTGCCGAAGCGACCCGCCTGGCCATCACGGCCCTGACCGTGATCGGGATTTTCGCCCTGGTCTCGCTGCTCATCAATCGTCGGGCGCTGATCGTGTCCGGCCTGGTGACGGCCGGTGTCTCCATCGGCATCATCGTCAATTCGGCCGGTCTCGGTGCCGGCGCGGTTGTCGCCGTCACCCTGCTAGTGCTGGGCGGTGTGGTCGTGGTGCTGGGCGCGGCGTGGAATCCGGTCCGCCGCATCCTGCTGCTGCCAATCCCGCAGGTCGGGCCGCTGGGCCGTATCTTCCCGCCGGTGAGTGCTGCTGAGGGCTGATCCTGCCAAAACGCTGAATTGAGAGCCGCCCGGTGCCCTGCGCCGGGCGGTTTTTCTTTTTGTGGCCTGGCTCGGCGGCCAGCCTCTTCCCGTGAGCCGGACTCATGCCAGTCTTGCGCTTTCGGCGTGCCGGGCTGGGAGAATGCGCATGGCCTTCGAGACAGATGCGATCATTGTCGGCGGCGGAGCGGTCGGCCTCGCGACGGCGCGGGCCTTTGCCCGAAGGGGCCATGAAACCGTTGTGCTGGAAGCGCAAAAGGCGATCGGCCAGGGCATTTCCTCGCGCAATTCCGAAGTCATCCATGGCGGGCTCTATTACCCGACCGGCTCTCTGAAAGCCCGCCTGTGCGTGGCCGGGCGATTGATGCTCTACGCCTTCCTCGAACATCACCATCTGCCGCACGAGAAATGCGGCAAGCTGGTTGTCGCCACCCAGCCACACGAAATCGAGCGGCTGGATGCCATTCTCGACCAGGCCAACACCAACCAGGTCGGTGGCATGCGACGCCTCAGTGGCGCCGAAGCACGGGCGCTCGAGCCGGAATTGCATGCTGAAGCAGCCTTGCTGTCGGAAGAAAGCGGCGTCATGGATGCGCACGCCTATATGGACGCGCTGGCCGGCGAGATTGCCGGCCATGGCGGCGCGATTGCCCTCAACACGCCCTTTGCCAGCGCCGAGGCGCTGCCCGGTGGCGGCTTTGTGGTCCGCACGGGCGGTGAACACGCGACCGAGGTCACGACCCGCTATCTGGTGATCGCGGCGGGACTGGGCGCCCAGGCGGCGGCGTCTGGCGTAGTTGGCTATCCGGCCGACCAGATCCCGGCGCTGCACTATGGCAAGGGCGTCTATTTCACCCTGTCCGGCAAGGCGCCGTTTTCCCGGCTCGTTTATCCGCTGCCGATACCGGGGGCCCTTGGCACACATTACCGACGTGATCTGGGCGGGCAGGCGCGGTTCGGACCCGATCTCAGCTTTGTCGATGGCGAAGACTACACGGTGGATCCGTCGCGGGCGGCCGCGTTCGAGGCGACTGCCCGGGGATTCTGGCCCGGCCTGCCGGATGGCGCCCTGATGCCGGACTATGCCGGTATCCGCCCGAAGCTGCATGGGCCGGGGCAGCCGCAACCGGATTTTCGGATGGACGGGCCGGATGTCCATGGACAGGCCGGTCTGATGACCCTGTTTGGCATTGAGAGTCCGGGCCTCACCGCGTCGCTGGCGATCGGGGAGACGGTGGCCGAGCGATTGACCGCTTGATCACGCCGAGCCGGGGTCCATTATGGCGGCAATCGGGGGATGTCATGACACTTTCACGCTGGGCCTTTGTGGCCACTCTTGTGCTGACGCTGGCCACGCTGGCCTTTCCTCTGGCGCTGTTCGGCAGCCCGCCGAACCTGGGCAGTGCGCCAATGGCGCCCGGTTTCCAGACACCCATACTGGCGCTGGAATTTGCCGAGGATATCGATGACATCGCTTTCCTGCGCGGAGACGACGCGGCCGCCTTGCGGGCCTGGCTGGTCAATGTCCAGTTCAAGGACTGGTTCTTCCCGGTTGCCTATGCCGGCATGGCGGCGGTGTTCTTTCTTGGCATGGCCTTGCGCGGACGCTTTCTGGCGGTGATCGGGATCGGCCTGGCGCTGGCGACCATTCCGGCCGACTGGCAGGAAAACGCCACCATCAACGGCATTCTCGCCGAGATCGAAAACCCGCTTTGCAGCGAGGACATCGAACCGGCGGATGGTCGCGATGATGTGGTCCTGCGCGATTGTCTTCCACGCGGCTATTTCGACGAGGCCAGTGCCGAGGCGGAACTGGTCTCCTATGCCTTTGACAGCTTCCTGCCGGTGCGGATCGAGATGCTGCGCATCGATACCTGGATCAAGTGGGGGCTGATCGCCGCCTATGCCGCCTGGCTGGCGGCGATGTTGTGGATGGACCGGCGCCGTATCCTGGCCATTCCGGCGGCCATTGGCGCGCTCGCCATCGCCGCAACCTGGATCAGCGGATCAAACGGGCATGTCGCTGAACTGATGGGCATACTGCTGATACCGATGATGCTGACTTTCCCCGTCGCCGCTGTGATGTATCTTCGCGACAAACCCGCCCAGACGGGAACGCCACAAGGTGAGGACGCTGCATGAAAGCCCTGGTCAAAGCCAAGCCGGAAGAAGGCATCTGGATGGAGGACGTGCCGGAGCCGCAAATCGGTCCGGATGATGTCCTGATCAAGATCAAACGCACCGCCATCTGCGGCACGGACATCCATATCTACAACTGGGATGACTGGGCGGCCAAGAATGTGCCGACGCCCATGGTGGTCGGCCATGAATATGCCGGCGAGATCGTCGATACGGGTTCGAACGTGACCCGGGTCAAGGTCGGCCAGCGTGTCTCCGGCGAAGGTCATGTGGTTGGCGTCACAAGCCGGGCTGCCCGCGCCGGACGTTTCCATCTCGACCCGGAAACCCGCGGCGTCGGCGTCAACATTCCCGGCGCCTTTGCTGAATACATGAAACTGCCGGCCTTCAATGTCGTGCCGCTGCCCGAGGATGTGCCCGACGAGATCGGCTCCATCCTCGATCCGCTCGGCAATGCGGTACACACAGCGCTGCAATTCGACATGATCGGCGAGGATGTGCTGATCACCGGCGCCGGCCCGATCGGCATCATGGCCGCCGCCATTGCACGCCATATCGGCGCCCGTCATGTCGTGCTGACCGATATCAACACCCACCGCCTGCACCTGGCCAGCCAGGTCGCGCCGAAGATCCGCACGGTCGATGTCTCGAAAGAGAAGATCGAGGATGTGGCCAAAGAGCTGGGCATGACCGAGGGCTTTGATGTCGGCCTGGAAATGTCCGGCGCGCCGCAGGCTTTCGGCTCGATGCTCAACAATATGGTGATGGGCGGCAAGGTCGCCATGCTCGGCCTGCCGTCCAAGCCGATCGAGGTCGATTTCGGCCAGCTCGTGCTCAAGGCGATCACGCTGAAGGGCATTTACGGCCGCGAAATGTTCGAGACCTGGTACAAGATGATCGCCATGCTTGAGAGCGGTCTCGACGTTTCGCGCATCATCACCCACCGCTACAAGGCCGATGAGTTCCAGAAGGGTTTCGACGCCATGCGGGCCGGCAAGTCCGGCAAGGTGGTTCTGGACTGGGATTGAGTGTGTCACCTCGCTTGGGCCGGGGAGGGTCCTGATGGGTATGGAAAAACGCGTACCGCTTGAAAATTATATTGAGTACCCGCAAGCCGAGATGCGCGATCGGGTCAGTCGTTTCACGCAGAATCTGCTGCGCCGCCGTACAGTTCGGGACTATTCCGACAAGCCGGTCGAGCGGGCGGTGATCGAACAGGCGATCATCGCCGCCGGTTCGGCCCCGTCA
This sequence comes from Maricaulis sp., assembly GCF_048268525.1. Lineage (GTDB taxonomy): Bacteria > Pseudomonadota > Alphaproteobacteria > Caulobacterales > Maricaulaceae > Maricaulis. Next base: position 1,647 of record NZ_JBLWVH010000003.1, on the reverse strand, counting down.
GGTGCCAATCACCAGCCCTGGCATTTCGTGGTCCTCACCGATGCCGACAAGCGTCGGGCGTTGCGCGAGGCGGCCGAGGCCGAGGAAGCGGCCTTCTACAATGGCAAGGCGCCGCAGGAATGGCTCGACGCGCTGGCGCCGCTGGGAACCGATGCCAGCAAGCCCTTCCTCGAGCATGCGCCGGTCCTGATCGCCGTCTTCGCCCAGAAGCGCGGCGGCGAGGAGATCGGCCAGGACAAGAAGAATTACTACATCCATGAAAGCGTCGGCATTGCCTGCGGTTTCCTGCTGGCAGCCCTGCACGAGGCCGGCCTGGTCACGCTGACCCACACGCCCAATCCGATGCGCTTCCTCAACGAGGTCTGCGAACGCCCGGCCGGCGAAAAACCCTACATGCTGATCGTCGGCGGCTATCCCGCCGAGGATGCGACCGTGCCGGAGCACGCCCTGGTCAAGAAGTCGCTGGACGAGATCTCGACCTGGCTTTGAGGCTGGAGACGAGCGGGGACAGGCATGACTAACGCGGCGCCGCGTTGATCGTACCGGCCCCCATTGGGGCTCCGTTGCTGACGCGTGCTGTGATCCAGTCGGTGATCAGGTCCAGCGCTGAAAGAAACAGGGATAGGCAACAATTTCAGTTAGTATAGAAGCGTCAAACCTGCCCAAAAATGGTGCCTGCCTCAATTTTTCCACATGGAGGCGAAATCGGCGCGCAGACTGAGGCCGTGCCCGAAGGGGAGCCCACGCGCGGCGACGGATCAAATGGTTTGTGCCCCAGTTTTTTTAGCGCCTTACACCAACCAGCGCCAAACCATCCATAGGGTGGCTATCACCACACCTATCAATCCACCGTCTACCGCTACCGCACTCGCTGCAGTCAATGCGGCCATTGGTGCGGTCACTTTGGGTTGAGCACCCCGTTCTTCCCTAACAATTATTACACGCAGCATGGCACGAATGCCGATAGACCCTAGCAACCACGCACTGCCGGAAGCGATCAGTATGATCAGGGGAAAGTTCATCCCTTAGCGATGTTCCACACCAGATTCGCAAGCCCCAGCACAAGGGCACCATACGCGGCCAATCGGGTATGTTTGTCGCGGTCGGTTTCATAGTTGCGTTGTTCGGCTTTGTGATCCGCCGCTTCGGCTTTGTCGTATTCGTCGATATAGGCCGCAATCTCGATAGCCGGGTATGAGCTTACGCTGTGTTTCAGGTCGAGCCGCACCTGCTCTTGTGTCGCGGCCTCCATCGCGTGTTTCAGCGCGCCTATTCCGTGTTGCTTGACGTATTCGTCGTAAGCCAGCCGCCGACTAGCTTTCTTCTCTTCCGCCGTCGCCATGCATACCCCTGTAATTGCTCACACGCACGCTACTACCCCCGGCCCGGCAATCGCAACGGCTGACACAACAAGCCCCACTCCACCACGAACGAAAAAATAGGGCCACACACCATTTATCTCGCCGCCAATAGGCGGGGACACGTACCGTTTACACGCGCGCCCTGCGTGGACCCATCCATAAATCCCATGTCAGCCAGCGGGCCGTATCGGGGTGTTGAGGTCAAGGGCGGCGCAGCCGGCGCTTCGCGGTTTCACCCTTGGGCTCAAGAACCGGATACGGCCTTCTCTCGGCAAGGGATTTATGG
>NZ_JBLWVH010000002.1:0-191604 GCF_048268525.1 Maricaulis sp. | reverse complement strand
CCATCGCTGACTGCGACATCATAGGTCAGGGTGACGCTCTCGCCTTCCTGCAGATAGTCGAACAGGCCGCTGTCGGCATTGAAGGTCCAGCCCAGCGCGCCGCCCGAGGCATAGTCGTCCAGGCGCAGCAGGCCATAAAGATTACCCGGGTTGAGATCACCGGTCTCGCCGGTCAGCACGACATTGTTGATGTAGCCATAATGCTGGTCGCTGGCGTCGACATCGTCGAACACGATCGAACCGCTGGTGGTCAGGACCGGCGCGTCATTCTCGTCGACCGTGCCGTCGAGCGTGGAGTTCCACGGCTCGATATAGGGCGCATCATTTGACCCGATCACGGTGAAGTGCATTTCAGCCGGTACGACCCCGCCATCGCCGTCATCAATCGTGTAGCTGATGGTCAGGATCTCGCTCTCGCCCTCGGCGAGGTCCTCATACTGGCCATAGGTGAAGAAGACCGTTCCCTCTTCCAGATTGACATCAAGTGCGACGACCCGGTCCGGATTGTCGGTATAGGCAACCACATCCGAAATTGTCACCGCATCGCTGTCGACATCCTGGACGCCGGACAGAAGGTTGACCCAAAGCGACGTAGTTTCATCAATCTCATGGCCGAAATCGATGAAGGTCGGCAGGTCATTGGTGCCCTCGATGGTGATCGAGACCGTCGTCTGGCCATCTGCGCGACCATCGCTGACTGCGACATCATAGGTCAGGGTGACGCTCTCGCCTTCCTGCAGATAGTCGAACAGGCCGCTGTCGGCGTTGAAGGTCCAGCCCAGCGCGCCGCCCGAGGCATAGTCGTCCAGGCGCAGCAGGCCATAAAGGTCATAGATGTTGAAGTCGCCGGTCTCGCCGGTCAGCGCAACATTGTTGATGTAGCCATAATGCTGGTCGCTGGCATCGACATCGTCGAACACGATGGAGCCGGCGGTCGTCAGGACCGGCGCATCATTCTCGTCGATCGTGCCGTCGAGCGTGGAGTTCCACGGCTCGATGTAAGGCGCATCATTCTGCCCGATCACGGTGAAATTCAGCTCACAGGGGACGACGCCGCCATCACCATCATCAACGTTGAAGCGGATGGTCAGGGTCTCTGTCTCGCCCTCGGCCAGATCTTCATACTGGCCATAGGGAAAGGTCACCGTACCATCGGCATAATTGACGTTCGCCACGACCACCCGGTCGGGGTTATTCGTCAAGGCGACAACATCGGAGACCGTCAGCGTGTCGCTGTCGACATCCTGGACGCTGGCCAGAAGATTGACCCACAGGGGCTCGCTTTCGCCCAGGGAGAATGAGTAGCCGTTGAAGACCGGGAGGTCATTCGTGCCCTCGATGGTGATCGACACGGTTGTCTGGCCACCCTCGCGGCCATCGCTGACCTCGACATCATAGGTCAGGGTGACGCTCTCACCCTCTTGCAGATAGTCGAACAGACCGCTATCGGCGTTGAAGGTCCAGCCCAGCGCGCCGCCCGAGGCATAATCATCCAGGCGCAGCAGGCCATAGAGATTGCCCGGATTGAGATCTCCTGCCTCACCCGACAGGGAAACATTGTTGATATAGCCATAGTGCTGGTCGCTGGCGTCAACATCGTCAAACACGATCGAGCCGGCCGAAAACAGGGTCGGCGCGTCATTCTCATCGACCGTGCCCTCGAGCGAGGAGTTCCATGGTTCGATGTAGGGCGCATCATTCTGCCCGATCACGGTGAAGCTCAGCTCCCGGGCCACCACACCGCCATCACCATCATCCAGGTTGAAGCTGATGGTCAGGATTTCGGTTTCACCTTCGGCCAGGTCTTCATACTGGCCGTAGGGGAAGGTCACCGTACCGTCGGCATAGTTGACGTTGGCGGTGACCACGCGATCCGGATTGTTGGTCGAGGCGACCACATCGGTGACGATCACCGTATCGCTGTCCACATCCTGGACGCTGGACAGAAGATTGACCCACAGCGGCTCGCTCTCACCCAGTGACAGGGTGAAGTCGACGAAAGTCGGAAGATCATTCGTGCCTTCAACCACGAAGGTGGCAGTGTTGGTGGTCAGGCCACCCTGATTGTCGCCCACCACATAGGTGATGGTGACCGTCTCGGTCTCGCCGGCCTGCAGGTCGGTGAACTGGTTCAGGTCGAGCCGGACCGCGTCATAATTGTTCGGATCGAGGCCCCAGCTGATGGTCCGGTCCGGATTGGACGAGGACACAGACTGGATCTCGTCGATGCCGATCACATCGCCATTGGCTGTGGCCAACAGATCGACGGAAATGAAGCCGTCATCCTCATTCTGCGCGCCCAGATCGATCGCCGTGATCAGGGGTTCGTCATCGATACCGGTGATCGTGACGGCAATCGTTCCGGTCGTCGTGTCGGTGCCGTCCGTGGCGGTGTAGGTCAGCATGACGTCGACGCTCTCGCCGTCGGCCAGATAGTCGTAGGCCGCGCCGGGTGTGAGCGAAACCTCGCCGCTGGCGGCATCAAAGCTGACCGTCCCGGCGAAATCCCCGGCATCGACCGAAAGCAGCGAGATCGCGTCGCCATCAAAGTCAAACGCGCCGTCGAGGACATTGACGATGACAGCAACATCGTTCTCGCTGATCGTGGCCGCCTGGTCTTCAACCATCGGGCCATTATTGCGCCCGTCCAGATAGACCGTCGCATCGTCAAACTGGATCGCCTCTACACCGTCCAGCGTGTCGCGTCCGTCCGCTCCGCGGACCTGCGCCTGATTGCTGTCCCCCGTGACCTGCGCATCGCGAACGCTGCCACCATAGACGAGCGTGTCATGCCCCTGACCACCAATAATGGTGTCCCGTCCCGCACCGCCGGACAGGATGTCGTCGCCAGCGCCGCCGAGCAGCGTGTCTCTACCGTCACCGCTGGACAGAAAGTCGTCACCCGCATCACCGGAGAGAAGATCATTGCCGGCACCGCCATCAATGGCATCATTGCCGTCGCCGCCGATCAATGTGTCCCCGCCTCGGCCACCGCTGATCTGGTCGTCGCCGCTGCCACCGAGAACAAAGTCGCTGCCGCGGCCGCCGGAAATCACATCATTTCCGCTGCCGCCCGACAGGAAGTCGTTGCCGCCATCGCCGCTGATTTCGTCATCGCCGGAACCGCCAAGGACGAAATCATTGCCGCCACCGCCCGAAATGACATCATCGCCACCCAGTCCGAGGATCAGGTCATTGCCGCCGCGCCCGTCAATGATGTCGTCACGACCGGTACCGAACAAAAGATCACCACGCCCGGAGCCATCAATGTCGATGCCCGGATTGGCCGGTGCCGCAGCGTTGGCTGCAGACTGTCGTGCCTGGTTGTTGGATTTCTTGCTCGCCATGATCATCCGCCGCCTGGGCGACGCCCCCGATTGTTAACGATGCGCTAACGCAAAATTATCGGCGAACGGTCAGGGAAAGAGGCGGCGACAACAATCGCCCATATGGGTGGTTAGAGGTTTCAAGCTCGGCCAACGGGCTGCGAGCAATAGAAATACCTGATTACAATCAATTTATTACGAAAGCGCCCGCACCAACACCCGGGCAAATGCCGCCTAGGCGACGCCGACCATTCTCCTGTCGGGCGAGCTGCGGGAGCGACCCGATCGCATGGCGGGACATTGGAGTGGCGCATCGCCACTCCAATGTCAGGCTCAGCCTTCGATCCGCTCAAGACCGCCCATATACGGACGCAACGCGGCCGGTATGCTGATCGAACCGTCCTCGTTCTGGTGGTTTTCCAGCACAGCGACCAGAGCCCGCCCGACCGCGACGCCGGAGCCGTTCAGCGTGTGAAGGAAGGCCGGACGTATTTCGCCTTCCTTGCGGAAGCGGGCATCCATGCGCCGGGCCTGGAAATCGCCACAGGTCGAACAGGACGAGATTTCGCGATAACAGTCCTGGCTGGGCATCCAGACTTCCAGATCGAAGGTCCGGCGAGCTGAAAAGCCCATATCGCCGGTACACAACTTCATGACGCGGTAGGGCAATTCCAGCAGCTGCAGGACTTTTTCGGCGCAGCCGGTCATCCGCTCCAGCTCGGCATCGCTCTCGTCCGGCGCGACAATGGAGACCATTTCCACCTTCTGGAATTGATGCAGGCGGATCATGCCGCGCGTGTCGCGACCGGCCGAACCGGCTTCCGAACGGAAGCAGGGCGTATAGGCCGTCATGCGCATTGGCAGGTCAGCTTCGGCGTGGATGGTGTCGCGGGCCAGATTGGTCAACGGCACTTCCGCCGTCGGGATCAGCCAGTGATCGTCCGTGGTGCGGAACAGGTCTTCGGCGAATTTCGGCAATTGCCCGGTTCCAAAGACCGCCTCATCGCGAACCATGTAAGGCGGGCTGACTTCTTCATAGCCATGCTCGGCGGTGTGCAGATCCAGCATGAATTGCGCCAGCGCGCGCTCCAGGCGGGCCAGCCCGCCACGCAGGGCGACAAAGCGCGAACCGGACATTTCGGCCGCTTTCTTGAAGTCCATCTGACCGAGACTTTCACCCAGATCGACATGATCGCGCGGCTTGAAATCCATCGCCCGCGGCTCGCCCCAGCGGCGCTCCTCGACATTGTCGGCCTCGTCAGCCCCTTGCGGTACATCCGCATGCGGCAGGTTCGGCAGCGCTGCGAGGTGCTGGTTCAGGACCTCGTCGAAATGACGCGCCTGCTGGCCGGATTCCTCGAGCACCGTCTTCAGGCGGTCGACTTCGCTGCGCAGGCGGTTGAACTCGGCCTCGTCACCGGTCGCCTTGGCCTTGCCGATCTGCTTGGACAGCGCATTGCGCTCGGTCTCGGCATCCTGCTGCTTGCCCAGCGCTTCGCGGCGGGAGGCATCAAGCTCGATCAGGGTCGCGGATTGGGCCGGCAGTCCACGCATGGCGAGGCCAGCGTCGAATGCGTCGGGATTGTCGCGGATGAGCTTGATGTCATGCATGGGTCTGATCCGGTTGCAATGAAATAACGAGGCCGGGCTATAGCCCTGCCCGCGCGCGCCGTAAACCGGATCAGTCCTCTTGCGTGTCGTCTGCCCGGTCGTCGGAGGACTGCATGAGATGCATGCCGCCGATCGAGATGAAGTAGAGCAGCAGAAGCGCGCCGCCGAGCATGATCTGCGAGATCGGATCCGGCGGTGTCGCAAAAGCGGCAAACAGGGCAATCCCGACCACCGCAAAACGCCAGCCCTTCAGCAGGGTCTTCGCCTTGAGGATGCCGGCCTTGGCCAGCAGCATCAGGAAAACCGGCATCTGGAAGGAGATGCCGAAGACCAGCATCAGCGTGGTGATGAGGTTCATATAATCGGAAACATTGAGCAGAAGCTCGATGCGCGTGCCGACCAGCTCCGCCGATTGCTCCTGGCCCAGCGAGAAACGCATCACCATCGGCAGGACGAAGAAATAGACGAAGCTCACGCCCAGCCCGAACAGGACGGGCGACATGGCCAGGAACGGGGCAAAGGCGCCGCGCTCATTCTTGTACAGGCCCGGCGCGACGAAGCCGTAAATCTGCCAAGCGATAACCGGGAAGATGATGATCACCGCGCCGACCAGCGACAGTTTCAGCCGGACAAAGAAGAATTCCAGCGGGGCAAAGAAATTGGCCGTCAGGTCCAGTTCCTCGACCGGCACGCCGCGCACGATGGAGGCCGCATCCCGGTAGGGCAGCAGCAGCCACTGGTAGAGCGTCTCGGAAAAGATGAAGCAGCCGATGAAGCCGACCAGCAAAAAGCCCATGATCACAACCAGGCGCGAGCGCAGCTCGACCAGGTGCTCGATCAGCGGCGCCCGGCTCGCCTCGACTTCATCATGCTCGATTTCAGCCATGCGGCTCAGCGTCCCTTGATTTCGTCGACCGGCTTGGCAGGCGTGGTTTCGACCGAAGCCGCCCGCTCTGCGTCATCCGCACTCGCAGCGGCGTCGGCTTGCGCGTCGGCTTCCGGCGTCAGGCGTTCCGGCGCTTCGCCCTCCAGGGCAGTCAGCTTCGCCGCCTTGGCGGCCTTGTCTGCATCGGTTTCCGCCTGGTTTTGCTCGACATGCTTCATCTTGAGGGCGCGGATGTCGTCGTCCTGCGCGCCCCGGGTCGCCTTGTCGAGCTCACCATGTATCTGGTTGATCGGATTGGCCTGTTTCAGCGCGTCGATCTCACGGCGCAGCTCGGACAGTTCGGTCTCGCGGCCGATTTCCTCGAAACTGTTCTGGAAATCCTTCGCCATGGCGCGGGCCTGGGCCATCATCTGACCGACCTTGCGCATCATGACCGGCAATTGCTGCGGCCCGACCACGACCAGTGCGAGGACCAGGACCACCAGCAATTCCGGCATGCCGATGCCGGGGCTCATCGCCTAGCTCCCGGTCTTTTCGTCTTCGCGGGTCTCGGCATTGAGCGAGCCGGCCGGCGTGTCGGTTTCCGAAGTTTCGCCCTCGCCTTCATCATCCTTCAGCCCCTTGCGGAAACTGGTGATGCCCTTGGCGAAATCGCCCATGACCGACGCGATCTTTCCGCGACCGCCAAACAGCAGCACCGCGAGAAGGACTACGAGAAGAATTTGCCACATGCCGGGAGCCATTTGCCCCTCCGTCTGAACCTTGCCAATTGGGTCTACTGCGTTTGCCGGGCCTCGTCCAACCCGTCAATCAGACAGCAGGACGATTGATCGCACGCGAACGGCTAGGCCGCCCCGTCCGGATCATCCTCGCCGTCCATGAAGTCGACATGGAAGGCATGGGCTTCCTCGTCACTGAGCGGGTCTTCCAGCAGGTCCGGTTCGACACTGCGCGACGGATCCGGCACCGAAAAATCAGGCGGCAGGCGTGCATCGAGCAAGCCGGCGGCCTTCAGGTCGGACATGCCAGGCAGATCGCCGATCGATTGCAGGGAGAAATACTCCATGAAGCCTTGCGTGGTGCCATAGGTCACCGGACGCCCCGGCGTGCGACGACGCCCGCGCGGCCGCACCCAGCGCAGCTCGAACAACAGGTCGAGTGTCCCGCGCGACACGGCGACACCGCGGATTTCCTCGATCTCGGCACGCGTCACAGGCTGGTGATAGGCAATGATCGACAGGGTCTCCAGCGCCGCCTGTGACAGCTTGCGCGGCTCCTGCTTGACCTCGACCAGAACGTCGGCGAGATCCGGCGCGGTCTCGAAGCGCCAGCGCCCGCCCACTTCCGACAGGTGCACGCCGCGCTCGGCATATTCATCGCGCAACTTGCCCAGCAGGTCCTGGATGTTCGCTTCCAGTGGCAGGCGACCGATAAGGGTTTCCTCGTCCAGTGGCTCGGCAGCCGCAAACAGCAAGGCTTCGAGGATGCGCAGATTGCGACGTTCGGTATTGACGGCGAGATGGACGCCCAGCGCTTCGGACGCTTCGGCATCGGCCGCGACATTGGGGCCCTGATGAGCCGCCCGTTCGCGCAGGGCCGAGATCGCGCTGGTGATCGCGTCGGCCGGTTCGTCCGTTGTCGTATCGTCAGTCATCTGTCGCGCCCTCTTCCCCCGAAAGCGACCGCACATAGAGCGGCGCATAGGCTTCCTGCTGACGCAATCGTGCATGGCCCTCCTTGGTGATTTCAAGTGCGGCCAACATCGAACTGGCCCGCACCGATCGCATCGGAGGTGGGTTGGCGCCCAGCTCCCCGGCTCCGGGAAGCAGGCTGTCCAGGTCCCGCCAGTCACTGAGTTGCGGCATCAGTGTTTCAAGACGGTCCCTTGCAGTTTCCAGGCCATAAACCTTCGGCGTCGGGGGGCGGTAAACAGACTTCGCCTGCTTTACCCGGCGGCTGGCATAGGCCGACAGAAGATCGTGCAAATCCGCCTCATAGACGGCCGAGCGCGTCGCCCGCACCCCTTCCGGCATGCCGCGGGCGTGGACATTGGTGGCCAGCAAGGGCCGCGCGAACAGGGCATCGGCCGCCGCGCGCATGGCTTCCAGCCGGCGCAGCCGGAAAGCCAGCGCGGCCGCCAGCACTTCGGCGGGCTGGTCATCGTCTTCCTTGGGCGGCTTGGGCAGGAGGAGTTTCGATTTGAGAAAGGCGAGCCAGGCCGCCATCACCAGATAGTCGGCGGCCAGGTCGAGCCGCTTTTTACGCGCCGCCTCCATGAACAGCAGATACTGGTCGGCCAGGTCGAGGATCGAAATCTTCGCCAGATCGATCTTGCGCTTGCGGGCCAGGGCCAGGAGCAGGTGAAGCGGTCCCCCGAATCCATCAAGGTCGACGACGAGCGCATCGGTCTCGGCGTTCTCGGCGGCTTCAAACCGCACGTCTTCCTCGAAGTCCTCGCTCAATCCAGCGCCTCGCTCAGGGTTGCTCCCGGCATAGTGTCCTGTCGGATCAGGCGGGAAGCCTGTCCAGACAGTCATTGAGCCGCGATTCGGCGTCTTCCGGGTCAAAATCCTCGATCACGTCGCGAATGCGCTCGGCCGCTTCGGCCCGTTCCAGCGCCCGGCCGGTCAGGGCCGTTGTGCCTTCAGCGACCGCGATCATCTCGGACATCCGGCCATTACAGTGCAAAAGCATGTCGCAACCGGCCTTCAAGGACAGCTCGCCGCGCTCGCGGAACGTGCCGGTCAGCGCCTTCATCGACAGGTCGTCTGTCATCAACAGCCCATCAAACCCGATCTCGCTACGCACCACCTTGCCGACCACATCGGCGGACTGGGTCGCGGGCAGATCGCGGTCGATGTCGGCGTAGACGATATGGGCCGTCATCGCCATGGGCGCATCGTTGAGACCCTTGAACGGCGCGAAATCGGTTTCAGACAGCAGGCCGTGTTCTTCCGGCACGACGGGCAGTTCGAGATGGCTGTCGGCCCGGGCCCGGCCATGTCCGGGAATATGCTTGATGATCGGCGCGACACCGCCCGCCATCAATCCATCCATGGCGGCACGGCCAAGATGGATGACCGGTTCGGGCGTGGTGCCGAAGGCGCGGTCACCAATAATGTCGTCAGCGCCCTCAATCCGCAGATCGGCGACCGGTGCACAATCGACATCAACGCCAATGGTGCGCAGCTCATGGGCGAGCAGGCGGTGATTGATCCGGGTCGCCTCGATCGCCAGCTCCTCATCAACCTTCCACAGATCGGCAAAGCGCTGGGCCGCAGGCGCGGCACGCCAGGTCGGCGGTCGAAGGCGAGCGACCCGGCCCCCTTCCTGGTCAATCAGGATGGGGGCGTCGCGACCGACACAATCGCGCAGCTCCAGCGTCAGACGCGAGACCTGGTTGATACCCTCGATATTGCGGGCGAACAGGATGAACCCCCACGGATCGATATCGCGAAAAAAAGCTTTCTCGTCCGGGCTCAGCTTGGTGCCGGCCAGACCATAGATCACCGAGGCAATGGTCATCGGCGTGCCACCAGACAATCCTGGCCGCGCGACTGCAATTGCGAGCAGAAACTGACCGCATCGCCGCGATCCGCGAAGGCCGCGATGCGCAGGCGATGATAGGTGCCGCGCCCCTCGATCTCGACCGACGCGACGTCCGGTGCCATGCCCGACGAAATGTCGGAGAAACGGGTGCGGAAGGCGACCCAGGCCGCCTCCGCATCGGATTCGGTACGGAAGGAGGCAATCTGGACCACCCAGCTTCCGGTCAGGTCCACCCCGGTAACCTGGCCTGATGGCGCAGCGGGTTCCGGAGCGGCCACGACCGGTTCGGGTTCAGGGTCCGGTTGGCGGGCCGGACGCTGCGGCGCCTGACGCGGGGTGGCGTCCGGCAGTGTGTCTGTCTCGATCGGTGTGTCCTGTGGCTGCGTGTCGGCGGCAGCATCGGCATCGACCTGTTCCACACGCAGGGTCGGCCGACCACTGTCGTCCAGCGGCTCTTCCGGGGCCGGGCGCAGCGACACCGTATCGTCGGTCGCATCATCGCCGGTCAACCGGTCATAGACTTCCAGTTCAGTGTCAGGCGTCTCGGCGCCGCCCGGATCGACCGGACGCTCGCGATAGGGTTCCTCGTTGGGAACAAGCCGCGGCGCCCCATCGCGGCCGCTGTCGCGCAGACCCTGATTGTAAGCGCTCCACACAACGCCGAGAAAAAGGACGAAGGCCGCCAACGCCGTGGTCAGCAGCAACAGCCCCCGACGGGCATCTTCGTCGCGCGCATCAAAAGTGGCGAACTCGTCAGCCGGCGGCGCATAGGCCCCGATCCGGCTTTCCTCGTCTTGGTCTGTCATGGATCCCGGTTCTCACCCTTGCCCGGCGGTCGCGCGAATCGCGACATGCCTCAACACGATAACATTGCGGTCGATAAGCCCTTACCGCGGCGACAGTCTAGAAATACCCCTGCACGGTGAAAAGCCGTCTGTGCTCTTCCACTGCAAAGCGATCCGTCATGCCCGCGATATAGTCGCAAACCGCGCGCGCCGTCTGTGCGGTACCGGCACCTGTCATGCCTGCCTGGACATCGCTGGGCAAGACGCCCGGATTGCTCAGATACAGATCAAACAACTCCCCGGTCACCCGGCGCGCCTGGCTCATCATCCGGTTGACCTTGTAGTGCCGGTACATGTGGGCGAAGAGATGGCGGCGCAGCGCGGCGAGATGCATCACCATCTCCTCGGAGAAGGCGACAACCGGGTGATCCAGCTCACGCAGGGCCTGAGCGCTCTCAGGACGGGCCCGATCAAGCCGCTTGCCGGATTCCTCCAGCACATCCGCCACCATCACGCCGATCAGTTCGCGCACCGCCTCATGGACGATGATGGTCTGGGGCTTGTCAGGCCAACGCTCACGAACCCGGCGGAAGATATCGCCGACCAGCGGCAATTCGAGCAGGGGCTCGATCTCCAGCAGGCCGGAGCTCAGCCCGTCATCAATGTCGTGATTATTGTAGGCGATATCATCCGCCAGCGCCGCAATCTGGGCCTCGAGGCCGGCATGGGTTTCAAATTCGAGGTCGCGCCAGCCGTCATAATCGGTAAAGGCCCAGGGCAGATCCGCCTCGGACTGCCCCGGTCCGAGTAGCGGGCCATTGTGCTTGACCACACCTTCCAGGGTTTCCCAGGTCAGGTTGAGGCCATCGAACTCCGGATAGCGAACTTCCAGCTTGGTGATCGCCCGCAGGGTCTGGGCATTGTGATCAAAGCCACCGAAATCCTTCATCTTCAGGGCCAGCTCCCGCTCGCCTTCATGCCCGAAGGGCGGATGCCCCAGATCATGGGCCAGGGCCAGAGCCTCGGCCAGGTCCTCATCGCCGCGCAGGGCCCGCGCCAGGGTGCGCGCAATCTGCGAAACCTCGAGCGAATGGGTCAGACGGGTCCGGTAGAGATCGCCCTCATGGGCCACGAAAACCTGGGTCTTTCCCTTCAATCGGCGAAAGGCTGCCGAGTGGATGACCCGGTCCCGGTCACGCTGGAACGCATTGCGCATGGCACTGTCGGCCTGGGCAAAACGACGGCCGCGCGATTGCGACGGATGGCAGGCATAGGGCGCACGGGTCCGGTCGGTCGCGGCAATAATCATGTCAGCGGGGCCTTTTATCGGCGCGGGGGGAGGTCCATATAAGACCAAGACCACATAATCCAAAGGCCGGACGGCCGACAGCATCAGGCAGACCCATGTCCGCAAACGTCACGCTCTCGGCCTCGGCCGCGAAACAGATCAACACCATTATCGCCGCACAGGCCGCAGCCGGCCTGTTGCGCATTGGCGTAGTCGGCGGTGGTTGCTCGGGATTTTCCTACACGTTCGATCTGGATGATGCGGTCAATGACGACGACATGATCGTCGAGCGCGATGGCGCAAAGGTCGTCATCGACGAGGCCTCCCTGCCCTTTCTGGACGGCTCCGAGATCGACTATGTCGACGAGCTGATCGGCGCCAGCTTCAAGATCCACAATCCCAACGCCACAGCCGCCTGCGGTTGCGGGACTAGTTTTTCGGTCTAGCCCTCGCTCCTCGCAGAAAGCTGCCCTATCCTTCCGCTGACAATCGGGAGGAAACAACAATGGCTTATGTTCAGGGATATGTCGCTGCGGTGCCGGACGAAAACCGGGACGCCTTCATTGAGAGCAGCGTCGTCATGTGCGCGATGATGAAGGAATTTGGCGCGCTTCAGGCCGTCGATTGCTGGGGGGCCGATGTGCCGGAGGGCGAGCTGACCTCCTTTCCCAAGGCCGTTCAGAAAAAGGATGGCGAGACCGTCACCTTCTCCTGGGCCGTCTGGCCGGACAAGGCGACTGCTGACGCCGCCATGGAAAAGATGATGGCCGATCCGCGCATGCAGGCCGACAGCATGCCCTTTGACGGCAAACGCCTCATATTCGGTGGCTTCGACGCGCTCGGCGAGATCTGATACGCATGAGCCAGACATTTTCTGATATCGCCCGGCGCCGCATCTCGACGCGCGCCTTTCTCGACACGCCAGTCAGCGAAGACGAGGTCCGCGACATCCTCGACACCGCCCGCTGGGCGGCGTCCGGCGGCAATGTGCAGCCCTGGACGGTGCATGTCGTCACCGGCCAGGCGCGCCAGCGGGTCATCGACACGGTGCGCATGCGCCTCGAAGTCGATCCGTTCGGAGATGAAAATGATTTCGGCGCCTATCCCAAATCACTCTGGGAGCCCTTCCGTTCCCGACGTCACGCTCTGGGCGAGCAGATGTATGAGACGATGGGGATTGATCGCGACAACAAGCCGGCCAGGCTCAATCACCTGTTGAAGAATTTCGAATTCTTCGGCGCCCCGGTCGGTCTTTTCTTCAGCCTCGACGCCCGCATGAACCCCAATCAATGGGGCCATCTGGGCATGTTCATCATGTGCGTCATGCTGGCGGCGGAAGAAAAAGGCCTGGCGACCTGCGCCCAGGAAGCCTGGATGACCCGCTGGAAAACCGTCGGCGCCGCCATCGGCCTGTCACCGGAGGAACGGATCTGGTGCGGCATGGCGCTCGGTCATGCCGACCCGGACGAGGCGGTGAACACGCTGCGCTCGGAGCGGGCGGAAGTGGATGAATTCACCCGCTTCCTCGAGTACTGAGCCCTATTCCGCGAGTATCGCCTCAAATGCGGCCCGGTGCTCTGCGCCGGCCACAGCCTCGAACAGATCCAGCATTTGCGGCGTGGTCCTGACACGCTCACGCATGAAGGCCTGCATGAAGCGGGCAAAGGTCTCGCGACCGACCAGCACTTCTGCGCGAGCCAGGGCCAGCGGTCCCTTTCGGTAGGCGACCAGATAGGGCGGCCGCTCAGTCATCTGCGGCGTCCAGACTGGCGACAACGGGTTCGCGGCTCCGTCAACCTGACGCTGATAGCTCGCCATCCGCGCTTCAAACGCGGCATCGCCGAGCGCTTCACGCATGCCCATATTCGCGACGTAATCGGCGAAGCTCTCATTGAGCCAGTTCTCGACGGTCATCGCATTGCCGTGGCTCCAGTAGTGGCCCAGCTCGTGACAGATGAACTGGGTCAGTGCCGGAGGTTCGCTGTCGGCGATATCGGTGAGCGCGATCAGGGTGCCGCGGGAATAGCCGCCCTCATGACGCGAGGTCACGACGATGGAGGCGTCCGGCAAGGGGACGGCATCAGCCGCCAGATCGTTGAGGTAGCCGGTACAATGTTCCAGCGCTCCGACCACGGCGTCGATATTGGTGCCCGCCGGATCGCGGGTGTCGTAAATGGCATAGCCCGGCGCGGCATGGCGCTGATAGTCGGCCATCAAGGTGAAGGCGAGATCGAGCGTGGGCGTCTCCTGGACGACCTGGAAGCCCCCCGGTACGCGCTCGATCGACTGCATGGCGACCCCGGCCCACTCGCCGGGCAACCAGACATCCAGTTCCGCCGTCATCAGGGCATCAAAGCCCGCATCAAATGGCAGCCAGAAACTGTCGACCGTGAATTCGACCTTGCGTGTATCCAGCGTGTTGATCGCCGTTTCAGGGGGTTCCGGAAACAGTGCCCCGGCATAGCTCACCAGGACCTCGCGCGCCTGCCCCTCGGCTTCGGGGTGCAGCATCACCGTGTAGGCGCGCATGGGTCCGTTGAAACCATCGACCAACTGGCTTGAAACGGATCGGACCCGCTCGCCACTGACTTCCGCCTCGCCGAACGCTGCATTGAGAAACAGGGTCAATTCGGACCGTTCGCCGTCATTCACCGTCAACGTCCAGTCGGCGTCCAACATGCCGGTCTCCGGGCTGAGCCGGAGGTCCCCGTCATAGTGGTAGCTGGCCTCTTGGGCCGATGCGGCCGATGTCAGACCGATAATGGTCGCGGCGCTGGCCGCCCGAATGGCGTGTTTGACTGTCATGATGTTCCCCGGCTTGTTTTCAGCCAAGGGATGCAGCCACCGGCCGGATCAGATGCAAACGGGATCGTCTACCAGACCCCGTCCGGCACCATCTCGTCAGCGTCCTGCCACGAAATCCTCTGGAATTCGATCTGCATGACAACCTCGCCGTCCTCCCTGGTCACGACGGAATACCCGTCCGGCCCGGTGATCTCCATGACCGTCGAAAAGACCCGTTCCTCGCCATCCTGACCGCGATGGGTCTCGTCGGGAAAGAGCATGCGATCGCCATCGGGTGTCATCGTGCCGTCGGAGACGCCGCCGATGGAATTGTAATAGCGATAGGTGATCACGCCCGCCTCGGCGTCCCAATGGTAGAGCGTCTCGCCGCGATAGACGGCACTACCCTGCGGCACGGCGTGCACATCGCGCAGATACTGGCCGCCATAGACCGGCTCATAGCAATGCACGTCAAAGGTCTCGGAGCCGGGAAACACGCCGGTCCAGCAGGAACCGGCGAGGAAGGCGAGCGGCATCAATTCTTCACGCAGGATGGGCGCCTCTTGTGTCGACGCGTCCTGCGACTGAACGGCCGGAGCCAGCATCAACGCCGCCAAGCCTGCGATCAAAACCTGTCTGTGCATATGCCGCGCTCCTGCGTCTTTTCTCGTCGCCGAAACGGGTTAGGCTGCGCGCTCATTCGCCAACCAAGACCCGTGATCCATCATGACCCTGACCGTTGCCTCCTGGAACGTCAATTCCGTCAAGGCCCGCCTGCCCAATGTGCTCGACTGGCTGAGCGAGGCCAAGCCGGATGTCGCCTGCCTGCAGGAGATCAAGACGGTCGATGAGGGCTTCCCGCGGATGGAGATCGAGGATCTCGGCTATAATATCGAGACCCATGGCCAGAAATCATACAATGGCGTCGCCATCCTCTCGAAACATCCCATCGAGGAGGTCCGCTGCGGCCTGCCGGGCGATGAGAGCGATGAGCAGGCCCGCTATATCGAGGCGGTGATCGCGGCGGAAAGCGGACCGGTGCGCGCCTCCTCCATCTATCTGCCCAATGGCAATCCGGCACCCGGTCCGAAATACGACTACAAGCTCGCCTGGATGGAGCGCCTGCGCCTGCACGCGAAAAACCTGCTGGCTTTAGAGGAACCGCTCATCCTCGCCGGCGACTATAATTGCATCCCGCGCGACAGTGATTGCTGGGATATCGCCGAATGGGAGCGCGATGCGCTCGCTTTGCCGCAGACCCGCGCCGCCTTCCGGGCACTCAAATGGCTCGGCCTGACCGAGGCCTTCGAACAGCTCGACGGACGCGGTCACCAATACACATTCTTCGACTATCAGGCCGGCCGCTGGAACAAGGGCCATGGCATCCGCATCGACCACTTGCTGTGTTCACCCCAGGCTGCCGACCGCCTTGAGGGTATCGAAATCCACACCAAAACGCGCGGAAAGGAGAAGGCCTCCGACCATATTCCCATTGTCGGCAGCTTTTCCCTCTAGCTCGGCGGCGCTGCTAGCACTGATCGCCGCGACGGAATTGGCCGTTGCACACGGTCAGGGGTCCGAAATAGCGATCAATCTCGATGGAAACCCGGCTCGTCGGACGGTTGCCCATGCCCTGACTGGGATGCCCGCCGGAGACACAATCCGCGCTCAGCGTGCGGCGGCCCGATGTCGACATTTGCGGGTTGCGACAGAAGTTCGCCCAGGGTCCCGGCGGCAGGCCGGGCGAGCTGCCACAGCCCGAGCGAGCGACCAGCTCGCCATCGCAATTGGTCACGCGGCCGCGATAGCTCGACAGGTCGATCCGGCTGCGCACCATGCCGCCGGCATTGGTGCGGCACATCGCGGTCATGAAATTGCCGTCCCAGTCGGGCGAGGTGCAGGACATGCGCCAGATGCCCTCCGGGAAGCTCGCCGGGCGGGTGATGGCCGTGCCGCCGCCATTGCCGCCCGAAGCCGGGCCGGGGCGCGGCGGCGCATTGCCGGTCACGGTGCAACGCGTGCTGCCACGCAGCTGGCCGTTGCAATTGGTCAGGGCGGTAAAGGCGAAATTGGTATCAAAACGGGTGAGCTGCCAGATGCCGTTATCGGCCCGGCACTGCGCCACGATGGTCCGGCCTTCCCAGCGCGGACGACGGCAGGTCTCCTGCCAGCGCCCGTCCGGGAAATCATTCCAACCGGTGTCGGCGGTCTCGGGGGCTGTCAGCGCAGCTGCCTGCTCGCCATAGATTTCGTCCCAGTAATAGTTGATCGAGACAGCGCATTGCGTGACCGTCGAGCGCCGCGTCTGCATTTCGTCGAATACGGTCCCGGGATCGGTTGCAAGACACCAGTTGTAGTGCGCCTCCGCCGGATAGCTGGCCATCGGGCAATTGCCGAAGGCCTCTGCGAGACGTTCCAGCCGGTTGGACCCGACGGCGTAGTATTCACATGTCTCGGCCTGGCTACCGACGCCCGGCATTCTCTGGGCATTGACGAAATTGACGACGGTTTGGAGCCGCGCCGTGTATTGGTCTGCCAGCACGGGCAGGGACATCGAGCGACAATCCTCAAACGGGTCACGGCGTTGCGGAAGACCCATCGCAGCCCCCTGGCTGGCAATGACATCCTCGAGCTGGCTAGCCGAGTTCGCATAGTCGGAACAATAGTCGCCCTGCGTTTGCGCTTGCGCCGCAGACGTCAGCAGCAATCCGGCACCGACCAGCAAAAGACGCAACAACATGACAATCTCCCCGCGTTGAACCGCATCTGGCCAGAGTTCGGATGAGCACGCAATGAATGGGAGACCCGCGATCACAAACTCGCGTGGGTCGCGATTTTCTCTCCAAACAGGCGAGCCTCTCGTGTAAGGTTGTCATGAGGGACCAAACTGCACGGACAGACCATGCGAATTTTACTGATTTCGACCTTCACCCTGGCCCTCTATGGCGGCACCGCTGACGGCCAGCAGCCGGCAGCACAACCCGCTGCGGAGCGCGCCGAACCGTCAGGCACCGATTCCGGCGCCGAACAGCGGCGCGGCCATGCCCGTGCCGCCCAGCGCATGGCGCGAGCACGGCACAATTCAGCGCGGTCCGACGCCCCTGCGCCTACGCCGGCCGGCCTGCCCGTCTCGGAAACGGTCGTGAACCAACCCGCGCCCGACCCGGACCCGGATCGCTAACATGCGCTTGCTGATCGCGTGTTGCCTGTTCATCGTCACCGCCGTCACACCGGCGCGGGCTGACAGCGATGCGCGACCGGTTGACCATTTCACGCTGCAACAAGCGGCGGACTTCTCCAAACAGGTCGAGCGCGAGCTGGCAGAGCGCGGAGCCTATATCGCCCTTGTCTTCCGCTCCGGACGCCCTCGCAATGACCTGCCGGACGGGGTGCGCTATACGCATGGTGCGTTCTGGATTTACGGCCCAGTTACCGAGAGCGACGGGTCACAGGGCCATGGCTATGCCGTCTATAATCTCTATCACGGGCAGACCGACCCGACGACGTCCTACCTGGCGCAGGACTGGCCGCTCGACTTCATGCGTGGCGACGCGATCGGCGAAGTCGGCGTCATCATTCCCAGCGAAGAGATGCAGATACGGCTGCTCGATGTGATCGCGTCCGACCAGTATGACGCCCTGCACCAGGCCGACTACTCTCTCCTCTCCAACCCCGCCGACCTTCGCTACCAGAACTGCACCGAATTCCTCCTCGACGTGGTCGCCGCCGGTGCCTGGCTGACCGATGACCGGGCTCGCATCAAGATCAATCTTGACGCCTATTTCCCGCCTACCCAGCTCCGGCTCGGCTGGTGGGAACGTCTGACGGCCGGCTGGTTCGACCCGCGCATTCGCCTCGACGACCAGGGCAATGGGCCAGTGAACATCGCCAGCTTCTCGTCGATCAGCGACTTCATGCTGACGTTCGACCTGGCCGATGAGAGCTTTGAGATCCAGGCAGACCACTCCGATTGAATGAGAGAATGGGCGCATCGGGCCATGTCCGAGACGTGAATCTAATTTACGAACATTGTTCATTTACAATTCACGGATGATCTGGGAGACTGCTATCGGGCTGGCTACCTGAATGGAGACGCATCATGCGCACCCTGATCCTTGCATCTTCCCTGCTGCTCGCAGCAACCCCGATGGGTTTCGCTGACAGCGGCAATCCGACAGCCCGGGCATCCGGTGACAGCGCCGGGGCATCCGTCGAGGCGACGGCGACTCTGGCCTCGGCCGGCGTCACGGTCACCGGCGCTGCCGTGGTCGGCGTGACCGGATCCACGGCCGGTGTCCTGACCGGCAATCCGGAACTGGTCGAAAACAGTCTCGACTTCGCCGCCGACATGGCAGCGGCGCCGTTTGGTAGCGGACCGCTTGAGGTTACCGATGCCGTCATCATAGCCCAGGAAGCGCCGCAAGTGCCCTTCGACGGGGAAGACGCGCCGTGAGACTTCACTTCGCCGCTATATCCCTGATGATCCTGACCGGACTCATAGCCCTGCCCGGCGCCGAAGCCGGGTCGGGCGCGCTTCCGGTCTCGCCCTTCGCCATCGAGGACTCGGCCGATTTCTCGAAACAGATTGAACGCGATCTGGCGGCGCGCGGCGCCCGTGTGGCCCTGGTCTTCCGCACCGGCCGCTATCGCGAGGACCTGCCGGATGGCGTGCGCTACACGCATGGCGCGTTCTGGGTCTGGTCGGAAATCGAGCTGGCTGACAGCACCCGCACACACGGGTATGCGGTCCACAACCTCTACCACCATACCGACGAGACACGCCTCTCCTATCTCGCCCAGGACTGGCCGCTCAATTTCACCCGGGGCGATGTGGTCGGCGAGGTCGGGGTGATCCTGCCCTCACCGGAAATGCAAAGACGGTTGTGGATGATGCTGGCCAGCGAGACCGACGAGGCCTTGCACCAGCCGGACTATTCCCTGCTCTCCAACCCGCACGATCCGCGCTACCAGAACTGCAATGAATACCTGCTAGATGTGGTTGCCGCGGCGGCTTGGGAGACCACGGACCGTGAGCAGATCAAGGCCAATCTCACCGCCTGGTTCGAACCGGCGCCGATCCGAACAGGCCTGTTCGAACGCCTGCTCGGTCCGTCGGTCGATGACCGTATCCGGCTGGAGGACCAGCGCGGCACGATCCGTACCACAACCTATACGGCGCTGGCCCGTTTCATGAACGACCATCACCTGTCCAGCGACGCCTACGAGATCCGCGCCGACTTCCTCGACGCTCCGCGCGCGCCGTTACCCGCCGGCTGACCCGCCAGTCCCGGCCGCGGGTGGCCCGGCGGCGGGCGCGTTGTGCGCGTCGCCGGGCCGTGCCTCAGATCAGCGTGACGCCCGAGCCCGCTTCGACACGGCCGACAATCGCCGCATCGTCATGACCGTGCTCTCGGAAATGCGCCAGCACGGCCTCGGCGCTATCCGGGGCGCAGCTGACCAAGAGGCCGCCGGAGGTCTGCGGGTCGCACCACAGGACTTCATCGATCGCCGACCAGTCGGCTGGCGTCTCCACGCCGCCGCCGACCGCCGCCCAGTTCCGCCCCGATGCGCCTGTCTTGACGCCGTCCGCCGCCAGCGTCCGCGCCTCTTCGAACACCGGCACCGCTACGCGGTCGATCACGGCACGGACACCCGCCCCCTCGCACATTTCCGACAGGTGTCCGAGCAGGCCAAAGCCAGTCACATCCGTCGCCGCATGCACCCCGCCGAGAGCCGCCAGACCGGCTCCCGGCGTGTTGAGGCGAGTGGTCGAGGCGACCATGGCGGCATAGCCCTCGTCAGACAGTCGGTCCTGCTTCAGCGCCGCCGAAAAGACCCCGATCCCGATCGGCTTGCCAAGGATCAGGACATCGCCCGGTTTTGCGCCGGCATTGCTCAAAAGCCGGTCCGGATGCACCGTCCCCAATGCCACCAGGCCATAGATCGGTTCGGCGGCATCGATGGAATGCCCGCCCGCAATCGGTGCTCCCGCCGCCTCGGCGACCGAGCGCCCGCCGGCGAGGATGGCGCGGATCATCTCCGGCGGCAGCTTGCCGACCGGCATGCCGACCAGCGCCAGGCAGAAGATCGGCGTTGCCCCCATGGCATAGACATCGGACAGGGCATTGGTCGCGGCGATCTTCCCGAAGACCTCCGGGTCGTCGACGATGGGCGTGAAGAAGTCGGTGGTCGCCACCAGAGCCGTCTCGTCATTGATCCGCCAGACCGCCGCGTCATCGCGGGTCGAGGCGTCGATGATCAGCTCCTTGGGCAGCGGGAAGCCCGACGGGCCGCCAAGAATGTCGCTGAGGACAGCCGGGTCCAGCTTGCAACCGCAACCACCGCCATGGGCCAGCGAACTCAGCCGGATCGGTCGTGTGTCATCCATCATCCCGTACCTTCAGTTTTTGGCTAGTCTGCCCCGATGACCGGGATCGACACGCCGATGCAACGCATTGCCACCACTGATGACCTATCCGCGCGCGGATTGGAACGCTTTGATGCCATCATCGATGTGCGCTCGCCGTCGGAATTTGCCGAGGACCACCTGCCCGGCGCCATCAACCTGCCCGTTCTCAATGATGCCGAACGGGCCCAGGTCGGCACCCACTACACCCAGGTCTCGGTCTTCGAAGCGCGCCGGATGGGCGCGGCCATTGCGGCCCGCAACATCTCATTGCACATCGCCACTGCCCTCGCCGACAAGGACAAGACGTTCAAGCCGCTGGTCTATTGCTGGCGCGGCGGCATGCGGTCCCAGTCCATGGCGACCATTCTCGCGGCGGTTGGCTGGAAGACCACGCTGGTCGATGGCGGCTACCGGACCTGGCGCCGTCAGGTCGTGGCGGAGCTGGACGCTGACGCGCCGCTGCCCGTCGTCCTCATTGACGGCCAGACCGGGACCGCCAAGACCCGGCTCCTGCATGTTCTCGAGGCGCGCGGCGAACAGGTCATCGACCTGGAAGGACTGGCCTGCCATCGCGGCTCGATCTTCGGTGACTTCTCCGACCACCCGCAGCCGGGCCAGAAGGCCTTCGAGACGGCGCTGTGGACAAAAATCCGGGAACTGGACCCAAGCCGTCCGGCCTATGTCGAGGCGGAAAGCCGCTCGGTCGGTCGGCTGCGGGTGCCACCGCGCCTGTGGAATGCCATGCAGGCGGCGCCGCGGCTGGAGATCCGGGCTCCGGTCGCCGAACGCGCCCGCTATCTGGTGACCGCCTATCCCGACCTGCCGGATGACCCGGCCAAACTCCTCGCCGCCATTGACGGCTTGCGCCGTTTCCATGCCCGCGACGTTATCGAGGACTGGCAGGCGCTGGCCGGACAGGGCGATTGGAAAGGCCTGGCCGCGGCGCTCGTGACCGCCCACTACGACCCCGCCTATGACCGCGCCCGCAAGCGTGATGACGCAACAGTGTCGCGGTCCATCCTGGCAACGGACCGTCTTGACGATGCGGCACTCGAGACGCTGGCCGGACAGATCATCGCTGCCAGCGCGGCCTCGAACTGACAGCAGCTAGTCGCCCAGCCGGGCTTCATGCTCATTCAGCTGCGCCGGTGCGATCAGCAGGTCGATCAGGCCGGTTATGTGGCCGAGTTCCTCGACGATTTTCGAGAAACGCCCGGGATCGGTCAGCGGTTTGGACATGGAACCGACCTCGAACAGATTGCCGGTTTCCGCGGCGATCAACAGCTCGCCCTGTCCGCTGTCCTCGTCAAAGGCAGCGCGGACATTCTTGCCCGCCAGACTGGATTCCAGCGCCAGCAGGCGCTCCATGAAGGACGGGGTGAGCATGTAGCGAGCCAGCACCTGATCGCTGCCATAGACCTCGAAGGCCTTCTCGAATTTCGGATCAACCAGGCCGATCCGCTCCAGCTTATTGGCCCCGAAACCGCGCGCGTAGGACTGGACGCCGTTGAACCAGCCGGCATCGCGCGTGATCACGGTGATGCCCTCGACCTTACGCGGGAAGTTGATGCGGATGATCACGCCGCGAAACACGGTGACGTAATAGGTCCGCTTGTTCGACCGCCGGCGCTGTTCGAGATGGGCTTCGTAAAGCTCGAACTCGCAGCCATCCCGCTCGCCCGCGAAATGATCCTCGAACTTGCGCCGATCCGAAGACGGCAGAAGACCGAACTCGCGCAGGCGATCAAAGCGGGCCGGGGAATAGGGCTTGGGCGAATAGGTCAGACCCAGCGCTTGCGCGATGGTGGTATTCAGCTCCGCCTTGACCCGTTTGGACATGGCATGCAGCGCGTGGCTGCCGATCATGTAGCCAAGGAAAGGCCCGATCACCATGACCATGACGATCGGGACCCACTCGACACGCTGGAATACCATCACGCAGGCGATCACCGCCGACAGGATCGTGCCGGCAGCGGTCCAGTTCCAGCGCAGCCGGACATAACGGACCCTGTCCGCCTCCAGCCCGGCCAGCCAGGGTTCCAACTTGTCTTGCCACACGGTCTGAAAGCGGTCGTCCATCACATCGCCTCGAGCCGGGCCAGGGCTTCGGCCATCTTGGCTTTCTGGCCGGCATAGTCGGTGAGCTTTTCGCGCTGTTCAGCGACGACCTCGGCCGGCGCATTGGCGACGAAACGCTCATTGCCGAGCTTCTTTTCGAGCCGGCCGATCTCTCCGTCCAGCTTGGCGACTTCCTTGGCGAGGCGGTCTTTTTCGGCACCGAAATCGATGACGCCTTCCAACGGCAGGGCCAGGGTGGTGGTGCCCAGAACGGTCTGGGCCGAGGCCGGCGGGACGGTGTCTGCGGTCTCGATCGAGGCCAGGCGGGCCATGCGCTGGATCAGCGCGTCATGGCGAGCCAAACGATCCGCCACTTCGGCGTCAGCTCCGACCGCGACCAGCGACAGTTTCGCGCCAGCCGGGATGTTCATCTCGGCACGCAGGCGGCGGATATCGGTGACCAGATTGATCAGCCAGTCCATCTCGGCCGTGGCATCGACATTCTGGAGACCGTCCAGCTGCGGCCAGTCGGCGATGATGAGCTGGGTGTCGCGCGTGCCGGTCTGCTGCCACAACTCCTCGGTGACGAAGGGCATGAAGGGGTGGAGCATTTTCAGGGCCTGATCGAGCACGAAGGCGGTGGTCGCCCGCGTCTCGGCCTTGGCGGCCTCGTCCTCGCCATTGAAGAGCGGCTTGGCAAATTCCAGATGCCAGTCGCAGAACACATTCCACACAAAGCGATAGGCGGCCGCAGCGGCGTCGTTGAAGCGGTAGGTGTCGAGCCCGGCATTGATCGCCTCGACCGCCTGGGCGGCCTCCGACAGGATCCATTTATTGACGGTCTGGGTGACGGATTTCGGGTCATACCCGTCCGGCACGACGCATTCATTCATCTCGCAGAAACGCGCCGCATTCCACAGCTTGGTGCCGAAATTGCGATAGCCTTCAACGCGTTCCTTGGACATGCGGATATCGCGGCCCTGCCCGGCTTGGGCGGCCAGGGTGAAGCGCACGGCATCGGCACCGTATTCGTCGATCAGCTCCAGCGGGTCGATCACATTGCCCTTGGACTTGGACATTTTCTGCCCGTTCTCGTCGCGGACGAGGGCGTGGATATAGACATCCTTGAAGGGCGCGACCTTCATGAAGTGGAGGCCCTGCATCATCATCCGGGCAACCCAGAAGAAGATGATGTCAAAAGCGGTGATCAGCACCGAAGTCGGGTAATAGCGCTCGACCATCTCCGGCGTGTCGTCCGGCCAGCCCAGCGTCGAGAAAGGCCAGAGCGCGGAGGAGAACCAGGTGTCGAGGACGTCGGGGTCTTGGGACAGCACCGCTTTTTGAAGCACATCCCTGCCGCTTGCATCAGTACTTCCAACTCCCAGCGAGTTCTCGCCGAAAGCGACTTCGACATCCGAACCGTAGTAGTCAGATGCCTGCCGTAAAACGTCAGCCTCGTCGAGGCCCACGAAGAACTTTGCGTGGTGGTTGACGCTATCCGCGTATCCGTCTGAATTGCTCAGAGGCCCATACCAGGCCGGCACGCGATGCCCCCACCAGAGCTGGCGGGAGATGCACCAGGGCTGGATATTGCGCATCCATTCGAAATAGGTCTTTTCCCAGGTCTTGGGATGGAAGGTGGTGCGGCCATCCTCGACAGCGGCGATGGCGTCCCTGGCCAGCTCGCCGGCATTCACATACCACTGGTCGGTCAGCCAGGGCTCGATGACGACGCCGGAGCGGTCGCCATAGGGCTGCTGGATGGTCTTGTCCTCGACTTCGCGGAGGAGGCCCAGCTCCTCCATCTTCGCGACCAGCGCCTTGCGGGCCTCGAAACGGTCCATGCCGCGCCATTCAGCGGGAATGCGATCAAAACCGCCTGTGCCGTCATCTTCGCTCAAGAGGCGGGCCTGCCGGTCGAGAATATTGACCTTGGGCAGGTCATTGCGCTTGCCGACCTCGAAATCGTTAAAATCGTGCGCCGGGGTGATTTTCACACAGCCGGTACCCTGCTCCGGATCGGCATGCTCGTCGGCGACAATCGGGATTTCCACGTCGGCGATGGGCAGACGGATCATCTTGCCGATCAGGTGCTGATAGCGCTCATCGTCCGGATGGACGGCGACGGCGCTGTCACCGAGCACAGTTTCCGGGCGGGTGGTGGCAACGACCAGCTCACCGGAGCCATCGGCCAGCGGATAGGCGAAATGCCAGAAATGGCCTTGGGTTTCGCGGTTCTCGACCTCAAGATCGGAGATGGCGGTCTGGAAATGCGGATCCCAGTTCACCAGGCGTTTATCGCGATAAATCAGGCCCTGCTGGTGCAATTCCACAAAGACCTTGAGGACGGCCTTGGACAGGCCCTCGTCCAGGGTGAAACGTTCGCGGGACCAGTCGCAGGTGGCGCCGAGGCGGCGCAGCTGCTGCATGATGGCGCCGCCGCTTTCCTCTTTCCATTCCCAGACCCGCTCGATGAAGGCGTCGCGACCCATATCGGCGCGGGAGATATTGCCTTCTGCGGCCAGCTGGCGCTCGACCACCATCTGGGTGGCGATGCCGGCATGGTCGGTACCCGGCTGCCACAGAACCGAACAGCCCAGCATGCGCTTGTAGCGGACCAGCACGTCCTGAAGCGTGTTGTTCAGCGCGTGACCGATATGCAGGCGACCGGTGACATTGGGCGGCGGAATGACGATCGAGAAAGCCTCGGCATTGTCGTCATCTTTTGGCTGGAAAGCCCCGCTGTCTTCCCAAGCCTGATAGATCCGGGTTTCGGCGTCGTTCGGGTTGAAGGTCTTTTCCATGAGGGTCCGCATGTGCTTGAGGCGCGCGAGCGCGCGCGTTTGCCACCTTTATGGACATCTCACCCGAATTGTCAGCCCGCAAACTGCGGATCGGCGACGCCCATTGGCGGGTTTGGTCGCAGCTATTCGCCCTTCTGACCCAGTTCTTCCTTCACCTTCTCGGCCAGCTGGGTCAGCGTGAACGGCTTGGGCAGGAAGGACACGTCCTGTTCCTGGGACAGGGTTTCGGAGAATTGCTCGGCGGCATAGCCGGAGATGAAGACGACGCGGGTGTCGCCCAGCATGTCGCGGGCCTTCTTGAGCAGGCCCGGACCGTCGAGGCCCGGCATGACGACGTCGGAGATCATCAGGTCGAACCCCTCCTCGTCATCCTCGAGGATTTCATAGGCCTCTTCGCCGTCGCACGCCTCGACCACGTCATAGCCGCGCTTGACCAAGGTCTTGGCAGCGATCTGGCGGACAGCGTCCTCGTCTTCGACCAGCAGGATGCGACCACGACCGGACAGGTCGGCGGGCGCCTTCTCGACCGTCTTGGCGACTTCGGCCTGCTCGAGCTCGCTGGTTTCCTCCTCGGTCGGCTCGTGGCCGGGCAGGTAGATGGTGAAGGTCGTGCCCTTGCCCACCTCACTGTCGGCAAACAGGAAACCGCCGGACTGTTTGACGATGCCATAGACGGTGGCGAGCCCCAGACCCGTGCCCTTGCCCGCCTCCTTGGTGGTGAAGAAGGGCTCGAAAATCTTCTCCATCGTCGCCTTGTCCATGCCGTGACCCTCATCGGTCACCGCAATGGCCAGCCAGTCACCCTCGCGCGGGTTGGGGGCCCCCGCACTGCGCACTGTGTCGGCGTCGACGCGGGCGGTCTTCACCACCAGCGAACCACCGCCATTGTCGCGCATGGCGTCGCGGGCATTGGCAGCGAGATTGATGATCGCCGTTTCCAGCTGGCCCTTGTCGGCCTTGATCAGCGGCAGGTCGCGACCATGCTTGATATCCAGCCGGACCGTCTCCTCGACGATCTGGCGCAGCAGGACCGAGACATCCGACAGCAGGTCACCGATCTCCAGCGTCTCCATGCGGAAGGTCTGCTTGCGCGAAAAGGCCAGCAGCTTGCGCACCAGACCTGCGGCGCGAGCAACGGTCTGGTTGATCGATTGCAGCTCGGAATAGTCCGGATCGCCGACCGGGTGGCGGTTCAGCAGCTCGTCGCAATTGAGCCGGACTGCAGTCAGCAGATTGTTGAAGTCGTGGGCGACGCCGCCGGCCAGCTGGCCGACCGCCTGCATCTTGTTGGCCTGGCTGAACTGGCGCTCCAGCTCTTTCCAGGCCGTCACGTCGATGACATAGGCGACCCGCTTGCCACCGCGCGCCGGGGCGAAGGCCAGGTGGACATAGACACCCTTGTCTTCCCGATCGATGCGGGCTTCGGCCGGATCGCTGCTGCCGGCCATCGCTGCCGCGAAAGCGTCGGTCGGCGAGCGACCATCCTCCCAGTTGAACAGGTCGCAGAACTTGATGCCGGGCAGCGCCTTGCCGCCAGACAGCTGGACCAGGGCCGGATTGACGTCCTCGATCATCGCGGTTTCCGGGTCGGCACCATCGAGACGGACGACACCGAAAGGCGCGTTGCCGAACATGTCATCCAGGGTGCGGCCCGCCGGTCGGGCCTCCGATATCGCACCGTCCGCCATAGCCTGGGCGACGCCCGGAGGCGCGCCGGTAACTGACAGGCCATACATGACCGCACGGCCTGCTGCCGGTTCGCCCGGCGCCCATTCGACCGCAATCGCCACCGGGCTCTCGATACCGTCGCGCGCCTTCAATCGGGCATCGATGCGGGCCACACCTTCACCGCCCCTGGTCTGCAGGACGCGCCGGGCACCATCGCCCGTCAGCATGTCTTTCAAAGGCGGCAGGGCCGCGCCCTCGCCCAGGCCCAACCAGTCCCGCAAGGTCGCATTGGCCATCGGCACATCACCACTGGGACGCAGTGAGAAGAGCGCCACTGGCGCATGCTGGGACCAGTCTGACAGGGCCCCGGACACACTGCTATCGCCGTCTCCCTGGGGCGACAGGCGCCACAGGATGAGGCCGTCGTCCTGTGGTGCGGCTTCCAGATTGAAACGGCGAACACCATGCTCGCCCAGGTCGAGCGGCGGGAGGAGTTCGCGGGCGACCTCGCCGCGGGCCGCCGAGCGGGCCAGCCGATAGACCGTGCCGTCCCCGCCACCGGACCCGGCCCACAGGCGGTCAACGGTCGGCAGGCCGAAACTCTGACCGAAGCCGCCGGCCTGGCGGGACAGTTCACGATAAGCCGCATTGGCCCAGCGCGCCGCGCCTCGCTGGTCCGAGATCAGGACCGGATCCGGAAAACCGTCCATCGCCGCATAGCCCAGTTCTGCGGTGGTCGGTGCCGTGTTGCGCGCGACCTGGCGGCGCATGGTCTGACCGGCCGCTTCACCGGCTGCGATGGCGAACAGGATCAACACCGCAATGACCGCGAGGCCGAACAGGTAGACAAGGCCATGCCCGCCATCCTGGCCAGCACCGATCAGCGCCACGGCTGCCGCAGCGACCGCGATGCCGCCGCAGACCCAGAACGCCACTCGTGCGGCCGGTTTCGACCAGAACCGCTTTTGCCCGGTCTCGGCATCAACTTGCGGGGGCGTAGGGGACGTGTCGACCATGCGGCTCTCCGGCGCGAATCAGGACTGCTTGCAGGAAGTCTACTCGCTCGGGCGGTATCGTGCGCGCCGCCCCTGCGAGATAGACAGGACGTAGCCGACGACTTTCGCCACGGCCTGGAAGTGCTCGGTGGGAATTTCCTCGTCAAGATCCGCGGTGGCGTGCAGGGCACGCGCCAGCGGCGGGTCTTCGACGATGGGGACGCTGTGCTCTTCGGCCAGTTCACGGATGCGCAATGCGACCTCGTCCACGCCCTTGGCGACACAGACCGGCGCCGGGGTCTCACCCTGCACATAATGCAGCGCGATGGCATAGTGGGTGGGGTTTGTGACGACGACGGTCGCGTCCGGGACCTTGGTCATCATGCGCCGCTGGGAGCGTTCCTGACGCAGCTGACGCAGTTTCGCCCGGATCTGCGGGTCGCCCTCGGACTGCTTCATCTCGTCCTTGATCTCGCGTCGCGACATCCGGTTGCGCTTCATGAAGCTCTGACGCTGGAATATATAGTCCAGGCCGGCAATGACCGCATAAACCGTCAGCGCCGCCAGCAGCAGTTCGATCGCACCCTGGCGTACCAGCGACAGCAGGGAGCCGATATCCAGCGCCGGCAGGCCGGCCAGGATTTCCCGCTTGGGATAGATGACCAGGAAGGCCGCGACGGCCACAAGCGCCATCTTGCCGACGCCCTTGAGAAAATTGGCCAGGCCCTGCGGTCCGAAATTCCGTTTGAAGCCCTCGATCGGATTGAGCTTGCTCAGCTTGGGCTGGATTTTCTCGGTGGTGAACAGCATGCCCTGCTGGATGTAGTGCCCGGCAAAACCGGCGAAGGCCAGCGCGCCGATCGGCAGCCCTACAATGGCGACCACCTGCCATGCCACAGACTGCATCAGGCCCATCATGGCCCCGGGGTTGATGGCAAAATCGTGTGGTTGCTCGAAGAAGACTTCCAGATTGCCGGCCAGCGCCCGCGACATCATCGGGAAAATGAAGCTCAACAGGGCCAGCCCCGCCGCCAGCACGAACCAGCCGGGAATCTCCTGCGACTTGGCGACATCGCCCTTCTTGCGCGCGTCATCCAGCCGCCGCTGGGTCGGCTCTTCCGTTTTCTGGCTGTCGTCTTCGCCTTCGGCCATGCCTCTTCAGCCTTCTCAGTTCATGTCCATGGCGAAACGCTGCATGCGCTCCAGCCAGACCGCACTCATCGCGCCGAGCGCAATGGTGAGGATGAACAGGCCAATCATGATATTCGACGGCATAGCGATAAAGAAGATCTGTGCCTGCGGCATCAAGCGCGACAGTACGCCAAGCGCCAGATAGAAAAGCAGGCCGTACATGATCAGCGGCGAGGCCAGCTGCACCCCGATCCGGAAGGCATCGACAAAGGCGCTCAACGCCCAGTCGGCGGCATCGGTCAAGGACGGCATGCTGCCCGGATCAAACACCTGGTAGGAGTTGGCCGCCATCTGCAGCAGCATGTGGTGGGTGTTGGTCGCCAACAGAAGCATCAGGAAGGTCAGGTTGAGGAAGGTCGAGATCAGGGCCCCTTGCGCGCCCTGGGACGGATCGAACGACTGGGCCATGGCAAGGCCCGACTGCATGCCGATCACCTGACCGGCGACCGCTGCTGTGGACATGAAGATACGGGCGACCGCACCGATCATCAGCCCGATGATCAGCTCGCTCATCACGATGCCCGCCATTGCCAGCGGCTGCTCCGGCATGGCCGGCAGTGACGGGGCGATGATCGGGCCCAGGATCAGACAGAAAAGGAGGGCGAAGGCGAGCCGGAACCGGACCGGAATCGAGGGTTCGCCAAAACCCGGCAGCAACATCAGGATCGCCCCGAGCCGCGCGAACACCAGCCCGGCCGCGTAAACCAGCGCGGGGAGTTCAGGGATCATGGGTTGGCGATCCGGTCGAAAATCATCGCCATGAAGCCGGCCATCAAACCACCCATCAAAGGCAGGAACAGCAACAAGGCAATGAAGATTGCGATGATTTTCGGAACGAAAACCAACGTCATTTCCTGCACTTGCGTCAAAGCCTGGAACAAGGCGATCGTGACACCCACGGCCAAACCGACCAGCATGATCGGGGCTGCCATGGCAAGCATGAGCCAGATGGCTTCCCTTGCAAAATCGAGAACTTCAGGTCCGGTCACGGGTCTCGCCTCAGCACGAGCGGGGAGAATCGGTCTTACGGTTAATTATGTTTACGCATGCTCCAGCAGCGTTAAGAAATGGTCAATTCTGGTAAACGGGGAATATCCAGCCATGCGCCTTCACCTTCTGCTCGCCAGCGCGAGCGCCCTTGTCCTGGCAGGCGCTTGCACGCCGGCCGACGAAACTGAAACCGCTGCCGCGACCGCGAATCCGCCGGTTGCCGAGACAGGGTCCGAACCGGCCGCCGCGAGCGAGCAGACCGAGACGGAACGCCTTTACGCCTGGTTCCAGCAGGAATTCGAGGCGGAAATGGCCTATTCGCCGATCGGTCAGACCTATCTCGGCATGATCGACGATCTCGACGCCTATGGCCGCTGGGATGACCCGAGCGAGCAAGCCTATCGCGATGGCCTGGAGCGCGCCGCAGCACGTCAGCGCTACATGCAAGAGAATTTCGACTATGACGCCCTGACTCCCGAGGCCCAGGTCACCTGGCGCTTTGCCGAATTCATCACCGAGAACAATGCCCAGCAATCGGAATTCTGGGATCACGGCTACGTCTACTCGTCCTTCTTCGGCCCTCACACCGGCCTCGCCTCGACCATGATCGGCTATCACCGGGTCGAGTCTGTCGAGCACGCCGAAGCCTATGTCAGCCGTCTCCAGGGAATGGGTGATGTGCTCAACACCGCGACCCAGCAGGCCGACGACCGGGCGCAACAGGGCGTCCTGGCACCCGCATTTGCCTATCCGATCATCATCGAAGCCGCACAGCGCTTCGTCACCGGCGCACCGTTTGACGACAGTGGAGAGGATTCCCCGCTCTGGGCTGACTTCCAGGCCAAGATCGGTGAACTCGAGATAGAAGATGAAGCGCGCCAGGACCTGCTGGACCGCGCTCAGGCTGCGCTCCTGACGAGCGTCGGCCCGGCCTATGACCACCTGATCGCGACCATGGAAACGCATGCCGACATGGCCGGCGATGCCATCAATGGCGCCTGGGCGCTGCCCGAGGGCGAGGCCTATTATCGCAGCCAGCTGATGAATTACACGACCCGGGCGGACATGACGGCGGACCAGATCCACCAGACGGGTCTGGACGAGGTCGAGCGCATCCATGGCGAGATGCGGGCGATCATGGAAACGGTCGGGTTTGAAGGCACCCTGCTGGAGTTCTTCGAGCACCTGCGCACAAGCGACGAGTTCTACTACGAAGACACTGAGGAAGGCCGGCAGCGCTATCTGTCCGAGTCGGCAGCGATGATCGACCAGATCAGCGAAGTCGCTCCGCAATATTTCGGTCAGCTTCCGCGAGCGGAACTCGATGTTCGTGCGGTTGAGGAATACCGGATCACGACGGCGACCGGGGCCTTCTACGAGCCGGGTTCCCTCGATGGCACGCGACCGGGCGCCTATTACGTCAATCTCGCCAACATGCGTGACAATCCGACCTATCTGATGGAATCCCTCGCCTATCACGAGGGCGCACCGGGTCACCATTTCCAGTCCTCGCTGGCCCAGGAGCTGGAGAACGCGCCGATGTTCCAGCGCCTGCAGTGGTATTCCGCCTATGGCGAAGGCTGGGCGCTGTATGCCGAGAATCTCGGCAAGGACATGGGCTTCTTCACCGATCCCTACCAGGACTTCGGCCGCCTCTCCTATGAGGTCTTCCGCGCCGCCCGCCTGGTCGTCGACACCGGCATCCATCACCTGCAATGGAGCGAACAGGAGGCGGTCGACTACATGCTCGCCACCACGCCGATGCCGGAAGGCGACATCGTCAACGAGGTCCGTCGCTACATGGTCTGGCCCGGTCAGGCGGTGTCCTACAAGGTCGGCATGCTGACCATTCTCGACCTGCGCCAGCGCGCCATGGATCAGCTGGGCGATGATTTCAGCTATGGCGAATTCCATGACATCGTGCTGACCAATGGTTCGATCCCGCTGACCTTGCTGGAAGAGCTGGTCGATGACTGGATCGCCCGCAAACTGGCCGAATAGTCCGGTCCGCCAATCGGGCGAGACCGCGACCATCGTTTGACAGTCCGACCGGGCGGCAGGTTATTCTGCCGCCCGGATCGTTTGAGCGGCCCGCCCTGTTCCGGGAGAGACAGGGCCTGCCGGGGGAGAACTCATGACACGCCTTCAAAACTGGCTCGCTGCCGCCTCGGTTCTGGCCATTGCCGCTGCCTGCTCGCCGCAAGCCGCCGCGCCGGCCACCGATACAAGCCCGGTCGTCGAAGCCGAGGCCGCGACACCACCGGTCGAGCAGACAGAAAGCCAGCGCCTCTACGCGTGGTATTCGGAACTCTTCGAGGCCGATCTCGCGCGCTCACCGCAGCAACAGACGGGCCTGGGCCGCATCGACGACCTGGACGCCTATGGACGCTGGGACGATGTCAGCGACGCCGCCGCCGAGGCTGCCCAGCAGCGCCGCGTCGATCGCCTCGCCTACATGCGCGAAAACTTCGATTTCGACGCGCTCGATCGCGATGCCAGCGTGTCCTGGCGGGTGTTCGAATACCTGCAGGAAACCGGCATCCGCCAGTTCGAGTTCCGTGATCAGACCTACGTCTTCACGCAGATGTTCGGTCCGCACACCGGCCTGCCGTCGACCCTGATCGGCCAGCACCGGGTCGAGAATGTCGACCATGCCGAAGCCTATATCTCGCGGCTCAACGGCATCGGGCCGGTCCTCGACACGCTGATCGCCCGCGCCGATGCCCGTGCCGAAGCCGGCGTCATCCCGCCCCGCTTCGCCTTTCAATACCTGATCGGCAATACCGGCGCGGTTGTCACCGGTGCCCCGTTTGATGACAGCGATGCGGTCTCGCCCCTGCTCGCCGACCTCACGGCTAAGGTGGAATCGCTCGATATCGACGACGACGCCAAGGCAGACCTGATCGCCCGCGGCACCACCGCGCTGACGGACGTCGTGGGCCCCGCCTATGGCCGGTTGATCGCAATGTTCGAACGCCACGAAGCGATGACCGACGAGCGCGACGGCGCCTGGAAATTGCCGAACGGTGAGGCCTATTACCAAAGCCAGCTGGCCGCCTTCACCACCCTGCCGGACCTGTCGCCGCAAGAGGTACACGATACCGGCCTGGCCGAGATCGAGCGCATCCATGGCGAGATGCGCGGCATCATGGAGCAGGTCGGCTTTGAAGGCAGCCTCCAGGACTTCTTCGAGTTCATGCGCACCGACGAGCAATTCTACTACCCGTCCACCGATGAGGGCCGCGCGCGCTATATCGCCGAAGTCTCGGACGTGTTCGACCGCGTTCGCGGCGTCATCCCCGACTATTTCGACACCGTGCCGCAGGGCGAGATGGTGGTGCGTGAAGTCGAGGCCTATCGCGCCGCCGGCTCACCAACCGCCTTCTACAATACCGGTTCGCTCGATGGTTCCCGACCGGGGATCTACTACGCCAACACGCTGAACATGCGGAACCTGCCGACCTACCAGATGGAGACGCTGGCCTATCACGAGGGCATTCCGGGTCACCATTTCCAGCTCACGCTTGCGCAGGAGCAGGAAGGCACGCCGATGTTCCAGCGCTTCCTCTACCTGTCGGCCTTTGGCGAGGGCTGGGCGCTGTATGCCGAGAGCCTCGGCAAGGACATGGGCCTGTTCGACGATCCCTATCAGGATTTCGGCCGCCTCGCCTATGAGCTGTGGCGGGCCGGACGCCTGGTCGTTGATACCGGCATCCATTCCCTGCAATGGTCACGCGAAGACGCCATCGACTATCTGCGCACCAACACCTCCTTCACCGAGGAGGAGATCACCCGCGAGGTCGAGCGCTATATCGTCTGGCCCGGCCAGGCGACCTCCTACAAAACCGGGCAGATGCGGATCCGGCAATTGCGCGACTTCGCGCAGGCCGAGCTGGGAGACGCCTTCGATTATGGCGAATTCCACGATGTCGTGCTCACCAATGGCTCTCTGCCCTTGGCGGTGCTGACGGCATTGATCAATGATTATGTCGACGAAAAGCGGACCGAAGCGTCCGACTGATGCACTTGAAGGGGTAAGATAATGCGTATTTCACACTGGACTGTCGGCGTTTCGGCGCTCGCCCTCCTCACCGCCTGCAATGCCACCGAGGACACCACGGCCGCCTCCGAGACGATGCCGGCCGAAACGGTCGCAACGGAAACCACGGAACAGGTCGAAACCGCCAGCGTGGAGGAGACGGAATCCGATCGCCTCAATGCCTGGTTCCAGGAGGTCTTCGACCGCAATGTGGCGCGCTCACCGATGACCCAGACCTATCTGGGCATGAAGACCAATTACGACCAGTGGTCGGATGCGTCTCCCGAGTATGCCCAGGAAGGCTTTGAGCTCGGTCAGGCCGATCTGGCACACATGCAGGCCAGCTTCGATTTCGATGCCCTCGACGACAGTGCCCAACTGTCCTGGCGCCTGTTCGAATACAATGCCGAGCGCGCCCGGGAAGCCCAGCGCTGGAATGATCACGGCTACACATTCACGCCGCGTTCGGGCCCGCACATGAATGCGGCCTCATTCCTGATCAACAATCACCGGGTCGATACGGCCGAGGACGCTGAAGCCTATATCGGCCGCCTGCGCAATCTGCCGACCTATCTGGACCAGAACATCGCCAATTCGCGCCGCTCTGCCGAACTGGGCGTCCTGACCCCGCAATGGACCTACGAGCCGATGATCGCCACGGCCCGCAACATCATCTCCGGCGCACCGTTTGATGATGGCGAAGCCAGCCCGCTCCTCGCCGATTTCACTGGCAAGGTC
This sequence comes from Maricaulis sp., assembly GCF_048268525.1. GTDB lineage: Bacteria > Pseudomonadota > Alphaproteobacteria > Caulobacterales > Maricaulaceae > Maricaulis. The sequence goes on along the minus strand of NZ_JBLWVH010000002.1, from coordinate 156,483 downwards.
GAAGCGCTGGACATTGACGATGCCGACAAGGCCCGCCTGATCACCGAAGCGACAACGGCTCTCACCGAAGCGGTCGCCCCGGCCTATGAACGCGTCATCGCCCTGTTCGAGGAACAGGCGGAAGTCGCCACCGAGGACGATGGCGTGTGGAAACACCCCGATGGTGGTGAGTTCTACAATTTCCTGCTCAACGGCTACACGACGATGGATTTGTCGGCCGAAGAGATCCACCAGCTCGGCGTCTCGGAAGTCGCGCGCATCCACGATGAAATGCGCGGCATCATGGACCAGGTCGGCTATGAGGGGTCGCTGCAGGACTTCTTCGAATTCATGCGCACCGACGAGCAGTTCTACTACCCCAATACCGATGAGGGCCGGGCCGAATACCTGGCCGAGGCGACCTCGCTCATCGACACGATGACCGAGACCCTGCCGCAAATGTTCAACACCTTCCCCCGCGCCGAGCTCGAGGTTCGCCGGGTTGAGGTCTTCCGCGAGGACGCTGCCGGCAAGGCCTTCTACCAGCGCCCCGCCCCGAACGGCTCCCGTCCGGGCGTCTACTATGCCAACCTGCGCGACATGTCGCTGATGCCGACCTACCAGATGGAAGCGCTGGCCTATCACGAGGGCAGCCCGGGTCACCACATGCAGCTGGCGATCATGCAGGAGCTGGAAGGCATTCCCGCCTTCCGTCGCTTTGGTGGCTACACCGCCTATACCGAAGGCTGGGGTCTCTACACCGAATTCCTGCCCAAGGAATACGGCTTCTATTCGGACCCCTATTCCGACTTCGGTCGTCTGGCGATGGAGCTGTGGCGGGCCTGCCGCCTCGTGGTCGATACCGGCCTGCACTATCACCAGTGGACGCGCCAGGAAGCGATCGACTATCTCAGCGAAAACACGCCGAACCCGCTCGGCGACAATATCGCCGCGATCGACCGCTATATCGTCTATCCGGGCCAGGCGACCGCCTACAAGATCGGCATGCTGGAAATCCTGCGCCTTCGCGGCATTGCCGAAGAGGAGCTGGGTGAAAGCTATGACATCCGCGACTTCCATGATGTCGTGCTGACCCAGGGCGCCATGCCGCTCTCGGTGCTGGAAGAGCGCGTCAATGCGTGGGTCGAAAGCGAGCAGAACTAACGCTCATACATCGGTCGATTGACGACCAGACATGAAAAAGCCCCGGTCTCGGCCGGGGCTTTTGCATTGATGGATGATCACAGGGATCAGATCGGCATGCGCAGGATTTCCTGATAGGCCTTCACCACCTCATCACGAACGGCGACGACAGTTTCCAGCGAGATCTCGGCGGCCGAGACAGCGGTCACCACATCGATCAACTCGGCTTCGCCGGCCGCGCCGGCTGCCGTCATCTGCTCGGAATGGGCCAGCGTCTGGCTGGTGTCGGCAATCGCATTGCCCAGCAGCGAGCCGAAATCGAGGCCGCCACTGGCGGCTGCGCTGTCCTGGCTCGACCCGAGCGAGGATTGCTGGGCCGTGCGGATAGCGGCCTGGTAGGCCTGTACGGCAGAGAGATCAGCGGCCATGGACGTCGTCCTTCATCCTGTTTCTAGGGCTCGCGTCGACTATTCTAGCGACGCAGCAGATCCAGAGCCCGCTCCTGCATGCGGCGGGCATTCTCGATCATGTTGAGATTGGCTTCGTAGGAACGCATCGCTTCGCGCATGTCCATCATTTCCACCAGCGTCTGCACGTTGGAATACTGGACATAGCCCTCGGCATTGGCGGCCGGATGGCCGGGATCATATTCGAGCGTGAACTCGCTCTGGTCGTGCGCGACATCGGTCATGCGGACGGCATTCAGCCCGGTGGCGCGATCAAGCTCGGCCTCGAACACCGGGACCTGACGCCGATAAGGGTCGCCGCCCGGCTCGCGTGCGGTGGAATCGGCATTGGCGATATTCTCGGAGATGATCCGCATCCGTGCGGCTTGTGCCCGCATGCCGAAAGCCGAGATCTGCATCGTATCTGAAGCGTTACCCATCGATCACTCCCTATCGACCCGGCGCACGGATCGCCGTGCGCAGCAGGCCGATGCTTTTCTGGTACAGGGTCAGGGCGCTCTCATAGCGCATCCGGTTTTCCTGGGCCCGCACCATCTGTTCCTCGATGACGACCGAATTGCCGTTCACCGTTGTTTCCGAGTCAGGACGCTCGCTCGCCTCCCAGCTCGATGATGATCCGCCACCCGAGCTGGATGCCGGAATATGCCCGGCGGCGGTTGTCGTCAGATTCAGCGCGCCACGATTGCTGCCGCCGGCGCCGCCCGAATTGCCACCCATCTGGGCGCGAAGCGCGGCGTGGAACTCGGATTCGTCGATATCCCGCGGCGTGTAACCCGGCGTGTTCGCATTGGCGATGTTCTCCGCGATCACCTGCTGGCGATCAGAGTGGAAACTCATCGATTGTCGAAGCAGTGCCAGGACCGGCACGTCGTCGGGCCGCATGCGCGAATCCCCTTTCTCAGTTATGAACGAAGGTGGTCCCGCACGGTTAACGCCGACTTAACCGCATCACCCCAGACAGTGGTTATTGTTTATGAGGCCAAGGCTCGATGTCCGATATCGTCAGCTGGACCAGCTACTTGTTCGCCATCTCCATCCTCGTCGTCCTGCTGGGCGGACTGGGGCTGTTTGGCTATGCCGTCCAGAAGGGCTGGCTGCTGCAGCAAATGACGGGATTGCGTCAGCTGGGCGGAACCGATCGCCGCCTCAAACTCCGCGAAACACTGGTCATTGACCCGCGCCGGCGGGTGGTGATCCTGCAGGCCGACGGCGAGGAACATGTGGTGCTGTTGGGCGCGGAACGGGAGACCATTCTGTCGACCGGCGCGGCCAAGCCGGTCAGTGCTGCGGACTTGCGAGACGCGATGGAGAGCTCGGCATGAGTGCCCGCAAAGGTTTCTGGTTCTGTTTTTCGCTGTTCCTGCTGGGCGTGATCACCCTGATCGGCTTTCAGGCCGACGCCCAGACCGTGACCATCGATGCCGGCCAGGAAGGCGCGCTGACCGAGCGGGTCTTGCAGCTGATGGCGCTTTTGACCGTGCTGTCGCTGGCGCCGTCCATCATCATCATGACCACCAGCTTCGTGCGCATCATCGTGGTGCTGTCGCTGCTGAGAACCGGGCTCGGCCTGCAACAAAGCCCGCCAAACGCGGTCCTGGTCTCGCTGGCCATCTTCATGACCGGCTTCATCATGGCGCCGGTTTTCACCCAGTCCTATGACGAGGGCATCCAGCCCCTTCTGAACGAAGAGATCGAGCTGACCGAGGCCTTCGACCTGTCGACCGCGCCGCTCAAGACCTTCATGCTCAGCCATGTCCGCGAGGACGATCTCGCCCTGTTCATCGACATGTCCCAGGAGGCCGTTCCGGAATCGCCGGAAGCGACCTCGTTCTGGATCGTCGCTCCGGCCTTCATGATCTCGGAATTGCGCCGCGCCTTCGAGATCGGCTTCCTGCTGTTCATTCCCTTCCTGATCATCGACCTCGTCGTCGCCTCGATCCTGATGTCGATGGGCATGATGATGCTGCCCCCGATCGTCATCTCGCTACCGTTCAAGCTGATCTTCTTCGTGCTGGTCGATGGCTGGCGACTGGTGGTGGGATCCCTGGTCCAGAGTTTCGGGACGTTGAGTTGAATAACGGGGACAGGTGTATTTAACGCGCGGGCTCGTCGGCCGAGCGGCCCAGGAATGGACGCGTTAAATATACCTGTCCCTTTCTGTCTCCCCCCTTTATCCCCCGAATAGCCCATCCAGTACCGTCATCCTGACGAAAGTCAGGACCCAGCCTCGCACACTCAATTTCACCAAGCGTGGCAACGGCTTCGCGTCGCAATCTGGGTCCCGATCGTCATCGGGATGACAGTGTGTGAGGCGGGGATAGAGACGAACTTATCCTCCCCCCTCGCCGCCCACCCCATAATGCCTTCGGTTTTCGGGACGGGAGGCGCGAGCTCAGTCACTTGTGCCCGGAAACGAGCGGAGCCTGTCCGCGCGACGGGGATGACTTCCCGAAGCTCCGGCAGGGCGTGCGACCAGGTCGCGGGGCACTAAACGACCGACCCCATCTACCTGACGCATTGGAAACGGGGTGGAGACAGCCCGGGAAATCTCCGCGAACGGGATGTCGACGATGTCACGTTAATCATATCAACCCGATGTCGAATGACATCCCGTTCCCTCCCATCCTTCGGCGCGAAAGCGTGCGGAGACGAAGAGGCATGGACGTCACGGAGGGACACGTACCAAAGGTACATGACCCAAGCCCAGTCAGCTCGGCCCACCGCCATTCACGAAGCGCGCCCGGAAGGGTTCCATGAAGGCATCCAGCGTATCGATGCTGGCGATACGGGAGGCCATGTCGGAGAAGCGGACATTGCCCGGGGTCGCCCCATCGTCGGTCAGCAGGCTGAACGCGGCCGCCTGGTCTGTCAGTGTCATCGCTTCGCCATAGCGCTCACCCAGGCGCACCGCGCCCGCCGTGTCCCGTGACAGGCTGTATGCGATGGCGGCACGCAGGAGGTCGTCTTCCTCGGTCGGTTCCAGCGGAGCCGGATCGGAATATCGATTGCCGAGAATGCCTTCCAGACGACGGCCGGCATTGCGCCAGTCGCGCTGGGTCCAGGCCACATCAGCGCGCAGGCGGCTGGCGGCCTCGGACTGGTCGGAGGCGATCAATTCCAGCGCCTGATCCGATCGACCCAGCTCGGACAGGGCCCGCGCTTCAAGCAGATAGCGTTCATCGACCAGCTCTTCCGGGAGGCCGGCTATGCGCGATCGCCGGATCGTGTTGAGGGCATCCTCATAACGGCGGTCCATCAGGTAGACGATGGCCAGATCCGTTGCGACCCGCGCCCGGGCCAGCGGTTCGCGCAGGCGATAGTCGACCTGGTGCTGCAACAGCTCAGCGGCCGGATCGAGCAGGTCGAAGGCGATCAGCCGGTCGGCCAGGCGCCGGATCATGCGGTCACCATCGGCACCGATCGGGGCCAGGTGTTGATACTGGTAGAAGATCGCGACGGCCTCAACCGGGTCCATGCGATCAGCTTCGCCATCCAGGAACAGGCGACGGAAGATCGACACCATGTCCTCGCCGATACGGCGTCCAGCTTCCGATTCCGGGAAGCGCGCCTGGGCCGTGGCCATGGTTTCCAGTCCACCGGCGAAGTCGCCGGACTGGACATAGAGTTCGCCAAGCGTGCGGACCGTTTCCAGCTCGATCGTGTCACCGCGCCAGCGGAATCGCAGGTTTTCCAGGTTCTCGATGGCTTCGCTGCGGCTGATCAGGCCTTCCTCCAGCTGCAGCCGGTTGAGGTCGTACAGGGCCCGGGCTTCCGACTCCGGATGACCGGACTCCGACAACTCCTCGAAGCGGCGGATCGCCTCGGTGCGGTTACCGCCGGCCTCCGCCAGTCGGGCCGCGACGAAGCGGGCGTCCAGACGCGTCTGCCAGTCCGGATCACCGGCCTCAACGGCATAGAGATAATCCTGGGCCGCAGCGGTGTCGCCCAGTTCGAGAGCGGCTCGGGCATGGGCGGCATTGAATCGCGCCTGCCATTCCGGCGGATAGTGATAGACGGTCGCTTCGCCGGTATTGAACCGGCGGCGGGCGTCCTGCCACCGCTCCTCTTCGACAGCAATCATGGCGCGCCAGAGGTCGGCTGCGGGATCCTGCGCCAGGGACGCATGCGACAGGTAGGCCGTTGCGTCTTCCGGGCGATGCAACATGTAGCTGGCAACAGCTCGGAGCGACCGAACGTGCGGGTCATCGACCAATTGCGGCTCGGCGGCGACGGCCAGTTCGACCATGCCCAAGGCCTCCGGCGCCAGGTCGCGGGCCAGCAGGAAACGCGCAAGCGCTATCTGCCCGTCCGTACCATCTTCCAGCGCGGTCCGGCGCAGGCGGGCATTCCATTCATCCATGTATCGACCGGCACCGCGCCAGGCGTCGAAATACATCAGGGCCGGCGAGGAAATATTGGCCAGGACAGAGCTTTCCACGTCAGCGCGGCCGGCGGTGGCGGCCGGTGTCAGGTCCAGCCCGCTGGGACGGCTGATCGCCGCACCGGCGCCGATCAAGGTAATCTCGATGTCTTCGGCAACAGCCTGCACAGCGCCGCCCTGGGCACTGGGCAACAAGGCTCCACCAACGAATTCGCTGCGCGCAGCGAGTCCCTGGATCGGACCCAAGGCGGTAATCACGCCAACCGTGTCACCGACCACCGGATCATCGATCCAGCGGATGGCGTGGGCGCTGGCCATATCCATCAATATGCGACCGGGTCGACCCCGACGGGCATCCCGGCGCACGGTGATCGGACGCGGAGGAGCATCAATCCGCTCGGACAGGACCACGGTCCAGCGATTCCCGTCCAGGCGGGCTTCCGCCTGCGAAGTGGCCGGCACGATCAGGCGTGCAGCCGCATAGGTCTCGCCATTGACGCCGGTGAAGTTGCGAACGTGGCGCCGGCTGGCGCCATCGAGCTCGCCGAGGTCGAGGTCGGCAGCCGCATCGAAAACCACCCAGATCGCCTCACCCCGCCGGAAAACCGCCATGCCGAGTGGCGCCTGCCAGTTGAAGTCGATCCTCAGATCGCCGTTGAAATCAGAGACTTCGGCGCGCACAACGCCGTCGGTCGGGACCGGGTTGGCGCCGGGCCGCGAAGCTGACAAATCCGTCGGACCGTTGTCGGCCAAGGCAGCAGCAGGCGGCGGCGTTTCGGCAGCAACCGGCGCAGGCTCCTCGGCCGGACGTGTGGCAGGACGTTGCGGACGTGGAACAGGGACCGGCTCGGCCTCTGCCTGCGAAACCGCGTCGCCGGCAATATCATCCGGTTCGAATTCAGCGCCGGTGGCCGCCTCGATTTGCGCCAGCAGAGTCTCGGCATCGGCAAAGGCCGGGTCAGGCAGATCGATCGCGACACGCCCGCCCTCGCCCCAGGCCCGCACCTGGACGCCGGGCTCGACATCGAGCGTCAGGACAAATTCATCACCGTCGCGTGTCGCCGTCAGACCGTTGAGGAACCGCGGCGGAGATCCGGCCAGACGGCTCAGATCAACATCCGCCGGCGCGTCAAACCGCACTTCCGCGACATCTCCGGACTGACTGACCGAAACCTCGACCTCTCGCGGCCAGAGCAATTCAATCCGTGTGTATTCAGTGGCTTGGCCGACCCGGTATTGCACTGGCAGCGCCTCAGCAGGCGGCGGTGCAGGCGGGGGCAGCGCGGCCTGTTCAGCAGCCAGGCGCGCGGCCTCGATCTCACGCGCCTCACGGGGCGAGACAATGTCGTCCGGTCGGGCTCCACCCACCGGGACAAAATCGATCGCGACCTGGTCGTAACTCGCCGAGGCATAAGCCTCGACAGTCTGGTTGAGGGCGATACGGAGCGTCGATCCGTCAGCATCCAGCCGGGCTCGCGCAGCAAGCCCTTGCAGCTCCCCACCCAGTGAAGACCCATCGGCGTCCAGCGGTTCGCTCAGACGGGCGATCAGGACTGTATGCTCGACGGTCACATCGGCCGTCGGCTGCCTGTCGGCCACCGCATCGTCATAATCGATCAGCAGGCGCAGGGAATTATCGCCACGCTCGACACTGAGCGTGGCTGGCGACTGGGCCAGGGCTGTTGACGCCAGCAACAGCGGCAGGACGCATCCGGCAAGGCCGGCCGTATGTCTAGTCGCCCTCGGCAATCCGCGCCTCCAGCTCGGCGACGGTTTCCGGCAGGTCCGACCGGCGTGCCATGCGCTCGGTCAGCGCCGCGGCGGCACCGGTATTCATCTCGGCCAGGATTGCCCCGAACACGCGTTGCGACATGCGTGAGGCGATCTGCAGCTGGGTATCCATGTCCAGGGTCGCGATGCGCTCGGAGGAATCGCGGGGGTCCATGGCGGAATACCAGGACACAATCACCTGCATGTCTTCATCTTCGCGGTCCGACAATTCGCCGGACAGGCTTTCGATCTGGGTCCGCAGGGCATTCAGCTCGGTAATCTTGGTGTCCACCCGCTGTTCCATCGCCAGCATCAGGGCTTCGCGTGTCTCCAGCTCGCGCTCGCGACTGTCGAGCTCGGCGCTACGCTCCCGCAAACGGTAGATGACGCGTTCTTCCTCGGCTGTCCGGACACCACTCGCGATCCGCTCGGCAAAGGCGGCGGACACGTCCGACGCACTCGGCTCGTCCCCGGACGGTATGGGCGCAGCGTGATCGGCCGGCATGATGGGCGCATCCTCGCCTTCTCCGGCTTGATTTTCGCCCTGGGCCTGCTCTGAGACTTCGGCGGCCATGGCACTGCCCTGGGCTTCCCACCAGTCAGCCGCACCATTGGCGATCGACAGTGTCTTGAGACCCAGCAGGCCGCCCATCAGGACGGCAAGCACGGTGAGGAAGCGAAGGGGTTCGCGCATGAGACTATCTCACATCCTTGAGGTCATTGATGACGCGGGAGCCGGCTCCGTCCGGAAAAATGTCGGCAGCGCGGCGACGCGGAGCCCGGCGCTGGGCCAGGCTGTCGGCCTTGCGGTCGACATTGCCGGTCACCAGATGGAGTTCATCGGCAAGGGTCCGCGCTTCACTGACACGCTTTTCCAGCACGTCGACAGACTGTGCGGTGGCACGTTCCAGGGCGCCAAGGCTGGCGCGGGCACGATCGGTCGCCTCATTGAGGGCGATCACCGACTCGCGCACCCCGTCCTGGCCCTTCTTCAGGGCGCTGAGACGGCGATCCACGCGCCAGCACATGACGACAGCCACGACCAGGAGCGCGGCCACGAGGCCTTCGAAAATCAGGGCGGCGAGTGTCATGCAAACCTCATCATGGCTTTTTTGGCGCCCGGCGAGAGCGGTCCGCTCAGGCGCAGGGCAACATTGTGTCCGATGCGACCCATGCGGCCGCGGGTCAGGGGGACCTGACCGCAGCGCAGCTCGACATCACTGCTCGGCGACGCGTCGAGATAGAGCGTGTCACCCACTTTCAGATTGGCCACGGTGCCCAGGGACACGCGCTGCTCGTCGAGCACGGCCTGGACCTCCATCTTGGTCGACCAGAGTTCGGTCGCCAGGTGGCCTTCCCAGATATTATCACGTCCGAATTTTTCCCCCATGAACTGCTGGAGCAGCATTTTCCGGATCGGCTCCAGAGTCGCATAGGGAAGAAGAAGCTCGATTCGACCGCCGCGGTCTTCCATGTCGATCCGCAGCTTGACCAGAATGGCCGCATTGGCCGGTCGGGCAATAGCGGCAAAGCGCGGATTGGTCTCGACACGCTCGAGGTCAAATTCGACATCGGTCAGCGGTGCGAAGGCCTGTTTGGCATCGCCCAGAACGACTTCGATCATGCGCTGGACCAGCATCCGCTCGATCGTGGTGTAGGGCCGGCCTTCGATCCGCATGGCCGATGTGCCGCGGCGACCGCCGAGCAAAACGTCCACAATCGAGTAGATCAGGTTGGAGTCGACGGTCAGCAGGCCGTAATTGTCCAGCTGCTGGGCCCGGAACACCGCCAGGATGGCCGGCAGCGGGATCGAGTTGAGGTAGTCGCCAAAGCGGATCGAGGAAATATTGTCGAGCGAGACCTCGACATTGTCCGAGGTGAAATTGCGCAGAGACGTCGTCATCAGCCGCACGAGGCGGTCAAAGACGATCTCCAGCATCGGCAGGCGCTCATAGGAGACCAGCGCCGAATTGATGATCGCGCGGATGCCGGACTTGTCCGCAGCGTCGTCATCAGAGAGCGAGAAGCCAAGCAGGCTGTCGATTTCGTCCTGGTTGAGGATACGCTCGGCACCGCCGCCGACGGTCGGCAGCTCCTGCTCGTCGTCCTCGGCACCGACCATGGCCTCCCATTCGGATGCCAGGTCGAGGTCGTCTCCGTCCTCGGCCATGGCCTCCCATTCGGCCGCCAGTGCATCTTGGTCCATATCGTCAGACATGCGTGTGCTTTCCGTTGGTCGCCGTGGGCCTAGTCGACAATCATGAATTCCTGGATCCAGACCGCGTCGATCTGCGCGGGCTCGATGGCCAGGTTGACCCGGCGCAGCAGCTCCAGCTTCACGCGGTGCATGCCGGCAGAGCCGTAAAGGTCGTCCTCGCGCAATTCGCGCAGAAACATGATGAACTGGTCCATGATCGGGTCGACATGCTCTTCCAGGATCGGACCGAGATCGTCGCGGCTGGATTCAAACGTGATCTTCAACTGTACGATGACCGGCCGCCCGGTCGCCGAGCGGATATTGGTGGTGATGGTCTCTTCGGTGCCGTCGCCCTCGCGCAGGTCATAATAATATACCTCGTCAGTGGCGTGGCTGTCGGCGCCGCCATGACCGTCCGCACCCTCACCATGACCGGCGTCGGCATGTTGTTCTTCATCATCGCCGCCACCGGCGAACATCATGAATCCACCGACACCCGCGAGCAGCAGGATCAGAACGGGAAGACCGATAAAGAGCACCAATTTCAATGGGTTCTTCTTCGGCGCCTCTTCGCCTTCGGCGTCGTCTTCAATCTCTTCGTTGTCGTCAGCCATGACCAGGCTCCCAGTCGGGGGAATCATCTGATCCCATTAACGGCCAGCGCGGTTAACGTTTCGTAGTGATTGGCGGCGACCCGGCAACTTCTTCCCCCCGCTGTGACGGTCTTTGCCGGAAAGGCTTGCCGGGCTTTTCGCCTCCTCCCCGTCAACCTCTTGTTTTCCATGAAAATTAACCTTGGCACGCCGCGTGCAGCAGCACTGGCAACTGCCGCGCAATGACGACGGCGGACCCCAGGCTCCAGAAAGGAACCGCCCGATGGACAACGCAATGATGATCGGCCTCTCGCGCCAGATGACCCTTCGCCGGTCTATGGATGTCGTGGCCAACAATATCGCCAACGCAAACACGGCCGGATTCAAGGTCGAATCCCTGCTGCTGGAAAACCGCGCCGCCCCGACCGCGACACATGATGACGGACCGAGCGACGTCCAGTTCGTCAATACATGGGGCATGGCACGCGATTTCCGCCAGGGGGAATTGGCCTTCACCGGTCGCGAATTCGACCTCGCCATTGATGGCGAAGGTTTCTTCGCGGTTGAGACGAATGGCGAAGAACAATTCACCCGCGACGGACGCTTCCGCCTTGATGGTGCCGGCCAGCTGGTCGCCTCCGACGGCGCCCCGGTGCTGGACGCCGATACCCGCGGCCCGATCCTGATCGACGCCTCGGCCGGCAGCGTCCAGATCGTCGATGGCGGCATGATCATGCAGAACGACCAGCAGATCGGCCGGATCGGCGTGTTCGAGATCGCCAACCGCTCGGAAATGTCCAAGCAGGGCAATGGCCGCTACACCATCCCGCCGATCGAAGACCCGGCCAACGAGCCGCTGGCGATGATCGATCCGACGGTGAGCCAGGGCTTCGTCGAGCAGTCCAACGTCCAGTCGATCCTCGAACTCACCGACATGATGTCTGTCATGCGCAGCTATCAGTCGGTCTCGAAATTCCTTGAACAAGCAGAAGATCTGAGCAAGCGCGCCATCGAGCGCCTTGGCCGGATCTGATCGGAGGAGAACGAATATGCGTGCTCTCACCACCGCCGCCACCGGCATGCAGGCCCAACAGCTGAATGTCGAAGTGATCTCGAACAACCTGGCCAACATGAACACCACCGGGTTCAAGCGCCAGCGGGCCGAGTTCCAGGACCTGCTCTACCAGAACGTCCAGCAGATGGGCATGGACTCATCCGACGCCGGCACCATCGTGCCGACCGGTGTCCAGGTCGGCCTGGGTGTCCAGACCGCCTCGATCTATCGCATCACCGAACAGGGCGCCCTGTCGAACACCGGCAACCCGTTGGACCTGGCTATCTCCGGCCATGGCTATTTCCGGGTGCAGATGCCGGACGGGTCGGACGGCTATACCCGCGCCGGCAATTTTTCGACCAGCCCCGAAGGCGAACTGGTGACGACCGACGGCTATACCGTCGCACCGGGGATCGCCATTCCCAATGGTGTCCGCGAGATCTCGATCAATCAGCAAGGGCAAGTCCAAGCCCTGATCGACGGCCAGACCGATCCGCAAACACTCGGCCAATTGGAGCTGGCGACCTTCTTCAATGAGGCAGGCCTGGAAGCGCGCGGAAACAATCTGTTCCTGGAAACCGCAGCGTCCGGCGCAGCCAATACCGGCACGCCGGGCTCACCGGGCTTCGGTTCGGTTCGCCAGGGCTTTGTCGAGACCTCGAACGTCAATTCGGTGTCCGAGATCACCTCGCTGATCCAGGCCCAGCGCGCCTATGAAATGAACGCCCGCGTCATCACCGCATCCGACGAGATGATGGCCGCTTCCTCCAACCTTCGCTAACGGGAGAAATTGATGATCCGCACAAGTCTCATCGCACTCGCCTGCCTCACCACGGCCCCGTTTGCGACCTCCTCAGCGCTGGCGGCCGAAGCCGTCGTGTTGCGCGAAACCATCCGCGTCGACAGCGCCCAGATCACCCTGGGCGATCTGTTCGACATCACCGGAGAGCAGGCCGACATCGTTTTGGCCCGCGCCCCGGCGCCCGGCAGCCGCACCGCGCTGGACGTCAATTATGTCCGCCGTATCGCGCTCGAGAATGATCTCGACTGGGCCAATGCCGGCGGCCTGCGCCGTCTGTCGATCGAACGCGCCAGCCGCGTCGTCTCGGCCGACACGCTGGCCGACATGCTGGAAGGCGAGCTGTTCGCCTCGGAAGGGCGGGTTCACGATGTGCAGCTGTCCAACACCGCGATGGCCTTGCACGCCCCGCTCGATAGCATTGGTGGTCCGGAGATCCATGATCTCTCCTTCGACAGCCGCTCGGGCATGCTGGCTGCCGAAATCGCGCCCTATCACGGCGCCCAGACGGTCCGTGTCACAGGCCGGGCCTACGCCACGATCGAACTGCCCGTGCTGGCCCGCCCGGTCGCATCCGGACAGGAAATCACGGCCTCAGACATCACCTGGATCAGTCATCGTTCGGACCGTCTGCGTCCCGATGCCATTCTCGACCCGGAAGCCCTGATCGGCATGGAAGCGCGCCGCGCCCTGCGGCCCAACGAGCCGCTTCGTGGCTACGATCTGCAGCGCCCGCTGATGGTCGAGCGCGGCGACCTGGTCGTCCTGATGTTTGAAGTTCCCGGCATCCAGCTGACCGTGCGCGCCCGCGCCATGGAAGACGCCGCCGACGGCGAAGTTGCCCGCTTCGTCAACCTGCAATCAAACCGCACGGTGGAGGCCCTCGTCGACGGCCCGGGTCGTGCCCGCGTCGGCACCTCGCCGTCCGCCAGCTTCTGATCAAGGAGATCACGCCATGATCCGCAAACTCGCCGCCCTCATCGTCGCCGCTGCCGCCCTGCAAGCTTGCGCTGTCTCCGACCGTCTGTCCTATGTCGGCCAGACACCGCCGATGACGCCAATCCAGAACCCCGCCGAACTCGCCGGCACCGGTCCGTCGCAACTGCCCATGCCAATGCCGCGCATGCCGCAACAGCGCTATGCGACCAATTCGACCGCCAACAACTCGCTGTGGACCGCCAATTCTCCGACATTTTTCGGTGATCCGCGGGCTGACCAGGTCGGTGACATCGTCACGGTCAACATCGCCATTTCCGACAGCGCCCAGCTGAACAACACCACCAACCGCAGCCGTTCATCGGCCGAGGACAGCGACCTGACCAGCTTCCTGGGCGCCGACCTGACCGGCTTCTTCAATGACAATATCGACCCGACCTCGATGACCAGCCTCGGCTCGACCTCGTCGCTGGCGGGTTCGGGATCCGTCAACCGCACCGAAAGCATCTCGCTGACTGTCGCGGCCCTCGTCACCCAGGTCCTGCCGAATGGCAATCTGGTGATCGCCGGCCGTCAGGAAGTCCGCGTGAACAATGAGGTGCGCGAACTTCTCATCACCGGCATTGCGCGTCCGCAGGACATCGGGTCTGACAATACGATCGCCCACACGCAAATCGCCGAAGCCCGCATTTCCTACGGCGGTCGCGGACATCTCTCTGATGCCCAGCGCCCCCGCTACGGCCAGGAACTCTATGACATCCTGATGCCGTTCTAGGACCACGAATCCCCACCACCATCGGGACCAACTGGGCCGTTGCGCAACACGCGCGACGGCCCATTTTTTATCGGGAATTCACAATAGGAGCGTGCGGCGTAAGGCCTGGAACGCGCTATCAGCTGTCGCGGTGGACGCGTTCCTTGCGCTCGTGGCGCTCCTGCGCCTCGAGGCTCAGCGTGGCGACGGGGCGGGCGTCGAGACGGGCCAGCGAGATCGGCTCTCCGGTCTCGTCACAATAGCCGTATTCGTCCTCTTCCAGTCGGCGCAAGGCCTTGTCGATCTTGGAGATCAGCTTGCGCTGGCGATCACGGGCCCGCAGTTCCAGCGAGCGGTCCGTCTCGGTCGACGCACGGTCGGCCAGGTCGGGCAGAGCCCCCATATCCTGCTGGAGATTCGTAATCGTCGAGCGGCTCTCCCGGAGGATGTCATCCTTCCAGGCCATCAGCTTGCGTCGGAAATATTCCTTCTGCCGGTCATTCATGAACGGCTCGTCTTCCGACGGGAAGTAATCCTTGGGCAGTTCGATCGGTTCAGCTTCGCTCATCGCTTTCCACTCAACTCCACGCGGTACAGCGCTCTCCCCCAGAAAGCGGGCGGAGAATATGCACCGAGCCGCTCAAGTCAATGTGGAGACGCTGTTGCTACACCTGTCAGAGAGAGCAAATAGCGAAAAACCTTGAATGATTTGTGTCGAAATCCGCGAGCTAGCTGAACTTGGCCAGCTCCACCGCGGCCCGGGTCTCGACCTCGTCGAGCGCCGCTTCGAGACGGGCATCATTGGTCGCGTCCCGACGGGTCTGCAGAAGATCCATCAGCGCGATCAGCTTGGCCCGTGGCAGGCCACCCTCGAGCAAGGCAATCTTGAGCTCGTCGAGCATGTCCAGCATGTCGAATGCGCGATCGGTCGCCTGCTTGCGGGCATGGGTGAAGTCCTCAACGCCCTGCAACGCCAGGATGGCATCAACCGACTGGACCGAGGACACACCGCTTGCCGTCATCCCGGCGCCGGCCTTGGCCGGCGTATCCAGCTTGAACGCTTCACCGGACGTGCGCGAAGTGGTCTTGCGCTTGCCGGCAGAAACGGAACTGGTTGAGCTGGGTCCGGAGACTTTCATGGCAGGAATCATTTCCTCGTGATGACGCCCAATGGATGCGGCCGGGGCGATTAACAGAGACTTAACCCGATTGCCCGGATCGGCAAAATCTGCCGGTGCGCTATTGCAGGCGGCGCGTTTTTCCGCCCCTGCGATCAGCACTCTACTCGCCAACCCATTGTTTTTCAGCGTTTTATTTTATTAACCAAATCCGGAATTCTGGCACGCCTCTGGCAAGGTCGTGGGCGAACCTGTTCCGGAGACCGCAAAATGCGCCTGATCATCGCCCTTCTCGCCGCCTTGTCCTTGGCGACGCCCGCCCTGGCGTCCTCCCGCATCAAGGACATGGTTGATGTCGAGGATGTCCGCGACAACCATCTGGTCGGTTACGGCCTGGTGGTGGGTCTGGACGGGTCCGGCGACAGCCTGCGCAACTCTGCCTTCACCAACCAGTCGCTGAACGCGATGCTGGAACACTTCAACGTCAACACCCGCGACGCCAACCTGAACACGCGCAATGTCGCCGCGGTGATGGTGACGGCCTCACTTCCGGCCTTCTCCTCGCAGGGCAGCCGGATCGATGTGACGGTTTCCGCCATTGGCGACGCTTCCAGCCTGCAGGGCGGCGTGTTGATCGCCACCCCGCTGTTTGACAGCCAGAGCCGCGCCTGGGCCGTTGCCCAGGGCTCGCTCGCCGTCGGCGGCTTCGAAGCCGCCGGTGACGGCGCCAGCATCACCCGCGGCGTGCCGACTTCAGGCCGCATCGCCAACGGAGCCCTGGTCGAAAACCCGTTCGAGGGATCCGGCATCGACCCCTGGGCCGAAATTGCCAACCGGGCCAGCCTGCGCCTGTCGCTGCGCAATCCCGACTTTACCACCGCCCGCCGCATGGCCGATGCCATCAATGCCTATGTCGGCCCCGGTTCGGCTCGGGCCACCAATCCCAGCACGGTCACACTGCAGCGCCCGAGCCATTTCGACGGCGACATGATCGACCTGCTGTCCGAGGTCGAACAGCTTCGCGTCGAGGCCGATATCCCGGCCCGCATCATCATCGACGAAAATACCGGCACCATCGTGATGGGCGAGAATGTCCGCGTCTCCACCGTCGCCATTGCCCAGGGCAATCTGACCATCACGGTGACGGAAAGCCCGATCGCCAGCCAGCCGGCTCCCTTCTCCGAAGGCGAGACCGTTGTCCTGCCGCGCACCGATGTGTCCGTTACCGAAGACGACATGCAGCTGGGCGTTCTCGAGGAGAGCGTATCGCTGAGCCAGCTTGTCGATGGGCTGAACGCCATGGGTGTCACCCCGCGCGACATGATCACCATCCTCCAGGCCATCAAGGCAGCTGGTGCCCTGCAGGCCGAAATCGAGGTGCTGTAGTCATGGACGGCATGCTGGAACTGCAACTCGCCAATGCCACCGGCGCCGGCCGCGCCCAGGGTGCTCCCAATGTCGGCGGAGCTCGCAACGAGACCGAAGCCCGCGCCATTGCCGAGGACTTCGAGAGCTTCTTCCTGTCGCAGATGATCGAGCAGATGTTCGCCCAGACCGGCGAGGAAAACCCGTTTGGTGGCGGCTCGGGCGAGCGCGCCTTCACCGGCCTGCTTCACGAGGAATACGCCAAGGTGATGGCCCAGTCCGGCGGACTCGGCCTCGCCGACCGCCTGACATCAGAAATCCTGCGCTATCAGGAAACCGGGGAGATCTAATCATGACCGAACTTGCTGCCGGCAATCCGGCTGAACGCGCTGAGGGCCTGCTCAAGCTGACCCGTCGCCTGACCGACCTGATCAATGAGGAAACCCGCCTGTTCCAGGACCGCCGTCCGCACGACGCGCTGGGCCTGCAGGACGAAAAATCCCAGCTGGCGAACATCTATCGCGCCGAGGTCGCCCGCGCCCGCAAGGAGCCGGCGCGCTTTTCCGGCGCTCCGGCACCGATCAAGCAAGCCTTGCGCGATGCAACGACCCGCTTTCACGAGTCACTGGCAGAGAATGGCCGGATCGTCGGCGCGCTGAAGACCGTCACCGAAGGGGTCGTAAAGGCAATCGCCGACGAGGCCGCGAGACAACGGTCGACCGCTGGTGGTTATGGTCCCGGCGCGTCGCAGCAGACCGGGCGAGGCGGCAATTTCGCTATCGCGGTCAACCGCACTGCCTGACCTGGACCAGCTGATCGCGCTAGACTGTCCGTGAGCGGGCGGCAATCTTGCCTGATCAGGCCGGCTGCGGCATGCCCTTTGCCATGAGCCAGTCCTCCGACACACCTGTAAGACAGGCCTACGATCTGTGGGCCGAGCGATATGACAGCGATCACAACAAAACCCGCGACCTCGATGCGCGATGCCTCATGGAGGCGAACCTCGAGCTGACCGGCAAGAATGTGGTGGAATTCGGGGCCGGGACTGGCAAAAACACCGCTTTTCTGGCCCGGCACGCTGACCAGGTCCTGGCAATGGACCTGTCACCGGGGATGCTCGACCAGGCGCGAAGCAGACAGCTCGGCGCTCGCGTGCAATTCCTCGAACACGATGTGACCTCGACCTGGCCGCTCAAGAGCGGGTCGGTCGACCTTGTCATTGGCAATCTGGTCCTCGAGCATATCGAAGTACTGGCGCCGGTCGTCAGTGAGGCTGCCCGTGTCCTGCGGCCGGGCGGGTTGCTGTATCTCGCTGAGCTCCACCCCTTCCGCCAACTGCAGGGCAGCCAGGCCCGTTTCGAGCAGGCTGACGGCAAGGAGGTGCGCGTTGATGCCTGGTATCACGGCGTCGCCGATTACTGTGCGGCCGCCTGCGACGCCGGCCTGCGGCTGGTCGACCTGCGTGAGCCAGCCGACAGCGCCCTCACCGTCGGCGCCAGAGCTGTGCCGCGCTTGCTGGTGATGCAGTTTGTAAAGACTGACTAGAGGAAGAGTCCGGCCTGGCTGCCGCCGCCGGAGTTCAAGCGGGCCAGTCCCGCCTGGTAATTGGCCAGCTGGGCATTGTAGTAGGCTGGCACGGTGCCGCCCTTCTTTCCGGCCTGCGGCCCGTTCAGCAATTCCTTCAGCGCCGGATCCATGGTCAGGTCGCGGTAGGCCCGCTGGACCTTGGACAGGGCGTCCTGCAACGCCTCCATTGCCTCGGTCGCGGTATCCTCATCGGACAGCGACATCACCGTCGGCAGATCGAGCGCGAACAGGGGCGGTGCATCCGTCGTCTTGTCATCATCATCCAGGAGCGAACCCGTATTGACGATCGCGCCAGCCGAGATGCCCAGCGATTTCAGGAGGTCGCGGCCTTCGCTGCCAGCGAACAGCTCGATCTTGGAGCCTTCCGCCGCCTTGATACGCAGCATGTCACCCTCGCTCGAACGACGTACATCAGCGGTTCCGTCCAGGACCAGTTTCGCGTTGATCTTGAAGCTGAGCGACCGCATCGTGTCATTGGCGTCGATGGAGATTTTCTTGCGACGGTCGCCGTTCACCGAAACATAGAAGAAGTCGTCCTCACGGGCAGAGCTGCGGTCCGTGACCAAGCGGCTGTCGGAATAGGTCAGCGTGCCGGTCGGCAGACCAAGCGCGTCGAGCACGCTGTCATCGGTGGTCGACAGGGCGATGCCCTTGGCATCGGCCAGACCACCGCGACCGGAAATCTGGGTGGACCAGTCGAGCGCGCCGGTCGACGCATCAAGCTGGGCCGCGAACGCATCGCGCTCGCCATTCAGCGTATCGCCATTGATGCCGCCCAGCGTCTTGCCGGCGATGTAGATCTTGCCGTCATGCACCTGAACGCCGGCGGCGCTGTCATCCTTGTCGGAACCGACAAAGGTCAGGAAGTCGGTGGTCGGCGCGCCGCCATCGGACAGCTTCATCACGAATGCGTCGCGCACACCGCCCGCATGGGCGGAAACCGGAGCCGTCGGTGCGAATGCGTCGCCCGCCGCGCCGGTAAGATAAATGCCGGTGGCGTCAATCGCGAGACCACCGACACGGCCATCATCGAGGTCACCAAGGTCCTGCTCCCAGATCGCAGCAGAGGTATCGTCACTGACATCGAACTTGCGCAGCACGGCGTGGCCATCCTCTTCGCTGGCCACGACCAGATTGCCGTCATCGGCGATGGCAATTGCCGACACCGACTCATCGCCGGCCGATCCGACCCGGCGCGTCCACAAGGTGGTGCCGCTGGTATCGATGGCGCGGATATAGCCGTCCGAATTCCCGCCCTCATGGGCATCACCGCCGAACGCGCTTGCCGACTTGCCGGCCACATAAACCGTGCCGTCATCCCCGATCGCAACGGTGGCCGCCTGATCATCCTTGGTCCCGCCGAAGCGCTGGGTCCATTGCTCCACACCGCTGGCAGAATATTTGACCACGACGCTGTCACTGCCGCCAACATTGGTTGTGTCACCGAGACCGCCCTCGACCTTGCCGGCGACAACTACATTGCCGCTGGAATCGGTCGCGATCGACAGCCCCTGCGCACTTTCGGCTGCGCCGAGCACACGGCTCCAGACGCGATTGCCGGTCGAGTCATACTTGGCCAGGATCAGGTCCTGCTCACCTTTGAGCACCTGACCATCGGTCGAGGCCGAGGCATGACCGACAACGAAAATGCCACCGTCAGCCGACGCTGTCGTTGCGTGGATTTCGAGCGGATTGTCTTCCTGCTTGATACGGGTTTCGCCCTCTTCACCGCCGACGACGGCGACTTCAGAGGTGCTCGGATCAGCGCTGAATCGGGTGGTGTAACCGGTCTGGGGTGTTCCGCTGGCCAGGTCGGTCAGTTTCACGACCTGTCCACCCGCACTGTCATTGATGCCCGAAACGCCCGCAAAATAGAGCGCCGGCTCGGCGGCTGCAGCGGAGAAGGAAATGGTTTCCGTCGAGACACCGGAAATCTGGAAACCGTAGTTATTACCGGGAACGACACCGACATCATTTTCTTCGCCGATCTTGGTGCGCTCGAAGCGCGAGAGCACGCCAGCGGCTTCCAGCCGGGTGTTGATGTGATCGGAAATGTTGTCGAGATTTCGCGTTGTCGCGCCCATGTCGGCCAGATTGATGTCGATGGTCTGGGTAACGCCGCTTTTCTTCACCGAAATCGAGAACTGGACATCGCCTGTCAGGCTGGCGACTTCGGCATCAAAATCACCGGTGTGGATCGTGTCGGTCGTATATTGCGACGTGCCGCGCGCAATCGCGACTTCGCTTTCGATCTTGGACAGCTGCTCGCCCTTGAGCAGGGTCAGGCCTTCCAGGTCCATGTCGTCAAAAAAGCCGTCCAGTTGTGCAAGACCGGATTGGAAACTCTTGTCGAGGAAGGAACGGCGGCTGTCCGCGGTCGTTTTATCCTGCGCTTCCTCGGCCAGGGCAGCGAGGCGCTTAAGACCCTGGTGCAGAGAGAAAAGCTGCTTGTGGTCATCCGGCGCATCCAGGCCGGAGAATTCGCGGTCAGGATCATTGAAGAAGATGCCGTTGGCGAGAACCTTGCGGCTCATCTCTTCCAAGGTCATCAGGTTCGGCGAGCCGATCTCCCAAGGCGCCGGGGCGGTCGGTTGCTGGGAGCGCGCAGACGACGCTGTCGACAATGAAGTCGACGAGGCCAGCGAGGCGCTGATACGTGAATTGTACCACCCCGTCAGAAGCCCGACATCCAGTCCGATAACGCTCACGGCGAGTATCCTTTACATTCGACGTTACATTCTGGGCCTCAAACACGAAGAAAGTGTTGCGAGACAAGGTAAATCGGGAGCTTCAAATTGTCCGCAAAAGCGCGACCGGCAGCGACAGATGACAGGCCTGCTCACAGATGCGGGAATCTGCTAGTATCCAGCGCTGACGGACATGCCTAACGCACCGTTAACCTTGGCAGCGCAGCGTCGGACACTGGATACGAATCGCGAGGCCCGCATGTCAGACAAGACAGTGCCCGAAGCGTCTTTCGAGGAAATGATGAACCAACGCTCCTTCCTCGACCCACGCATGCCGCTCGACGGCAAAACCATTCTCGTCACCGGCGGGACGGGTTCGTTCGGCCGCAAGCTGACCGAGACCATCTGCGCCGAGTACAAGCCGAAAAAGCTGATCATCTTCTCGCGCGATGAGCTGAAACAGTATGAAATGGCTCAGGATTTTTCGCCCAGCGACTATCCCTTCCTGCGCTATTTCATCGGCGATGTTCGCGATGAATCGAGGCTCGACCAGGCGATGCGCGATGTCGACATCGTCATTCACGCAGCCGCGCTGAAGCATGTCCCGATCGCCGAATACAATCCGTTCGAATGCATCAAGACCAATGTCATGGGTGCCGAGAATGTCGTGCGCGCCGCCATCAAGCGCGGCGTCAAACATGTCTGCGCCCTGTCGACCGACAAGGCCGCCAACCCGATCAATCTCTACGGCGCCTCGAAACTGGCGGCGGATAAAATATTCACGGCCGCCCAGCACATGGGCGGTGAAGGCGGTCCGGTCTTCTCGGTGGTGCGATACGGCAATGTCGTCGGCTCGCGCGGTTCGGTCATTCCCTATTTCCGCCGCCTGATCGACAATGGCGCCAAGGAATTGCCGATCACCGACCCGCGCATGACGCGGTTCTGGATCACGCTTGAGCAGGGCGTCAATTTCGTGTTGTCCAGCCTGTCCATGGCCCATGGCGGCGAGATCTTCGTCCCCAAGATCCCCTCGATGAGTACAGCCGATCTGGCCCGCACCATGGCGCCGCACCTGCCACACAAGGTGATCGGCATCCGTCCCGGCGAAAAGCTGCACGAAATCATGATCCCGGAAGACGATGCCCGTACCACAATCGAGCTGGACGACCGGTTTGCGATCCTGCCCGCCCATGGCGCCAAGGTGACGGCCCGGTACCTTGCCAGCGGTGGCCACCTCGTTCCCGACGGCTTCAATTACGCGTCCAATACCAATCCCGAGCAGCTGACCGATGCGGCACTGCGCCAGTTGATCGGCATGGCAGCGGCAGCCTAGCGGCTCACGACCCTCGCAAGGGCATCGACCACATGGGCCGGATCCTCATCGAGCATGTCGACATAGAGCGGTAGCGACAGTGTGCGCTGATAGTAGGACTGCGCACCTGGCAGGACCTGCCGACCATAGCGGGCGATGTAATAAGGCTGCTGGTTGACCGGAATGTAATGCACCTGGCTACCAACGCCCTGCTCGGCCAGGCCCGACATCACCGAGGCGCGGCTTTGCCCGATCCCGTCGAAGTCGATCCGGACCGGGTAGAGGTGCAGGCACGGTTCACAGTCAGGGGTCCGAGCGAGCGGCGCGACCGGTATGCCAGCGTCCGCCAACGCCACGTCATAGGCCCGCGACAGAGCTGTGCGCCGGCTCGCAAAACTGTCAAGCCGATGCAGTTGCGACAAGGCCAGGGCCGCCTGAATGTCGCTGAGGCGGTAGTTCCAGCCGAGGACCTGCATCTCGTGCCACCAGGGCTCATCGTCCCGGCGCTGATGGCGCGCGGCGTCCCGCTCGATGCCATGGCTGCGCAACTGGCGCAAACGGCGCGCCAATTCGGGGTCATTCGTCGTCACCATGCCGCCCTCTCCGGCCGCGATGGTCTTGACCGGATGGAATGAGAAACAGGCTGCCCGTGAATGGAGACAACCGCCAACACGCTGTCCTTTCCAGCGCGAGCCGACTGCATGGCAGGCATCCTCGACCACTACCGCGCCTGACCTGCCGGCAATCGCGGCGAGGTCGTCCATGGCTTCGCACTGCCCGGCCAGGTGGACAGGCAGGACGGCGCGGGCCTTGCCGCCAGCGCGCTCCAGCGCCGCAGCGAGACTGTCCGGCGTCATCAATCCGGTGTCTGGGTCCACATCGGCGAACACGACATCGGCGCCGCAATAGAGCGCCGCATTGGCGGTGGCCATGAAGGTTATTGCCGGAACGATACAGGTATCACCGGGCCCAACCCCTTCCGCCGCCAGGGCGAGATGAAGGGCCGTGGTCCCGTTTGAGCAGGCGACCGCATGCTCCGCGCCGACTATGCCGGCGAACTCGGCCTCCAGGGCATCGATTGTGGGGCCTGTGGTCAGCCAATCGCTGCGCAGGACGTCAACCACAGCCTTGATATCGGTTTCGTCGATCGATTGGCGGCCATAGGGCAGAAACCTTTTGGGCATGAGCAATACTCCCTGCGGATCCCGGCGAGGCAACTCTCAACCGCCATGATGACGGAAATGATGGATTGAGTCGCTCAAACGGAAACGGCCCCCGGAGAACCGGAGGCCGCGCCGTGGTGGTGGAGGTGGGTGGGCGGGTTAACCGCCGAACAGGTTGAGGATGATCTGAGGCTGGCCATTGGCGATCGACAAGGCCTGGACCCCCAGTTGCTGCTTGACCTGCAGGGCCTGCAGTTTTGCACTTTCGACCGCGAGGTCGGCATCGACGAGGTCACCGACACCGCGGGTCAGCGAGTCCATCAGCTTGCCGACGAAATTGGAATGGGCTTCCAGTTTCTTGGTGTCGGAGCCGAGATTGGCAAGCGACTGGTTGACGTTCTCCAGCGACGTCTTGATAGCCGCTACCGCATTGGTCGCGAGAGTCACAGAACCGAGGCTGGCCGTCGCTGCAATCGTCAGGATGGCGCCGCCAATACTCATGTCCTGCGACTTGAGCGTCACCGACCGTGCCGCGTCGGCATCGGCCAGGAATTCGATGCCGCTCGAGATCGAGCCGTCAAGAATGTTGGCACCATCAAACTCCGCGTTCTGGAGAATGCCGCTGATCTGATCGAGCAGAGCCTTGAAATCGGAGTCGTAGGCCGCGCGGGAGAAAGTATCGAGCGACGGGTCCATCGCTGCCGTCGCCTTCTCACGCATCTGAACAAGAAGATCAGAGATCGACTCGCCAGCGGCCAGGGCGACATCACCAATTGTCGAGGCCCGGTCGAGACCGCTCTGCACGGCTTCCAGTGCGCGAATGTCTGCGCGCATGCCCTGGGCAACGGCATAGATGGCAGCGTTATCCTTCGCGCCGCCAATTTTCAGGCCGGTATTGATCCGGTTCTGAACGCCCAACATGTCGTCATTGGTCTTGTTCAGGTTCTGAAGAGCGATCATTGCTCCGGTATTGGTGTGGACGCTCATGGTCATGCGACATTCTCCCGCGTTCTCAGTAACCGCCATTCAGCGGCTGTTCGAACCGGTATGCGCAAGAGGCGTGCCGTTTTGGAACGCCGTAAAAAAGTACGATAATTCAATTGGATAAGGAAGGCCCAGGCCGCGCGGCGGGGATGTGACCACCAGGGATTGCCGGGGCACATATGCCCGGGTGGTCAAATTTTGCCGGGTTGTGGTGCCACCTGTCGCTGGATCGGAACGCGCTCAGGCGCGCTGGTCAACAATGCCGGCCGAGCGGGTACGCAGGTATTCCATCAGGTCAGCATGCTTTTCCGGCGGCCAGCGTCGCACAGTCTCACCGGTATCCTGATCGATCATCAGATAGATGTATTGGCCAGAGGCGTTGTCCTGAAGGATTTTCAGACGCGAGTTGCTCAGGCTCTCCGCCGCCAGGCGCTCGATGTCGGCGGAACGATCCGAAGTCGCATTCCGGTCGGTCGCGGTACGATCGCTGTCCAGAACGGGCTCGACCCGCCGCACGGCATCGCGTGGGCGGTCTACAGCTACATTTCTGTTCTCGGTGATGGGCGCCACTGGAACAGATTTCGGATTGAACCCCGTTTCTGCCATTTGAACTTTCGCTGACGCGGAGGCATCAGCGCCTCACTAGTTGTTCGCGTCAACCGCGGAGGCGGATGGCGGAGCGAGGCTCCGCCATCCAGTCCGTGATTAACGGAAGTAGCCCAGGATCGTGCTGGGTGCCGAGTTGGCGATCGACAGGGCCTGGACGCCAAGCTGTTGCTTGACCTGCAGGGACTGAAGACGCGCACTCTCTTTGGCCAGGTCCGCATCGACCAGGTTGCCGATACCCTTTTCCAGGGCGTCAGACAGCTTGCCGACGAAACCCTTGTGGATCTCGAGCGAGCTGGACGCGGTGCCGAGCTTGGCCAGCGATGCGTTCAGGTTGTCGAGCGAGGTTTCGATCGTGGCGACGAGCGTGGAAGCGTCGCCAGCAGATGCGAAGGAAGCCGTAGCCGCAACGGTCACATTGCCGCCGCCCAGAGAGAAGTTCTGGTCAGAGATCGTGATCGTGTTGGAGCCGTCAGCATTGGCCAGGGCCGAAATGGACGTAACCGAGTTGTTGATCAGGTTCGTGCCATTGAATTCGGCATTGTCGACGATTGTGGAGATCTGGTCGCGAAGGGCCTTGAAGTCTTCGTTCAGGGCCGTACGGGACGCCGTATCGAGAGACGAGTCGGAAGCAGCCAGGGCCTTTTCCTTCATCTCGATCAGGATATCGCCAATTGCTTCACCGGCGGCGAGGGCCACGTCGGTGGTGGAAGCAGCCAGATCGAGCGAGTTGCCGACAGCGGCATAGCCGTTGACGTCAGAACGCATCTTCTGGGCAATCGCGTAAACGCCGCCGTTATCCTTGGCGGATGCCACAGCCAGACCGGTGTTGATGCGGCTCTGGACTTGCTCCATGTCGCGGTTGGTCTGATTGAGGTTCTGCAGCGCAACCATGGCGCCGGCATTCGTGTTGATTGTAGCCATTTCTTGGCCCTTTCCATTCTGGTGATGTACGGACGTTCTGCCCGCCGGGTCTTCTGACCCTGCCAAGGAAAGAGCAAGCGCGGTGCCAATTGGACATTGACCACAAGGGTTAACTCGGAGTCGCGTGATTCGTAGGACTGTTTTTGCCGAGTCAATCTTTGCCCAGTAACCATTTGGGCGGCAAATTTTGCCGGTTCATAGGCGAATTTTGCTAGGAAATTTCTGCCGGTCGGCAAAATTTTATGATTAATATCAGGTTAATGGCGGATTGCAGGCATGCGTCTGCGCCAGCGCCGGCGAAACTGAAAAAAATGACCGGGACCGCCAAAGAGGCGATCCCGGCCGGACGAACTTAGCCGAAGAACGACAGGATGGTCTGCGGCGCCTGGTTGGCGATGGAGAGCGCCTGGACACCCAGCTGCTGCTTGACCTGCAGCGACTGGAGTCTTGCGCTTTCCTTGGCCAGGTCGGCATCGACCAAATTGCCAATTCCCTGCTCCAGCGTATCACTCAGGCGGGACACGAAACCCTTGTGTATTTCGAGGGATTTCGATGCCGTACCGAGCTTCGCCAGCGAGGTGTTCAGATTGTCGAGAGAGGTCTCGATCGTGGTGACGAGTGTTGACGCATCACCAGCCGAAGCGAAGGAAGCCGCGGCCGCCACCGTCACGGTACCACCGGCCAGAGTAAAGTTCTGGTCGGAGATGAGAATCGTGTTGGAGCCGTCCGAATTGGCCAGTGCGGAAATCGAGGTCACCGTGCCGTTGATCAGGTTGGTGCCGTTAAATTCCGCGTTAGAAGTGATCGTTGCGATCTGATCCCGCAGGGCCTTGAAGTCTTCATTCAGTGCCGTCCGGGAGGCTGCATCAAGCGATGAGTCAGATGCCGCGAGCGCCTTCTCCTTCATTTCGATCAGAATATCTGAAATTGCCTCACCGGCAGCCAGAGCCACATCGGTGACAGACGCGGCGAGGTTGAGACTTTGCTCGACCACACCATACCCGTTGACCTGGGAGCGCATGCGCTGGGCAATGGCGTAAACACCACCATTGTCCTTGGCACTGGCCACTTCCAGCCCGGTATTGATGCGGTTCTGAACCTCGTTCATGTCCATGTTCGTCTTGTTCAGATTCTGCAGGGCGATCATCGCCCCAGCGTTGGTGTTGACAGAAAGTGCCATTTTTTTGCTCTCCATTCTGGATGCGTTTAAGGCTGAATTTTTCAGCCGCGAGCGTTTTGCCCGCACATGGCATCGCAAGCGCCATGCCGCGCATGGCCGCCGGATAAGCGCGACTT
Source organism: Maricaulis sp. (assembly GCF_048268525.1). Classification (GTDB taxonomy): domain Bacteria; phylum Pseudomonadota; class Alphaproteobacteria; order Caulobacterales; family Maricaulaceae; genus Maricaulis. The sequence goes on along the minus strand of NZ_JBLWVH010000002.1, from coordinate 129,368 downwards.
TTCAATGCTTTAGGATATTAAAAAAGGCACCCTCGGGAGAGGGTGCCTGATTCTGCCTGCCGTTATTGCCCTGTCGGCAATTGTTACCCCACCGCTTGCCCCGCACCCGCGGAAGCCTGCGGCATCAGTCCCTGCATCACCGTCCGGTTGATATCGACCAGATCATCGATCGCCTCCGGATTGCGCATGGCATGGCTGCCGTGCTTTGAAACGAAAATGGACAGTGAAATGATCGCGGCCCGCAGGGCTTCAGGAAGCTTGTTGTCCTGACTGGCACAATCGAGCGCCAGATTGCTCCAGACACGACGGTTCCAGTCGATGGCGGAGGCCCGGTCCTTGACCGCTTCCATCGGAAGCGTCTTGGCGTTCATGAGCGAACGCGTGACCTGGGCGAACAAACGGTATTCGGTCGCACGCGGGTCTTCCGCCCGGGCAGCGGACTTCTGGTAGGCTTGAAGGGACATCAGCTCAGCCTCTCGGCTTCATAGGTCATCAGTTTGCGACAGCCGAGCAGCGCCTTGTAGTGCTCGCTCGCCATGACATCGCGGCTGACATTCACACACAGACCCAGGGTCTGCGGATCCGAAACAACTCCCATGAACTCGTTCATGCGCAGCACGAACTCGTCATAGAGTTTGTCATCTGTCTTGTCGGACAGATACATCATCATGATCGGGAAATAGATGCGCTTGACCGGCGTATCGACGTCCTCGGCATGGAGAATGTCTTTCTCGCGAAGGACGGACGCCTTGTTCTGCAGCACAAGATTGGCCCGACGGTCACCATTCTCGATGACGGCTCCGTTCAGGACAAACTTCTCGCCGGGTTTGAGCGAGATTTTGAGCGGCATGTGATCCCTCCGGTCGACAATTGACGCGATCAATGACGGTCGCTGCGCACACGTTCGCAATACGGGGTGAAGAAATGGTTTCCGGCCCACACCTCGACGATCATTGCTTATTAGCGAGTTCTTAAAGCGAATCTCCTGCCTTGCCCGTTAGAATCGAGGCAGGATTGATAACCATGCAACAAGCCAGCACGCTCGACCTTGATGCGGAAATCTCCGCCGAGGCAGAAGTCGAAAAGAACGAAACCCGCGACTCGGTGCCGCTTGGCAGGCAGGCCGTGCGCGTGGATGCCCATCTGAACCGCGTCCCCGCCGACCGTCGCCGGGTCTTCCAGAAGGTCGCAGCCCTGGCCAAGCGCGCCATGAAAACATCTGCAGAAGGCGACAATATCGCCGCAGCCCGACTGGCCCACAAGGCCTACCTTCTGGCACCGGACATGGCGCTCACCAATCATGTACTTGGCTTGATGCTGTACAATCTGGGCAGATTGTCACGCGCACTCGATTTCTTCGAGGCCGCCTGGAAGATCGATCCGAATGACGCCGAAATCTACCAGAAGCTGGGGCTCGTCGCCTGGAAGCTCAACATGCTGGACGCGGCCGAGAAATTTTATCGGCTGCAATTCAAGCTCGCGCCGACCGCCGTTGACGCCACCATCAACCTGGCCGGCGTCCTCCGAGATGCCGGCAAGTTCGAGGAAGCCACGGAAATCCTTCGGACCGCCATCTATGCCAATCAGGAAGATTACGAACTGTGGAATTCAATGGGCACCGTGATCAATGACAGTGGCGATCCGGTCCAGGCCCGGACCTTCTACGAGGAAGCCCTGCGCCTGAAACCAAGCTACGGACGTGCCCACAACAACATGGCCAATATCCACGAGTTGTTGGGTGAGCCGGAACTGGCGATCCCGCACTATGAGGAGGCCCTGAAAGACCCGGCTGACGCCATGGAGGAAGCCACAATGCGACATGGTCGCTCAATGGTCATGCTCGCGGCCGGTCACATCGAGGAAGGCTGGGCGGCCAATGAAAGCCGGCTGGACCCGAATCGCGCCCAGGCGACACTTTTCACGCTGAAACCTCCGCGTTGGGACGGGGTCGATCCGGGCCAGCTTCGTGGCAAGACGCTTGTTCTGGTCGGCGAACAGGGGCTCGGCGACGAAATTCTGTTCATGAATGTCGTCAAGGACCTGATCGACGCCCTCGGGCCGGATGGTGAGCTGCGCATCGCCTGCGAGTATCGCCTGATGCCACTGGTGAAACGGTCTTTCCCGAGCGCTGTGGTCGGCCATCACATGTCGGCGACGGTAGAAGGACGCGACATCCGGGCTGTGCCGAAGCTGGAGGATGGTGCCGACTACTGGACACCGATGGCAACCCCGCTCCGGGCGTTCAGAAACCGGATCGAGGACTACCCGTCCGAAGCAGGGTTTCTTGTTCCCGATCCGGAGGTCCAGGCAGGTTTCCGCCGGCAGATCGACAGCTTCGGGTCCGGCCTGAAGGTCGGCATCCTGTGGAAGTCATTGAACATGAATGCCCGCCGCTCACGCTTCTTTTCGGCCTTCGATGCCTGGGAAGGCGTTCTGAGAACGCCGGGTGTCGACTTCATCAACCTGCAATACGGCAAGGTCGAGGAGGAACTGGCCCTGGCCAAAGACCGCTTCGGCGTGACGCTTCACCAGCCAACCGACATCGACCTGAAAATGGACCTCGACAAGGTCGCGGCTTACGCATCGGCCTGCGACCTGGTTCTGGGACCGATGAACGCCACGTCCAACCTGGCCGCAGCCTGCGGCGGCAAGGTCTGGTTCATTCATGCACGGTCCTCCACCTGGACGCTGCTCGGCACCGACCGACAGCACTGGTATCCGCAAACACGATCCTTCTTCGGGTCCGGCTTCCGCGACTGGGACAACACGATGAAACGTGTGGCGGACGAATTGGCGGCGCTTGCCGCCAGGAACGACTGACGCCGGTGCCGGCCAGGATCGCCATTCGGGCAGACGGCTCGACCACAATCGGTCTCGGCCATGTCATGCGATGTGGCGCCCTGGCCAACGCGCTCGCCGATGCAGGCGCTGCCGTGACCTGGCTGACCGAAACACCCCATCACCTCCCGGCGGATCTGCACGGGTCGATCAAACGCATCACACTCACCGGCGATGACAGCCTGCCGAGCCTTCTGCGTGGCCAGGGCACCACCCACCTTGTTGCTGACTGGAAGCAGACTGACCCGCGGCGCGTCTCCGCTCTGCGCGAGGCGGGGTTTCACGTGACCTTGATCGGGAATTTCCTGCATGAGGCCATTCCCGATCTGCACGTCAAACAAGGCTTCCTGCCCGGCCTCTCGCCGTCTGGCAGCCCGGCGCTGAGCGGACCAAGATACCTGCTCCTGCCCAGGTCGTGCGAGGCGCTGCCTTCGCGCAAGGTCATCGACAGACCGAAGCGTGCCCTGCTGTCGCTGGGCGGCACAGTCACCCCGCTACTCGACCGTGTCCGCGAGCGGATCGCGGTGACTTGCCCCGATCTGGAGCTCGACACGCGTGGCCCGGCTCGTGACGGTCCGGTCGAACCCATGATCGAAGCACTGCGACGCGCGGACATTGGCGTTCTGGCGGGAGGCACCTCCCTGCATGAAGCCGCCGCGACCGGCCTGCCAACGCTTTGCCTGCCAATCGTAGACAGCCAGATCGAGCGGGCCGGTCAATTCGAAAGTGGAGGCCTGGGGATCAGTCTCAATCCGGCGGACCCCGGCTTCGAGCACCGGTTCGACACGGCCCTGACGGCCCTTGCGAGCGACTTTGGGAGGCGTTGCGACATGGCCCGGACGGGACAGGCACTGGTCGATGGCGGCGGAGCCGGCCGTGTCGCCCGGCATCTTTGCGAGCTCGCCACCACCGCCATCAGGGAATCGCAGTAAATCCTTAAGCTGAACAGCGTCCATTGGAGCCTGGGCGGGCGAACGATTCGCCCCCCCATTTCACAGAAGGCCTGCCCCGACCATGACCCTTGAGACACCGAACTCCGGCGCCGCAATCGACCAGGTCTGGCCGAACTTCCTGGTCATCGGCGCCCCCAAGTCCGGTACAACCTCGCTTTACCACTATCTCAGCCAGCATCCCGACGTCTTCCTGTCCCGGGTCCGCAAGGAAGGCCGCTTCTTCTCCGGCGTCGGCGACGGGTCAGTCTACTGGCCGGCCTTCTATCATTTCGACACCGCGCCCGATGTCAGCGACTACCAGGCACTGTTTGCCGACCATGACGGCCAGGCCCGGGTCGGCGACGTATCGCCGGACTATTACGCTTACGCGGCGATCGCGGCCCGGCGTGTAATGACCTATTGCGGCCCCGACACGCGGATCATTGCCATTTTGAGGACCCCGATCGACCGCACATGGTCGCACTATCTCCAGAATGTCCGACGGGACGCCGAATTCTACTCCTTCGAAAAAGCCCTCGCCGACGAGCCGCGGCGCATTGCCTCCAATTGGGGCTTCCAGTGGCTGTATGCCGACACGGGCTGTTATGCGGACCGCCTGCGCCAGTTTCGCGACCGCTTTCCCGGCATGCTGGTTCTGCTGCAGGACGAGCTGGACCAGGACGGTCCCGGCACCGTGCGTCGCATCTTCGAGTTTCTCGAAATCGACGCCGATGCACCGGTCACCGTCGAGAAACGCTTCAATACCGGCGGCATTCCGCGCTCGAAAATGCCGATCCTTGAAGGGGCATACGACCACCGGGACACGGACAGTTTCGAAACGCTCCACGCCGAACTGATCGCGCCGGTGACCGGTGTTTCAGGTGCCACCAGTGCCGACGGCGTCTACCCGCCGATCCAGGACGATGCGGTGTCGATACCACCGATGGCCGCCCGGACCCGCACCAGGTTGCAGGCCCGTTTCGAGCCCGAGATCGCCGCCCTGGAAGACCTGCTCGGCCGGCCACTCGACCAGTGGCGAGCCTCATGAGCCTGGCCGCACTGACAAAGGGTGTCCTCGTGACCGGTGTGGGCGCGCCCCCCGGACTGGGCACTTTGCGCTCGCTTCGCCAGGCCGATCCCGACATCAAGCTGGTGGCCGCCGATATCAATCCGCTGGCCGGCGGCATGTTCGAGCCAGGCACTACAAGTGTGGTCCTGCCCTCCGCGACCGATCCCGAGGCCTACAGGACGGCCGTTCGAACGCTCTGCACGGACCGCAAGCTCGACATCATCATCCCGGGTTCCGAAGCCGAAATCGCCGCCCTGGCACCCGTGGCACGTGAATGGAGCGAGGCCGGTCTGCGGGTCCCGGTCGCCGATCCGGACGTCATCGCCTTCGGGATCGACAAGGGCCTTTTGCTGGAGCGCGTCAAACGCGTCGGCCTACCGCATCCGCAAACCTTGCAGCCCACCAGCGCTGACGATCTGGCCGACTGGTCCGGCGGGTTTCCCTGTGTCGTAAAACCCCGCACATCGCGCGGTGCACGCGGCGTCTGTTATCCGGCCAGCGCCGACGAGCTGGCGTCGATGTGGCGGGAGACGGCGGCAGAGCACGGCCCGAGTCTCGTCCAGCAGCTGATCCCCGGCGGCGCCGAGACTGTCTACACCATCGGCTCGCTATGGAATCGCGGCGACCTGGTCGTCTCCACCCTGCACCGCAAACTGCAAACCAACCCACCGACCGGCGGTGTCGCCATTGCCGGCGAGACCGTCGATGACCCTGAACTCATGGCCGCAGGACTGGCAGTGCTGCAGGCCTCCGGTCCCTGGCATGGGCTGGCAGCGGTCGAGGTGAAACGTCCGACAAAGGACGCTCCGCCCTACCTGCTTGAAATCAATCCGCGCATGTGGGGTTTTGGGTATCTGATGACACTGGCCGGTCTCAATATCCCAGCCCTGCTGGTGCGCATGCTGGCCGGACGCGAGCACTTGTCCGGCCATATCCCGTCAACCTTTCCGCCCTACACTCCCACGCGTATGGTCCGATCATGGCAAGACATCGAAATCCCGCCGAGCACGGAGACAAGCAGATGACCCGAACTGTTGCCGTTATCCAGGCCCGCACCGGCTCAAACCGGCTGCCCGGCAAGATCCTGGAAACGCTCCACGATGACGTCTCACTGCTGAGCTATCAGTGCCGCCAGCTGCGCACGATCGAGGGCGTCGACGAGCTGGTGATTGCCACCACGACCAATCCGGACGACGACGCCGTTGTGGCGCTGGCCGAGCGCGAGGGCATCCGCGTCTTCCGCGGTTCGGAAGAGGACGTGCTGTCGCGCTTCTTGCTGGTCGCCGAACAGACCCTGGCGAAGACCATCATCCGCATCACCTCGGACAGCCCGTTCCGCGACCCGGCGGTCATCGCGCGCTGCGTGGCCGAACACCGCGAACACCAGGCCGAATATACCCGCCCCAGCGCCGGACACCTGCCCAAGGGTCTGCGCGCCGAGGTCGTCGAGACCGGCGTCCTGCGCCAGCTTGCCGAGGCCGCCGAGACGACCGCGCGTGACCGCGAGCACGTGACGGTCTTCATCCGCGATCACCTCGACCGGTTCCGTTGTCACGCCGTCGACTTTCCGGAGTCGCTGCGTCGCCCGGACCTCGATGTCTCGGTCGACACGATCGAGGACCTCGAGCTGGTCCGCGCGCTTTATGCGGCGCTGGTTGACCGTGACTGGCCGGTCGATACCGAACACCTGTGCCGTCTCTACGACGAGACCAACGTTCTCAAATCCATTCTCACAGACCTGGCTTCCTGATCCATGACCCATATCGATGTCATCGCCGAAATCGGCTCCAATCACGGCGGCGATCTCGACCAGGCCAAGCGCTATATCGAAGCCAGCGCCAAGGCCGGCGCCGATGTGGTCAAGTTCCAGACGCTGACCCGAGAGGGGCTGATCGCCCGTTTCGTGAAGGGTGCCGACGGGTCTGTCTCCGAAAATCCGAAATTCGCCGCCTTTGGCAATGCCGGCCTGCCCGATGACTGGCACGCCCCGTTGATGGCCTGCGCTGCGGACAATGGCGTTGAATTCATGTCGACGCCCTTCTCGCTCGACGCTGTCGAGTTGATGGAGAGCCTCGGCGTCAAACGCTACAAGATTGCTTCGGGCGACCTGACCTTCACCCCGCTTCTGGAAGCCCTGGGGGCGACCGGCAAGCGCCTGATCCTGTCCTCCGGCGCCAGCTATCTCGACGAGGTGACCACAGCGGTCACCACCCTGACCCGCAGCGGCTGCCCGCATCTGACCGTCCTGCACTGCGCCGCCAGCTATCCGCCGGCCTGGGACGATCTCAACCTGTCGGCCATCACCACGCTGAAGAAGACGCTGGGCCTGCCGGTCGGCCTGTCCGACCACTCACCCGGTGCCATGGCACCGATTGCCGCGGCGGCGCTGGGCGCGGTAGTGATCGAGAAACACGTCACCTTTGATCGCGCGACGCCGGGGCCGGATCACCCCTTCGCGATGGAGATGGACGAGCTGGCCGCCATGATCGCCGATCTACGCAATCTGGAAATCGCGCTCGGGGATGGTGACAAGAAGCCGGCCGCCAGCGAGATCAACCGCCGCCGCAATCTGCGCCGCGGCCGCTATGATGCCGCCACCGGCAAGCCGGACGATAACGGCAGCGACTGGCTGCGCCCGCAACACGCACCGGATGACCGGGCGGAGTTGTGATCAATCGACCTGGGCCCTGACCTTCGTCAGGGTGACGGTAAAATTGGGCCACAACGAAAAAGGGCGCCCGAGGGCGCCCCTTTTGTCTTGGCTGACACCGGAATTTACTTGGTGCGGATCGCGTCGATCTTCGAGGCCGAGACACCGTCAACAATCGTGCGATTGATCATCGGATGGTTTTCGTCCTGCGGGCCGAAATCACTGTCCGGGTGATAGGCGATGACCCGCATCTCGGTGTCGAAGGTGCGGAATTTGTGATTGCCCTCATAGGGGATGCGGAACATCACGCCCGGCTCGAGCGGGATGACGCCCTCCGGCGTTTCGCACTCACCGCGCCCGGAATAGACCACACCGATGCGGTCGGACGGATGGGTGTGCGGGGTCTGGTCGATGCCCGGCGGAAAGTAGAGCAGGTTGAGGCAGGGGTCGCCCATCTTCACCGGCGCGATCAGCAGGCTGTCCGTGCAGCCATCGATATATTTCAGGCGACCTTGCGGTTCGACCGGGCCACCGACCATGAAGAAGGCCTGGTGGCTCTCACGCGCCATCACAATGCCGCGGCCACCGGAGACGGTCAGCGCATTGTTGGCCGAGAAATACATGCCCGCCTGGAGTTTGAACTGGCCGGACGCCGTCACCAGCGTCGCCTCGCCCGACTGGACGAAACCGAAATAAGCCGTATCCACATTGCCGAGATCAAGCGTCGCGCCGTCCCAGGCATGCAGGGTTGTCGGAAAATTCGGATCGCAGTCCGCCACTTTTCCGGTCAGCCATTCGAAGGCGTAAAAGTTCTGGGTCCGAATCATCCCGTCAGCCATGGATCGAGCACCTTTTCCATATTGCGAACCCACTCGACGGGATTCGTCTTTACAGTCTCTTAATCGACGCGTGTTGGTGGCGAATACAAAATTAGCGGCTAAAGCCCTCTGGAGACATGCGACCAATCGCGCTAGATCGCTGTCATGCGCTTTGAAGGTACAGATCAGTATGTCGCTGATGGAGAACTGAGCGCCGCGGTCAACGCCGCGGTGGCTCTCGAGCGCCCGCTCCTCGTCAAGGGTGAGCCGGGTACGGGCAAGACAGAGCTGGCCAAGCAGGTCGCCCAGGCGATGGGCATGCCGCTGATAGAATGGCACGTCAAATCAACGACCAAGGCCCGCCAGGGGCTGTACGAGTATGACGCCGTCGCACGCCTGCGCGACAGCCAGCTCGGCGATGACCGCGTTCACGACATCAACAACTACATCCGCAAGGGCAAGCTGTGGGAGGCCTTCGCGGCCCCCGAGCGCTCTGTCCTTCTTATCGACGAGATCGACAAGGCCGATATCGAATTCCCCAACGACCTCCTGCAGGAGCTCGACCGGATGGAATTCCATGTCTACGAGACCGGCGAGACCATCAAGGCGGCCAACCGCCCGGTCATCATCATCACCTCGAACAATGAAAAAGAACTGCCCGACGCCTTCCTGCGCCGCTGCTTCTTCCACTTCATCGCCTTCCCCGACGAAGCGACCATGCGCAAGATCGTCGAAGTCCATTATCCGGGTCTCAAGGGCCGCCTGCTGTCAGAAGCGCTGACCCTGTTCTACCAGATCCGCGATGTGCCCGGCGTCAAGAAGAAGCCCTCCACCTCGGAACTCCTGGACTGGCTGAAACTCCTCCTCGTCGAAGATATCGACGCCTCGGTCCTGGCCGAACGCGACCCCCGCAAACTCATCCCGCCGCTGCACGGTGCGCTGCTGAAAAACGAGCAGGACGTGATGCTGTTCGAGAAGCTGTCCTTCATGGTGCGGAGACCAGGTGGGCCGGGTGACGGTCCGCGCGGGCCGGGCGCGGCTTAGGAACAAACACCACGCCCTCCCATTTTTCCCGGCCGAAGCCCCGCAAAAGCGGGGCGCAGAGCCGGGACCGACAAGCCTGACCGGCAAGCAATGAGTCTCCCGTAGGTCCCGGATCGCGCAGACGCGCGTCCGGGAAAAATGGTGGGTGAGGTGAGACTGGCGATCCGTTTTCGGGTCGAGGCGCGGAGCGCCCACCGCGCCATAAATTCCTTGCCGGGAGTTCGCCGTATCCGGTTCTTGAGCTCAAGGGTGAAACCGCGAAGCGGGGGCTGCGCCGCCCTTGTCCTCAAGAACCGGATACGGCCCGCTGGCTGACAAGGGCTCTATGGGTCAGGCTGCGCCCGGCTCGAACAACAAGATGTGTGCCCTGCTTTCTCGACACCGTTTTTCGTGCCCCATCTTCACCGTCATCCCCCGGTCACGACCCCGTCGTGATCCGGGGGATGACGGTGGAACGCGGACCGAATGGCAGCTATAAGTGCACCCAACACAGGAGAGCGCCCAAATGAACATGTCCGGCTAGACCGCGCCTGACCGGGAGACCGGGGGCGCATTTCGACGATCCGAAATCCACCTCACGCCCGGAGTCTGTTCATGTCTGCCTCTTCCAATACGCCTGCCTTCGATCACCCTGCCCTCGACCCGATGAACCCGGCGCCCATGCCGGCGGCGGCATCGATGGCCTATCTCAAACCCCTGGTCGCCGATCATCCCAAGATCACGGTCGGCGATTACAGCTATATCCATTCCTTTGACGATCCGGCCCGCTTTGCCGAGATGCAGCTGAAATACGCCTTCGATTTCATCGAGGACCGTCTGGAGATCGGCAAATTCTGTTCGATTGCGGCGGATGCCAGCTTCGTCCTCAATGGCGGCAATCATTTTGCCGACCGGCTGTCGAGCTATCCCTTCCCGATCTTCACCTGCTGGGGTGAGCCCGATCCCGGTCCCTGGCCGAACAAGGGCGGGATCACGATCGGCCATGATGTGTGGATCGGCTGGGACGCGGTGATCATGCCCGGTGTCAGCATCGGCCACGGCGCCATCATCGCGGCGAAGTCGGTGATCACCCGCGATGTCGCGCCCTACTCCATTGTCGGCGGCAATCCCGGACAGGTGATCCGCAATCGTCTGCCCGAGGCCGATATCAAACGCCTGTTGGCGCTGGCCTGGTGGGACTGGCCGGTCGAGGCGATCCGGGCGGCGTCAGACGCCTTGATGAAGGCGGATATCGAGGCTCTGGAGCGATTGGCACCCTGACAACTCAATCAGGGATGACCCGACGCGCCCCGTTAACTGTCAAAGAAACAGAAACTGTTTCTGTTTCTGTTTCTGATTGTATCTGCGCATTGAATGTGAAAATTTGCTAGGAGAAGCGATCGGCGAATGCCGAACCAAAAGTCATGGGCGGCGAGACGCCGGGGAGAGCAAGATGAAGACATTCAAGTATCTGATGATCGGGGCATCCGCGCTGGTTCTGACCGCCTGCGGCAATAGCGACACGTCACGCGACCTCGCTGAGGCCAATGTCGATTACCAGGCGACCCTGATGGAGCAATTGATCGATGCCCAGCCGGGTGACGTGATCGAGATCCCGGCAGGCGTGTACAGCTTCGACCGTTCGCTGAGCCTCAATATTGATGGCGTGACGATCCGCGGCGCCGGCATGGACGAGACCATTCTGAGCTTCCAGGACCAGATCGCCGGAGCAGAAGGCCTGATCGTCACCGCCAATGACTTCACCCTCGAAAACCTCGCCATTGAAGACACGATCGGTGACGGGCTGAAGGTGAATGGCGGCGAGAACATCATCATCCGCGGCGTCCGCGTCGAGTGGACCAATGGCTATGCCACCGAGAACGGTGCCTATGGCATCTATCCGGTGCAGACCACCAATGTGCTGGTCGAAGACACCGTCGCCATCGGCGCTTCCGACGCCGGCATCTATGTCGGCCAATCGCGCAATGTGATCGTCCGCAACAGCCGGGCCGAATACAATGTCGCCGGCATCGAGATCGAGAACTGCATCGGCGCCGACGTCTACGGCAACACCGCCACCAACAATACCGGCGGCATCCTCGTCTTCAACATGCCGAACCTGCCGCAGCCGGGCTATCACACCCGCGTCTACGACAATGACATCTTCGCCAACAATACCGAGAATTTCGGCCATGCCGGCACCCCGGTCGCCAGCGTCCCGGCCGGTTCGGGCGTGGTCATCAACTCGAACGACCAGGTCGAGATCTTCAACAACCGGATCTCCGACAACGACACCGCCAACATCATCATCTCCAGCCTGCACTCGACCGGGTATTCCGATTACTCGGTGCAGACCGATTTCGATCCCTATCCGGAGTCGATCTGGATCCATGACAACACCTATTCCGGTGGCGGCACCTCGCCGGACGGTCTCGACCTGACCGCGCTGAAGATCGCCATGTTCGGTCTCAATGGCGCCCTGCCGGACGTGTTGTTTGACGGTTTTGTCGACGATGCCAAGCTGGTCGACGGTGCTCTGCCCGACGCGCTGCGGATCTGTGTCAGCGATCCGGTCGACGTGCTCAATGCCGACGGTCCGAATGGCTATGCCTCGCCGAGCGTCGATACCGAGGATTTCCGTTGCAGCCTCGACAGCCTGAGCGCCGTCGAACTCGCCTTCGCCGACTAAGCAATACCGGGATTTGTCGTGACCGTGTTTCGTGGACTGATACTGATCGCCGCCGCCGCTCTCGCGGCCTGTTCACCGAACGCACCAACGGCGCAATTCCATCCGGACGACAATCCCCGGCTGCTCTCCGAATGGGGACAGCTGGGTATTGTCGCCGGCTACCTGCAACTGGCCGACGGGGTCGTGCCCTACGACATCAACACACCGCTCTTCACCGACTATGCGCTGAAGCTCCGGACCATCTGGATGCCAAGCGGCGAAACCGCAGCCTACCGCGAGAACGACACGCTCGACTTCCCGGTCGGCACCGTCATCACCAAGACTTTCTACTATCCCCTTGCTGACACGCCCGGCCAGGTCACCCGCGGCGATGGCCACAGCCTGACCCGCGCCGATGGCAGCCTGGACCTGTCCCGTGTGCAGCTGATCGAAACCCGCATCCTGGTTCACCGTGAAGCCGGCTGGGAGGCCCTTCCCTATCGCTGGAATGATGACCAGACGGAGGCCGTGCTCCTGCGCTATGGCGACGTCGTGCCCATGACTGTGGCCGAGGCCGATGGCAGCGCTTCGACATTCAATTATGTCATGCCGGATGTGAACCAGTGCGCCAGCTGCCATGCCCCGGACTCAAACACCCGCCAGATCGCTCCGATCGGTCCGAAACCGCGCCATCTGAACCGCGACTTCGACTATCCGGACGGCACCGCAAATCAGCTCGAATATTTGACCGAGGTCGGCTACCTCACCGGCGCGCCGGTGCCTGCCGACGCGCCGCGCAATGCGGACTGGGAAGACCTGGAAGCGAGCCTGGAAGCGCGGGCCCGCGCCTATCTCGATGCCAATTGCTCACACTGCCACAGCCCTGTGGGACCGGCCGATACGTCCGGGCTGAACCTTCAGCCGGATATCGCGCACGGCCCGGCACTGGGCATCTGCAAATTGCCGATCGCGGCCGGGTCAGGCACCGGGGACCGTCGGTTCGACATCGTCCCGGGGCGTCCGGACGAGTCGATCCTGCTGTTCCGCCTCGACAATGTGGAACCGGACCAGATGATGCCGGAGGTCGGGCGCTCGACCAATCATGTCGAGGGCATCGAACTGATCCGCGCCTGGATCGAAAGCCTGCCTGGCGATTGCGGCTGATCAGTCCAGATAAGGCGCCAGATACCGCTGCAGGGCCATCAGGGTTTCATTGAAATAGGTCTCGGCCTGCTCCGGTCGGTCACGAGTGGCGAAAATCAACACCTCAGCCGCGCAATAAAACTCGACCGTCAGCCGGGCGACGACTTCCGGGTCGCCATCATGGAAACCGTCCATGCCCTTGTGCCAGCGATGTGACAGGACGGCCGCCAGACGGAGGTTCCAGCGCTCGCGGACAACCCGCAATTCCGGCGTCGTCAGGGTCAGCTGGAAGACAGCACCATAGGACGGACTACCGGCGACCAGCTGGCGCAACCCGTTCAGCATTCCAAAAATGCTGATCCGCCAGTCCTGCTCCTCCGGGTCCTCGAGGATGGTCGAAATGATCGCTTCGGCCTCGAGCATGAACTCGTCGAGAATGGTGCAGTGAAGGGCGTAGATATTCGGGAAATATCGATAGACCGAACTGACCGGGACGCCCGCCTGGGCTGCGACACTTGAGGTCGTAATCGCGTCGGCACCGTCATTTTCGAGCAGATATTTGGTAGCCGCCACGATCTTGTTGATTCGATCCTGGGAGCGCTTCTGCCTGGGGGCAGCGCGCCGCTCAAGATCGACATTTTCGGTGGGGGCTCGCTCGTTCACTGTCTGCCTCGTTGATATTGCTCCGTAATTTGGCACACCTGCGCCGTTAGGCAAGTGTGACCAATTTGCGTCTCATGTTCAGTATAGCGCGATCCCCGCCTCTCGCCGCTTGAATAACTGAAAAAAATTCTGTTTCGTTTATTGGAATGTCCAGTCGGATATTTCAAAGGGGGAGTCCCGGCAGAGCGCGCGAACAAGATGACGCGTCGGATCGGGAAATCGGGCCAGTTGCCCAGCGGAGGAATCATGAAACTCAAAACGTCAGCCAGGCGCCACAGCCTGCGCTACCTGCTCGCATCGACTGTCGCTTGTATCGCTGCGGCGCCGGCCCTGGCGCAGAGCGACGAGACGCCGGACGACGTTATCGTCGTCACCGCGCAGCAGCGCGCCCAGTCTTCGCAGGATGTGCCAATCTCGCTGCAGGTGCTCGACTCTGAGTTCATCGATGCGGTCGCGGCTGACGATATGGGGGATCTGGAAGCCTTTGTCCCCGGTCTGGACGTGTCCAATGGCAGCCCGACCCAGCCGCGCTATTCGATCCGCGGCATCACCACCAGCGATTTCGGTGTCGGTACCGATCCGGCGGTCGGCATCTATGTTGACGGCATCTATGCAGCACGCTCTGGCGCATCGCTGCTGGCCTTCAACGATATCGAACGCATTGAGGTCCTGAAAGGACCGCAGGGCACGCTGTTCGGCCGCAACTCTGCCGCCGGAGCGGTCTCGATCATCACCCGCGAACCCAGCGACGAGCTGGAAGGCCGCGTCGCCGTCCGCATCGGCAGCCATAACCGCATGCGCACCGAGGCGATGCTCAACCTGCCGATCACGGACACGCTCGCCATTCGCGCCAACTTCCTCAGCAACAAGGCCGATGGCTGGCTGACCGACGCGGTGACCGGCGAAGACTATCGCCGCGAGGATTCCTCCGCCGACCGTTTCACCGTCCGCTGGAATGCCACGCCGTCGACTGAGATCCTGCTGCGCCACAGCCGCGACACCATCGATCAGGACGCCCGTCCGGCGATTGGCATTGTCGATCTCCCGGCCGCCCCGGGCACACCGCCGCTTCCCGTCGACACCACCGCCTTCCTCGACCCGTTCAGCGCGCCTGTGCGCAATGATGTGGTGTTCAACCGCGAGGCCCGCAATCTCGCCGAAACCACCCTCACCGTCCGTCAGGATATCGGCGACATGACGCTGACCTCGCTGACATCGTATCGGGAATTCGACACGATGAACCGCGAGGACGAGGACGGCACCAACCGGATCGACACCTATTTCGACACCAATAATGTCGAGGACAATGAAGCCTTCTATCAGGAATTCCGCCTTGCCGGCACGACCGGCACGGTCGATTGGCTGGTCGGCGCGAGCTATTACGACGAGACCGCGATCCAGGCTTCGGAAACCTTCACCTTCACCGACACCGTCAACACGGTGCTCGGCAATGTCGGCGCCGGCACGCCCTTCACCGATCTGGAATACGGTCTCCTGGTCCCGTTTGGCCTGCCATTCAGCATGCTCGGCCACTCCTGGCAGGAGACAATGAGCAATCAGGGCGAGTTCACCGCCCGCGCGGTCTATGCCGACATGATCTGGTCAGCCACAGACCGCCTGAATGTGTCAGTCGGCCTGCGCTATACCGAAGACGAGAAATCATTCCAGTGGATCAATGGTGGTCGGCAGGCTGACAGCCTCGACCAGACTTTGGCGGCACTCGACAATGCCGGTATTCTTGGCCTCGCTGGCGCCTCCCCGGCAGATTTCCAGTTCGATTTCGTCTTTGACCTCGCCCCGCTTGCCGGCGTGGCCTGCGACAATGGCGTCAATGTCGCCGAGGGCGTGGCCTGCGTGATGGAAGACAGCTGGAACAATCTCAGCCCGCGCGTGGTCGTCGATTACCAGCTGACCGACAATGTCATGATCTATGGCTCGTTCAGCGAAGGCTACAAGGCCGGCGGCTACAACTCGGTCGAGGTCGGTTCGCGCTTCGAGAACGAGACCGTGACCAGCTGGGAATTCGGCTTCAAGTCAGACTTCCTGAACCCCGATCTCGTCTTCAACATGTCGGCCTTCTCCTACGTTTACGAGGACAAGCAGTCGATCCGTCTGGTGGTGCCGGCCGGTGGCGGTGTACCGCAATACCTGGTCCAGACCTCCGATGACGAAGCGATCGGTGTCGATATCGAGCTCGACTGGGCGGCTTCCGACGCCTTGCGCCTGCGCGGCAATGCCCAGTGGCTGGACTCCACCCACAAGCGCCGCGTCGACAGCAATGGCGCCGACCTGGCCGGTGAGCCGACCGGCGAGCCGTTCTGGAACGTCTCCGTCGGCGCCGACTATGTCATCGATCTGGATGGCGGCAGCGACCTGACCCTGCAGGCCAATCATGCCTGGCGCGGCGAGAGCCGCTGCAACAGCCAGTCGGTCCTGCAAGGCACCTGCGGCGGCTACACGGCCTTCGCCACCGGTGAAGCCCGCAACCGCACCGATTTGCGAGCCCGCTGGACAGCACCGAACGGGGACCTGACCGTCAGCGCCTTCGTCAACAACGTCTTCGACAACCAGTATGTCGGCGGCGTCAACAACATCACGGCGAGTACGCTGGGCACAGCGTTCGCGTCAATCTCGACGCCGCGGGTTTGGGGGTTGGAGATCGGATACGACTTCTAGGTCCGAGCTCCAATGCGGCTGGACGGCCTCGCCTTCGGGCGGGGCCGTTTTCTTTTGTGTAGGGAACACACCTCCCCTTCCCTGCTGCGCGAACCCCGCTAGATTGGCGCCATGCTGCATCATTTCTTCACCGAGCTTCGCGCCGCCAAGATCCCTGTCACCACGCGGGAATACCTGACCTTGCTGGAGGCCCTCGACAAGGGCGTCATCGAGCCGGAAATCAAGCATTTCTACTCGGTCAGCCGCGCCGCCCTGGTCAAGGACGAGAAGGATTTCGACAAGTTTGACATGGTGTTCGGCCATGTCTTCAAGGGCGTCGAAATGCTCAGTGAAATGTTCGAGGACAAGGAAATCCCGGATGAATGGCTGCAGGCGATGATGAAACGTCTGCTGACCGAAGAGGAAATGGCCGAGCTCAAGGCCCTGCCCTTTGACGAGCTGATGGAAGCCCTCAAGAAGCGCCTGGAAGAACAGGAAAAGCGCCATGAGGGCGGATCCAAATGGATCGGCACTGGCGGCACCTCGCCCTTTGGCCATTCCGGCTACAACCCGTCCGGCGTGCGCATTGGCGGCGAAAGCCAGAACAAGCGCGCCGCCAAGGTCTGGGAACAGCGCCGCTACAAGGATCTCGATGGCGAGCGCGAACTGGGCACGCGCAATCTGAAAGTCGCCCTGCGCCGCCTGCGCAAATTCGCCCGCGATGGCGCTCGCGAGGAGCTTGATTTGGGTGAAACGATCGACGCCACCGCCAAGCAGGGTTGGCTCGATGTGGTCATGCGCCCCGAACGTCGCAACGCGATCAAGGTGCTCGCCCTGTTCGATGTCGGCGGATCGATGGACCCGCACATCCGCCTGTGCGAGGAGCTGTTCTCGGCGGCGCGCTCGACCTTCAAGAATCTGGAATACTACTACTTCCACAACTGCCCCTATGAGGGCGTGTGGCGGTCAAACCTGCGCCGTCGCACCGAGACCGTGCCGACCCTGGACCTGATGCACAAATACCCGGCCGACTGGAAGGTCATCCTGGTCGGCGACGCCGCCATGGCGCCTTATGAGATCACCCATGATGGCGGCTCGGTCGAGCATTGGAATGAAGAGGCCGGCGCGGTCTGGCTGCAGCGCATCGCCGACACCTGGCCGCACCTGATCTGGATCAATCCGACGCCGGAAAAATGGTGGGAGCACTCCTACTCCACCCGCCTCGTGCAAGACATTATCGGCGCCGACCGCATGTTCCCTCTGACCCTTGAAGGCGTCGATGCGGCAATGAAGGAATTGGCGCGTTAGCGCCGGAGCCGACCGGAAAGGATCGTTCATGCTGCACTCAAACCGTTTGATCGCCCTGGCAATAACCGCAGCCAGCGCCGCGTTGGTCGGGTCCTGCTCGGACAACGGTTCCGCCGACAGCACCGGATTGTGGATCGCCAACCCCGACCGCCTCGGCCCGATCACCGCGGAAACCGCATTCAGCCAAGACGCGCTGGCGGCCATACTGCCTGATTTCTCGGTTGTCGAAGGCGAGGCATTTGCCGAGGGCGAGGCCTATCTGACCTATGAAGCGCACCGCACGACTGCCGGCCCCGCCGTGCTGGTCGTGGACGGCAATGGCGACCAGCTGCTGGCCGTCACCATCCGGGAGCCCGGCTTGATTCAGTCAGCACTGGATATCGGCATGCTGGCCGGTGCAGGCGGGCTCGATCCCGGCCTGTGCTTTCCCGGTGTGGAAGAGCGATCCGGTGACGTTGTCTGCCAGGATGAAAGGCCGACCGGATTGACCTACTGGATCCGCGTCGACCACGCTGGTCCCGACGGCGAAATGCCACCGGTCGAAGCCCTCAATGCGGGGACGGTCTACGAAATCCAGTGGGTTCCGGTGCCAGGCTGAGGCTTCACAGGCTACAGGGCTGTCAGGTGAGCTTGGCGATCCGACCCTCGTCATATTCCAGATCCAACTCGTTCTCGACCCGCGCGACCCAACCCCTCACGCCGAGGAATTCGTCGAGATCGAAGCCACCCTCATCGGCCACCCGTGTGTAGGCGACCAGAGCGATATCCGCGAGCGACAGCTGGTCGCCCACGATGAAGTCGCGTGACAGGAGGCGCATTTCCATCACCCCCAATGCCCGACGCCCCTTGGCCATGAGCTGCGGGTCGATGGCATCGTCCGAAACGTTCTGGAAGGCGCGCTGGAAGCGCCGCACGGCGATATAGGGCTCGTGACTGTATTGCTCCCAGAACATCCATTCGAGCATCTTGGCCTGATCGAACGGGTCGGCGGGGACCAGCTCCGAGCCGTTGGCCAAATGGAAGATGATGGCATTGGACTGGGCCAGGATGCGACCATCCTGTCGCTCAAGGCACGGAACCTGTCCGGCCGGATTGATGGCCAGAAAGTCGTCGGTTCGGGTCTCACCCTTGACGACGTCCACCTCGTGCCAGTCGTAAGCAATGCCCAGGTGGTCGGCCGTCCATTTCACTTTCAGGCAATTGCCGCTGCGGCGGTCACCATAGATGCGTACTGGCTCGGTCATGTCGCGACTCCTGTGCGTGTCGTCACAGCATAGCGCCGCTGCGGGCAAGATCGAGTGGTGAAAAAGGACCGCGCGCAGCCGCTTGCCATGGCAAGGCTTCACCGGTCTCCAGGACTGTGACAGTCCGCCGCTTGGGCGTCGCTGCCAGCCCGCCTATAAGGAGACAAACGAGCACAGGTTCCATTGCCCATGACCACGACACTCCCTTCCGGCATCACCCCGGCTGAAGACTGCCAGACCATGCAGGAGGTCCGCGCCGGCGTCGATGCGCTGGACCGTGAACTGGTCGCCCTGGTGGCCGAGCGAGCGCGTTACATGGAAGCGGCGGCGCGAATCAAACCCAGCCGCGACGTGGTCCGTGACGAGTGGCGGATCAATGATGTGATCTCGAAAGTGAACGCGGAGGCAAAAGCCCGTGGTCTTGCGGTAGAGATCGCCGAGCCGGTCTGGCGCGAACTGGTCGAACGGTCGATCGCCTATGAGTTCAGCGTCTGGGACGCGACACGGACCGACTGATCAGTCAATCCGGGCAAAGGCCAGTTCGGTTTCCCGGAACGCGCGCTCGACTGCCAGCCGGGCTCCCGCCCAGGCGGATTGAGATTGCAGTTCGGCCTCGTCACACACGTCGGCCAGTGCGAAGGCACCCACGCCGCGAGCGGCGCCTTTCAGCGTGTGGCAGGCTGCACGCCAGCTGGCCGGATCCGGCGGGCTGTCCATGATCGTCAGACAGCGCCGCGCCTGGTCGCACATCAGCGACAGCAACTCATCGCGAAGGGCCGCATCACCGCCCGTGTATCGGGCCAGGTGCGCGTCATCGAAAACGGGTGTTGCGAGGGGTTTCATGGCGGCAATCATGCGTCTGTCCTAGCGACCCTGCCTTAACAGCCTCCTTAAAACACCTGCCAGCAAAGGTCTTTCGCTCATCTTGGTGAATAGGGCGTTCACATTCCCGTCAGGCGCGAAATGACAGATTTGTCATGCAAAATCGGGAGGATCACATGTTCAGAACTGTCAGAACCATCGCCTGCGGTCTCGCCCTGGCGATCAGCGCCGGTGGACTTGCAGCCGCGACATCGACGAGCGCGCCAGCGCCCGTCCAGGCTCCGGAAAAGGTTGCCGAGGCCGGCGAAAAACGCCTGCAACGACGCCAGCACCGTCAGCGCGACCAGTACCGCGACCGCCGCGGGTCAAATCGCGGCTATAGCGACCGTCGCGGTGGGCGCCGGGACTATAATGATCGCGGTCGTGGACGACACGACTATCGCGACAATCGCCGTGGCCGCAATGACTACCGCAACAATCGCCGCCACCAGTCACGCTGCTGGAGTGAAAGCCAGCGCTCCCGTTTTCGCGGACAGCCCGCCATCGTCAGTGTTCGGGTGTGCCGAGACCGCCATGGCCGGACTTACACAGTCAGGGGTTCATCGCGGTTGATCCGGTACCTGCGCGGCAACCGTCGTCACTGGTAGGAAGCCTCCGACGAGCCGCTTGAAGCTCGCCCCTCGGCGCGATAATTTCGCGCTGAGGGAGAGTTTTCATCATGTCACAATCCATCCGCTTTCATCTGACCGCAGCCGGAGCGCTGTGCGTTTTTCTGGCCGCCTGCTCGGCGTCCGAAAACGGAGACGGCGACGCGGCACCGGACACCGCGGCTCCGGCGCTGGACGGCGAGACCCGTCCCGCCGATGACGTCACGCCGCCAATGGACAGCCCGGAGGTCGCGGCCGTCGACATCCAGGAATGGGATGTGCCCTGGGAGGGGCGACCGCGCGACCCTTATACGCTGAACGGTGAGACGGTCTGGTTTGTCGGCCAGGCCAATTCCTATATCGGCCGCCTTGATGTCGCCACCGGCGAGATGACCCGCACCGACCTGCGCGAGGGTGCCGGTCCGCACAATCTCATCGTCAATCCGGACGGCCGGATCTGGTATGCCGGCAATCGCGATGCCCATATCGGCATCTATGATCCTGCGAGCGAAACATTCGACTATGTCGAAACGCCTGCCGACACGGTCGCCGACCCGCACACACAGATCTTCGACGGCAACGGAAATATCTGGTTCACCAGCCAGCGCAGCAATTCGGTCAGCCGCCTCAACATGGAGACGCGCCAGCTCGATACCGTCATGGTGCCGACGCCCGGCGCCCGCGCCTATGGCATCAAACAGGCGCCGGACGGCACCATCTGGGTGGCCCTGTTCGGGACAAGCAAGCTGGCATCGGTCGATCCGGAAACCATGGCCCTGACCGAGCACGACCTGCCCCGCGACAGTGCCCGGCCGCGACGCCTCGACATCACGTCAGACGGTCGCATCTGGTATGGCGACTATGCCGATGGCTATCTGGGCGTTCTGGACCCGACCGACGGATCTATCACCGAATGGGCCATGCCATCCGGCGCCAATGCCCGCCCCTATGCCCTTGCTGTCGACGGCCAGGATCGGGTGTGGTTTGTGGAAACCGGCGTCGATCCAAACTGGTTTGTCGGTTTCGATCCTGCCAGCGAGGAGTTCTTCTCCATCACCGGCATCCCGTCCGGCGGCGGCGTCGTGCGTCACATGCACTACCTGGCTGCTACCGGCGAGATCTGGTTCGGCAGCGACATGGGCACGATCGGCCGCGCCCGGGTCGAGTAGGTCTTGCGCGGCGGGACCGGGTGTCGGTCCCGCTCCTCCGTCGCACAAGCGACCCGGCCCCGCGCAGACGCATGGCAGGCATGTGCAATCCGCGGAAGGTATGGCTTGCTTTTACGCCGCGTCGGCGTATTTTCCGCCGCTTCCCAACCGGCGCGCCTATAGCTCAGTTGGTAGAGCAGCTGACTCTTAATCAGCGGGTCCTAGGTTCGAATCCTAGTGGGCGCACCAAATTCCTCCCGATATTCTCCCTGATTGCGACCGATCGGTCACCGCGATCATTTGTGGCAAGAAAAATGGCGCCGACCGGGTGGTCGACGCCATCTTCACGGACGAAGCGATCGCGCGATCAGCTCTTGTCGCTGTCAGCCCCGGCGTCTGACGCCTCGTCGCCCGCGACGTCGCCATCGGCGAGGACAATCCCATCGCCAAAGGCATCCGCCAGGTTTTGCGGGTTACCGACCTTCAGGCCGATTTCCGACAGCATGGCATCGACCAGGGGCGCTTGTGACCGATAGCGCAGCGCCGAGGACACGACCTGGTCTGCAAGTCCGCCGTCCTGACCGTTGCTGCCGCCGCCGGCACCGGTGCCGCTGACCGCGCCACCGTTCAGACCATCGACCTGCAGGATACGGATGCCGTCGATATTCTCGATCGGCTTGACGCTTTGCTCGATGATCTCCGGCAGAGCCTGCATCAGCGCCAGCTTGATCTGCATGGCAACCTGTTCCGGCGACAGTACATTGGCCGCCTCGTTGATGGCCCGCTGACCGATCGCCTCGACCGCGTAGACGCGCTCCTGGGCATCGGCGCGGAGCTTTTCAGCATCGGCCTCACCTTGTGCAGCCGTCCGGATGCGGGTGGCGTCTGCTTCGGCCGCGATGCGGACGGCTTCACCACGATCAGCCGCAGCCTGCTTCTCGGCATCGGCCGCCACGGTAATGGCAATCGCGTCCATCTCGGCAGCTTTCGATGCCTCGACAAGTTCGATCTGCTTGTCACGCTCGGCGATTTCCACCTGGCGGGCAGTCGTCACTTCCTCGGCGGCGCGGGCAGCCAGGGCGCGGGCCTGGTCGGCCTCTGCCTCGGCAACGGATTTTTCGCGCGACTTCTGGGCGACGACAATGTCCCGGCCCTGCTCGGCGAGCTGAATCTGCTTGGCCTTCTCGACATCAGCGGATTCAAGGGCCTGTTCCTTCTGGATCTCCTGCTCACGGACCTGCTTGTCCATGGCAATCTGGCGCTCGGCCACGATCTGGTTGGACTCGATCGACGCCTCATTGGTTCGTTGGGCGGCGAGGATTTTCGCGGTCTCGGCCTCGCGCTCGCGGCTGGCCTTCTCGACGGCGATCTGCGACGCCTGTTCGGCAGCCCGCGTCTGGACTTCACGCTGTTGCTCAAGGCGCGCGAATTCCTCGTCCCGGGCGATCTGCAGGCTTTCCTGCTCGGTGACCAGGTTCTTGCGACGGATGAGGACCTCGGTGTCCTGCTCGATATCATTGCGCTTCTTGCGGCGCTCCTCGATCTCCTGGGTAAGCTTGGTCAGGCCTTCCGCATCGAACGCATTGTTCGGGTTGAAATAATCCTTGTTGGTCTGGTCGAGACCGGTCAGCGAGACCGACTCCAGCTCCAGGCCGTTCTTGAGGATGTCCTCGGAGACTGCAGCCTGCACCTTTTGGACGAAATTGACCCGTTGTTCGTGCAACTCCTCCATCGCCATTTCAGCGGCAACAGCACGCAGGGCATCGACGAACTTGCCCTCGACCAGGTCCTTCAATGCTTCGGGATCCATGGTCCGGCGGCCCAGGGTCTGGGCCGCATTGGCGATTGATTCAGTCGTGGGTTGTACACGCACAAAGAACTCAGCCTGCACATCGACGCGCATGCGGTCCTTGGTGATGAGCGCTTGCTCATTGGCCCGCTTCACCTCGAGCCGCAGCGTGTTCATGTTGACCGGAATGGTCTCGTGCAGGACCGGCATGATCAGGGCGCCACCATTCATGATGACTTTCTGACCGCCAAAGCCGGTCCGGACGAAGGAGATTTCCTTCGAGGCGCGCTTGTAGAGCCCTGCGATGAAGCTGAAGACCGCGAAGAACGCGATCAGGATCGCACCGGCATAAAGCGCAATGGTGGGAAGATCTGGCATGAATGTCCCTTTCACTCTTGTTGGTACAAACCGTCAGGGGTCGCTATCGATTGCGCGACAGCACCTGATGGGTATTGCGGATGACGCGGTAGACCGAGCCGGCCTGGCTGACGATGATGACTTCATCCGCGCCGCCAAAAACCTCGTCATCCTCATCGGGCTCCACCAGTATCCAGTGGGTCTGCCCGTGCATGTCTTTCAGTTTTGCCTCGGCCGGTTGATCGCGCCGGGATTCACCGCGGATGATCACCGCGACCTTGCCGATGAAGCGATCGGTCGAGACCGCCTCGGTTTCTTCCTTGGGCAGCACCGCCCCGAAAGCGCGGCCGAGATATCGCGTACCGGGCAGTGCCACCATCACTGCAGGGATGGCAGCGAGCCAGCCCGGCACCAGGACACCGGCCACGGACGAGGTGACGGCCAAGACCGTCAGCCCGGCAAGCCCGAAAACGGTCAGGAATGCGATCAGCAGCACCAGGGCCGGCGCCTTGCCGAAACTGAGCCAGCTCATCAGATAGGTCAGCGGGCCAACGCTCTCGAGACCACCAACATCCACACTCCCGTCCGGCCCGCCATCGAGATCAGGCAGGTCGAAATCCGGCAGGATCCCGTCCAGAAAACCTGAAATGGCTGCACCGAAGAACAGGCTGACCCCTTCGAGGATGGCGATGAAGGTCATCACCATCAAAGCGATCACAAAGGGCAGCGCGGCGGGTGCGGAGAGAATGTCCATCATTTCGTGTTTTCAGTCCCTGCCGCTTTGGCTGCAGCCAGACGTTCCTTGATGCGGTTGCTCCGGGCGAGCGTTTCAAGCTCGGCCAGCTTGGCGCCGTCCTTGCGAGACCCGCCTGCGGAGCCCGGCATGCCGGTGGCATCGCGCATCACCCGGTCAAAGGCTCGCTCGGCCTTGTTGACCTTGCGCTCGGCGGTTCCCGAGGCGGCCGGATCGCCGTCGGCCGTCAGCGTGTCGGACGCGGCACGGCTTTCCTTGTAGGCCGACAGCTCTTCTTCCATTTCACGTCGTCGTGCCTGGAGGGCTTCGATATAGCCTTCAAGCTCGACTTCCTGGGAGCTGGCATCACTGACAGCGGTTTCCAGGATCGGCATCTGGCTTTCAATGTCCATCTGACGCGAGATCGCAGCTTCGGCAAGATCGTCCCGGCCTTCCTTGACGGCCATCTCGATCTGCTCGGACAGGGTCTCGTGACGGGTGTTGGCATCCATCAGGCGGCGTGAAGCAAGATGCTTGTTGGCGAGCACACGTCCCAGCTCATCGCGCACCTCATCCGTGGCCGATTCGACCTCCCGGATCGCTTCCTTCATCACCGTTTCCGGCGAGACGTTCTCGACGGCGTCAACGAGAGAGTTCACGCCTCCCGATACCAGGCGCTTGACCCGGGAAAACAGTTGTTCGCTCATGGCGCATTGCCTCCTTTCGGCTGTTTCGACAGACGGACCAGATCGAGGATCTCCTGGATCGGTTCCAATCGTCTTTTCATCAACTCCGGATCGAATGTCCGGCTGTTCTCGGTCAGGCCGAGATCGAGCAATTCCTCGATCAGGGCGAATATCTGTTCGGACAGGTCCGCCTCGAAATCCACGAGGTCGTCGACAGTCCCCTCTTCACGCACGCCCACCATCAAGGTCGCGACCAATTCAGGCATCCGCTGATAGGCGCGGGCGACAAGCTCGGACCGGTTGCGATGCTCTTTCTGGGCATTGCGCAGCCGATTCAGCGCGGGTTGCAATTGGGCGCCGCACCATTCGACCCTGCTGGCGAAGTCATCGCCACCCGCCTCCATGCGGCGCGCCTGAGCCAGAAGGGCGCGGAGTTTTTCGCTCGGTGTCTTGGCGCCCTCAGCCTTGAAGCGCGCCAGAAAGGCCGCGTCATCATCGCTGATCCGGACGCTAAGGGGCACGCTTCGGGACATGACCACCTCCACTTGATTACGAAAGCATACAATTGCATTCATATGTCTGCGAAGAGGGATTGTAAAGCCTGACATCCCACCCTGCGGTCGAACCACGCTATCAGGGCCTCCCCGTCATTGACCTACGGCGCCGGGGCGTGGCTATTCGTGTTGCCGTCGGAGCTGACGGAAAAGCCTGGAGCAAGAATGTTCATGACCGGATTGTTTCGCGTGATTTCGCTGGTGGCGACATTGGCTGGCCTGTCGGCCTGCACACATGCGCCTGCCCGGCTGCCGATCATGACCCCGTCGGGCGCCGACGGGCGCAGCGAGACCATTCTGATCGCGACGACCCGCATGCCCAGCGACGACCCAGCCATTCGCCTCACAACCCTGCGCGGCGACCTCTCTTTCGCGCAGGCCGATGTCTGGGTACCCTCGAACCGGCTTGCCGGCGAGATCAACCACCCGTCACGCCGGGCTGACCCGGAACGCGAATTCGGGCTGGTCGGATATCACGACGCCCTGAGCCGGAGGGAGTGGTCCACACGCCTGGATCGCCGCCTGTCGGCCCTGCCCCTCGCACAGCGACAGGTCCTTGTCTTCGTGCATGGTTTCAACACGCCATTTTCGGACGGGCTCTACCTGAACGCCCAGATACTCAACGACTTTGGCGTGGAGACGGTCGCCGTCCACTACGCCTGGCCTTCGGCGGGACGGGTAACCGCCTACCTGCAAGACCGTGACAGCGCCCTCTTCGCCCGCAACGGACTGGCAGAATTGTTGGTGGAGGTTGCGGAGAGCCCGTCCATCTCGGTTACGATTCTTGCGCACTCGATGGGCGCCCAGGTGACGATGGAGGCGTTGCGACAGCTGAGCCTAGCCGGACGGCGCGATGTTCTGGCGAAGATCGATCCGGTCATCCTCGCCATGCCCGACATCGACTTTGACGTATTCTTCAATCAGCTCGACTCGATCGAGCCGCGGCCCGAGAACATGACCGTCCTCGTATCCGGACGCGACCGGGCTCTTCGCGTCTCCGACTCCCTCAGCGGGGGTGGACAAGCCCGGCTGGGAATGGGCGCCCAGCAAGAGGCGTTGACCGCACACGGGATAGCCGTCCTGGATCTGACCGGATTGCGCGATGGCACCGTGATCGGCCACACCGATTTCGCAGCCTCGACAACATTGATGCGACTCGCCGCCAGCGGCGCCCTCGACAATGCCTTCAATGCCGAGTCCCAATCGTCGGGAGGTCTGCTTTCCAGCCCCTTGGCCGCCCTCGCCGCCCAGATCATCCGCCTGCCCGCCCGGGCGTTCGGCGACAACTGATCATCCGGCATCGCCTGAACACAAAAAAGCGCCCGGACCGAGGGGGGGAGAGGGTCCGGGCGCTTGTGTTGCAAGGCGACATCTGGGGGGAGAGATCAGCCTGCCTCGCGAACCTCGGTGAGGAATGTTTCCACGGTGGAATTGAGCTTCTCGGCGCGTTCCGACACCGTCCGTACGGCGTGCAACACATCCTGGGACGCGTCGCCGGTCTGGCGGGCCGAGCGGGACACCACATCGACATTGTCCGAGACGGCCCGGGCACTGGTCGCCGCATGGGAGACCGAGCTCGAAATCTCGCGGGTCGAAGCGCTCTGTTCTTCCGCAGCGGCCGCAATCGCGGATGCCGAGCGGGAAATCTCGCCGACGGCGCGGGTCACATCCTCGATCGAAGCCGACGAAGACGCCGCAGCTTCCTGGATGGCCTGGATCTGGTCACGAATGTCATCCGTGGCCTTGGCTGTCTGCGCGGCGAGTGATTTGACCTCGGAGGCCACAACCGCGAAGCCCTTGCCGGCTTCCCCGGCGCGAGCCGCCTCGATGGTCGCATTGAGGGCGAGCAGGTTGGTCTGCTCGGAAATGTCATTGATCAGCTGGACCACATTGCCGATCTCCTGGGCAGCGGCGCCCAGATTGTCGACAACCGCACGAACCGACTTGGCCCGCTCATCGGCCTGGCTGGCCATGTCCGAGGAGCCCTGGATCTGCTGCGTGACTTCGGCGATCGAAGCGGTGAGTTCTTCCGAGGCTGCAGCGACGGATTCAACATTGGCCGATGCCTGCGCGGCTGATGACGCCATCTGGCCCGACTGCTCGGATCCTTCGGTAGCGGCCTGGGACAGCTGCTCGGCGATGGCTGACATGGACGAGCAAGCCTCGTTGACCTCACCCAGCATGGACATGACTTCGGCATCGAAGGTTTGGGCCAGATCATTGAGCTTGGCGGCACGCTTCTCATTGGCCTCGGCCTGGGCGCGCTGTTCTTGTTCGAGTTCTTCTGCCTGCAGGCCCTTCTCACGGAAACGGCGCAGGCTTTCGACCACGGCACCCAGCTCGTCCGAGCGCTCGAGCGCACCGATATCGAGGGAGTAGTCACCGTCAGCCAAGGTTTCAGTGGCGTCGGCAATCTTGCGGACGGACGCCGAGATCTGGCGACCGAAAAGCACAGCGAGGGCAATCAGGGCAACGCCGACACCAATGGTCAGGCCGATGAATACAATGATGGATGTTCCGGCAGCGGCTTGCGTCTCTGCGGCATCCATGCGGGCCAGGGAAGCCCCTTCCATGGCCAGGCCGTCCAGGTCGGCGCTGATCTCGGCGAACACGGCATCGAACGGCTGCAGGAAGGCGACCGAGCTGGCAAAATCGAGTTCCAGCATCTGGCCGACAAAGTCGAGCGCGTCCTTGTAAAGGGTCAATTGCTCGACCAGGCTATCGAAGGTATCCGTGCCCGAAGCGATATCGGCGCCAGAGCTCTGGAGCTCGACGATGCGGGCGGACAGCCCGTCGACGCGCGCGCTGACCGCATCGAATTCGGCCATCACGTCAATCGGGTTACCGGCTGCCTGGGACGTCACAACAGCAAGCACCTGGCTGTTGATGGTCTGGAGTTCGGATTTCAGGTCGGTGAGTTCAAGGGCGACATTCATTTCCCGCATCGCCCGTTGCTGGCTGTCAGAACCATTCTGCAACGACCAGGCGCCCAGCCCGGCGACGGCAATCAAAGCGATGATCGCGGCGACAGGAGCGACCGCGAATGATTGCGCAATCGTCAGCTTGAAGATTGATTTTAGCTTGCCCATGGTACTCTCCCGGAAGACGTCACCGAAGGCGGATCTGTCATTGGTCCTATGATCCGCCTGAATCGCTAAAGTCAGGGTTAACGCCCCGGTACCAAAGGCACCGGGGCGCTCATTTCATATTAGAAACTGCTCGACAGACCGAACCAGACGCGCGAGTCCGACTGGGCGTTGGCAGTGGTCGCCTCGCCGTCGCCGAAATTGGCATTCTGGGCGTTCAGCGACACAGCGATATGGTCGTTGAAGCGATAGCCGGCGCGGAAGGAAAGAGCGACATAGTCGTCGATCGCAACCTGGGTCGGCAGGCCGAAGACCGGCTGCAGCGGCGAGGTGGTCTCGGAGACATAATTCACGAAACCATCGACACTGACCTTGTCGCCTGTCCAGCCGAGATGGCCGTTGAACAGATGAGCCGGGGTGGCATTCTCGAAGTCCTGGACATGGCCAAGACCGAACGTGCCGTCCAGATCGTCTTCAGTCTGCTGGTACGTATAGTTCGCATCCCAGTTCCAATTGCCTTCCGGATCGCCGATGAGGCCGAATTCGAAACCGGTCGTCGTGGTGTCGCCGCGGTTATCGAACAGGAGGGTCGGGATGGTGACGGTCGGCGGCAGCAGGTCCGGGAAGAGACCGAACTGGCCACGCACGTCCGACGTGTCCTGCATGAACACGGCAGCCCGCATATCGATGGTCGGCGTCAGGTTGCGGTCATAAGCGACCTCATAACTGTCGACGATGGACGGCACCATGTCCGGATTGCCCGACAGGATGAGCGGGTTCCCGCCGACGGTTGTCTGCAGCGTGAAGCCGATATCGAAGGAGGTCGGCGCCTGAATGCCGCGACCCGCCATGAAGCGCATCGTGCCGCCGAAGGAGGGACGCCAGACCAGCGCCGCATTGTAGGAGAACTCCTCGAAGGAGACCGAGTAATCATCCTGGGTGAAGGAATAGAAGGCGCCCGGCGCGCCGTCACGGCTCCAGTCAACGACGTCATAGCGTCCGGCAAGGGTCAGGTCCCAGGTGTTGGAGAACTTGTGGTTCCACATCGCCGAAACGGCCATCGACTCATAGCCGAAATCACCATTGCCCGGATCCGGGAAGGACGCAGTCTGACCGTCACGGAATTCGGCGCCGATACGGATGGTGTCATTGGTGCCGACCTTGAACAGGTCCTGCACACGGAAAGTGGTCAGCTCGGCGCTGAGCGGACCGAAGGAATAGGCGATCTCGCTTTCATTGCGGTAAGCGAGAGCCGTGATGACACCGTAATCGGTATCAGCTTCCAGCTCGGCCTTGTAGGAGCGCAGCTCGTAAAGGGCGCGAGCGGAAGAATAGACCGATGTCATTTCCGACTGGTCGACATTGGTGAAAGTCGCTTCCGCCGTCAGGGTGACCTTGTTGGTCAGGGCAAAACGACCTTCGATGGCCCCGGTTTCACGGTGAAAGTCCTGCAGGGCGAGCGGCTGGGCCTCGATGGCATTCGGGTGGGCCGGAAGCTCCGAAGTCTCCGCATTGCCATAACTGACGCGGACCGCGGCACGATCACCGAACTGGCGCGCCGCCACGAAAGCGGCGTCAAATCCACCATCAGATTCCACATTCACGCGGGCCGTGGCGTAGTCGCCATGCTGCGGATTGCGGGTGATGATGTTGACCACGCCGGACACGGCGTTGAAGCCGTAGAGTGCCGACTGTGCGCCCTTGACCACTTCAATCTGCTGGATCTCTTCCAGCTGGACCGGCAGGGTCGACCAGGCGGTGTAGCCATAGCTGTCGAGATAGACTTCGCGGCCGTTCACCAGCACCAGCAGGCGCGGCGAATAAGGCGTGGCAGCACCACGGATCGAAATCTGGCCGTCACCGTAACCATAACGGTTGTAATTGATGCCGGCATAGTGACGCAGGATGCCCGGGATGTCGTATTCCGGGAAGCGTTCGATATCGGCCTGGGTGATGATCACCATCGTGGCCGGGACATCCGAAGCGCGCTGCGGGGCGCCAGTGGCGCCGGCGGTCACGGCTTCGCCGAACAGATCGCTCATCGCGGTGAAGTCGAGCGACTGGGCAGTCGCCGCGGCGGAGAAACCGACGCTCAGCGCAAGCACGGAGATCGATGTCGTGAGGAATTGGGTCTTCATGGTCGTTACTCTCTCAAATCTCTGTTTACGCTTAGATTTCTTCGATCATCATCGCGAAGGCGGCGGCGAATGAGACCGACGAGCCGTCGGCAGCACCGCGATTGACGACGATGCGCACGGACGGCGCGCTCTGGACACCCATCACGCAACGGGCGCTTTCGACGCAGCCCATGTCGGTGGAGACGGTCATCACGCCAGCCGAGCTGGCGGCACCGTAAACGCCGGCATCGCCAGCGGCGCCACCCAGGAGAACGGCGGCATCGGCGCCGCTGAGCGACCCGGTGTCCGCCATCGGCACCAGGCGTGCGTTCAGCGTGACACGACCGGCCGAGAGGCCGCCGGCCATGGCAGACGCCAGAGCCTGGGCTTCAGCTTCACTGCCCGCGTCATAGACAATGGCGACAGTGCGGTCAGAACCGCTGGCCCCTTCGACAAACCCGAGCGCGCGACCGATCACTTCCAGATCGCGCTGGGTCGTTTCGGCCATCGCCGGTGTTGAGATAAGAAGGCCGGCCAGAGCCGGCAGAATGAATTTGCGCATTTGGGGACACCCCGTCCTGTTCCACATTTCACCGCAGTGCGGCGTATGGGGTGGAACTAGGCGAGGGATATTAACCATGCATTTCTTCTGGGTAATTGGATATTACAATGCTTGCAGGGGCTTACACTGGTCATGGCAACCTTAAATGGACATCGCCGGACGGCGCCCGAGCGATCGGATTCGACGTTATCGACAGCCAGGGTTGAGCTCGCCATCGCGTCACCCGATACCGCATGTGAATTTTGTCCTGCCCCTATTCGGCCCTCTTTCTCGGCCTCTATGCCGGCATGGAGCGGGCAGAAAAAATCAGATTCACCCCTTTGACGACCGGACTCTTGCTGATTTCCAGCGTGCTGTTCGTGCCCGGATTAACCCTGCCGGCCGTCGAAACGCGGCATCTGGGGCTGTGGGGCGACGAACATTCCATCCTCGGCCTCGCCCTGACGCTCGCAGCAGAAGGCGACTGGCTGCTGGCAGCGACCGTGTCTGTATTCTCGATCGGATTTCCGCTCACAAAGCTGGTCTGGATGTGGCGTTTGCAGGTCTTCTCACCCGCCAGGCCTGACCGGACACAAGCGCCTCGCCACGACCGTTCACTGAATTGGCTTGAACGGCTGGGCAAATGGTCGATGGCGGACGTGCTGGTCATTGCACTGGTCGTGTTCAGCCTGCGCGGCAATCTGGTTGTCGAGGCAAAACCCTTGATCGGTGCGGGCTGTTTTGCCCTGTCGACCCTCATGGCCATGTGGACCGCGGGCCGTATTGTCTCGGAGCGGCGTCACTAGTCGGCGTCGGCCGTGAGCAGTTCGGCGGCGCGTCCGCGCACAATGTCCAGCAGACGGACCAGGGTCGCGACTTCACCGGCTTCAAGCCCGCCCAACAGATCCGCTTCGGCGCTCAAGGCGACCGGCATGATCTCCTGGTACAGGGCACGCCCCGGATCGGTCAGGCGAAGGTCCCGCGATCGACGGTCTGCCGCCCGTTCGGCCCGGACCACCAGGCCACGGTCGACCAGGGATTTGACCGCCCGGCTCACCGAAACCTTGTCCATCGCCGCAATGTCGGACAGGGCCTGCGCCGTCATCGGCTCCGCCTCGCCGAGCAGGGCGATGACCCGCCACTCCCACACCGTCAGCCCGAAACGGGCCTGATAGGCCCGCGCAACAACGCGGCTGACCTGGTTCGATGTCACGGCCAGCCGATAGGGCAGATAATCGTGCAGGCTCAGGGCGGGCGGGGTCTCAGTCGGCTCGGTCATGCTTCACAGGTGCCGGATGCCGGCTGCAGCTGCAAGACGTTTGTTGGCTCGACGAAGCGCCGCGCGCTCGGCTATCGATAGGGCATGACCGATATTATCCCCTGCCCCGCTCCGCCCCGCCTGGCCATTGACGGCGACAGCCGTACATTCCCGGTCAGTCGCATTTTCTGCATCGGACGCAATTATGCCGACCATGCCAAGGAAATGGGGGCGGCCGCGGAACCGATCTTCTTTGCCAAGCCGGCCAGCGCCATCACCTGCGCCACCGCCCTGCCCTATCCCACAGAGACTGAAGACCTGCATCACGAGGTCGAGCTGGTTCTGGCGCTGGGTGAAAACGGCACCATCATCGCATCCGGGACCGGCGTCGACCTGACCAAGCGCGACCTGCAGGCCGGCCTCAAGGCCAAATCGGCACCGTGGGAGATTGCCAAGGGTTTCGATGCGTCTGCACCGATGGGCGCTTTACGCCTCGGGCCGCCACCAGCGACCGGTTCGATCAGCCTCGGCGTCAACGGCGCCGTGCGCCAGTCCGGAGATCTGGCGCAGATGATCCTGCCGCCGCAGGACCTGCTGGCACAGCTGACACGCTTTTTTGCGCTCCAGCCGGGCGATCTTATCTTCACGGGTACCCCGTCCGGGGTCGGCGCACTCAATCCGGGCGACACGGTTGCCGCCCGGATTGACGGCCTGCCACCACTCGACTTCACCCTGACCGAAAGGCGCTGAGCCATGACCACAACTCTTTTTGGCTATTGGCGCTCCAGCGCCGCCTACCGTCTTCGGATTGCCCTCAATCTGAAGGGCGCGACCTATGACCAGGTCGCCGTGAACCTGAAAGAGGGCGAGCAGGGCGGAGCGGATTGGCTTTCCATCCAGCCGCAAGGCCTGGTGCCGGTGCTGGAGCATGACGGAGCCCGATTGCTGCAATCCCCTGCCATCCTCGAATGGATTGACGAGACCTGGCCGGAGCCGCGCTTTCTGCCGCGTGATCCGGTCGAGCGGTGCCGCGCGCGCGGCTGGGCCTCGATCATCGGATGCGATATCCACCCACTGCAGAACCTGCGCGTCCTGAAAACAGTCGCGGGTGATCTCGGACAAGGGCCGGACGGCATGAAGGCCTGGGCCCAGCGCTGGATGAGCAGCGGCCTGGATGCGCTGGAAACCCTTGTCGAGGCGGCCCCTCGCACCGGTTCCTATCTGGGTGGTCAGACGCCGGGCCTGGCCGACATTTATCTGGTTCCGCAACTCTATAACGCCCGCCGTTGGGGGCTCGAAGTCGCCGCGTGGCCGGCGCTGGAAGCCGCCGATGCGGCTTGCCAGGCCCTGCCGGCTTTCCAGGATGCACTCCCGGAAAACCAGCCAGACGCAGACGGCTAGAGCGACCGCGGCTCCCAAAAACTGTTGACGATCTGCCAGTCCCCTTCGACGCGTAGCAGGAAGACCCACTCGACACGGTCCTGGGCATCAATCCGGGCGGCACCGGTGGCGCGGGTGGCCTCGAACACGGTGACGGTCGCATCGCGTGTCACCGGCGCGGCCCCGTCCAGCTCGATGGCGATCATCTCGAGAGTCTCAGGCGCCAGATATTCCCGCTCGCCGGAGCGGTCCACATGCCGCCGGTCGAAGTCCGGATAGACGGACGCGACAACCTCCGCAGCATCGCCAGCGTCCCAGGCACGGGCATATCGTGTCACGACCTCGTCTATTTGGGACATGTGCTCGGCACGGTCCGGATTATTGGTCCACTCGAACGAGCCGTAGGCACAATTCACGAGCACCCAGTTGTCATTGATCCGCGTGCCGACGAAGAAATCATACCATTCGGAATCGGCGTTCAGCTGGAAGACGCCGGTATCGCCTGTGCTGTCGAAGAAGCGGACATCAACTGTCGAGGTCACCGGGT
Organism: Maricaulis sp.; assembly: GCF_048268525.1. Taxonomy (GTDB): domain Bacteria; phylum Pseudomonadota; class Alphaproteobacteria; order Caulobacterales; family Maricaulaceae; genus Maricaulis. The sequence goes on along the minus strand of NZ_JBLWVH010000002.1, from coordinate 94,692 downwards.
CCAGGCGACCATCGCCATTGTACAGCTCACCCAGGATCTGAAGATCGCCCGGCGTCAAATTCTCGATGGTCATGCGACCAAAGCCCTGAAAATTCGGTCGCAGACCCAATTTGGACAATTCCGGGTGCACTGTCGACAGCACCTGGTCGGCGTCCTGCGCATAAAAACCCCGCGCGAAGCGGTCGGCCAGCGGCGCAAGCGCGGCTTCTGTCGCGGCATCATCAGCAAATGCGGCCGGTGAAATAGCTGCCAGCATGGTCGTCGCTACAAGAATTTTCCGGATCATCATCATCCCCTCAGATTTCGATCCGTTCTTGTTGCACGCCGCCTTGAGGTTGGATGTTGCAAGTTCGAAAACTCGATCAACTGGATGTGATCGTCGGGGATCAATCTCGGCGCAGGCGCGCGAAATGTCGGCAGGCCAGACCATCCAGAAGCCACTCGACAGGGCCGACGCGCAGCCAGCGATCAATCGCCCAAACCGCGCCCGCCTGCAGACCGGCCAGAACCAGACCCAGAGCGAACAGGCTCGCCGGCCCCAGTTGACCGTAGAGGGCAATTCCCGGAACGCCCGAGAAGATCAAGGTCAAAAACACGATCTGGCCGACATGGATGCTCAGCCAGACATGCCCGGCTCGGATCAGGAATAATTGCACCGGCTCGGCTATCCGGTAGCGAATGGCCAGAACGACAAGCACGGCATAGCCACTGGCCGTCAGCGCCGCCCCCACAGCATGGGCGGCAATACCGCCCCAGGCCTGGGACGGCGCAAAGCCGGCGTTGATCGCGTTCAATGCGCTCCATCCATTGAGTGGCAGGCCGATGCCAAGTGCAGCGGCCGCGCTGAACACGAGCGGCATCAGCGGCCAGTCGCCGCCCCAGAAGCGGCGTTCAACCAATTCCATCCCGAGCAGGACAAGACCCAGCACGCCACCGCCGAGAAAGAACAGCTCGACAAGATGGAATTGTAGCGCGATCGCCATGTTCCCGGGCAGTCGGGCCCAGAACCCGGATTGATGCGCGGCTTCGATGGCGGCAATTCGGACCGGGTCAAGACCGAGCAAATCCGCGAGGCCCATCGTGTCAGGCAACAGGGCCGTGATCCCGGCGCCCGCCAGCAGGATCAGGAAGGTCCCGCCAATGAGCCCGGTCAGCGTCATCCACCGGGTCGCAGGCGAGAGGGCCTGCATCGGCACCGCGATCATGCCGGCGATCGCGAGCACGGTCAGCAATTCGCCGTGCCAGAAGAGATAGGCCAGCACGAGCCCGACGAGGCACATCCAGCCAAGGCCGCGGGCACCGTCGCCTTGATGACGCAAGGCAAGCGCCGACCCGAACAGGACCAGAAGCAGGATGTTGAATGTCCAGGAGACGAATGTCTGTCCCAGCCACCAGGCCAGATTGTCCAAGACTCCGGGCGTCGCAGTCTGAAGCGGCAGGATATCAGCAGCGGCCCATACATGGGCAAAGCCTGACAGGTTGGCGAACAACAATCCGAACACGGTCACGCCGAGCATGATCAGGACACCGGCTTCCTCCGCCTCGCTCGCCTCATTCATGTCCGCTCCGAAGGGGCTGCGCCCCATTTTGGCCACCTTGTTACCAACTCTTCACGAAGCTCTCATGTTTCGTGAATTGCCCGCACCGTATGCAGGTCCTAGGCACATGTTCAATACCAACCGGGTCCGGGACGCACACCTGACATGATCCAGTTTCTGATCTCCATCATCGAATGGTTTGCTGTCTTGGCGCTGTCCTCGATCGGCATAGACGCGGACGCGGTCAGCGGCTGCACGTCGGGCCAATCCGCCCAACCGGCCGAATACCGCGAAGCCGTCATGTGGGTCGGCGCGACGGACCCGAAGGCCAGACCGGCCAGCCTGATGTCGGATCCATGCCAGCGATGGCTGCCGATCAGTGACTCGCGCGACGTACCGGAATTGCTCGCACCACCGCTCGTCTATACCAGCTGATCGCACCCGGGTGACGCTCGGACAGGTCGTCTTTCCGATGCAAATGTTGAATTTGCATAGATTATCTGTGTGCCTGGCGCGCTTCTGGTCCTATTCTCTGTCATGATATCAGGCATCAACAGGCTCGCGCGTGCGGGTCTGTCGATAGCAGATCGCAGCGATCAGGCCCCAAATGACCGAGACGAACCAAGACCACACGATCGAACTGGCGGAGATGACCATGGCCGATGAGGACAAGGGCACCCCGTTGACGCAGGCAGCCCCGAACGCACTTACGGCTCCGGCGTCGCCGGAGGGACACGATGCCAGCGCGCCGCCTCGTGGCGGCAATTGGCTGGTCTGGCTGGGCAATTGTTTCGCGCTGTTCTGGGTTGGAGGCGCCAGCGCCTTTTTGTGGGGATATCTCGGCATCCAGTCGTTTGAGGCGCTGGGACGCTACGGGTTCGGCCAGCTGACCGGGCTCTCGGTTTTCGCGCTGCTCCCCGCCCTGATTTTCATCATTGCCGGCATGATGGCGCGCGAAATTGTCCGCAATTCCGCCAACACCCGACGGGTCGAGCTTGCCATCCGCAAGCTGGCCGAACCGGCCCAGTATGCGCGGCATGAGGTGCAGACCCTGTCCGACGCAGTCTCCGGCGAAGTCGAACGGATCAACACCGCACTTGAAAGCGCCCTGGCCCGCCTCGCGGCCATGGAAGAAGTCATCAGTCATCACGCTGAATCGCTGGAGCAGTCGGCAACCGATGCCCGCGACCGGACCGAGCACCTTCTCAAGGGACTGCGCACCGAGCGGCTGCGACTGGGCGAGGTTTCTGAATCCCTCGATGACAAGGCCGCCCTGATCGCCGCTGCCATTTCCGACCAGTCCAAGATGGTCGCTGCGGCCGCCGAGCTCGCAGCCAGCCAGGCCACCGACAGCGAAAAGCGGATCCGGGCCAGTGTCCAGGATCTCAACGACGCCGGCAGCGCGGTGACCGAACGCAGCGATGCAGCCGCACTCGTCATCGCCGAACGGACCGGCCATCTGCGCGAGCTGTCCGATGGCCTGAAGGAACGTTCGGAAAATCTCGACGCCGCTTATGTCAAACACCGCCAACGGCTCGCAGACGCCGGCGAGGCCCTGCGGCTCGAGCAGGAAAAGATCGCCGCCGCGCTGGACTTCCACAAGGCCGAGCTGGAGGTCATGGCCTCGACAGCACGCGATGGCGCTGACGCACTCAACTCGGCGGCCTCCAACGGCGCTGTAGCCTTCCGAGAGGCCGTGGAGTCAGCCATCGAGCGCGCTGACGGCATGGCTGGGCGGGTCCGGTCGGAGACCGAAAGCGCTGCCCAGGAACACGAGTCTGCCCTGGCGCGCCTAATTGCCTCCGCACAGGAAGCCAAGGCCGTGTCCGACGCGGCAATCGAGGCCATTGAAGCCCAGGCCGATATCGTCGCCAGCAAGGTCGAGCAGACCAATGAGGCGGCCTTTGCCGCCGCCCGTCGCTCGGACGAAGCCTTTGACCTGCGACTGGCGGAAGCCGACAAGCTGACCAAACGCGCCTCGATCGCGGCCGACGAAGCCGCCGAGTCGGTTCGCAAGCGCCTGGAAGCTGTCCTGGCCTCGGCCCGGTCTGAAACCCAGACCGTCGAGCGGCATATAGAAACCATGACGGCACGCCTGGATGAACTTCCCGGCGTAGCGCGTGACCGCGCCCAGGAAACGGCCGACACGCTGCGTCGCGGGCTGGAGGGCCTCAATGCGGCCGCCATGGCTGCCGCCGAGGAAGCGCAGGAAATCGATGCCGCCTTCCAGGCGCGCATCCGCCAGAATTATGAACTGCTCTCCGACTTCATGTTGCGCATGGGTTCTGTGGCCGGCGGTCGCCGGGCGCCCGAACTGGCCAGCAATGAACTGCCTGACCCTCTGGCCGGCCGCAAGTCACGTCGTCCTGCAACCGACCCCGCCCCGACCCCGGACGCCGAGGAAGCGGGGTCCGATGCCGCATCCGAAGACGAGATGAAACGTCCGCTGGGCCATTCCGAAGCATCCACGCAACCCCGAGCCGACAATGCGGTCGGTTTTCCCGAGCGCGGCGGTCGACGCAGCAATGCCTCGGGTGGCGAACCGGGCTGGCGGTGGAAAGACCTGCTGTCGTCCATGCCTGACGAGGACGGTGATCAAGCGCCCAAGGGCGGACGGCGGGGACGCAAGGACCACGAGGGTTCAAGCGACAGCTGAACCCGCGCACCTGCGTCTTGAATTCAATGTATCAGCTGCCCCGTTGGGCCGTGCGGCCGGCTGTCCAGTCGGCGATTTCGCGACTGGCTGACTGCGCGGCCTGGTCAAAGGCTGCCACGATGGCACTTGTGCGATTGGCGGTAGCCCTGACCTCTGCGGTCACCACACGGGCACCGGCGAAACGACGCCCATGTTCGGCGACCAGGCGGGTCGATATCCGCACCCGGACCAGCGGCGCAGTCTCGACACCGCGATCATACACCGCTTCGAACTCCTGCAGGTCAAGCCGGAGTTCGTAATCCGCCCGGATTCCGTCATCCGACCGGGTCGGCGCGAGCCGGCCGTCATGGGCGTTGAAGGAATCGACCAGAAGGCTCTGCAACAGGCGCGGTGTCGGCGAAATCCATCGCGCGCCATGAATATAGGCGAGGCTTGCCCCATCCTGCATGATCGCGATCTGGTCGCCGGACAGGCCGCGCGGGGCGTTGGGTACATCAATCTCGATGACCGTCCAGCTCTCATCCTGCAACTCGACCGGCTCCGGCGAGGACAGACGATAGACCGAAACCGGCTCGGACTCCGGTAATAGCGACACACAGGCCGAGACAGACAACGCGCTCAGCCCGACAAGGGCGGCACGGATATAGCGGGACCGGCTCATTGCGGCACCTCCACGGTTTCGCGGGGCGCTCCGGCTATGAAGCCGCCCGGATTGCTTTCCACTTCAGACGTGATGCGTTCGAGCGACGCCACCACACGACGCAGATCGGACAGTGTCCGGTTGAGGTCCTCGATGCCGCTCTCGGACAGGCTCTCGATGGCGGGCTGCAAGGTCAGAACAATCTGGTTTGTGTCGGCAGCGGCCTGGTTGACCGCCATGGCGGCCAGCGTGGTCTCATTGGTCGCCAGCGTCATCTCATTGTCGAGGAAGGCTGTCGCAGTGACGCCGAACTCATTCAACGACATGGCGGCGTCCGACATGTCGCTGGCGGCGGTGTCGATCCCGGCCAGCGTATTGCGCATGTCGGCAATCAACGCCTCTTCCTCGGACAGACGGTCGGTGATTTCGCGCAGATTGGTCAAGGTCGCCGAGACTTCCCCGACATTCTGTTCGCTGAGCAGAGCGGTCAGCCGGAACAGCGCGGTCTGGGCCGCGTCGAGCACGTCCTCGGAGCCTTCAACCAGGCCTTCCAGCTGTGCCCGCCGGGCAAAGATGCGGGGCGGCGGACGATTGGCCGGGCTTTCCAGACGCTGGGCGTCCGGCGTACCACCGGTGATCAGGATATAGGACAGGCCGGTCAGTCCCTGCGGCTCAAGCTGGGCAAAGCTGTCCACACGCACAGGTGTCTGGGCCAGCACCCGGATGCGAGCAATCACGCGGCTCTGGTCATCCAGCTCCAGCTCGGTGACCTCGCCGACCTGGATGCCGTTGAAACGGACCTCGCCGCTCTCGCGCAAGCCGCGCACGGGACCGTCAAAGACGATGTCGTAGAAGGCATAGTCCTCGTCAAACGAGACCTTGCCCAGCCAAAGCGCGAAAAAGCCGCCGGCCGCCAGGAGCAGGACGGCAAACAGGCCGACCAGGGCGTGATGGGCTTTGGTTTCCATGTCTAACTCTCCTTGCCGGCCAGCGCGGCGCGTCCGCGCGGTCCGTGGAAATATTCCTGGATCCAGGGGTGCGGATTGGCCAACAACTCCCTGATTGGTGCCACAGCTTCAACCCGCTTGTCGGCCAAAACCGCCACCCGGTCGCAAATCGCGTACAGACTGTCGAGGTCGTGTGTGATCATGACCACAGTCAGCCCCAGCGCGTCAGACAATTCCCGGATAAGATTGTCGAAGGCGGCCGCACCGATCGGGTCGAGGCCGGCGGTGGGTTCGTCGAGGAACAGGATCTCCGGGTCCAGCGCCAGCGCCCGGGCCAGAGCCGCGCGCTTGCGCATGCCGCCGGACAATTCCGACGGGAAGCGGTCAGCGGCACTGGGGTCGAGCCCGGCGAGACCGATCTTCATGCCGGCGATCTCCTCCATCAGGGGGATCGACATGTCGATATGCTCTCGCAGCGGCGCCATGACGTTTTCAAGAACCGACAGCGAGGTGAACAGGGCCCCGTTCTGGAACAAGACGCCCAACCGGCTGTCAATCCGGCGCCGCTCGCGAGCCGACATCTCGGCCAGGCGTTGCCCGTTGAGACGGATCTCACCGCCCTCCGGATGTTTGAGTCCGAGAATCGTGTTCAGCAAAACGGTCTTGCCGGTGCCCGATCCGCCAACAATGCCGAGGATTTCGCCGCGACGGACGTCCAGGTCCAGATGTTCATGGACCACATGGCGACCAAAAGCGCTGCGCAGGTTGCGCACAGAGATGAGGATGTCGTCGGTCAAATCCCCAGCTCCAGATACATCATCGCAAACAGGGCCTCGAGCACGATGATGGCAAAGATCGACTGGACCACAGAAGCTGTCACGCGCCGACCGAGCGACTCGACATCGCCCTGCACCTGCATGCCCTGACGACAACCGATAATCGCGACCACCATGCCGAAGACCGGCGCCTTGGACATGCCGACCCAGAAATGGCTGATGTCGATCTCGGAATGCAGGCGGGTAAAGAACAGCGCCGGCGAAATGTCCTGTGCGGACCAGGTCACCAACATGCCACCGAAAATGCCGGCGACCATTGCGCCGAACGTCAGGAGCGGCGCCATGAGGACACAGGCGACGACCCGGGGCAGCACCAGCGCTTCGTAAGGGTCGAGGCCGAGCACACGCATGGCATCGACTTCCTGCTGCATCTTCATCGCCCCGATCGAGGCCGTGAAGGCACTGTCAGAACGGGCCGCCAGCATGATCGCCGTGATCAACACGCCGAACTCGCGCAGGATCGACAGGCCCACCAGATCGACTGTGAACACGGACGCGCCGAAACTCTGCAGCAGGGTCGCCCCCATGAAGGCGACCACCGCTCCAATGAAGAAGGTGAGCGTGGCGACGATGGGCAGCGCGTTCACGCCAACCTCTTCCATCGCCCACACCGTTGGCGTCAGGCGGAACCGCCACGGCTGGAAGAAACAGCTCAACCCGGTGGTCAGCGTCCGGCCAAAGAAGGCGAAGGTGTCGACAGCTTCCTGATAGGCGACTTCAATCCCCGCCCCGAGCCTCGCGAGCGCCTTTATGAAACCGAAGGTCGGCTCCTCGTCCGGACCGCAGATCTGGGTCCGCATCCGGACTTCCTCGATCAGACGCCTGACCGTGCGATGTTGGCCGACAAAATGGAAATCCGCATCTGGCGTGGGGCACTTGCGGGTTGCGCGACCCAGCAAATAGGCGCCCGCTGTATCGACACGTCCCAGATGACTGACATCCACGACGATACTGCACGGGTCGGCGCTGGCCTCGACGGCACGAATGGCATTGTCATGGCGGCCGATCGTATCGATGACCCAGTCGCCATGGGGCTCAAGGATCGTGCGCTCGCCTTCCTCGCGCACAACCAGCTCCGCTCTCGCTGACGATTCGTCCCGCATACCCCTCATCGCTTCGATCCTAATCGATATTTTCCCGGCGCGGGAGTAAAGAAACACGACGCAACAGGACGGCTGCAGCCAACCCCAACAGGCCCGGCACCATCATGAATGCAAAGCCGCCAACGCCATACTGCGCATAGGCATAACCGGACAAGGTCGATACCGCGGCCAGTACAATGCCGCCGGACAGGGCCGAATTGAGTCCCTGTGAAAGCGCCGTTTGGTCGTCCGGCATGTCATTCGCGGTAAACCGCAAAAAGCCGACATAGGTCGCCGCGAAGGTCAGGGCATGCAGCGCCTGCAACGGGAAGAGGGCCCACAGGGGTGGCGACAGGGCGGTGAGCCCCCAGCGCAGCAATGAGGCCAGCGCCCCGATGATCATCAGGTTCGCCGGACTCAGTCGCCCCAGCCAACCGCGACCGGACAGCGAAAGGAAGACAATCTCGAACGCGACCGCAAACGCCCAGAGTGCTCCCACCATCGCACCGCTGATCCCCTGGGCGGTCCAGGCATTGGCCGAAACGACATAGTAAAATCCGTGGCCGGCCTGGATCAGGGCCGACGCTGCCAGGGCGAGGCCGAGCGGACCAGCCAGCATGCGGCCCAACCGCGCCCACTCGTCAGGTCGAGGAATATGGGCCGAGGGACGATGCCCCGGGGGCAACCAGGCCGCTGCGAGCGCCATGAGGCCGCCGGCGATGATTATCCAGGCCAGCACGCTCTCCGTGCCCAGTCGGTCGATCAATGCCCCGGCGCTGAAATTGGCGATGATGAACAGCCCTGAACCAAAAGCCCTCACCGGGCCGAATTCAAAGGCATGATCCCGCGCGGCCCGCATGGCGAACGCGTCCGTGACCGGAATCTGGCCAAAGACCAGGGCCCCGGCCGCAAAAGACAGGACGAGCAGGATCCACGGTGTCGATACGGGAATATGAAGCGCGAAGACGATGACGCTACCGATGGCGAAGGCAAGGATCGGATCGCGGTGCCGCACGGCACGATCGGCCCAGCGCGCGCCGATCGGCGACACCAGCGTCCGCCCGATCATGCCGGCGGCCAGGATCCAGCCGATCCATTCCGGTGACAGGCCTCGCCCGTCCAGCCAGCGCGGGAAATACGGCAGGAAGGCCCCGAACATCAGATAGAAGGCACCGTAATAGGTGGCAAAGCGCAGGGCTGTCGGTTTGACCATCACTCGATCCTGTCGCTCCGGCACCACATTATCCTGCCGCAACCTGCATCGCCGCATTGCCGCAATTCCGCGACAAGACCGGCTTGGCGAACAATGTTCACTTCTATAGGTTCGCCACTCAATTGCCACCGCCGGAATCACGCATCATGGACGGACATAGCCTTGTTTCCACAAGGATGGAAAAGGAGAGTGACGTCACGCCGGTTCGACCGCTGCGTGTTCTCGTCACCGGCTACCGTTCGCACCCCCATGTTGGCGGACAGGGGGTCTATCTGCGCGAACTCACGCGAGCGCTGACGGCCCTGGGCCACAAGGTTTCGGTAGCGTCCGGGCCGCCCTACCCCGACCTCGACGACGGCATCCCCCTGTACGAACTGCCCTCACTCGACCTGTTCGCCGAGGACAATGCCTTCCTGGCCTTCCGGCCGCGTTATCTGAAATCCTGGGCCGACCTGTCGGAATGGCTGGCTCACAATTCCGGTGCCTTTGGCGAGCTGTACGCGTTTGGCCGCCGCCTCGACCGTTTCCTGGCACGGCATGCAGGAGAGTTCGATGTCGTCCACGACAACCAGACGCTCTCGACACCGATGGTTCGCATCAATGCGCGCATTCCGGTCATCACAACCCTGCACCACCCGATCGCCATTGATCGCGACTACGCCATCGCTGCCGGTCGCAAATGGTGGGAACGCCTGCTGACCCGGCGCTGGTATCGCTTCATCGGCATGCAGGCAAAGACGGCCCGTGCCCTGCCACGACACCTGGCCGTCTCGGACGCCGCACGCCGGACCCATGCCGAGCGATACGGGGTCGATGCCGACCGGGTCCGCGTCGCCTTTAATGGCCTTGACCACGACATCTTCCGGCCGGCCCCGTCGGTTCAGCGGGAGACCGGGCTCATCGTGACCACGGCCAGCGCCGATGTTCCGATCAAGGGGCTGGACGTTCTCATCGAAGCGCTCGGCCGTGTCGCAGCGGCCCGGCCGGCGGCCCGCCTGCATATCATCGGCACGCTGCGCGACGGTCCGGCCAAGCGCATGCTCGCGGCGCACGGGCTGTCCGACCGCGTAACGACCTCCTCCGACCTCAGCCGGGATGAAGTCGCGGACCTTTACCGCCGCGCCCATATCGTTGCCTGCCCGGCCCGCTTCGAAGGGTTCGGCTTTCCGGCCGCCGAGGCCATGGCCTGCGGCGCGGCCGTGGTTGCCAGCGATGGCGGCGCCCTGCCCGAGGTGGTCGGTGATGCCGGTCTGGTCTCGCCCGCCGGAGACGCTGACGCCATGGCGAGGAACATTGCCCGCCTGCTCGACAGCCCGGAAGCCGCCGCACGCCTGGGTGAAAAGGCGGCAGACCGAGCCCGCCGCGAGTTCTGCTGGTCCAAGCATGCCCTTGCGGCGTCCCATCTCTATGTCGAAGCCCTCGCGGAACAGGGCAGGACCTGATCGATGCAAACCATCCAGATCGAAAGCCTGGCGCTGGAGCCCGGCATGCGTGTCCTCGACCTGGGCTGCGGCCAGGGCCGGCATCTGCACGGTCTCTACTGGGACGAGACACCGGTCACGGCAGTCGGGCTGGACCTGAGTTATGAAGACGTCTGCATCGCGCTCGACAAGTTCTTCGAACTGCCTCCGCCCGAGCCCACCTCGGACTTGCGCAGCGCGGTCCTGACGACGGGAACAGGGGAACAGCTTCCCTTCCCCGACAACACATTCGACCGGGTGATCTGCTCGGAAGTCCTGGAGCACGTGCCCGATCCAGAACGGTTTCTGACCGAAATCAGGCGTGTGCTCAAACCGGACGGCATCTTTGCCGCCTCCGTGCCCCGCTACTGGCCCGAAGCGATCTGCTGGTGGCTGTCTTTCGGTTATCAGAACTCACCGGGCGGCCATGTTCGCATCTTCAAACCCGATGCGTTCCGGCATGATGTCGAGAAACAGGGCTTCCGGCGTTTCCGCCGCCACTGGGCCCACGCCCTGCACAGCCCCTATTGGTGGCTGCGCTGCGCGTTCTGGGAGACGCAGGAAGACAACCGCCTCGTCGCACTTTACCGCCGCTTCCTGGAGTGGGACCTGATCAAGCGCCCCTGGCTGACACGGGCTATGGAATGGGTCCTTGATCCGGTCCTGGGCAAATCAGTCGTGATGTATTTCAGGAAGACGAGCTGATGAGCCAATCCGTCGACATCAAGGCCTGCGCCGACCACATCACCGCCCTGCAACGGAGCGATGGCACCATCCCGTGGATCGAGGCCGGCGTCTGGGATGCCTGGAATCATGGCGAAGCAACCATGGGGCTGGCGATTGCCGGTCGCGAGGCAGAAACGCGACAAGCGCTCACCGCGCTCATGGATCGCCAGGAAGCCGATGGCGGATGGACAGGCGATCTTGGCGCCTCGGTTCCACTCGATGACGCCAATCGGCATCTCGTGCCCGGGACACCGAAAACAGCCCGCGATACCAATTTCACCGGCTATGTCGCGGTCACTGTCCTGCGCAGCCTTTCGGCACTGAACGCACTCGACACCCTGCCGCGATACTGGCCGATGGTCGAAGCGGCGATGGGCTTTATCCTCGAGCACCAGACCCCGCACGGCGATGTGGTGTGGCGGGCCCGCGGCGACGAGCAGACGCTGACCGAGATCGACAGCCTGCGCGCTGGCAATGCGAGCCTGTACAAGGCGCTGGAATGCGCCTGCCTGATCGGCCGGCGACTGGGCAAACCGGTCGATGCCTGGATCCAAGCCCGCCGGCGTATCGGCGCCACGCTGCGCGAGAATGATGCCCGTTTCGACCGCAAGGGCACGGACCGGCGCGGCTTTGCCATGGACTGGTACTATCCGGTCCTCGCCGGCGTCCTGCCGACCGAAATCGGGCGCGCTCGCCTCTATGCCCGTTGGGCCGAGTTCGTCGAGCCGGGCCTCGGCTGCCGCTGCGTCTCGGACCAGCCCTGGGTCACCGCCGCGGAAACCGCCGAGCTGGCCCTCGCCTGTCAGGCCGTCGGCCAGACGCGGCAGGCCCAGGAACTGATTGCCAATCTGGCGCCGCTTGTCGCCCGCGACGGCGGATACTGGATGGGCTGGCAGTTCGAGGAGTCGATCATCTGGCCGCGCGAGCGCCCCTCCTGGACATCAGGCGCGCTGATCATGGCGGCCGATGCGATCGAAAGCCTGACCCGGGGCAGCGATCTGCTGGTCAAAAACCACCTGCCTGAGTATCCGGCGACTAAAGCCGCCGCAAAACTTCCAGCGTTCCTGTACGCCTGACCGGTTCGAACAGGCCGGAGGCACAAGCCAGCTTCCATATCTCGTAAGGCGGACGACCACCATCTTCCGGATTGGGGAAAACGTCGTGGATGGCGAGGATGCCGCCGGCGACAACGCGGCCGGCCCAGCCGCGATAATCCGCCAGCGCCGCCTCCATCGAATGCCCGCCATCGATGAAGACCATCCCGAGCGGTGTGGTCCAGTTGGCGGCAATGACGGCCGAGCGACCGACCAGCGGAATCACGCAGTCTTCCAGCTCACCGCGGAACAATGTCTCGCGCAGGGCCGGCAGGGTTTCGACGGCGCCCAGCTTGGCGTTGTACAGCTCGGGGTCGTGATATTCCTCACCCGGCTGGTGCTCTTCGGAGCCGCGGTGATGGTCGAGCGTATAGAGGACGGTTCCCGCCTCGCGGGCCGCCGGCCCCAGATAGAGCGCCGACTTGCCGCAATAGGAGCCGATCTCCAGCACCGGCCCCAGTCGTCCGGCCTCGGCGGCGAGCTGCGCCAGCGCCTGCCCTTCCCCGGGGTCGAGGAAGCCCTTTACCTCATCAGGATGGATCATCAGGAAATCGACGGGTTGCGCATCTGACGGCGCAACTCGGCAAGCTCGTCGGCCCGGTCGCGCAGGTCATTGATGCGCAGGGCCAGAAGGTCACGTTCCACCCGCAAGCCAGCCAGCGCATCGGCATCATGATGGGACGTCATCTCCAGAATGACGGCTTCGATTACCGACTGGGCGGTCTGGGCGTTGGCCATCGCATGCTCGACCGAACCCAGCGCATTGGTCACGTCATTGCGGGACAGACCGATCACGGTGTCCAGCAAGGCGCGCGATGCGGCATCAATCCCGGCTGCACCCTGCCAGACATGGACAATGTCGGCCCGGACCCGGTCCGGTGCGCCGGCATCGGTCAGCATGATCGATTGAGTGTCGAGATAGACGGTCAGCGCGTCCGGCTCATCGCCGTCCACCTGACCGGCGAGCTGGTTCATCCAGCGCATTGCCGGATCCATCGAGCTGGCTTCGCGGATTAGACCGCGCACGCCCAGATCATCGTTGAAATTGTCGACGGCGTCTTCAAGCTCGCGATGGGCGGCAGATGCCGGGGTATCCGGGGCGGCAAAACTGGACCCGGCGATCGAAATCGGCGCACTGGCGCAGGCCGATGCAAGGCTGCAAAAACAAATGGCTAGCACAGCTCGCCCAAATGCGATCATCACACAGTGTTTCCCAGGATCATTAGTCAGCCCAAACCGTCATTTACGATATAGGGTGAAGTGGCGCTAGGCTATGGTTTATTGTGTTTATGACTGGCTAACGGCACAGTATTCGGCATGGACGCTTCCTATTCACGCCGCCTGCTCTACCCGCCGATCCGGCCCTTGCGGGCCTCGCGATTGGCGGTCGGCAACGGACACGACCTCTATATCGAGGAATGCGGCCGGCCCGATGGCCTGCCGGTCGTGACCCTGCATGGTGGTCCCGGAGGCGGCGTGTCTCCTGCGTTGCGGCGATTTTTCGACCCGCGGCGCTATCGCGTCATCCTGTTCGACCAGCGGGGTTGTGGTCGCTCGACGCCGCATGGCGGGCTGGAACACAACACAACGCAGGACCTGATCGACGATATCGAGCGCATCCGCGAGGTGATGGGGATCGACAAGTGGGTCGTCTTCGGCGGCTCCTGGGGGGCGACACTCGCCCTCGCCTATGCCCGCGCCCATCCGGACCGCTGCATCGGCCTGATCCTGCGCGGCATCTTCACCTGTTCCCAGCGCGAGTTGGACTGGTTCTACAAGGACGGCGCCAACATGTTGTTCCCGGACGCCTGGGAACGCCTCGTCGATCCGTTGAGCCCGGAGGAGCGCGGCGACATCATCCGCGCCTATTACGAACGCCTCGCCGAATCGGACATCATCAGACGCCGGCCGGATGCCCTGGCCTGGGCACGCTGGGAGAGCGCCCTGATCTCGATGACCGGCGACCCGTCGGCTCCGCTGGCCGACCCGGTCCGCTCGGACGCCCTCGCCCGGCTGGAGAGCCACTATTTCTTCCACAAGGGCTTCTTCCAGCGCGATGGCGAGCTGATCGAAGATGCCGAGCGCTACAACCATCTGCCCGGCGTGATCGTGCAGGGACGCTATGACGTCGTGACCCCGCCCCAAACGGCATGGAGCCTCGCCCGGGCTTGGCCGCGAGCGAGGCTCCACATGATTGGCGATGCCGGCCATGCAGCCGGCGGGCCGGGCGGGGTCGACGCGCTGGGACGCGCGACCGACGCCTTTGCCGACAAGTTCGCCTAGCCGAGGCCGAGCAGCGAACCGATATTGCCGCTGTTGAACTTGGCATCCAGGCCCAGCAGCAGGATGAAGCCGATTGCCGGCGGCACGATGAACTTCACGCAGAAGTGGAAGAAGGCGAACAGGCCGTTCGAGGCATGGCTCATCTCTTCGCGCATCAGCGAGCGGGGAATGACCCAGCCGGCAAAGACTGCGACGAGCAGACCGCCGAGCGGAAGCAGGAAGCTGCCGGACAGCCAGTCCACAAAAAGGCCGCCAAAATCCGCCGACCACACGGCACCAGCGCCGATCATGAAGGCGAAGAAGCCGAGCAGCCAGGCCGATGTTGCCCGCGAGAAGGAGGTATTTTCTTCCAGAAAGGCCACGGTTCCTTCCAGCAGCGAAATCGAGGATGTGATCGCGGCAATAAAGGCCAGTGCGAAGAAGGCACCACCGATGATATTGCCCGCTGGCATGTCGGCGAACACGGCCGGCAAGGCGGTGAAGATCAGGCCCAGACCTGCGGCCGGGTCGATCCCGACCATGAAGACGATCGGGAAGATCATCAAACCGGCGATCAGCGCGACCAGCGTATCGGCCGAAGCGATCATGATCGAGGACGAGCCGATATTGGTGTCCTTGGACAGGTAGGAGCCATAAGTGATCATGATGGCCGAGGCGACAGAAACCGAGAAGAAGGCCTGGCCGAGCGCGGCCACGAATGTCTGTCCGGTCACCGCGGAAAAGTCTGGCGTGAACAGGTAAGCAACCGCTTCTGCAGCCGCACCGGTGGCCAGCGAATAAATGGTCAGGCCGATCAACATGACGAAGAAGAGCGGCATGAGGAAGGTTGCGACCTGCTCGATCCCGCCTTTCAGGCCCCGCGCCACGATCAGCACGGTGATGATCATGAAGCCGGCATGCCAGGCCAGTTGCGTGAACTCGCCCTGGTAGAAGAGATTGGCACCGTCGGGCTGCGAGAAACCGCCAACAAAGCCGGACGCCGAATAGGCCATGACCTGGCCAGCGATCACCGAATAAGTGGTCAGGATCAGGAAACCACCCGCCGTACAGACCCAACCGACAATCGCCCAATTGGCGGACTTGCCGGCTTCCTGGGCCATTTTGCGGGTCGAGGAGATGGCCGATTGCTGGGCGTGTCGGCCGATGGCGATTTCCGCCATCAGGACCGGAAGTGCGAACAGGGCGACACAGCCGATATAGATCAGCACGAAAGCCGAACCGCCATTATCGCCCGTCTGGAACGGGAAACGCCAGAGATTGCCGAGGCCGACCGCGGAACCAACCGCGGCAAGAATGAATGCGAAGCGCGATGACCAATGCGCGTGCTGACCGGCTGGTGCTGCCGCCATGAGATTCTCCCCTGAAACTGAACGCGATGGCGCGTCCACCCCTTACTGAATTGCCGCGCACACTTCCCCAACCGGACTTTCCGGTCAAGCGCGCGACGTTGCTGCACTGCGGTGTCAGCCGAACAGCCCGGCCCCGCGCGCCGGCTCGGCATTGCGATGGATATGGGCGCCCAGGATCAGACCGAACCCGGCCATGACTGCCAGCACAACGGTCCCGCCATAGGAAATCAGCGGCAGAGGCACTCCGACCACGGGCAACAGGCGCGACACCATGCCGATATTGATGAAGACATATGAGGCGTAGGTGGTGATGATCCCGATCGTCATCAGCCGCAGGAACGGGCTCTTGCAGCTGATGGCAATGATCACGCCCTGGGCCATGATCAGCGCGTTGACGGCCAGAACCGCAATGCCTCCGACAAACCCGAATTCCTCACCCAGCGCGGTGAAGATATAGTCGGTCTGCATCTCCGGCAGATAGCCAAGCTTGGACTGGGTGCCTTCCAGAAAGCCCTTCCCGGTCATGCCTCCCGATCCCAGCGTGATCATCGCCTGATTGGGGTGGTAATTGATGCCGAGTGGATCAAAGTCCGGGTTCAGAAACGCATGCACCCGGTCCATCTGGTATTCGGCCAGGATGTTCTCCAGGCCGTAGATCCCGACGCCGATCACCGCGGCCAGTCCCAACCCGGCGACCACCAGGATGAACCACCAACTCAAACCGGCCATGAAGATGACCATGACGCCGGTCGCCGCCAGGAGAAGCGTGGTTCCGAGGTCCGGCTGACTGACGATCAGCGCTGCCGGCAGCCCGATGATCAACAGCGGCGGTAACAGGCCCGAAATCGTGGTGACCTTGTCGTCAGGCAGATCGTGGTAGTAACGGGCCAGCGCCAGCACCAGGGCCAGCTTCATGATCTCCGCGGGCTGCAGCCGGATCGGTCCGAGGTCGACCCAGCGCTGGGCGCCATTGATGGTCACACCGCCGATCTCGACCAGCACAAGCAGGATCAGCGCCCCGACATAGACCGGATAGGCCAGCCCCATCCAGAAGCGCGGCGGGAACATCGCGATCACGATCATGCCGGCAAAGCCGAGCGCAAAGCGGATGGCATGATTGATCGCCCAGGGCTCCCAGCTGCCACCGCCGACCGAGTACAGCATGCCGACACCGGCGGCGCCGAGCAGGACCAGCAACAGGACCAGCGTCCAGTTGAGTTCCATCATCTTGTCCGGCAGGTCGCGCGGGACGCTTTCTCGAAAAACCGCCATCAGGCGCCTCCGGACCGGGCATTGCCGACATCGGCGAAGACGCCGGCACGGCTGGACGGATCGCGGGCCACGACACGCTGAAGGATATCGCGCGCCGGACGGGTCGCAGCGGATGACCCGCCACCGTGCTCCACCACGACGACACAGGCATATTTGGGCCGGTCGGCGGGCGCATAGCACATGAACAGGCCGTGGTCGCGCAGGCGCCAGGGCAGGTCTTCCTGCTCCCTGACCCCGCTCTCGCGCTCGGCCGCGGTGATGGAGTATACTTGGGCAGTGCCGGTCTTGCCCGCCATCTCGATATCGCCGAGCCCCAGGCCACCCAGCGAGTATGAGGTTCCACCCGGTTCTTCGACGACAGCCCGCAAGCCGTCCCGCACACTGGCCAGGGCCGCATCGCTGATACCGATATGCGGCGCCGGCGGCATCATCGCGTTGCGATAAAGGCTGGGTGAAACCGCCCGCCCAGAGGCCACCCGCGCCGTCATCACCGCCAGCTGCAGGGGCGAAGCGGTGACATAGCCCTGTCCGATGCCGGTATTGTAGGTATCGCCCGTCGACCAACCCTGATCATAACGGGCCCGCTTCCAGGCCGGATTGGGCATGGTCCCGCGGCGGACACCGGCAACACCGATATCGAATTGCTCGCCAATACCAAAACGGGTCGCCATGGCGTGCAGGCGGTCAATTCCGAGACGTTCGGCGACCTGGTAGAAATAGATATCGCACGATGTCTTGACCGCATCGCGCAGATTGACCGGCCCGTGACCGCGACGACGCCAGCAGTGGAATTCACGATTCCCCAGGCGCACGGACCCGGTGCAGTTGATCCGCTCGGTCGGAGGTATGACATCATGTTCCAGCGCTGCGGCGGCGACCACGGCCTTGAAGGTCGAGCCCGGCGGATAGGTCCCCTGGATCGATTTCTGGAACAGCGGATTGTGATCATTCTCGCGCAAGGCGGCATAATCAGCGGTCGAGATTCCGCCCACAAACAGGTTAGGATCAAAACTGGGCGTCGAAACCATGGCGATCAATTCGCCGGTATTGACATCCATCACGACAGCCGACGCGCTTTCCTGGCCGAGGCGCTCATGGGCGTAGCGCTGGATATCGGCATCCAGGGTCAGCACGACATCCCGGCCCGAGACCGGCTCGGTCGATTGTTCCGGCAGTTCGCGGATGACACGGCCGCGGGCATTGACTTCAATCTTCAGCGCCCCCGCCTGACCGCGCAAATCCAACTCGCGCGCCACCTCGACCCCGGTCTTGCCGACCCGAAAACCGGGATGTCGCAACAATCGCTCGGCATCACGCGGATTATTGGCGATATCCTCGTCATTGGGCGGCTGCACATAGCCGATCACATGGGCGAAGGACGGCCCGAAGGCGTAGGATCTGACCTCGCCGACATCCGGCGTCACACCGGCCAGGTCGGGCGCATTGAGATTGATCGAGGCGAAGGTGTGCCAGTCGAGGTCATCTGCCACGGTGATGGCGTGAAAACTGCGCTGACTGCGGGCCGTGCGAAGGATCCGCTCACGCTCGTGATCACTCAGCGGCAGGAATGGCTGAAGCCGATCGAGGGCCGACGCGACATCGCCGGCCTGCTCGGGTACCAACAGCACACGGTAGCTGTCGCGATTATCGGCCACGGCGACACCGAAGCGATCCAGGACACGCCCCCGCGACGGCGGCAGCAGATTGAAATTGAACTGATTGTCTTCGGACATCAGCCGGTAGCGCTCGGTCTCCAGCACCTGCAGCGAATACAGGCGCGCGCCCAGCCCCATGAATGCGAGCCCGCCCGCCCCCGCCATCAGCAGAGCCCGTCGGGTGAATTTCAGATCCTGTTCCTGTCGGTCAGCGCGCATGAAATCCTGTCATCACCCCCCGATAAAGCCGGAACTGCGGGAGCGGCGGCGCCGCAATACCAGATAGGCCGGCAGGGGGAACATCAGAATGGAGGCCAGGATCTCGATCGCCAAGGGCTGGAAATCCGCCATCTGTTCCAGCGCAAAACTGCCGGCCGCAAAGGCGATGGCATGGGCCAGCAACAAGGTGGCGCCAAACCGCAGCAGGATCGGAGGCAGGTCACGCGGCATCCCGTCTTCGCCGCGAAAGCGAAAGACCGAAATCGAAACGAGGTAGGACAGGGCCCACACACCCATCGGAGCGCCGGTCAGAAGGTCCTGCGTCAGGCCGATCGCGAATACGGCAATCGGCGGCATGAATTGCGGCCGCACACCGGACCACAGGAAAATCGCCATCAAGGTCCAGCTCGGCATGATGGTGAGCCCGTCAACCAGCCGCGTCGGCGAAGCCTGGACAATCAGGGCGACCAACACCGAGAGGATGCAGCCGGTTGCAGCAAGCCAGGGCGAATTGCGGTCGGTCGGCTTTCTCATCGGCCACCCTCCAGCGCGTCTTCGTCACTCGCCACGCCTTCAACCCCGGCGTCATCGCCGGGCGTATCGGGCGCCGGGACAGGCGCGGCGCCGCCATCAACCGAGGCTGCGAGCCCGGCTGCATCGTCCTCGATCTCCAGATCGGGCGGTGTCACGCGGCGATAGGGCCAGACCCAGACGAAATCGACCGGGGCCTGATCGGAATACAGCCGCACACGCCAGCCCCCCTCACGCGTCGCCACCGCCTCGCCGATCGGCAGGCCGCGCGGCAGGACGCCGTCATCGCCGGATGAAACGATGCGGTCACCGGGCTCGATGTCCGGCGCTCGACCGACATAGTCCAGTCGCGGAAACTCCGAATTGTCGCCGACCAGGATGGCCCGGGCGTTCGAGCGGTCGGCCATGACCGGAACGCGCGAGTTGAGGTCGGTGAGCAGAAGCACCCGGGCAGACCGGCGACCGGTTTCATAGACCCGGCCGACAAGCCCATACAGGTTGATCACCGGGTAACCGTCGCTGATGCCGGACTCGCTGCCCCGGCCAATCAGGCGGGCGTGGACGAAGGGGCCGCGCGGATCAGCCACGGTCCAGGCTCCGATCCGGTCTTCGATCGCGGCGCTTTCAACATCCAGCGCTTCTTCATAGACCTCGATACGGTCTCGCTGGCGATAGGCGAGGTCTTCCCAGTAGCGCGCCTCGATCAATTGCTGGCGCAGCCGGGCGTTTTCCTCGGCAAGTTCACCCTGTCGGCGCCAGTACGGGCCAATATTCTTGATCCCGCGCAGGGGCTGGGCGGCGAGATCGAGCAGGGGAGCGGACACATCTGTGAAACCGGCGCGAAAACTCGCGAAGGGTGCGGATCTGGAAGCAGGTCGGTCGAAGGCGATCAGGGCGCCGGAAACGACAAGAAGCGCAATGAACAGCGTCCGCGAAAAGCGTACGCCGTGCTCACCATCCTGTCGTGTTGAGCGTCGCGACGCCAACGCCTCACTCCTTCTCCCCCGTTGCGTTGGTGGAGATTACACAGCTTCGGAGAGAATGGGACGCCAGATCCGAAGGTCTTCCACCGCCTTGCCACAGCCCAGCACCACGCAGGACAGGGCCTCATCGGCCAGGCTCACGGGCAGGCCGGTCCGTTCGCGCAGCTCGGTATCGAGATTGCGCAGCAGGGCCCCGCCACCGGTCAGTACAATGCCCTTGTCGACAATGTCGGCCGCCAGTTCCGGCGGGGTCGCCTCAAGGGCCTGCTTGACCGCCTCGACGATCTGCTCAACCGGCTCGGACAGGCTGTCGGCGATCATGGCTTCCGTCACCGCGATCTCGCGCGGGACGCCGTTCATCAGGTCGCGGCCCTTGATGTTCAGCGACAGGCCCTCGCCCTTCACCGGCGGCATGGCGGAACCGATTTCCTTCTTGATCCGCTCGGCAGAGGTTTCGCCGATCAGGAGGTTCGCGGAACGGCGGATATAGTTGATGATCGCTTCGTCCATCTTGTCGCCACCGACGCGGACCGACCGCGAATAGACGATACCGGACAGCGACATGACGGCGACTTCGGTGGTGCCACCACCGATATCGACAATCATCGAGCCGGTCGGCTCGTCGATCGGCAGGCCGGCTCCGACGGCAGCAGCCATCGGCTCGTCAATCAGATAGACCTTGCGGGCGCCGGCGCCGAGAGCACTTTCGTGAATGGCTCGGCACTCAACGGCGGTCGCTCCAGAGGGCACGCAGATCACCACTTGCGGGCTGACCATGGCCCGGCGGTTATGCACTTTCTGGATGAAATGCTTGATCATTTCCTCGGCGACGTCGAAGTCGGCGATGACGCCATCGCGCATCGGCCGGATCGCCTCAACATTGCCGGGCGTCTTGCCGAGCATCAACTTGGCTTCCGCACCGACGGCCTGCACATGTTTGCGGCCTTTTTCGACCTTGTAGGCAACGACGGACGGCTCGTTGAGCACGACACCGCGCCCTTTCACATAGACGAGCGTGTTTGCGGTTCCCAGGTCGATGGCGATATCCGCAGAGAGCAAACCGAAAAGGCTGTTGAGCATGGGGGCGCTGAGTCTCAAAATGTGTGGCGGCAAAGCCGCGGTGCAACTGTTTTCGTTGTGCGATGCTCCGCGCAAGATTGCAAGGGCCGGACGGGGATTCACGCTGAAACCGGACAGGTGCGTGTCAGTCGCAGCCGCAACAGTCGGATTTAGCGGCGACGGCGCCAGTTTAGCGGTTTTCACCGGCTCCGTTATCATCCGACCCGGCAGGCACGCGATTGCGCCGCAACCAGATCCGCGCAAGCAGCATGATGCCAATCCAGGCGAAGGCCGCCGCTGCGAAGGCGATACCAAGCAGGACATTGCCCTCGGTCAGCATCGAGCGGATGCTCTCTCCCATCAGCGCCACGATGAAGATCTTCGGCGCCGAACCGAGCGCTGTCCCGAGCGCAAAGGCCCAATAGGGCGTGCGTGCCACACCGAACCCCATATTGACCACGATGAATGGACCTGACGGCACCCACCTGACGATCATCGATGCCAGCAATCCGTTGCGGCCGATGAAATCGGATATCCGGTTGGCCCAGTCGCCGGCATAGCGCTTGAAGATGTCGGCACCGAAATAGCGGCCAACGGTATAATTCACGGCTGCCGAACATTGCGTCGCGACAAAGGCATAGATCGCACCGGTCGTCGGGCCGAAAGCAACCAGCGCGGCGGCCATCAGTCCGAACTGCGGGGCGCCCAGGAATGACAGCGCGGTGAAGGTCAGGATTGTCAGCGGCAGGGCGTACCACTGGCTGGCCGACGCCTCGAACCAGCTGCCGGCCTCGCCCGGCTCGACCTCGAGCACAAACCGGCCCAGCAAAAAGACCAGCGCCACGACAACAAACAGCCCGACCGAAACGATCACGGCCCGGGCAGCGCGTGCGTCCATTCTCAGGAAAAAATCAGTCAGTCGGTTCATTGCAAGGCGAGCCCGGTCGAAGCAGCAGACCGCCTAACTAAGCACGCTTTGCACAACGGGCAATCACGCAGCGCCGTTTTCATCGGCGACCGGATGCCCGGCCATGTCGACCGCTTCACCGGACGCGATGGCGGCCAGTTTCGCGCGCTGGATGGCGAGAACGCCCAATTGTTCGTCGAGCACCTTGAGAATATCGCGCGCTTCATCCTGGTCGATGCGACCGGGCGACTTCTCGGTCTCGCTCAGGCTTTCCATGATCGCGGAAATATTGCGGGCATTGCGACGGCTCGCCTCGCCAGCCAGAGCCAGCCAATTGGCGTCGTCGGCCTTCTCGATCGGCAGGAAAATGCCCCCGGCGAGCGCGGCCAGGTGCTGGGCGGCGGCGGTGGCGCCTGACTCGGTCAGCTTGGCGATACGAGCGTAGGAAATCTCATTGGTCGAATCCGGGTCCGCCAGCGCATAGACACGCGTTCGGCTCAGATCGAGCAATTCCATGACTGTCGGAATGCCGCCAGCTTCCTCGAAGACCCGCGCAACAACTTCCTTGGGTTCGCCGTAGCGCCGCACTTTGACCGGATTGAATGACATTTCACGCCCCCGCATGAGATTCTCGTTTGAATAAGTCTATTACAGGTGGCGGGGCATGTTGGCTATTTCGAGGCACCGTAAATCCGGTTGCGCAATTCAGCGCCGACAGTCTCGATACGCAAGGCCCGGTCGGCCGCACGCTCGGCCACCATCGCGCGCCCGGCTTCATGGGTCTCGACCCATTTGCGGGCAAAGCGATCGCTCTCGATATCGGCCATCGCCTCATCGAAGACCCGCTTCAACTCCGGACCGGCAATCCTGTCCTCGATCTGACGGGCGCCGAACTCCGCCGTGTCCGATATCGCCTCATACATGCCGGCAATACCGCGCGCCTGGATCAGGTCGGCGAGGTATTTGATCTCGTGGACGCAGTCGATATAGGCCATGCGCTCGCTGACACCGGCCGCGACCAGTCGCTCGAAACTGGCTTTCGCCAGGGCGACCAGCCCCCCCACCAGAACGACCTGCTCGCCAAACAGGTCAGACACGGTTTCCTCGCGGAAACTGGTCGGGAAAATGCCGACCTCGCCGGATCCGATCGCCGCCAGATAGGCCAGTGCCAGTTCCCGCGCCCGCCCCGACGCGTCCTGGTGAACGGCCCAGAAGCCGATCAGGCCCCGCCCCTTTTCGAACTCCTCGCGCACAGCGCCGCCCGGCCCCTTGGCAGCCGCCAGGATCACATCGGCATCGGCGGGAGGCCGGATCAGGTCATAGTGGATGGAAAACCCGTGACAGACGATCAAGGCCTGACCCGGTTTGCGGTGGGGCAGGATGGCGTCTTCCCAGATCTTCCGGTGCGCCTCATCGGCGGCGAGCAGGGAAATCGCATCGGCCCAGGCCGCCGCTTCCGGCAATGAAACCACCTCAAACCCGTCCGCCTCGGCCTTGGCGCGCGAGGCTGAACCGTCGCGCAGCGCGATGCGAATATCGCTGACCCCGCTATCGCGCAGGCACAGGGCATGGGAGCGGCCATGATTGCCATATCCGACAATCGCCAGGCGGCAATTGCGGATCGGCGCGAGATCGATGTCCCGCGTGTAAAGAGGCTCGTCCATCTCAATCGTCATTTCGCGACTCGCTCCCGGGCTGGCTGGGGTGATAAGGCGGATCATCGTCGGGCCTGTCCAGCGACACGACCGGCCTGCGTGCTAACCGGCTGGCTGATCGAGGATATCGGACAGGGCGCAGATCGCCGCCTGTCGGTCGAGCGTGCCGATGCGCGACCAACTGGCCGCCTGATTTCGGAACCAGGTTCCCTGGCGCTTGGCGTAACGTCGACTGTCGCGCTTGGCCAGCTCCACGGCCTCGTCCAGCGCCAGCTCTCCGCGCAAGTGCGCCACCAACTGCGGCACGCCGAGCGCCTTGCTCGCTGGCAGGTCCGGATCAATGTGACGGCGCATGAAAGCGGCGATTTCATCAAGCGCACCGGCCTCAAGCATCTGCTCGAAACGCTGGTCGATACGCTGGTACAAGGCGTCCCGGTCGGGTTCGATGACGATGCCCTGCCACTCGGCAGAGGAGAGCGGCGGCACGGTGTCGGCCTGGAATTCGCTCAACGGCTTGCCGGTCTCGTAGGCGACCTCGACAATCCGCAACAGGCGCTGGCGATCGGCCGCCTCGACACGATTGGCCGCAACCGGATCCAATCGCAACGCCTCCCCTCGCAAGCCGGACAGGCCGTCATCTTCAAGGACACTCGCCGCGCGGGTCCGGGCGTCTTCACCAATCTCGGGAACCGGCGCCAGCCCGCGCGTCAGTGCGTTGAAATACAGGCCCGTTCCGCCGACAAGGATGGGCCGCTTGCCGCGGCTGCGGCAGTCGGAGATCAGCGCCAGAACATCGCTGGTCCATTGGCCGACCGAATAGCGGACAGCCGGATCGATTGCGCCGAACAGGTGATGCGGCGCCCGTGCACGCTCGGCGGCGTCCGGCTGGGCGGTGATCTGCGGCAGGCCGTCATAGACCTGCATCGAGTCGGCATTGATGATCTCACCATCGAGCCTCTCGGCCGCCGCGAGTGAGAGCGCGGTCTTTCCGGCGGCCGTCGGGCCTGCAATCAGCAGGCAGGGTGTCACGACCGGATCGATTGCAGCACATACTGGCCGCCACGATTGATCTGGAAGCGCACCGGCCCACTGCCCTGTCCGTCGACGATCTCGCGGATGGCAGCGACACTGTCGACACGGGTGAACTCGACTTCCTCGATGACGTCGCCCGGCCGCACCTTGCCGGCGGCATCGCTCGTCGGATCGACCTCGGTCACCAGCACGCCCTCGGCATCGGGATGGACCCGGAAACGACGGCGCGAGGCGGTATCGAGCGTGCCGAATGTCATGCCCATAACCGTATCGCCATTGCCGGTCACCGGCGCCACGACCGCGGAATTGGCCGTCTCGCCATCGCCATTGTCCTCGGCCAGTGTTCCGACCGTGATGCGGATCGTCATCGGCCGATCCCGGCGGATGACCTCCAGCTCGATCTCGCGGCCGATCTCGGTTTCGGCGACCATGCGCGGGAAGGAGCGGCTGTCGCGCACGCGGCGACCGTCAAAGGACAGGACCAGATCACCGGTCCGGATGCCGCTGTCTGCCGCCGGACCATCATCCTCGATACGCGAGACGATGGCGCCATAGGGCGTTGCCAGTTCAAAGCTCTCTGCCAGCTCCGGCGTCACGCGCTGGACCGACACGCCCAGCCAGCCGCGACGGGTCTCGCCGAACTCGACCAGCTGGTTGACCACGACATTCGCCAGGTTGGAGGGGATGGAGAGCGAAATGCCGACGCTGGCACCGGTCGGCGACAGGATCAGCGTGTTCACGCCGACCACTTCGCCGTCCATGTTGAACAGCGGTCCGCCGGAATTGCCTGTATTGATGGCGACATCGGTCTGGATGTAGTCGTCATAGCGTCCGCCGGCCTCGCGGCCGCGAGCCGAGACAACGCCCGCCGTCAGCGTACCGCCCAGTCCGAATGGATTGCCGATCGCTATCACCCAGTCGCCGACGCGTGCGGCATCGCTGTCGCCGAAAGCCACGAAGGGCATCGGTTCTTCGACATCCATGCGCAGCACGGCGAGGTCTGTGACGCTGTCGATGCCGACCACCTCGGCGCGGAAGACACGACCATCCGGCAGCGACACCTCAACCTCGTCAGCCCCGTCAATGACGTGATTATTGGTCACCACCAGGCCAGAGGCGTCGATGATGAAGCCGGAGCCCAGCGAGTTGGCGATCCGCGGCGCCGAGCCGAAAATGTCGTTGAAACGCTCCAAAGGCGAGCCCTCGGGAAACTCCGGCAGACCGTCCTCACTGTCGAGCCGCTGGGCGGCCGAAATGTTCACCACGGCCGGAGACAGGCGCTCGGCCAGGTCGGCAAACCCGTCCGGATGGGCGTGACTGGCCGGTGTCGCCACCAGGAGAAGAATGAGAACAAGGAGACGCTGCATCGATTTCCGCCGTATTGAAGGGTTGCCCGGTCGTCGACCTGACTGTGTGCAAATTCTGGTCCGTTAACGTGAATACCGCCTTGCGCGGGTCGGCGGCAACCGCACTGACACAATCGTCATGCGAATGACCGCCCTGTCACGCGCGCGTGCTCGCTCGAACGAAAAGGGCCCGGCCCGCTTTCGCGGAGCCGGGCCCCTGTCATCTGTATGGCTGACGGTTACTCGCCGGCCTGGGTCCGGAAGTAACGGAAGAACTCCGAATCCGGCGGGATCACGATCGGCGTGCCATCGGGAACCGCTTCCTCATAGGCCAGCATCGACCGATAGAAGGTGAAGAATTCCGCATCGCGATTATAGGCCAGGGCGTAAATCTCGTTCCGGCGGGCATCACCGGCACCGCGCAGCCGTTCCGAATCCGCACGGGCCTCGGCGACGATGATCGTCGCCTGACGTGACGCATCGGCACGGATCTCGGTGGCCTGCTGGTCACCTTCAGCGCGGATACGGGCCGCTTCCTGCTGACGCTCGGAGCGCATCCGGTCGAACACGCGCGTTGCGATCTGCTGCGGCAGGTCGGCGCGCAGAATGCGGACATCGATGACCTCGATACCCAGATTCTGGGTCGCAACCTGTTCTTCGACCCGGTTCCGGACCCGCACCATCAGCTCGGCGCGCTGGCCGGAGATGACGTCATTGGCCGGGATCGAGGCGATCACGCCGCGCAGGCTGTCATCCATGATGGACCGCAGACGGGCTTGTGCGCCGCGCTCATTGGTGACGGTCTGATAGAAGCGCAGCGGATTGGTGATGCGATAGCGCAGGAAGGCATCGACCACCAGGCGAACCTGGTCGGCGGCCTGGATTTCCTCCGGCTGCATGTCGAATTCCAGATTGCGCTTGTCGAACATGACCACGTCCATGAAGAACGGGATCTTGAAGTGCAGCCCGGGATCTTCAAAGCCCGGCTCGTTGACCGCGCCAACGGGCTCGCCAAGGCGGACCAGCAGCGCCTGCTCACGCTCGCTGACCGTATAGACACTCTGCAGTCCGACAAAAACGCCGACGACGAGAATAATGATTCCAAGTGTGCGGATCATCAGTTGTTTCCTCCCGCCTGGGTGCGCGACTGGGCACGCGGGGCATCAAGCTGGTTGAGCGGCAGATAGGGCACAGCCCCGGCTCCGCCGTCCAGGATGGTCAGATTGGACCGTCCGAGCACCCGCTCCATGGTTTCCAGATACATCCGGCGACGGGTCACTTCCGGCGCCAATGCGTACTGTTCGTAAATGGCAATGAAGCGGTCGGCCTGGCCTTGCGCTTCGGCAATCACCGAGTCGCGGTAGGCCTCTGCGGCCTGGGTCAACTGGGCCGCCTCACCGCGGGCTTGCGGGATGGTCGAGTTGGCAAAGGCCGTCGCCTGGAGGATCGCCTGCTCGGCATCCTGCTCGGCCGCATCCACGTCGCGGAAGGCATCAATGACGCTGGCCGGGGCCTGCGCCGTCTGCAGGTTGACCTGCAGGATCTGGATACCGGCCTGGTATTCGTCCAGCACCGTCTGCAGCAGGTCGCGTGTGCGCTGCGAAACTTCGCCACGTCCGACCGTGAAGATGAATTCGCGATCCGACGTACCAATGACTTCACGCATGGCGCTCTGGGCGACGTCGGCCACAACCTTTTCCGGATTACGGACATTGAACAGGTAGCTGCGCACATCGATCACACGCCACTGCACCGAAAAATCGATGTCGACGATGTTCTGGTCGCGCGTCAGCATCTGGCCTTCGGCGCCCTGCCCGATCGTGATCGTACGCGTTGCGGTCACATCTTCGATGATCACGCTTTCGATCGGTGCGGGAAGCTTGAAGTGAAAGCCCGAACCGGTCACGCGGGCAAATTCGCCGAAACGAAGCACCACGCCCTGCTGGCTCGGATTGACCTGGTAAAAACCGGTACTCGCAAACCAGACACCGACAATGATCAGGATGATCAGTCCGAAACCGAAGGCTCCTGCTCCGCCGGAGCCGCCCTTGCCAGAGCCGCCCTTGCCGGAACCGCCGCCACCGAACATGCCGCGGACCTTGCGTTGCATGTCGCGGACAACCTCGTCGAGATCGGGACCATCCGGTCCGCCTCCACCCTGCGGGCGCTGGCCCCAGGGGTTTTGCCCGTTGTTATTGTTGCCGCCGGAGCCCCATGGGCCTCCGCCGCCTCCACCCTGATTGTCGTTCCATGACATGTGCTGGATCGATCCTCTCAATTTCCGTTGCGCCTTAAATGAACGTATGCGGCCTGCGGTTCAAGGGTAATCGGGCGGGACGGCGCAGCAGAGCATCCCCCTTGGGCCGCCTTTCCCGCCATTGAGGCGGATCAGACGCGGTCGAGCACACGCAGCATGAAGGCGTGATCATCACCGGGCCCGGCCGGATGGAGTTGCCGGCGGGTTTCCCGCCACTGCGCCTCGTTGATCTCCGGCAGGCAGGTCTCGCCCTCCGGAGCGGCCTCGACTTCGGTCAGATAGAGCCGGTCCGCGCGCTCCAGCGTCGCGGCATAGATCTGCGCCCCGCCGATGACGCAAACCTCGTCGACACCATCCTCGTCAGCGCGCATGATGGCCACGTCCATCGCCTCGCCGAGATCGCCGGCGACATGCCCGCCTTCGGCAATATAGCCATGCTGACGCGTGACCACGATATTCAGCCGCCCCGGCAGGGGCCGACGAGGCAGGCTCTCCCAGGTCTTGCGCCCCATGATGATCGGCTTGCCCGAGGTGATCGCCTTGAAATTCTTGAGGTCCGACGACAAGCGCCAGGGCAGGTCGCCATCCACGCCGATGACACCATTCATGCCACGCGCGACGACGAGCACGATTTTGGGGATGGTGGTAGTCATGGATTGGCGTCACTTTCACCAGCCACGGGCTCCATTACCGCGCTGTCGCGTTCCAGCCAGTGCAGCCACTTGTCCTGCATGGCGGCGTCCATGTCGATGCCTTCCGCCTTGGCCATGATCAGCAGCATGCCCAGCGCGTCGGCCATTTCCAGCGCCAGTTGCTTGCGCGCCGCGTCATCGGCGGGACGACGGGTGCGACCGGTGGTGGTCAGATAGGCTTGGGTCAGCTCGCCGACCTCTTCCTGCAGTTTCAGGAGCGGCCAGTCTCCGGAGCGATCAATGTCGAAATGCGCGGCATAGATGTCGGAGACGCGGACGATCTTGTCGGCGAGCGCGTCGAGCGGTCCGGACATGGGCCCACTCCTAGACGGCGACCGGAGCGGAAATGCGCGGATGCGGGTCATAACCCTCCAGCGCGATATCCTCGTATTCGAAGCCGAACAGGTCGGTCGCGTCCGGATTGAGCTTCAGCTGCGGCAGGGCGCGCGGCGCCCGCGAGAGCTGTTCGCGGACCTGGTCCATATGATTGGAATAGATGTGGGCGTCGCCGAAAGTGTGGATGTATTCACCCGGCTCCAGCCCGCACACCTGCGCCACCATCGCCGTCAAAAGCGCATAAGAGGCAATGTTGAACGGCACGCCGAGGAACATGTCGGCCGAGCGCTGATAGAGCTGGCAGCTCAGCTTCCCGTTGGCGACATTGAACTGGTACAGCGTGTGGCAGGGCGGCAGCGCCATATTGGGCACATCGGCCGGGTTCCAGCCCGACACGATCAGCCGCCGCGAGGCCGGATTATTGCGGATCTGTTCGAGGATGTTGGACAGCTGGTCGATCTCGGTGCCGTCCGGCCCCTCCCAGCGCCGCCACTGCTTGCCATAGACCGGACCGAGATCGCCATTCTCGTCGGCCCACTCATCCCAGATCTTGACGCCGCGTTCCTGCAGCCAGCGCACATTGGTCTCGCCGCGCAGGAACCACAAAAGCTCGATCGCGATCGACTTGAAATGCACCTTCTTGGTGGTCAGCAGCGGGAAGCCCTTGGATAGGTCACAGCGCAGCTGGCGCCCGAACACCGACATCGTCCCGACGCCGGTCCGGTCAGCCTGCTCGGCGCCGTTCTCGAGGATATCGCGAAGCAGCGCCAGATAGGCGTTCTCGACATCCGACCCGTTGGCGCCAGCCCGCGCCGCGGCAAAGCTTTCACTGTCGATGACGGCCATGTCCTGCTCCTCCAGCCCAGGGCCAATCAGCCCCGCGTGATTCTCGGACACGCATCATGGCAGCGAAGGCGAACGGGATGAACCGAGGGTTCCAGATCAGTCGGGGAAAGGCGCGGCAAGTATCTGGCGACGTTGCGGTGAATCGGGTGTGGATGTCGGGCAGCCTGCTCGTCGGAAATGCCGACACTTGCCCGGAGACCCATCACTGTGCGGATGGTCTCGTAGGCCCCGGGTCTTCGCCCGGGGAAAATGGAGCGTATGAGACGGGGTGTGTGGGACGAAGGAGACCTTTCACCAGGCGCACGGGCGCACGCCCCACCATAATTCCCTTGCCGGGAGTTCGCCGTATCCGGTTCTTGAGCTCAAGGGTGAAACCGCGAAGCGGCGGCTGCGCCGCCCTTGACCTCAAGAACCGGATACGGCCCGCTGGCTGACGAGGGGTTGATGAGTGGTTCCGCGCATCGTGGGCGTAAAACGGCGCGGGTCCCCGTTCGTTCGGAAAACTAAATCGGTACGTGTCCCCGGTTTTTGCGATCTAAGAAGTTGCGCCTTTGCTCCCCCGTCGGATCCGTCGCATTCAGCGGATTGTTCCCGACATAAGCATAGGGGAAATTGGCGCAGGGGCAGTCGCGACCTGAGAAACAGGCCGGATGCTACATCATAGCCGTAGGCGAAACGGTCGTATGAGTGGAAATTCGTAAGTGAACCTCCGCAATTTTCTTGCTCATTTTGGCCTTGGCAGGCCAAATCTAATGTACGCATATGAAAACATGGCCACGACCATTCCCGCTCCACCTAGAGGCAAAACAAACATATTTTCGATCAAGTTGCCTTCACGTGTCAGGTAACCAACAGGCATCAACGCTAGGAATGCTACGCTTGGAAATACAATCAAATGGAGAAGCACCTTCTTCCAATCAATAACATGGGGCACGATTCACCTCATCAACATCCATTGCCTTGCACGGAGCACGATGCTGTCGAGTAAATGGGGACAAGCACCAATTGCAGGTAGTACAGAATCGCCAAAACCGCCCAAAAAAGGTGCCTACCCACAATTTTCCATTGCGCCTGTCTCCATTTCCATGGACACGAAACAATTGGTGCGCGCGCCTGTTCTTACTCTCTACTATTCGTCATCACTGCATGCTGACGAAATCGATCGCCCGCCACCCAGATCTTCGGATGTGTAAATCGATCGGTATTGTGGCGGAGCAATCGAAAAACTGCCATCTACGAAACTTAGTACGCCAGCCGCCGTAACCAATTCCCCATCACACTCAAACAACCGACCAGATAGCGGATTATATCGAACTTCTAGATTTACATTACTTAGAGCAATCGAAAATCTGCGATCATCATGAACTGCCAACAGGCCAGAAACAAAAATCCTTCTGCCAATATATTCGTGTAACGCCTCTTCTCTAATATCGACCGGCAGTGTAACCGCCGCCCTCCCCTCGAAAAATTCCAAACGAGCCGCTCTGGTTTCTTCATCCAGATCATCTTGCGCTTTCTGACAAGAAATAGTGAATAAAAATACACCGCAAAATGCCGCATTCTGAAATTTTGCAAACACTGATCGATTCATGAACATGACTTCACCCCAAAAGCAGACTCGTGTTTACTGCTCTTTACATGGCAGGAACAAAATAGGGTTGCGTACCGTTTCTCACTGGAGACTTTAGTCGTCCGGGCAAGGACGACAGCGCGTGATCTCGAAAACTGTGTCTGGCCCGGTTTATTCGAATTCCGCGATCATCTTTTTCATGAATGTCTCCCCGTTGAGGCTCGCCGCAACCGGACCGCCCGGAGAAATTTTAGGGAGATTCGAACGTGCGACGAACCCGTGCCCGGCTACGACCACCGTCCTGTCAGGAGTCATTGAAATGTGACTCGCCCGCCTGCGGTTTTCGTGTAGGGTCGAGACATCGGAACATAGAGGGAACAATCAAATGCTCGGATATGTAACTTTGGGAACCAATGACCTGGAGAAGGCCGCCGCCTTTTACGACCGCCTGTGCGCCGAATTCGGCGTCGGCCGGATGATGGGCGACGACAATTTCATTGCCTGGGGCAAGCCCGATGGCGGCGCCGGCATCGGCCTGACCAAACCCTTCAATGGCGAGCCGGCCACGATCGGCAATGGTGTCATGGCCGCCTTCCAGGCCGACAGCAAGGAACAGGTCGACAAGGTCTACAAAATGGCCGTCGAAGAGCTCGGTGCCCCCTGCGAAGGCCCCGCCGGCCCGCGCGGTGAAGGCTTCTACGCCGGCTATTTCAGAGACCCCGATGGAAACAAGCTGAATGTTTTCACGATGGGCTGACCTGATGCTGGCGTGAACGGGGCACATCGCAGCCTTTTCGAAGTGTCCCGTTCACCCACAATGGCCTCTTCAAAGATCATTTCGATGACCGGTTCATGGCCATCATTGCATCGGTTCGCCCTTCAGGCCGGCGTGCGGGACGTGGGCGGGGCCGGATCATCACCTGGCGCGGCAGGCCTGCCTCGCCGGTGGTCGCGGGTGCGATATCTGCCACCTGCGCCCCCTCCTGTTTCGACAGTTTCAAGGGCAACAAGGTCCCGAACGTGAAGACGATTGCCCGGGGCGGCCAGCCGGCAAGTGTTGTAGTTCGCGGAACGGGCCGATAATCTCAGAAATGACTGATTGAAAATCACAGGAAATCATTGCGATGCGT
Organism: Maricaulis sp.; assembly: GCF_048268525.1. Classification (GTDB taxonomy): domain Bacteria; phylum Pseudomonadota; class Alphaproteobacteria; order Caulobacterales; family Maricaulaceae; genus Maricaulis. The sequence continues at coordinate 61,378 of NZ_JBLWVH010000002.1, read as the reverse complement.
GAATTCAAACTTGTCTCGGGCGCGCTGGTTGCGGCCCTGACCATGGCGGCCCTGCCGCAAGAGGCCTTGGCGCAGCGCAGCGCGACAGAGCAGCTTGCGGACGACTTGCGGGCCGCCACGAACCAGACGGCTGAAGAAGAAGTCTGGATCTTGGACCGGAACCAGCAAGCCTGGGTCCTCGTGCCACGGAGCGTTGCACAGGCCAAGGGCGGACCAAGCTATCCGGCAGATGGCTTGCCCGCAGGTCACCCTGTCGGCAGCACTTTCATGGCTCTCATCGACGCGTTTGCCGAGAGTGACGCTGGCGAAAAAATCCCGAATGACGCTGTTCAGACATTCTGAGTGGCAGGCCACGTAGTGCCAGCGGTGAGCGGCGGGCGATGGCTGGCCGTTTGGCCTGACATCGCCTTCGCATCCTAACCCGCCAGCGCCTCGAAGAAGTGCTTGCGGCAAAGCGAGACATAGTCCGACTTCTCCACCGCGACCTGCTCGCCCTCGGCGACGGCGCGACCGTCAGCCTGGCGGCGCAGATTCATGGTTGCCTTGCGGCCGCAATGGCAGACCGTGCGGACCTCGCGCAGATGATCGGCCAGGGCCAGCAGCTCCGCCGAACCGGGAAAGAGCGCGCCGAGGAAATCCGTGCGCAGGCCGTAGCACAGGACAGGCAGCCCCAACTCGTCGACCACACGGGCCAGCTGACGGACCTGGTCGGCGGTGAGGAATTGGGCCTCGTCGAAAAATATGGCGTCGAGCGCAGCAGCGCCGGCCTGCGCCTTGATCGCGGCGAACAGGTCGGTGTCCGGCGCGAATATCTGTGCCGACGCCCTCAGGCCGATCCGGGATTCGATCAGGCCGGTGCGATCACCGGGTTCAGCGGCGTGGTGGACCGAGGTCCACAACATGACTGCCATGCCGCGTTCGCCATAATTGTGGGCGGCCTGGAGCAGTATGGCCGATTTGCCGGCATTCATGGCGGAATAGGTAAAGTAGAGCTTGGACATGGCGATTTGCTAGCGCGATTCCGGGTGCTTGGCAGGCCTGGCTGCAGGCGTGGTCGCCCCAACCGGATCCGCTCTGACTCGCGCGGATATTGACCGGTGCGGACCACTGCCGCTTAGTGCCGCCCAGGGGGGATGCCGTTTGACTGATCCATCTTCGAACCCGAGCCGCCGGGACCTATGCGCCAATTGTGGCGCAGGCCTCGACGGGCCGTATTGCGGGCAATGCGGCCAGTCACATGAAGAGATCCGTCGCCCTGTCTGGATATTGGTCACCGATACCGTGGGCGACATTTTTGTCTGGGACGGCCGTTTCCTGTCCACGCTGCGGGCTCTCTTCGCCGGCCCGGGCAGGTTGGCGCGCGCCTATGCCGACGGGCAACGGGCCCGCTGGACACCGCCGATCCGGCTCTACCTGCTGGTCAGCCTGGTATTCTTTGCCGCCATGAGCCTTGCGGGCGTGCGGGTCATTGCCGTGGCCCCCTACCCTGCGGCCGAGACTGTCCGCGCCCAGGACGAGGACCACATCCAGCGCCGCATGGCATCCATCGAGGCCAGCCGGGCACTCGGCGGCACCGCCGCGGCGTCGGTCTCCTGCGGTGTGATGCCTGGCCCTGACGAGATCAACGCCGACGGCCAGCTCGTTTACGCGGCCGATAGCGGCGTCAATGTCACCATGATGCAACGCGGTGCCAGCCCCGAACCTCGACGGATCGACCGGGCGACCGCCGACTGCCTGCGGGCTGTCATGGCGGATGCGCAAGTGCCTTCGATCATCGCCGAGCTGACCTTTGGCGCGATCCGCGACCCGGCTGGCTTCGAGGCGAGCTCATCGGCGGCGGCGGCCCAAGCGTTGATCCTGATGGTCCTGGCCATGGCCCTGATCAACCTGCTGCTCCATCCCAAGCGCACGGTGATCGAGCATGTGATCCTGTCGCTCTATTTCCACGCCGCCTTGTTGCCAGGCTTTGCTGTCGTGCTGTTGCTGGCCAATCTGGTGGCTGGCAATACCGGAGCGGCCGTCGTCGTCGCCCTGCTCGCCCTGGCGGGACAGTTCGCCCTGATTTGGCTCTCCGACCGGCAGTTTTACGGGTCGAGCTGGTATGGCGCGCTGCTGAGACTGCCGGTTCAGGTCATCGGCTATGCAGTCGCCCTCGCGGCAGCCGCGCTGGGACTCATTATCCTGCCGGTCCTGTAGCCGGCCAAGATGGCCCGTGGTCACACCGCAACACCGAACTCCGGCGCTTCGGCCCTGCGCAAGCCGGCCCGATCCGCTGCTCCCTCGCGGGCGGAAAATGCGGCCTGCCCGACACGAAGACTGGGCATCCCCCTTCAATGACGGCCGACGATCCCCTATATTGAGACTGTCGGCTTGCCGACTATGGCGATAAACGCGCTTGTAATAACCGGACCGGACCCGGGGGCAGTACCCGGCGGCTCCACCATAACTGTTCTGCGTTGGCGGACATGCCTGGGGCCGAAACAGGATCGACGGACGGGTAAAGAAGATGGCTTTCGCCGGGGTGAGGCCCCTTACAGGCTCATTTTCAGAGTTGCCAACGACAACTTTGCTGAAGAGGTCGCTCTCGCTGCGTAGTCAGCGCGGGTAATCTCGCACTAAACTCCTATTCCCTTTAGCCGGAATAGGCGGGGCCCGGAGGCGCCTGGCAACAGAAGCCTCCACTTTTCTCCCCGCCTTCTGCGTTATTCGAAATGCCGCCTCAGAAGCCTGGCCGAGCCGACATGCCCGTCGCGACACGCGGCAGCTTTGGCGTGTTGCAGCCGGGACAGAACTTTGCAGTTGACCGGAAAATTCATTGAACCCTATCTTCTGATCGCCCCATGAAGGGGCCTATTGGGGGAAATATGAAAACGTCTGCAATTCTCGCCGCCGGCCTGGCGGCGCTGTTCGCCACCGCCTGTACGTCCACGCCCAAAGTCGACGTCCGCCAGCCCGGCGATCGGAACATGACCTGCGCCCAGCTGGAAGCCGAAATGGAAGCCCTGGATGACATCCAGGAAGAAGCCGAAAACAATCAAGGTGTGAACACCGCGAATGTTGCGGCCGTTGTCTTCTTCTGGCCGGCCGCCGTCGGCAACTACATGGAAGCCGACCGCGCCATGGATCTGGCGGAAGAGCGCCAGGACCATCTGATGGACATCTACACCGAAAAGAATTGCGACGGCTAAGCCTGCCGCAATCACGGATCCCGAGGGCGCGCACCAACAAGGAGCGCGCCCTTTTTCGTTTCGCCGCGCCATGTGCAGTCGTACCGCCCTTGCTCGTTGACCTGCCTAGCGCTTGGAGTACCCTTCAATTGTTACCGGGGGAGTTGGGACATGGCCAAAGACCTGATGCGCTATGACCTGATGGCGCAGGACGCACTTCGCGGCGTCGTGCGACAGGCCTTGCTCAAGGCCGGCGCCCCGGAAGGCCTGCCCGGCCCGCACCATTTCTACATCACCTTCCGCACCACAGCTCCCGGCGTCGATATCGACCCGACCCTGCTGGAAAAATACCCGGAAGAGATGACGATCGTGCTCGAGCATCAATTCTGGGACCTCAACGTCACCGAGACCGGTTTCGAGGTGACGCTGAAATTCTCGGGCGTGCCGAAATATCTCAAAATGCCCTATTCGGCGATTTCCCGCTTTCACGACCCCAGCGTCGGCTTTCATCTCCAGTTCGAGCATGACGGCGCCGAGGACGAGGCCGGTTTCCCGGATGATCCCAAGCCCAAGAAGGGCAAGGCCGATGCCGGCGCGTCCACGGCTGGCGAGAACGGCGATGGCGCCCAGGTGGTCAGCCTCGACAGCTTCCGCAAGAAGTGAGTGAACACCCCTTTCTGCTGGCGCCCGATCTGGTTGATGGCCCTCCACCGGAACCGTTGAGCGCGGATGAAATCCGTGACCGCCTTGTGACCCGCGGCGTGCGCACCAATGTTTCCACCCTGCTCGGTTTCGAACTGATCGACCTCTCCATCGAGGGGCGCTGGATCGAGGCGCAATTCAATCCGACACCGCAACTCGCCAATCTCCGGGGCAGCGTGCAGGGCGGCATCATCACCGCCATGCTGGACGAAGTGATGTCGCTGTCGGTGCTGGTGGCCGAACGTTTTACCTGCGGGGTACCGACGCTCGAAATCAAGACCAGCTATTACAATCCACTACCCGTCGAAACGTGTCGCGCGCGCGGCGAGGCGATGCGGATCGGTGGCCGGGTCGCCTTCATGGAAGGCACGGTCTGGACACCGGGCGGCGAGATCGCTGCCAAGGCCAGCGCCACCTGTCAGGTCCGCCGGGTCAAGCCAACCACCAAACCGTGAGCGCGCCCGCAGGCCTGCCTGGCAAATCGGCAGCGCTTTGCCTGATCGCCATCTCGCAAGTCCTCGCCCTGTCTGTCTGGTTCGCCGGTGCGGCCGCGCTGCCCGCCTTGATGGCCGGAACGGAAATCAATCCGATGCGACAGGCTGCGCTGACCAGCTCGGTCCAGCTCGGCTTTGTCATCGGCGCCGTTCTCAGCGCTGTGAGCGGTCTGGCCGACCGGATCCCGCCGCAACGCCTGTTCGCCCTTGGCAGCATCGTCGCCGCCCTGGCCAATATCGCGGCCCTGCAAATGGAGCCGGGCGGCTGGAGCATGATCACCAGCCGTGCACTGGCGGGCGCCGCGCTGGCGCTGGTCTATCCGGTCGGGATGAAGCTGGCGGCCAGCTGGGCGCGCGGCGATGCAGGCTTCCTGGTCGGCCTGCTGGTCGGCGCCCTGACCCTCGGCTCGGCCCTGCCATTTGTATTCAATATGGCCGGAGACATCACCGATTGGCGCCTGCCCTTCATGGCGTCGGCCATGGCTGCCGCAATCGCGGCCGGTCTCATCCTGTTTGCCAAGGGTGGCCCCGGCCTGCGTCCCGCAGCCAGGCTGGATCCGGCGGCGATCACACTGGCGTTCAGGGACCCGGCCCTGCGCCTGGTCAATCTGGGCTATCTCGGTCACATGTGGGAACTGTACGCCATGTGGGCCTGGATCGGTCCCTTTGCTCACGCCTATTGGACGCGCTTGGGCGGTGAGCCGCGCCTGGGCGACCTGACCGCCTTTGCGGTGGTCGCCAGCGGCGCCCTCGCCTGCCTCGCCGCCGGTCGCCTCGCCGACCGGTTCGGGCGGACCCGTATCACCATGATCGCGCTTGCCATTTCCGGCAGTTGCGCCCTGCTGGTCGGCCCCGCCTTTCAGCTGGCACCCTGGCTGATGATCCCGCTGCTGATTGTCTGGGGCATGGCGGTGATCGCCGACAGCGCCCAATTCTCCGCCGCCATCACAGAACTGGCCCCGCCGGAACGGACCGGCACCTTGCTGACCATCCAGACGGCGATGGGCTTCACCCTGACCGTGATCATGATCCAGGGGCTGGGCTATTGGATCGAGTGGGTCGGCTGGATCTGGGCCTTCACACCGCTGGCGATCGGACCGGCTGTCGGCGTCTGGGCGATGGCCCGCCTGCGCGCCCGACCGGAAGCGGCCAGGCTCGCAGGCGGCAATCGCTGATCAGTTGGCCGGGCGGGTCGATCCGTTGGCCAGGGCCGCGTCGACAGACGGCGACGCGGCATCGACCACCCACACCGTGTCGCTGGCACAATCATGATCCGGCGCAATCCGGTCCGCCATCTCGCGCGCGATCTCGTTGGCGCCTGACACGGCGGTCGCATCAACGAAGCCGACATGGCAGGAGGTCGGAGAACCGCCCGGCCGCAATGCGGCGACAATCAGGGTTTCCTGCCGCACAGCATCGCCGGTTTCGAAGGTGGCCGAGATGTAGCGATGGATGGTGGCGTAGGGCGCTCCGTCGAGGACGCGCCACTCGATCACCGTGTGAAACTGGCCGAAATTGCCGAGATAGCCGCCATACTGGCCTTGGACTCCCGGATCATTGCGGTCGCTGAAGCGGCTGGTCTCGCCATGCTCGCTCGCCTCGGCATACCAGCGCCAGCCAGAAATGCCGTCACAGGACTGCTCATAGGTCACGCGCTCATCTTCGGAGACGTGCTCCTCGCCGCTGCATGTGCCGCGTTCGTCGGTGTAGGAGAGCAACGTCTCCGGTGCGGCCTCAGGTGTGGCGCTGCCACCATCCGCCGGCCCGTCGACAGGCCCCGCAACCGGGCCCTCGCCCGGCGCACCGCCTGGCATGAAATAAGCTCCGGCCACGCCGGCAGCCGCGACGACCAGCGCCGATACAAACATCTGCTTCATGTCACTTCCCCCAAACACTCAACAATCACCACACAGCACAAACAGCGCTGTGTCACGCATCCTCGAGAATGCGCACCTCCTGCATCGGGCGCGCAGTCACCGCAATTCGCGGCCTGTCGCCTTCGACCTTGGTAACGAGCAGACGCTCGACCTGGCTGTCATCATGGAAGACCACGCCGGTCAGCGCATCCAGCACCGCCTTGGCCACGCGGTCGACATCATGGTCCGCACTATCGGGTTGGCGCGCGATCTCGATGCAGACCTCATAAGGCCCCCATTTCGGTTGGGCGCGCTTGAACTCGAGACGGAAAAACTCCCCGATCAGCGATTTGAATCGCCGCGTCTGGGTCGTCACTGCGTCAACGCGCAAATTGAGTTCGTCGCCAGACATCTTCGCCTGAACCTTCCCTTGGCCGATCGCGGCCCTCATCCAACCCGTTTTTGCGTCATGCCCCCCGGCGATGCGCATCATCGTCTTGATCGCTCATGTGCGAGTGATACACGTTCGAATCAACCGTCACCATCATCGACCCGCGCCCATGGCGCTGCAAGGAGCCTCCCCTGATGAGCGAGATGCGCACCGAAACCGACAGCTTTGGACCGCTTGAAGTCCCGTCCGAAAAACTCTTTGGCGCGCAGACCGCCCGCTCGCTGATCAACTTCCCCATCGGGGTGGAAACCATGCCGGTGCCGCTGATCCGGGCGCTGGGCATCGTCAAGCGCTCGGCCGCCCTGACCAACAATCGACTGGGCAATATGGAGGCCCGTGAGGCCGACGCCATTGCCGCCGCCGCACTGGAAGTCGCCGAGGGCAAGTGGAATGACCATTTCCCCTTGTCTGTCTGGCAGACCGGCTCGGGCACCCAGTCCAACATGAACACCAATGAAGTGGTCTCCAACCGCGCCATCCAGATGCTCGGCGGCGTGGTCGGTTCAAAGGACCCGATCCACCCGAACGACCATGTAAACCGGTCCCAGTCGTCCAACGACACCTTCCCGACGGCAATGCATATCGCCGCCGCCGAAGAGATCAGCCACGCCCTGTTGCCGGCCTTGCAGAAGCTGCACAATGCACTCAACGACAAGGCGAAATCCTTCAAGGACATCATCAAGATCGGCCGCACCCATCTGCAGGATGCAACGCCGCTGACGCTGGGCCAGGAATTCTCCGGCTATGTCGCCATGGTCGGCAATGCCATCCGCCGCATAGAAGCGGCCCTGCCGGCCCTGCTCGAGCTGGCCCAGGGCGGCACCGCTGTCGGCACGGGGCTCAACACACTGCCCGGCTTCGCCGAGACCTTCGCCGAAGAAGTCGCGGCCCTGACCAAGCTGAAATTCGTCACGGCCCCGAACAAGTTCGAGGCGCTGGCAACCAAGGACGCGCTGGTCGAGGCGCATGGCACGCTCAATTCAGCCGCGGTCTCACTGTTCAAGATCGCCAATGACATTCGCCTGCTGGGCTCCGGTCCGCGCTCGGGTCTGGGCGAGATCGCCCTGCCGGAGAACGAGCCGGGCTCGTCGATCATGCCAGGCAAGGTCAACCCGACCCAGTGCGAGGCGATGACCATGGTCTGCGCCCAGGTCATGGGCAATAACACCACGGTGAGCTTTGCCGGCTCACAGGGTCATTTCGAGCTCAACGTCTTCAAGCCGGTGATCATCTTCAACGTGCTGCAGTCGATCCGCCTGCTGGCCGACGCCGCCAATACCTTCACCGACAAGTGCGTGGTCGGCATCACGGCGCGTGAGGACAACATCACCGCCCTGATGGAGCGTTCCTTGATGCTGGTCACCGCGCTCAACTCGACGATCGGCTATGACAACGCCACCATCGTCGCCAAGACCGCCCACAAGAACGGCACAACGCTGCGCGAGGAAGCGGTCAAGCTGGGCTTCGTCACCGGCGAGCAGTTCGACGAGATCGTGCGTCCGGAAAAAATGATCGGCCCGAAGGCCTGATCCGGGGTTCGGTTTAGCGAAAACGATGAGGGGCGGCTCCGACGAGCCGCCCCTCATTTCGTGTACGCCTTGAGAGCCGGTGGGCTATCCGCGGCGCTGCTCGATTGCGCGGATCGCCTCCATCGCCGGGTCGCGGCCCGCGACATAGGCGTCCCAGTTCATGGGAGCAGGAATGTCGATATCGAGATCGTCCACAATGACCGGGAAGATATGCAGACTGCCCCAGGGACAGATGAACAGGCCCTCGCAGCCATTCTGAAGGTCATAAAAACCGGTTGAATAGCGCGCACGGAAGCCGGAATTGGGCAGGGAATACCACCAGCCTTCGGCCCAGAATTGCAGGCGGTCGCCGATCGGTTCACCGACAAGTCGCGTCTGCGCGGGGGCTGCCTCCTTGGCCATCGCCAGATTGACGATGCCCGCCGAGAAAGTGCTGCCACTGGTCAAGAGATAAACACGCCCCTCAGGACCGACAATATCGCCGAGGCGTGCCATCAGCGGCTGGGTGATGGTCAGATCGCCACCGCCATTGAGACGCTGGTCGACGATGATGACCGAAGGAGCAATCGCCGCGATCTCGTCACCCGCTCGCACAACGAAGTCCGCGAGAGACTCGCCGCTTTCATCATTCAAATTCTGCGACAGGTTCAGATAGACTGCATCGAGCTCCGGCACGGCTTCGAACCAGTAACCGCGATCCGGATTGCCCAGATAGAGCGGCTCACCGGCCGGCTGGACACTCCTCCAATCATCCGTTTCGGTCGCTGTCGGTACAACCAGATCTGCGGAAAAAAGGCGCCGCGCCCCGTCAATCGGCTCGACAACCGGCAGCACGATCTCTTCCACGCGGCCATCCGCGAAGCGCAGACGCAAGGTCGTGTCGTCAATGCCGACGGCGGCCAGATAGGCAGGCGTCTCGAGAAGCAGGGGCGCGAAGCTGCGGAACCAGGCGTCGATACCGCCGAAGGAGTCGCGAAACCGCATCATCGCCTCTTCGACCGGGACGCCGCCAATATGGGTCAGCTCGGCACCCAGCAGGGCTTCCTGATCCGGCAGGGCACGCAGAACCCGCAATTCGCCCCCCATCCAGGTGGTGCGGATCGGCAGGCGCGCGAAGGACTGAACCATGCGGGTTGCCGAGGCGTTGGAATGCGCGTTGTCGATAATGGCCTGGATGCCGGCCAGGGCCAGCTGGAACTCGGCATCGGTGAGATCCGCCGCCTCGGCCTCGAGCGCTTCGACCGCAGCATCGAAACGAGCCCTCATGGCATCATCCATGGAGCGTTCATTGCGGCGCACATGTTGAAAATGGCGCAGATCCTGGGTTCGCGCTTCGGCGATGGTCTCCGGCTCACCCTGGAAGATCGGCGGAATGGGGATCGGGTGAAAGGCAATGATCGTGGCGATGATCAACAGGATGTTGCGGCCAAGCCAGGCCAGCACCAGGCCGGTGACCAGCCAGACATACCAGGGGATGAGACGAAAGGGCGCCGTCAGGAAACGGACGGATTGAGCCAGCATGGAAATTTCCTTATCGAACGCACGAGCCGTTGATAGGATGCGCCGGACCGGCAATTGGATGCACTCAAGGTGTACGAGGCACAGTCGAGCGTCACATGACCAAACCCGTCAATCTTCGCCAGTATCGCAAACAGAAGGCCCGCAAGGACAGGGCGGCTGTTGCCGAGACCAATCGCGTCGTCCATGGCACGCCGAAAGCCCTGCGCGATGCGGTCGAAGCCGAGCGCCTGCGCCGGCTGGCCGAGCTGGATGGCAAGAAGCGCGACGACAGCTGAGCCACCGCGCACCCCGGGTCCCGCCCCTAATATTGTGAATTCATCGGCGGCGGGCGCCCGTGCTTGCGTTTGTAGGCGACGATCAGACGCTGGGCCTCTTCGGCATCGGCCCAGGTTTCGGCAAACATCATGGCACGCGGGTGCAGGCCGCGCCCCTTGTCCGGGATGGCCATCTCGCGCTCGAACATCGCGCGCAGGGACCGGGTCGGGCCGATCTTGAGAACGCTGGACAGATCATCCGCGTCGCGCAGCAGCACATAGACGCCCGGCAGGTCCGGCACGTCGTTCACGCGCAGCTTCGACAGATGGACAGGTTTGTACCAACGCAGCATGCAACGACTCGATCAACAGGTCAGACCCGGAGCGGAGTGATCCAAGTTGCCTTCCAATACTAGAGGGAAAAACCAATTCACTGCAATATCCTATCCGACGCTGAGCGCCAAAATTCGGCTGACCTCGCTTTGCGAGCGCCCGCTTTCCTTTGCCCAGGCTGCAATGGCGGCGGCCGATTTCGCGATCGCGGACTTCGAGGTCGGTGGCTTGTCGACTATGCCCTCGCGGACCAGCGCGGCCCCGACATCCCCGGACAGGATCCAGGCATCCCAGCCGGAAAAGCGCAGGAAATACTGGCCGGTCATGCCGGACACTCGCGACCCGCGAGCCTTGAGAAGGGCGAGCAAGCCGGCCTGGTCGTCGGTCGGCCAGTTGGCCATGAAGGTCCCGAACCCTCCATGCTCGGCGGACAGATCGGCGACCATGCGGGCATTTTCCACGGTCGCGGTGATCTTCTGGCCATTGCGGACAATCCGCTCGTCCGAGGCCAGGCGGGCGATATCATCATCGGACCAGAAGCTGATCCGGTTGGGGTCAAACCCTTCGAATGCCGCCTCGAAGCCGTCCCACTTGGCCTCGATCACCTTCCAGACAAAGCCGGCTTGAAAGACACAGCGTGTCATCCGGGCCAGCCAGCGATCATCCGGGACCGACCGCAGCTCGTCCGCGGATTTCGGTGCCGGGTGCGCCGCCAGGCGCTCGTCGAGGTCAGGGTGATGTTGCAGGGCCCGGGCGCGAACGGTGTCAAATGAGGTCATGGCTGAATCTCCTCGGCCCAAAGATGGCCAGTCTGGCGATGGGAGCAAGTCGCGGGGTGCAAGTCGCGCGGGTTCGCCGGTCCGGGCCCCTTGCCATTTCCGGGCGGAGCCCCAAGTGTCCGGCCATGCCCTTGCTCAAACGCTCCCTCTCTCTCGCCGGCCACCGCACCTCGATCTCGCTGGAGCCCGACTTCTGGACCGAGCTGGACCGGATGGCCCGCGACCGGGGCCAGTCACTCGCCAGCCTGATTGGCGAGATCGACGCGGCACGCGCCGACGAGCCGCTGGCCTCATCGGTCCGGATCCGGGTCGTTCAGGCCCTGCGCCGTGAGATCGACGGCGCCTAACCGGCCCGCTTGCGGCCCAGCGAGGCGAAATAGGCGTCCACATCCGGCATGGCGTCATTGAAACGAACCGGCTCGTTACCGCAATCCCAGCCGCGCGCCAGCTCATCGGCGGCCGCACGGGCGATGATGTTGGCGTCGGGCAGTACCGAGGCATCCACATAGGCGACCGGACAGACTGTATAGCCCCCTTCCGCCGCCAGCGCTGTGACAATCAGCGTATTGGGTTCCTCGATACCCTCATAGAATTCCACGACATCCGGCGTGTTGTAATGGACATAGCGGTGGATCGTGGCGAAGGCGCCATCACCGTCAATCCGCCATTCGATGACATCATGAAAGCCGCCAAACAGGCCGCGTGTCGGTGCGTTGATATAGTCGGATCGGGCGACGCCCGGACGCGCATAGGCCGAGGCCGAACCGTGCTCACCTGATACGATATGGACCATCCAGCCGCCAAACCCCGGGCAAACGGCCTCATACACCGGTTCATCAGGAAGCTGGGCCTCCACACAGGCCTCGTCGATCCGTGTGTATTGGCTATTGAGCTCTTCGTCCTGCGCGGCAAAGGCGCCGCCACCGACCATGGTGAGTGCCAACAGGCTGGCTGGAACACTGTATGAATGACGCATGGGACCCCCGCATTGAGCGGTCAGCTTACCGGCTCGATACGGGGGCACAAGCGCCAACTCATGCGGTCGCGGCTTCAACCTCCACGACCCGTTCACGCAGCTTGCCGAAATGCTCGTCCCAACCGGCATCATGGTCGCACAGGCTGTCAAAGACATCGACCTTGGCGCCTTCGAACCCGTCATGGACGAGCTTCAGCAGAGTGCCTCCGGCGACCGCGGTCAGCGTCCATTCGACCCGCGTCAGATGCCCGTCCAGCCATTTATGAGTGAAACTGTAAACGAGACGGGTCGGCGGTTCGGCTTCGAGCACCTCGCCCCAGCAGACGCGGCTGCCATCACCACTATTGCTCAGAAGGGCGAAGCCCGCGCCGTCAACAAGTTCTGTATCGGCGGGATGGAACCAGCGGGCTAGCAATTCCGGCCGGGTCAGATGATCCCAGACCCGTTGCGGGCTGGCCTTCAGGAAGACCGATTTTTCTATACGGGCCTCAGTCATGCGTCGTCTCCACTTCCTTCTTGAGGGCTGTGAGGCGTTCGTCCCAGAACACCTCGAACCGGGCGACCCATTCGGCCACCTGCACCAGCGGCTCCGGATTGAGACGATTAATGCGCTCCCGGCCGCGAGCCTCGACCGTCACCAGACCGCCATCGCCGAGCACTTTGAGATGCTTGGCCACGGCCGGCCGTGTCATGTCGAACCGGCTCGCCACCTCACCGACCGTCCGGTCCCCTGCTGCGAGCAGAAGCAGGATCGAGCGGCGGGTCGGATCGGCGAGCGCCTTGAACACGGGATCGGGAACGGTCATCACCACCTCATGAAACCAACTGGTTTCGCTTATATGGTACCAATTGGTTTCGCGTCAAGGCCGCAGCAACTTGACCGCATCCGGCAACCCGCGCCAAACCGTGAGACGAGCTGAGTCTTTCAGGCGGAATGATGTGATCAACCGGATCGGACAGGCCTTTCGCGACGGTCGCGGACCAGCCCTTTGGGGGCTGGCGATCGTGGTCGGCATCTGTGCCGGCTATGCCACTCTGGGATTGCGCCTCGGTATTGGCTGGGTCGAACAGTCTGCCTTCGGCGCGACGGAAGAACAGCTGGCCAGCGCAGCCTCCAGCCTGCCCGCCTGGCGGATCGTGATCATCCCCCTCATCACCGGCTGTATCATCGCTGCCATGCTGGGGCTGGGACGCCGGTTCGGCCTGTCGCCCGACGGGCGCGGTCTCGGCGTCGCCGACGTGCTGGAAGCTAGAGCCGTGAAGTCGGGACGGATCGATGTGAAGGCCGGGCTCTATTCGGCTGTGATGTCCGCGATCTCACTTGGTGGCGGCGCCAGCGCCGGACGCGAGGGCCCGGCTGTCCACCTGGGCGCCACCCTCGCCGCTTTCATTGGCAGCCGTTTCGGCATGGCCGCACGCGGCTCGCGCATCCTGCTTGCCTGTGGTGCCGCCGCGGCTGTCTCGGCCAGCTTCAACGCGCCGGTTGCCGGCGCACTGTTCGCCTTCGAAGTCATCCTGGGCCACTACGCCCTCCGCTCGATCGCCCCGGTCGCGACCTCCAGCGTCGTGGGCGCGTTGATCGTGCGCCATCATTTCGGGCAGGCGCCGGTGTTCAGCGTGCCGGAAATGGCTGCGGCCAGCCTGTGGGACTTCCCGGCAGCGGCCGCGCTCGGAGTCGCGGCAGCCGGTCTGGTGATCATTTTCAATCGCGGCGTCATTCATTTGCCCAACCTGTTCGCCAGCTGGACGGACCGGATCAACCTGCCCAACTGGCTGCTGCCGATCCCCGGTGGACTGGCGGTCGGGCTGATTGCGCTGATGGCCCCTGAAGTCCTCGGCGTCGGTTATGAAGCGACCTCGAACGCACTGACGACCCAGTACACATTCGGCCTCGTCGTCCTGCTGTTGATCCTCAAGACCGTCGCCACCATCGTTTCGCTGGCCTGCCGTTTTCCCGGTGGGGTCTTCTCGCCCTCCCTCTATCTGGGCGCCATGCTGGGATCGGCCTTCGGTCTGTCGCTGGCGCTTCTCGCCGGCGACCAGACGGCGGGGCCGGGGTTTTTCGCTGTGATCGGCATGGGTGCCGTCGCCGGAGCGGTATTGGGCGCGCCGCTGTCGACCACGCTGATCGTGTTCGAACTGACGGCCAGCTACGAGGCCTCCGTCGCCGTTCTGGTCGCCGTCTCGCTCGCCACCGTCCTGTCCCAGTCGGCACTCGGGGGCTCACTGTTCCAGTTGCAGATGCACCGCCGTGGCTATGACATTGCCGGCGGCGCCAGTCGCCTGGTGTTGCAGATCGTCCGGGTCCGCGACGTCATGGAACCGCTTGGCAGCTGGGGCGAAGCGGCCGTTCCCGACGGCACCTGCCTCTATGAGGACGACACGCTGGGGCGCGCCTTTGCCGTGCTGGACGCGGAACAGCTCGACAGTGTCATCGTGCGCGAGAGATCGGATGCCCAATTGGTGACCGGTGTGATCACCAAGGCCGATGCCCAGGCGGCCTATGCCCGCCGGCTGGCGGAAATCAGCGAGGAAGAGCACCGTTGACGCCGATCCCAGGATTGCAGAATGGTTATCCCTCTGGAAAGAATGTCCAAGATAAAGTCGCAGGATGAGACTGACCGGGGCTGAAAATCTGGATGTGGAGCGCGGTGTCATGGGCGAAGGCCCGCTGACAGCCGACGCCCTGCGGGCCGCCAACATCAACCCCGTTACCGGCCTGGCAACCGACTATCTCAACCACTTCAACGAGGTGGTGATGCTGATGGAAATGCTGCCGGACATGCCCGATTGCGCCGAAGACGTGCTGGAATGGACGCCGGCGGACTATCCGGCCCACTTCGCCAATTCCACCTTCAAGGACAAGGAACTGGCCATCCTCGCCTACCGCTCGGCGCCGAACGCCGTGCGGGCGCATCTGGAAACCCTGATCCTTCAGATCGATGACGAGGTCCTCAAGGCCCAGACCGTGCTGCGCGAGACCACCAGCCCGGAGGCCTGCGCCCGGATCGCCGAGCTGGCCAGCGAGGAGATCAAGCCCCTCATCGCCGCCGCTTCGGGCACCATCAACGGCCATGCCGACACCGAGGACGAACTCGACGACGAAGCCGCCCAGGCCAATGTGGATGCGCTTTTCGGCTGAGCCGTGACTCCGGGACGCTCTTGAGTCATATTATATGACCAAGAATGAGAGAGCGCGTTCCCCCGCACCCGAATGGGTGGCGGAGAGGGCGTCGATCCAGTGAGCGTGATGATCGAGTTGCCGCAATCCCCAGCCAAACCCCGTGACTTCACGGCCTATCGAGCCCGTGAATACACTGCCCTTGTCAAAGAAATTGTGGCGGCGCGGGAACGCCTCGCCAGCGGTCCCGAAATCCTGTCGTTGATCAATGAGCTGGTCATCGTGACCGAGGAGATTCTCGACTTCACGGACGGCTGTGGCGAATCCGGCAAGGCGCGCGCCTGCTGCGCCGAGGCCGAACACTTCATGGCCGGCTTGATCGAACACGCCGAAGCCATCCGCGCCGCCAATGGCGCCTTCGGCTCCCGCTTCATCGATTTCATCCAGCACATGCCAATCGAAGCCCCGCGCCGGGCGGCCTGATCGAAATCAAGAAGCAACTCGGCTGGTTCGACATCCATGGTGATTTCGACGAAGGCGTGCCGTTCGCAACCCGCCTCGAACACCGAACGAGTTCTCCAATGATGAGCCCAACGTCGGTCCCGGATCGCGCTTTGCGCGTCCGGGAAAAATGGGATGACCATATCTTTCAGAAACAAACTCATTTCCCCCGGACGAAGCCCGGCGAAGGCCGGGCGCAGATCCGGGGCCGACGGGACGGACCGCGCAACTCCCCCATTGCGATAAAGTACACATTGAGCAATTATAAATTGCATGACGATGTTCGCGCCGGAAGCCGTCTATCTCTTGTTCAGCCGCCCGCACGGCGCGCTCTATGTCGGGCGCACGAAAGACCTGGTCTGGCGAACCTGGCAGCATCGTACCGGCGCTATTCCCGGTCACACCAAGCGGCACGGCATCAAGCAACTCGGCTGGTACGAATGGCATGACGGCTTCGAATCCGCCGCCCACCGCGAATACCTGATCAAGCGCTGGCGCCGCGCCTGGAAGATCGCGCTGATCGAAACGATGAACCCGGGCTGGAAAGACCTCTGGTTCGACAACCGTGGTGATTTTGACGAGCAGGTGCCGATCGTGACCCGCCTCGAAGATTGAACAATTCCTGCAATGATGGGCTCAACGTTGGTCCCGGATCGCGCTGCGCGCGTCCGGGAAAAATGGTTGCCTGACTCTTTCAGAAACAAGCTCATTTCCCCCGGACGAAGCCCGGCAAAAGCCGGGCGCAGATCCGGGGCCGACGGGCGGTTCAACCACTCACCTGTTCAACGCCCACCCCAATGCGAACAAAAAACGAACAATCACACATGCTTCCCTTGGGATCGGGCGCCAATCAGTCCAGTATGCCGGTCAGTATGACGTAGAGAATCGGTTCAACAAGCCAGCGTTGAACCCGCCGTCCAAGCAGCAGGGAATTGCATGTCCGGTCTTTCCATCTCCGACATGGCGCGGCCCGCGCCGCCAACGCCCTATCTTGACGGGTTGAATGCCGAGCAGCGTGCCGCCGTTGAGGCCATGGACGGTCCGGTCCTGGTGCTGGCCGGCGCCGGAACCGGCAAGACCCGTGTTTTGACCACTCGCCTCGCCCATATCCTCGCCACCGGCCGCGCCCGGCCGTGGGAGATACTTGCCGTCACCTTCACCAACAAGGCGGCGCGCGAGATGAAGGAGCGGGTCGGCAAGATCATCGGTGAGGCGGTCGAGGGCGTGCCCTGGCTGGGCACGTTCCACTCGGTCTCGGCCCAGATCCTGCGCCGCCATGCCGAGCTGGTGGATCTGAAATCCTCCTTCACCATTCTCGACACCGACGACCAGTTGCGCCTGATGAAGCAGATCATCCAGGCTGAAAACATCGACGAGAAGCGCTGGACGCCGCGCCATCTCGCCAGCCTGATCGATGGCTGGAAGAATCGCGGCCTGATGCCGGACCAGCTGGGCGAGGATGACAAATGGGCCTTCGCCGAAGGGCGCGGCCAGGATCTCTACCGCATCTACCAGTCGCGCCTGAAGACGCTGAACGCCTGCGATTTCGGCGATCTGCTGCTGCACACGCTGCACATTTTCAAGGACAATCCCGACGTCCTGAAATTCTATCACGACAAGTTCCGCTACCTCCTCGTCGACGAGTATCAGGACACCAATGTCGCCCAGTATCTCTGGCTGCGCCTTTTGGCCCAGGGCACGGGGAATATCTGCTGTGTGGGCGATGACGACCAGTCGATCTATGGCTGGCGCGGAGCCGAGGTCGACAACATATTGCGCTTCGAGAAAGACTTTTCCGGCGCCACCGTGATCCGTCTGGAACGCAATTACCGCTCGACCGGGCATATCCTGGGCGCCGCCTCGGGCCTGATCGCCGCCAACCGCTCGCGCCTCGGCAAGACACTGTGGACCGATGATGCCGAGGGCGAGAAGGTCCAGGTGCGCGGCATCTGGGATGGCGAGGCCGAGGCCCGCTTCGTCGCCGAGGAAATCGAGAACTGGGTGTCAGGTCAGCGCGCCTATTCCGACAGTGCCGTGCTGGTCCGCGCCGCCTGGCAGATGCGCGCCTTTGAAGACCGTTTCATAATGCTGGGCCTGCCCTATAAGGTGATCGGCGGACCGCGCTTCTTCGAGCGAGCCGAGGTTCGCGACGCCCACGCCTATCTGCGCCTGGTGCGCTCGCCGGAAGACGATCTCGCTTTCGAGCGCATCGTCAACACGCCCAAGCGCGGCATTGGTGACACCACGGTCCAGAAGATCGCCATGACCGCCCGCGCCATGGGCGTGCCGATGACCGAGGCGACCCGGGTCATGCTCGGCACGGATGAGATCCGCGGCAAGGCCCGCACGGCGCTGGGTGTCTTCCTGCGCGATGTCGAGCGCTGGCGCGAGCAGTCCGAACAAAGCCGTCTGGACGAGCTGGCCGAGATCATTCTCGACGAGAGCGGCTATACCGCCATGTGGCGCGAGGACAAGACGCCCCAGGCCGCCGGCAAGCTGGAAAACCTCAAGGAACTTGTCCGCTCCATGGGCGAGTACGACACGCTGGAAGCCTATCTCGAACACGTCGCCCTTTTGACCGATGCCGACCGCAAGCCGGACGAGGACGAGATCTCGCTGATGACGCTGCACGGCGCCAAGGGTCTGGAATTCCCGCTCGTCTTCCTGCCCGGCTGGGAAGAGACCGTCTTCCCCTCGCAGCGCTCACTGGACGAGGGCGGCACGCGCTCGCTCGAGGAGGAACGCCGCCTCGCCTATGTCGGCATTACCCGCGCCCGCGAACGCGCCATCATCACCTTCACCGCCAATCGCATGATTTATGGCCGCTGGCAGACGGTGATCCCGTCGCGCTTCATCGACGAAATGCCCGTCGATCATGTCGAGGCGCGGTCAGAAACGGGCTATTATGACAGCGGTCCCGGCTTTGAGAGTGTCAGCCAGCAGCCCGACGCCATGGCGTCCAGTTATTCCAGCCCCGGCTGGAAACGCTACCAAGCCAACCAGCAATCCGGCCGCCGCTCCTCACCGCCAACCATCAATGCCAAGGCCACGCTCATCGAAAGCGGCGGCTCGGACACCCAAGGCACCTGGCGCGCCGGCGACCGCGTTTTCCACGACAAGTTCGGCTACGGCACGGTGAAGAAGGCGGATGGCTCGAAATACACGGTGAAATTCGACAAGGCCGGCGAGAAGAAGGTGGTGGAGAATTTCTTGCGGGAATTGCCTTGAAGTCAGGTCCTCGCCCTTGATGGGCGAGGTGGATTGCCGCTTTGGCGGCAAGCCGGAGTGGGTGACAGGCGGTGCCGGAACGCTGCGCGTCTCACCCCTTCCGAGCCGAGGCTGCGCCTCGGCCCACCTTCCCCATCGAGGGGAAGGACCTCGTTCCGCGCTGTTTCAATTCCCTTTTGTTATCCCCGCCACCCGCCTTCGCGGGCGCAGGCTTGAGCGAATAGGTCCCGGGTCTGCGCCCTGATCAAGTCAGGGCGTCCGCCCGGGATGACAAAGTGTGTGTTTCGGGGAAGGTTGGCGCTGGAACAGACCAGCGAGCCCCCATGATCCGCGCCCTCCTTTTTGCCTCCACCCTTCTTGCCGCCTGTCAGCCCGAGGCAGCGACGCCCCATGTCGACCCGCACGCCGCCGCCCGCCCCATCACATGGGATCAGCTTCTCGACCGCCCGCGCGAAACCGCAACCCTGCGGATCGCCTTTGGCGAGGGCGAGCTGGAATTTGGCGAGTTGTGGCTGCCCCAAGGGGAAGGGCCGTTTCCGGTGGTTGTCATGGTCCATGGCGGGTGCTGGCTGTCGCAGATACCGGGCACGATCCTGCAGGACTATGTCGCTGCCGATCTGCGTGATCACGGCGTGGCAGTGTGGAACCTCGAATACGCCCGGATCGGGCATGAGAGCGGTGGCTGGCCGGGTACGTTCGAGGACATCGCCGATGGCGTCGATCATCTGCGCGAGGTCGCACAGGCGCATCCGCTCGATCTCGACCGGCTGGTCTTCACCGGGCATTCCGCCGGCGGGCATCTGGCCCTTTGGGCGGCGGCGCGCGGCAATTTGCCCGAAGACAGCGCGGCCTGGCGCGACGATCCGCTTCTGCCTGAGACTGTGGTCACACTCGCCGGCATCAATGATCTCGCAAACTACCGCGCCAACGGGCCGGGCCGCTGCGGCGAGCCTGCCACGGTGGATGATCTGATCGGGCCGGTGGAGGCCCAGACACCGGACTTGATGGCCCAGGTCTCACCCGCAGCGATGGGGCCAATGGCCGTCGGGCAGGTCATCGTTTCCGGCGAATTCGACCCGATCGTGCCACCCTCACTGGGCACACACTACGCGGCGCTGGCGCAAGCACGCGGCGACACCGTCCGCCATGTCGTGCTGCCCGAGGCGGGGCATTTCGAGCTGATCGATCCGACCTCACCGGCCTGGCAGGAGGTACGGGCGATTTTGGTCGAGGCGCTGGAGTCGGAGTAGGCGTAACGAACGGGGCCTCGGCCCCAACCATCCTTATTTGTCATGCCAGCCAGCGGGCCGCATGGGCTCAGCGCCGTCAAGGCCGCCTTCGGCGCCGCGAAGCGGGCATGCGCCTTGACGGCGCTGAGCCCATGCGGCGAAATCCCGGCAAGACATTTAAGGTCTTCTCCGAGCACTCGCTCGTGGACTTAAGACAAAGCCCTCCCCGCTTGATTTCCAGCGTCCCAGCGTCCACACCCGCCGCCTGATCCGGAGACCCTGCCCATGACCACGCTTTGGCGCCTGACAGCCCTGTCCGATTTTGCCACCCTCGCCGATGTCGTTGAACGCCTCGACCAGGCCCATCCGGCCGTCGCGCTGAGCTGGGCGATTTTCGAAGAGAGCGATGGGGCGCGGCTGGACGTGTTGTTTCAGTCCATGCCGGACGAGGCCGCCTTCCGCCGTGCTTCGGGCCTCGCCGAGGACATTCTGGTCGAATTCGGACCTCTGCCGGAAGAGGACTGGGTTCGCCTGTCTCTGCAAGGCCTCAAGCCGGTCGAGGGCGGGCGTTTCACCCTGTTCGGTGCGCATGATCGTGAAGCCGTTGCCACCGGTCAGATCGGGATCGAAATCGAAGCCGGTCCGGCTTTCGGCACCGGCCATCACGGTACCACACGCGGCTGCCTGATCGCATTTTCCGAAATGCTGGACGCCGGTGCCGATCCGAAAACCGTGTTCGATCTGGGCTGCGGCACTGCCGTCCTGGCCATCGCCGCGGCCAAGGCACTGCCGGACGCCGAAGTGCTGGCATCGGACATCGACCCTGAAGCCGTCGATGAAAGCATTGAGAACTGCACCAAGAACAACACCCCCGGCATCGACTGTTTCGTCGCCGAAGGCCTCGAACATGCCAAGCTGGCGGGGCGCCAGTTCGAGCTGGTCTTCGCCAATATCCTCGCCGGCCCGCTGATCGATCTGGCACCGGGTGTCGCCGACATCCTGACGCCCGGCGGCAAGGTCATCCTGTCCGGCCTGCTGACCGAACAGGAAGCCATGGTCCGCACCGCCTACGAAGCCGCCGGACTGACGGTGCACCGCCAGCCGCCGCTGGAGGGTTGGGAAACCCTCGTCGCGACGAAGGGCTAAGCGCTACTCGTCCGCCGGCTCGAGGCCCGCAAACAGGTCGGCCAGCTCGATCGACAGCGCCTGCAGGTTCTCGCTGTCGGCATTGCCGGTCAGCGCCACCGAAACTTGCGGTTCGACGTAAATCAGCATGAAAGACCGACCGCCCGGTGAGCCACCGGAGTGGGCGGCATAGTGCAGGTCGGCTTCGGGTGCATGCCCGGCCCAGGGCCCCGGCAGTTCTGTCCAGCCGCCAAGATCGACCATCTCGCCTGCCGCGAGGGCGTGCCCCATTTCGGCCAGTTCGCGCGAACTGGCCAGCAACCCGCCCGCGCCGGACTTGCACTCAGCCGAGGGCCCGTCGATCGTCTGCGGCCCCTCTCCCAGATCAACCCAGTTGGTGGCCTTCTCGGCGTCATCTGAGTCACGACGGGCAAGATAGGTGTCGCCAAGTGCGTCATGCATGGCCGCATCGAAACTGTCTGTCCCGGTCAGCTGCACCAACAGGTGGCTCAGCAAGACATAGCCATAGGTCGAGTAGGTTATCTCATCGCCCTCCGGCGGCGAAAGCGGCGCGTCGATGAAATGACCCAGCGCGTCGGCCGGGGTTTCGCAGCGACGGTCCGAAAAGCTGATCCAGTCAGCCCGCGAGGTATAGTGGCGAACGCCTGCCCGGTGCTCGAGCAGGGAGCGTAGCGTGACAGCGTCATAATGCGCCGGCAGGTCCGGGTCGATCTGTCGGACCGGCGTGTCGAGATCGAGGCCGTCGGTCTGTTCAAGACGGGCATAGGCCAGCGCGGTCAGCATCTTGGCCACCGAATAGACATTGTAGGGACGGTCGACACCATCCGCGTCATCGCGCTGCCAACCACCTTCAGATTCCCAGACAATCTCGCCACCAACCATCACCGTGGCGTTCAGCGCCGGATAGGTCCGGGCAACCGGATCAAAGGCCGTCTGCGCCTGTTCTGCGAGCGGCGGCGCTACAACCTGCCCGGCCATACCGAGCCAGAGACTTGCGACTCCGGCGCTTGCCGTCAAAAGACTACCAATCATCAGCATCTGTATTCCTGTTGTTGACTTGCCCCCCGGCAAGGGGCGCTCATGCCGTGCGGCCAGCGGGCCGACCAGCGCAAAAGGACGGATGGCTCATATGATGGCCGGATGGCTCAAAGCGATTGCAGACCGGCGGCCAGGCCTGGAAAGTGTCGGGCTGATGCTGCTGGCGCTCGCCTTTCTTCTGGCCGCGCCCCAGCCCCGGATCGACGCGCGCATGCCGCAGACCGTGCGCTATGTGGATGCGGATATCGGGTTGGCGGCCATGCTCGCCGCCCCGGCCGCCGGCGAGCGGGTCGGCTATCGCGGAATCGCACGCCCGGAGACAGCGGGCTGGCTGGTCTGGGATGATGTTCCGATTGCACAGGACGGGCCGCCGCTGGCGGTCAGCACCTCCGGCCCCTTCTCAGCAACGCTCTGGTTCAATGGCGAAATGATCGGAAACAAGGGCCAACCCGGCGTGGACGCCGATGGCGAGTCGGCCGGTCAGATCGACAGCCTGTTCGCGGTACCGGCCCGCTTGATAGAGCCAGGCGGCAATCGGCTGGTCATGCGCCTATCCAGCCACCGCGCCGGCTACACGCCCTACAGCCTGGTCCAGTCGCTCTTCGTCCTGCCCTACAGTGCCGAAACCCGGCGCCCCGTCCGCTATTATCTGCCGCTGGCCATCCTCGGCGCCGGCCTGGTGGCGCTGGCATTGGCTTTCGGCCTGCGCGCCAAACGGATCGGCGATGGACGCGGCCTCTGGCTGTCGCTCTCGCTGACCGGGTTGACGCTGGCCGGACTGGCCGAGATTTCCCGGGCCATGATCAACTATCCCTATGACTGGCATCAACCGCGCCAGGCCCTCAGCCTGCTCGGCTTGGCCATTTTCGGGCTGGCCCTTCTGCGCTTTGCGCAGCAACGCTGGCCGACTTCCGGACCTGTGGCGACCCTGTGGCTGGGCGCAACTGCGCTGGCCGCCCTGGCCGCCAGCCTTGCCCTGACCGGCTATGACGCCAAGTCGGCGGCGGTGACCGCTTGCCTGACCGTGTCAGCTGCGATGTGGATTGGCTGGCGTGGCGACCCGCAAGCCCGGGTTCTGGCAATCGGTCTCGCGCTTGTCCCGGCCTATGCCCTGGCCTTTCCGGCGGACCTGATTGACCGGGGCATCTATGCACTGGTGCTGGGACTGCTGGCCCTGCCCGCCATCCGCTGGCCGCACCTGTTGCAGCCGGAAACAGCGCTACCATCCTCAGCACCGGCGATCCTGGCCCTGCAGTCCACCGGACGACTGACACGTTTGCCCTGCAGCGATATTGTCCATCTCGTGGCAGCTGGCAATTACACCGAGGTGCGCACGCTCAGCGGGGCAACCCATCTGGACAATCGCAATCTGAGCGCCTTGCTCGAACTGCTGCCCGGCGGTTTCGTCCGCAATCACCGCTCTCACGCAGTCAATCTCGACCATGTCGAGGCGCTGACCAGCGAAGTGGGCAGCCGCTACCAACTGCTTCTCAAGACCGGCGCGTCTGTTCCCGTCAGCCGGCGAGAGGTGGCCGGCCTGCGCGAACGGCTGGCCGGCCACAAGGCCTGATCAGGCGCGTTTGCCCTTGAGGCCGAAACTGGCGAGGAAGGCATTGACGTCGGTGGTGCGTGGCAGGGCGCGGATGCCGCTGCGCGAACGGTTGCGCTCAAGCGAGCGATTCAGCATGTCGTTGGTGTTCATCGAGCGCCAGTCATCAATCCCGTACAGCATGGGAAACTCCTTTGAATTCCCCGCGCTTTAGCCATGGATTTCTGCGCCTGCGAACAGGCGGTTCAGCAAGCCCGGCCTGCGCAAATGCATG
This sequence comes from Maricaulis sp., assembly GCF_048268525.1. Taxonomy (GTDB): domain Bacteria; phylum Pseudomonadota; class Alphaproteobacteria; order Caulobacterales; family Maricaulaceae; genus Maricaulis. Next base: position 37,230 of record NZ_JBLWVH010000002.1, on the reverse strand, counting down.
GCCCGCGCGACCGGCGGGGACGCAAGCCTGCAGACCCGGCTGAGACAGCCATTGAACCGCCCCGGCGACGGGCATACCTTGCCGCCCATGACCCAGATGATTTCCCAGACTTTCGACGTTAAGGGCGGCCCGCATTATGGCCGCGAGAACCTGCCCAAGCTGCGCGCTGCGCTCAAATCACTTGGCCTGGACGGCTTCCTCATCCCGCACGAGGATGAGTATGACAATGAATACCTGCCGGACTGCAATGAGCGGCTCCTGTGGGCGACCGGCTTTTCCGGCTCTGCCGGCGCCGCGATTGTCATGGCCGACCGCGCCGCGCTGCTGGTCGATGGCCGCTACACCGCGCAGGGCCGCCAGCAGACCGACACCGCGCTGTTCGACCAGTGCGATCTGGTCGGCCAGGGCCTGTACGGCTGGATCGAGGAGAATGGCCGCAAGGGCGAGAAGATCGGCTATGACGCCCGCCTGCACAGCCCGGCCGCACTCGACCTGCTGGAGACCGCCGCCATGCGCGCCGGCGTCGAGCTGGTTTCGGTCGAGCAGAACCCGATCGATGTTGCCTGGACCGACCGTCCGGCGGCGCCCAAGGCCGACATCATCCCGCACCCGATCGAGTTCGCTGGCGAGGACCACGCCTCCAAGCGCCAGCGCATCGGGGTTGCCATCGAACGTGGCGGGGCAGACGCCGCCGTGATCACCGCGCCGCCCTCGATTGCCTGGTTGTTCAATGTGCGCGGCGGTGATGTTTCGCGCTCGCCACTGCCCCTGTCTGCGGCCCTGATCCACAAGGACGGGACCGCGACCTTCTTCGTCGACCCGGACAAGCTGACCGACGAAACCCGCTCCCATCTCGGCAACGAAATCGCTGTGCGGCCCGAAAGCGAGTTCGGCGCCGGACTGTCCGAACTTGAGGGCAAGAAAGTCCGCGTCGACCCGACCACGGCCTCGGCCTGGGTGTTTGAGACGCTCAAGTCCGGCGGTGCCGAGGTGCAATCGCTGGAAGACCCGGTGATGCGTCCCAAGGCCGCCAAGAACCCGGCTGAAGTGGAAGGCTCGCGCCAGGCCCACATCCGCGACGGCGGCGCCATCGCTCGCTTCCTGCACTGGCTCGACACCGAAGCCCAGTCCGGCGAGGTCGACGAGATCCAGGCGGCGCAGAAGCTGGAAAGCCTGCGCAAACAATTGCCGGAACTGCGCGACCTGTCCTTCGACACGATCTCCGGCGCCCAGGGCAATGCGGCCTTCGCCCACTATCGCGTCTCAGAGGCCTCCAACCTCAAACTGGCCAAGGGATCGCTCTTCCTGGTCGACAGTGGTGGCCAGTATCCGGACGGCACCACCGACATCACGCGCACGGTCCCGATCGGTGATCCGACCGCCGAGATGAAGACGCAATATACCCGCGTCCTCAAGGGCCATATCGCCCTGTCCATGGTGCGCTTCCCCAAGGGCACGACCGGCACCCAGCTGGACATTCTCGCCCGCTTCCCGCTGTGGCAGGCCGGCTTTGACTATGATCACGGCACCGGCCATGGCGTTGGCAGCTTCCTCGGCGTGCACGAAGGGCCGCAGCGGATTTCCAAGGCGCCGAATGCGGTGCCGCTGGAGCCGGGAATGATCCTGTCCAACGAGCCGGGCTACTACAAGGAAGACGGGTTCGGCATCCGGATCGAGAACCTGCAGGTCGTCACCGAAGCCGCCGACATTCCCGGCGGCGAACGGCCGATGCTGGGCTTTGAAACCGTCACCGTGGCGCCGATCCACAAGGGTCTGATTGACACCCACCTGCTCACCGCCGACGAAATCGCCTGGCTGGACAGCTATCACGCCATGGTTCGAACGAAAGTCCTGCCGCTGCTGGACGGAGACGTCGCCGACTGGCTGATCAAGGCGACCGAGCCGATTGCCGGAGCCACGCCCTAGTGCGTACAGTCGCGATCATCGCGATGGCAGCCGCCTTTCTGGGCGGCTGCTTTTATTCCGAGAACGCGCTGATCTCGCGCGGTCAGGCTGACTGGCCGCTCGAGGAAGGCCTTTACAGCCACACCCCCTATCTCGCCGACGGCGTGACCCCCTTCGATCGTCCCGCCTGGACCGGCGAGATCGAGCACAGCTGGGGCCGCTATGTCTCCGACGATGACGGCTTTCCCCATGACGGCGCCCGCCTGAAAGAGATCGCGGACGGGCTCTACATCGCCATGCGACGCGATGAGGACAATTGGAGCTATGGCCTGATCCGGGTCTTTCCCGGCGGCGTGGCCACCTATCACGCGCCGGAATGCCGGAATGTCGAAGCCGCCATTCTCGACCGCTATGATGTGACCGAACACGAAGAAGAGCGCGGCTATTGCCGGGTCGACGACTGGGACCGTCTGGTCGGGGTGATGCTCAGCTATGTCGATGCCATGGGAGCCGATCTGCCCATCGACGGGGTCTACCGCCGACTGCAGTAGGCAGGCTTTTCTTAACCCTGACAGGCCTAGTCTCCCGGTTGCAGAGGAGCTGGTCAGCTGGACATCTGGGCCCGCATAGATCGATGGAGCGGTTGCGACGGATCCGATGATCTGGGCCTGACCTTGCGCGCTCGACTGGCGTTTACGTTCTCGATCATGCTGATTGTGATCGTCCTGGCCAACACCACCCTTCTTCTTGTGAGCGGAGCCGGTCGACCGGGCATGGCACTGCTTGGCATCGTCGCGATGGGAACCGTCCTGACGAGCATTATTGTCGGCACCTGGTTGCGACGCCCGGAAGTCACCATGGCCCTACTCGCCGTGTTTTCGATCCTGCTGTTTGCCGCCGCGATTTACGGAAACCGCGGCAGCGTTCCGCCCGTATTCGCCTACCTTCCGTGTCTCATTCTCGGCTTTCACCAATTCTGGGGCGGTCGCAGTCTGCTGGTCGCCTTGCCGGCAGTGTCCCTGGCCTTCGCCGCCGTTTTCTATCTGGCAGGCATCCACGATCCGCCCGACGGCAATTCCATCATCACCCTCGGCGTCGCGCTGGCCCTGTCCTGCGTCTGGCTGACCTGCCTCGCCACGGTCTTCCGTTCGGTCCAGGAGCTGGCTGCCAAGCGATTGCTGGAAGCCAATGATAGCCTGACAGCGGCGCTGGATGACAGCCGGTCGGCCCAACGGTCCAAAAGCGAGTTTCTGGCCAATGTCGGGCATGAAGTCCGCACGCCGCTGAATGGCGTCCTGGGCATGGCGGATGTCATGCACCGGGTCGGTCGCCTCCCGCCCGATCAGGCCGAACGGCTCGACCTGATACGGGAGTCCGGCGCAACGCTGCTTGAACTTCTCAATGAAATCCTGGACCAGTCCAAGATCGAGACCGGTCAGATTGTGCCCGAACAGGTCGATTTCGACCTCGGCCTGCTGATTGAAAAATCCGCCGCAAGCTGGCGACCGGAGGCTGAGAGCCGCGGGCTCGACCTGCACGTCTTCCGGACGGGCCTTGAGCAATCGACGGTAAAGGGGGATTCGCTACGTATCCGTCAGATCCTCAACAATCTGATCTCGAACGCGCTCAAATTCACCGATGCCGGCCATATAGCCCTGCACGTCGACCAGTCCTGGTGCGAACAAGGCCAAGTCTGGAATACGGTCATTCACGTGACAGATACCGGTGCCGGCATCCGCGCCGACAAGCATGACTCGATTTTCGAAGCCTTTCACCAGGCCGACGCGTCGATCACCCGTCGCTATGGGGGCACCGGCCTTGGTCTGTCGATCAGCCGCCAGCTGGCACGTCTGATGGATGGCGATTTGCGTGTTACATCATCCCCGGGAGCCGGCAGTTGTTTCTCACTCAGCCTGCCGCTGGCAGCCGGCGAACGGGTCCCGCTCGCCCAGCCGGAGAGTCCTGGCGCGCCCCGGCTCCGCACCACGGACCAGCCGGTCCGCATCCTGTCGGTCGACGATGTTGCAACCAACCACATTGTCCTGCGGGCGCTGCTCGAACAGGCGCTGGGTGACGCGCCGCTGTCGATCGAAAGCGCCAACTCCGGCGCTGAAGCGATCGAAGCGGTCCGCGACCAGACATTCGACCTGATTTTCATGGACATCCAGATGCCGGAAATGGACGGCGCCACCGCGGCGAGTCTGATCCGCAAGACCACGACAGGCAGATCGGCCTGGATCGTGGCAGTCTCGGCACTCGAGGCCTCCCAGAGCGCCAACCTTGTGCCAGCCGGCTTGTTCCAGGGCATCCTGCCCAAGCCGACCTCGGTCAGCGCATTGCAAAAAGTCCTCGTGGATTGGCAGCAGGCAGAGGTGCAGCTGTCCGGCAGGGCTGACGAGCGCGCCGCAGACACCTGACGCGGTGAAATCAAGCTCCGATCAGGTCGAACCACTCGTCTTCGGTCAGCGTCTCAACACCCAACTCGGCAGCCTTCTTCGCCTTTGACCCAGCCCCCGGTCCGGCAACCAGATAATCCGTTTTGCCAGACACGGACCCCGCCACCTTGGCACCGAGCGCTTGTGCCTTGGCTTTGGCTTCGTCGCGGGTCATGCGTTCCAGGGCGCCGGTGAAGACCACGGTCTTGCCGGCGACCGGGCTGTCATTGGCGATAGCTTCGGCGTCCTCGATGGTGAGCTGGGCGACAAGACGGTCCAGAAGCTCGCGATTGTGATCCTCGGTGAAATATTGCTCGAGCGCCTCGACGGCAGCATTGCCGATGCCGTCGATCCCGAGCATCTCGGCCCGCACCGCTTCGTCGTCGAGGTTGGCCGCGGCGGCGTTGAACGCCGACCAGCTGCCATAGGTCCGCGCGAAGAGTGCTGCGGTGTTTTCCCCGACATGGCGGATGCCAAGCGCATTGAGAAAGCGGGCCAGGGCAATCATCCGGCGCTCTTCGATCGACGCGAAAAGATTGCTGATCGAGGTCTCGCCAAACCCTTCCCGCTCCTGCAATGGCGGCGTGATCTCGCCGGCCTCATTGCGCGCCTTGAGGGTGAAGATATGCGCAGGCTCGGTGATCAGGCCTTCTTCGTGGAACGCCTCGATCTGCTTGGTACCCAGCCCTTCGATGTCGAAGGCCTTGCGCGACACGAAATGCTTCAACCGCTCCTTCAGCTGCGCCCCGCAGATGAGACCGCCGGTACAGCGCCGCACGACATCCAGCTTGCCGGTCCTGGCATCATGTTCACGCAGGGCCTGGCTGCCGCAGACCGGGCATTCTGTGGGGAAGTCGAACGCCGCCCCGCGATCAGGCCGATCAGGATCAACCACCCGCACGACCTGCGGAATGACATCGCCGGCGCGCTGGATCACCACGATGTCGCCGATACGGATATCCTTGCGCTCGATCTCGTCCTGATTGTGGAGGGTGGCGTTGGTGACCACCACGCCGCCGACCGTGACCGGCGTCAGGCGTGCGACCGGCGTCAGGGCGCCTGTACGGCCGACCTGGATGTCGATCGCTTCCAGCACGGTGGTCGCCTGCTCGGCCGGGAATTTGTGGGCGATGGCCCAGCGAGGCGCACGGGCCACAAAGCCCAGCCGTTCCTGCCAGTCGAGGCGGTCAACCTTGTAGACGACACCGTCAATGTCGTAGCCGAGCCCGGCCCGTTTCGCCTCGATATCGCGGTAGACGTCAAGCAGGGCCTCGACGCTGTCACAGCGGGCCATGAGTTCATTGACCGGAAAACCCATCTCGCCAAGCCGGTGTACGGCTCCCATCTGGGTGTCGGAGAGCGGCTCCGATACCTCACCCCAGGCATAGGCGAAAAATCGCAGGGGGCGCTGGGCGGTCATCGTCGGGTCGATCTGGCGCAGCGAGCCGGCAGCGGCGTTGCGCGGATTTTTGTAGGCGTCCCTGCCCGCCTCGGTCTGACGTTCGTTGAGCGCAGCAAAATCGGCGTGCGACATGTAGACCTCACCGCGCACCTCGACCACGTCCGGCCAGTCGCCCGGTGGCAGGGTCTCGGGAATATCGTCCAGGGTGAGCAGGTTCTGCGTCACATCCTCGCCGGTCTGGCCATCGCCGCGGGTGGCGCCATGGACCAGCTTGCCATCGACATAGCGCAGGCTGGCCGACAGGCCGTCAATCTTCGGCTCGGCAGTGATCGCCACGACATCGCTCTCGGCCAGACCCAGAAAGCGGCGGATCCGGCCGACAAAATCGGCAACATCCTCGTCATTGAACGCATTGCCCAGCGACAGCATCGGAACCGCATGCCGGATCTCGCCGAACTTGCCGGACGGGGCGGCGCCAACGCTCTCATACTTGGAGGTTACGAGAGTTCCTCCGATGTCCTCCAAAAATAGAGACACCTGCTTAAGCGCATCGAACTGATAATCTTCAACTTGCGGCTCTGCACGATCGTAAGGCGGATCTAGAAGCTTAAGGCGAGATACAATACCGAAATTAATTGGCTCAATGAGTGTCGAAAACTCCGGCCCATCTATGATCTGTTGAATGCATTCTCGGCGGTCCACACATTGCCCAATACCTGCGCTCGGCAAAAAGAACGAATACATCTTCCGAATAATTGGACGATCTAAGTATTCGGTAGCGTGCTCATATGTGCCTCTTTGGTACTGAGGCAGCACAACTTCAAGCACCGTAGCAATTCTACGACGGGCCTTTGACACGTCCGATGCATGTGCAAAGTTCAGGCGATCAACGCCTCTGTCGCGGAAATCAAATAGGTCATTCATGCGAAGACATCGCCTACTTACGCCTCCACGGCCATCAGTGCATCGGCCTGTGCCCGCGCCGCGTCAGTAATATCAGCGCCGGACAGCATGCGGGCAATCTCCTCGCGCCGCGCCGCACCGTCCAGCTTGACCAGGGTCGTGCGCATGCCGCCCTTGCCGTCATCGGTCTTGACGATCTGCCAGTGATGATCGGCCAGCGCCGCGACCTGCGGCGAATGGGTGACCACAAGCGTCTGCCCTCTGGCGGCCAGGCGTTTGAGCCGACGTCCGACCGCGTCTGCCACAGCCCCGCCCACACCCTGGTCGACCTCGTCAAAGACCAGAACCAGACCATCATCATCGCCGGCCAGGGCCACTTTCAGGGCCAGGCCGAAGCGAGACAGCTCACCCCCCGACGCGATCTTGTCGAGCGCGCCAAACGGCGAACCGGGATTGGTGGCGACCTCGAAGACCACATGATCGCGACCATCAGGGCCGGCGCGGTCGCCATCCGAGGTGATGCCGACGCGAAAACGGGCCCGATCCATCTTCAGCGGCGGCAGTTCGGCCGCGACCGCATCGGTCAGCGCCTTGCCAGCCTTTTCCCGACTGCGCGAAAGCTTGTGGGCCGCGTCGTCATAGCGGGCTTGCGCCGACTTCACGGCCTTTTCGGCCTCGGCGATCCGGTCGGATGCATTCTCGATACCGTCGAGCTGGTCGGTCAGGCGGCCATGAAGGGCGGCGAGTTCATCGGCGCCCACGTGATGCTTGCGGGCCAGCCCACGCAGGGCGAACAGACGCTCTTCCACCTCGTTGAGGCGCCCCGGCTCGACATCAAAGGCTTTGGCCGCATCGGAAAGGGCATCTTCCGCCTCGGAAAACTCGATCAGCGCCCGGTCGATGGCTGTCGACGCGCGCTCGAGAGCCGGGCCAGCCTCACCGCCACCCGTGCCGATATGGTCGCGCACACGTTCCAGCCCGCGCAGCGCTGCATTCAGACGCGCCTCCAGGCCTCCGCCCTCCCCGGCCAGGGCCTGCTGGGCGTCCTGCAAATCGCCGATCGCGCGCTCGGCCCCCTGAAGGAACTGACGTTCCTCGGCAAGTTCGGCCTCTTCACCGGGACGCGGGTCCAGCCGGTCGAGTTCCTCGATTGCGTGCCGGAGAAAATCCTGTTCGTCATCCGAAGCCTGATTGGCATCAACCAGCTCGTCGAGCTTCTTGCGGGCAGAACTGACTTCGCGCCAGGCGGAACGGCAAGCCGCCAGCTCGGGCTCGTGTCCGGCATAGATGTCGAGATAGTTGCGGTGGCTTTTCGGGTCCATGAGACCCCGTCCATCGTGCTGTCCGTGGACTTCGACCAGGACATCGCCCAAGCCACGCAGCAGACCGACACTGGCTGGCTGATCATTGATATGAGCCCGACTGCGCCCGTCTTCGCCAAGGCGGCGACGCAGGATCAGCGGTTCGCCCGGCTCGACCATGAGGCCGGCCTCATCCAGCAGCGACCACGCCGGATGACCGGGCGGCAGGTCAAATGCGGCGACGGCCTGGGCTTCATCGGCACCGCTGCGCACCTGGGCGCGGTCGGCGCGCTCGCCTGCCGCCAGTCCCAAGGCCCCAAGAAGGATTGATTTACCGGCGCCGGTCTCCCCGGTCAGGGCACACAGCCCGCTTTCAAACGTCGCTTCAAGCGCGTCGATCAGGACCACATTCCGGATGGATAGGGAGAGCAGCATTCAGTGCGTAGGCACCCCCGGGCCGGATCAGCCAAACAGCCGCTGCATGGCCCGCCGCATGAACGACGGATCGGCCTGTTCGATCGACTCACCGATCGAGATCCCCTCACGCGTCAGGAGGTCATAGCTGGTCTCGTACCATTCGCTGCCCGGGAAGTTGTAACCCAGGACCGAGGCGACCTGGCGGGCCTCCTCGTCAATACCGAGCGACACGTAGGATTCGACGAGGCGATGCAGGGCTTCAGGCACATGCGATGTATTGCCGTACTCGCGCAGCACATTCTGGAAGCGGTTGATGGCAGCCAGATGGTAGCCACGACGCAGATACCAGCGGCCGACGCTCATTTCCTTGCCCGCCAGATGGTCGCGGGTCATGTCGATCTTCAGGCGCGCATCGGTGGCATAGCGGCTGTCGGGGTAACGACGGACAACCTGTTCAAGCGCGAGCAAGGCCTGTTGCGTGGCAGCCTGGTCACGCCCGACATCCATGATCTGCTCGAAATGGCTGATCGCGATGAGGTAATAGGCGTACGGCGCGTTGCGATTGCCCGGATGAAGCGAAATGAAGCGCTGAGCGTCCGAAATCGCTTCCTCGTAATTGTTGGATTCATAGTTGGCGTAGGCGGCCATCAGCATCGCCCGGCGCGCCCATTCCGAATAGGGGTGTTGGCGCTCGACCTCATCAAAGCGGGCCGCCGCAAGCGGATATTGCTGTCGATCAAGCGATTCGAACGCGGTGGCGTAAATCGTCTCCGCCGGTCGCTCGACATAAGCGACTGAATTATCTGGTCCGTTGGCACAAGAAGCCAGTAGGGCGGACAGGGCAAGCGGGACAATGATACGCGACATAAGGGTCATGAAAGCACGGCTCAACAGCTCTGGTGGCCGAAGGGCCACCCGTTCCGACAAGTTTGTAGCGGATGATTGCCTCGGGCAAAAGGGCGCTGTCATCGCTCAGCGATAATGGATCAATTCAAGCCCATCAAAATGCAGGGCCACGGCCACATTCACGCCGGTCCATCACCGACTCGCCCCATCTCGGCCAGGGCACAGCCAGCTCATTCGAACAGATTTGAAATCTCGAAGGGTTCAGCGGGCCATCGCCATGGCGCCGGCATCTACATCACGCATGCTGACCCATTTCCAGCTTGTCGGATCATCCAGCAGGGCGCGGACGGCGGCATTGTTGATCGCATGCCCCGGACGGGCAGCGCGATAGCAGCCGATGATCGGAGCGCCGGCCAGGGCGATATCACCGAGTGCGTCCAGCGCCTTGTGGCGAACGAACTCGTCCTTGAAACGAAGCCCTTCCGGATTGGCAATGCCGTCATCATCCAGAACAACCGCATTGTCCATGGAGCCGCCGCGCGCCAGACCGGCCGCCAGCAGCGCCTCGTAATCCTTGCGGAAGCCGAAGGTACGCGCCGAGGCAATGTCGTCACTGAAAATGTCGGGAGCGATCTCGAAGGCGCAGGACTGGCGCCCCACCGAGGCGTGCTCGAAACTGATTTCGATCTCGATCGACGGTTTCAGCGCCGGCAGGAAACCCGCACTGCGCTCGTCGTCTTCGATCATGACCGGACGCAGGACCTGGATCGCGCGGCGCGGCATGGCGTGGGACTTCAGACCCACCTGGCGGATAAGCTTGACGAAGGGGGCAGACGACCCGTCCATCACCGGGACCTCGGAGCCCTCGACCTCGATGACGGCATCATCGACACCCAGACCTGCCAGAGCGGCCATCAGATGCTCGATAGTCGCAACCGATACGCCGGCCTCGTTGGTAATCGTGGTACCCAGGCGCACTTCGTTGACATTGGTGGCCCGTGCCGCAATCCGGTTGTCACGGTCCGTGATGTCCGAGCGTACAAAAACAATACCGGCGCCGGCGCTGGCCGGTTGCAGGACCATGCGCACCCGCTCGCCGGAGTGGAGACCAATGCCTGCGAACACAACAGGTGCCGCCAATGTGTGCCGGTTAATCACTGTAACGCGCCATCTTGCTTACTGTTTACGCCCAAACGCTTGATGGCCGGACAGCCATCGACCTGTGCAGTGAACGACAGGGAGGGTCAGCATTCAATTAAACCATTGTTGCGGTTTGTTACGCATTTGCAGCAAAAAGGGCGACCCGATAGGGCCGCCCATTTCTTCAATCCGATCAGACGCTTGATCCAATCAATTTGCCTGACGGCGCAGGAAGGCCGGGATTTCCAGATCGCCCTCTTCCAGACTGTCACCGAACAGGTCGCCGGAGGCGGGGCGCTGGGCCGACTGGACAGGGGCCGTCTTGGTGATCGGGGCCGCTTTCGGAGCCGGCTCGGCCGGCTTCTTGCGACGGCCAAAAAGTGAAAAACCGCGCTTTTCTTCCTTGGCTTCGTCCGACGGGGCCGAAGCGCGGCGCTCTTCATAACGTGCGTTCAGGCGCTCCGCTTCCTGGGCAAGGCGGGCCTGGTCCTGGACAACCTGCGGCGCTTCGGCGCGCATATCGGCCTGGGTGGTGCGGACTTCGGAAACATAGGGATCGCGGTCGGACGCAATCGAGTTGGTCGCAATGGCGTCGGACAGGTCTTCAGCCCCGACCGCCCGCTTCATCGGCTCGACCTGGAACTCATCGCTCGCCTCGTTTTGGATCGGCGCCGGTTCTTGCACCTCTGCTTCACGACGCGGCTCGGATACGCGTGCCTCGGTTACACGAGGCTCCGGCGCACGCACCTCGGCGGCACGATCAGCAGCGCTGCGGTCACCGGCAAGCCGGCCCGGGCGATCAGAGTTGGAACGCTTCCACGGCAGGATCGCGTCATTCGGGCTGGACTGTTGGGCCGGAGCGGCACCGCGTTGCTGACGGGCGCGCGGATCGGCCTGCACCATGATTTCTGCATCGATGCCGGTCGCCACGACGGACACCCGCATGGAGCCTTCCATGGTTTCGTCGAAGGTCGAGCCGACAATGATATTGGCTTCGGGATCGACTTCCGCGCGGATTTCATTCGCGGCTTCGTCGACTTCATAAAGCGTCATGTCATAACCGCCGGTGATGTTGATCAGGACGCCGGTGGCCCCCTTCATCGAAACATCGTCAAGCAGCGGATTGGAGATGGCAGCCTGGGCGGCTTCCACGGCGCGCTTCTCGCCGCCGGCTTCGCCCGTGCCCATCATCGCCTTGCCCATCTCGTTCATCACAGCACGCACGTCGGCGAAGTCGAGATTGATCAGGCCCGGCATGACCATCAGGTCGGTGATACCGCGGACGCCGGAATGCAACACCTGGTCGGCCATGGAGAAGGCCTCGGCAAAGGTCGTTTTCTCGGTGGCGATACGGAACAGGTTCTGGTTCGGGATCACGATCAGCGTGTCGACATGATCCTGCAACTGGTCGATGCCGGCATCGGCCAGCTTCATCCGGCGCGAACCTTCAAAATGAAAGGGCTTGGTCACGACACCGACAGTGAGGATCCCCATTTCACGGGCCGCGCGCGCCACGACAGGCGCGGCACCGGTTCCCGTGCCACCGCCCATGCCGGCGGTAATGAAGACCATGTGGGCACCGCCCAGATGCTCGCGGATTTCCTCGATCGAGTCCTCGGCCGACTGTTCACCGACTTCCGGTCGCGCGCCGGCGCCCAGACCTTCAGTGATCGCCGCACCCATCTGGACACGCTTTTCAGCCTGTGAGCGCTGCAATGCCTGGGCGTCTGTGTTGGCGACGACAAAGTCGACACCTTCCAGCTTCGCCTCGATCATGTTGTTGACGGCATTCCCCCCGGCGCCCCCGACACCAAAGACGACAATACGCGGCCGCAATTCGGTCGTTTCGGGAATTGAGAGGTTGAGCGTCATGACAGACCCGTTCTCGGTACTGGGAATTAAACAAGGATTCACCATGAAGTTTCGCCCCAAGACGTTTAAGCAGGGGTTAAACTGATGATCATTTCAGGTGGTAAAACACTCCGGCCGGCCTGCAGCGCACCGCACACCGTCAGCCGTTGGCCGCTTTGGAGAGCGGCCCGTCCAGCCAGGCATCCCTGTCCGAGGCATCGCGAAGCAGGGTCATGGAGTGTCCGAGTTCGCCCATCTTGCGGGCGAAAATGGAAATCACCTCGGCATCGCGGTCCGAGGCGGGCAGCCAGACGGCAATATTCATCGCATAGGTCACGAAGGAGTTGAAAAAGCCTGCGATATCCTGCGCTTCCGAGCGGGAGATGCGCAGATTCACGCGCCTGAAGTCAATCAGGATCCGGTTCCAGGCCCGCGCCTCCACCTGCTCGCCCATTTCGACAATGACGTCAGTGGCGCTGTCCCAGTCCTCATAGCCATCAATGATGGCCTCTACGCAGGCGTACTCCGGGAGAATTGTGACTTGGTTGAAAGACATTGCGCTCTTCTTGCGATCCAGGATCGCAGAAGTACGGCGAACACCACCGCCATGTCCTTAACAGCAATGGTAATTGATTATGAGAATCCGTGCCCGGAAATACGCTCAGAAGCTTTCTGCAAACCAGCGCCACATGGACGACGCCCGGCCGCCATTCGCCTCGGCTTGCACCCGGCGTGGCATGATCGGCAAGCCGCTCATGCGGGGCGGGCCCGCGATGGCTTCCGCTGCGCCGCGGGTCTCCCGGCGCACAACTCCGGCAACGGCGCTGAAAGCCGGACCTGACACCGCGTCGCCCAGTCCGCTGACACCGCACGGTCCGGCAATGCGGACCTGCTTGCCGAAAACGCGAGCGGCCAGCTCGGCCGCGCCGGGAAGCTGGGCGCCACCACCGGTCAACACCAGCCGGCGGCCGGATGTCTTGCCGACACCCGCCGCATCCAGGCGGTCGCGGATCAGTTCAAAGGTTTCTTCCAGGCGCGGCCGGATGATCGAGTTGAGCAGGGAGCGCGGGGCACTGTCATAGAGCGCACCATTCTCGCCGGAGACCGAAGGAACCTCGATCATCTGCTGGTCATCCTCGGGACTGTCGAGGGCGGAGCCGTACAGCGTCTTGAGCCGTTCGGCCGCGGCAAGCGGTGTCGACAGACCCCGGGCCACATCCGATGTGACGTGCGAACCGCCGACGGGGACCGCATCGATATGAAGGAGCGCGCCTTCCGCGAAAACCGCCGCGGTGGTGGCGCCGGCGCCCATGTCGATCAGGGTCGCGCCCAGCTTGACCTCATCGTCCGCCAGGGCTGACAGGCCCGAGGCATAGGGCGTGGCGACCACACCCTTGAGGTCAAGATGGCAACGCTCGATACAGGTCGACAGATTGCGCAGCGGACCAATGGCCGCCGTGATGACATGCACTTCCACGCCGAGCGTCTTGCCGAACATGCCGCGCGGATCCTTGATCCCGCGGTGATCATCAACCGACCAGGACAAGGGGATGGCGTGCAGGACGACGCGGTCCTCGATCGCGAATTCGGCCAGAGCGCCATCGAGCAAGCGGCGCGGCTCACGCTCGGTGATCTCGCGCTGAGGCAGGTCAATCTCGGCAGCCAGACGGGTCGAGGCCGGCTGTCCGGCCGACAGGGTGACCGTGACGGCGTTGACGGCAATGCCAGCCATGCGCTCGGCCTGTTCGACAGCCGTGCGGATGGCTTCTGCAGCAGCATCCATGTCCACCACCGCGCCAGCGCGAACGCCGCGCGACGACTGGTGGCCGACACCGATCACACGCGGGCGCGGACCGGAGATGGTCTGATCCGTGCGGGCGATGAAACAGGCAATCTTGGAAGAGCCGACATCCAGGGCAGCGCAGACACCCTGGGCCTTGGAGCCACTGACAGCGCTGGGCTGACGGGACCGGAACAGATCAAACACACTCACGCTTCACGCTCCCGCATACCGGCCGCCACTGCCCGGTCGGGCAGGGCCCGGACGATCAGATCGCCCTCACCGCGTAGGTCAAAACTCTCGGCCGCCAGGCGCAACACGCCACGCTCGGCCTGCAGGCGCGCAAGGATGGCGATCGAGGCCATCACATCGCTCTCCGGCAATTTCACATCGGCACCGCTCTCGAGCCGCAAATTCCAGCGTCGCTCACCGACGCGGACCGCTCCGACCACACGGCCGGCCACGTCGGGAAAATGCCCCAGCGCGTCGACAATCTCGCTCGCCGCCTCATTGGCCCCGTCGGCAACAACCAGCGGCAGCTCTGGCGGATTCATGACGTCAGCGTCAGCAATCACCACCCCGTCGCGATCGATCACATGCAAACCGCCCTCAACCTGCCAGAGCGCGAAAGCCTCGCGGGTTTCGACGACAATCGCGATCCGGTCGGGGAGCAACCGCGCGACACGGGCACGGCGGACCATCGGCATGGCTTCAATACGGCCACGCACGACTTCCGGGTCGATCGAGAAAATGGACTCGCCATCGGTGATCAGCGACGCCACGACGATGGCGTGGGCCATCTCGCCACGGGCACCGGTGACATCGACCGCGCGAACGGCAAAGCCGGACTCGGCAAGCTGGCGCTCGACATGTCCCCCCGCCCAGACGGCGACATCATCAAGCTGCCCGAAAAGCGCAAGTCCGCCCACCGTGACAGCCGACAGGCCGGCCACGACCAGCCCGCCGAAACGGGCTGCATTCGCCATACGATATCTGACACCCCGGACCTGGGCCTCGGCCCAGTTACGCAAACGCCGCGGTGCGGACACCGCGGCGGACTGGGGTTTGGTCTTGCGACGGACCGCTTTACGCGATCCGGCACGCCTCACCTTCGACACGACGCATTCTCCGCCATCCATGCAACGAGATCGGAAAATTCGATCCCGCAATACTGCGCCTGTTCTGGCGCTAGTGATGTAGGAGTCATGCCCGGTTGGGTGTTAATTTCGAGTAACCATAGTGGTGTATCGGCTGCCGAATCATATCGGAAATCCGACCGTGTCATACCGCGACATCCCAAGGCCTGGTGCGCCTTGACCGCCAATTCCATGGCCAGCTCGGCGATGTCGTCGGTAATCGGCGCTGGTAAAATATGATCCGATCCGCCGGCCATGTACTTGGCCTCATAGTCGTAAAAAGTCGTGTTGGGCTTGATCTCGGTGACACACAGCGCCTTGTCTTCCATCACCGCCACGGTCAGCTCGCGGCCGGGTACATAGCGTTCGATCAGGATTTCATCGCCCAGCGCCCAGGCGGTCGAACCCAGCTCGGCCGGCGGACGGTTGGCACCTTCCAGCACGATATGCACGCCGACCGACGAGCCCTGCGCATTCGGCTTGGCGACATAGGGCGGCTTCATGACGTGCGCTTTGGCAGCCTCGAACCGATTGGCAATGACGCCTTCCGGGCAAGGAATGCCCGCCGCGCGCAGCACGTCCTTGGCCTTTTGCTTGTCCATGGCCAGGGCCGAGGCGAGGACACCGGAATGGGTGTAGGGCTTGCCAAAATGCTCCAGCACACCCTGCACCAGCCCGTCTTCGCCCCACTCACCATGCAATGCGTTGAAGACGATATCCGGGGCGGCGTCGGCGAGCTGCTGCGAGAGGTCACGACCGGCATCGATCTCGACCACCTCATAGCCCGCATCGCGCAGCCCCTTGGCGCAGGCCGCTCCGGACACCAGAGACACATCCCGTTCCGGCGACAGGCCACCGAGAAGTACCGCAACACGCTTGGTCATGAGTTCATCCTGGTTGAGGTCCCGGCCGGACCCGCTAGTTCAGTGTATCGCCTTTGGGTGTGGTTGGCTTGACGACAGGATCAACGAGCGCGATCGCGCTGGCGCCGGTTGTGCGTGCAATGGCCAGCAATTCGGTCAGCGCTTCGACCGGCGCAGTGCCCAGATCGACATGCAACATCTCGTCCTGCAGCGAGGCGGCATGGATGAAACCACCAGTTTGTACGCCCGGCGTCACGATGGGCGTGTCCTTCATCATCCCGAACCAGCGATCAAACCAGCGCGTCACCGCCGCCTCATCCCATTTCGCGTCCTGCAGCTGGACCACCAGCGCGTCCCAGCGGAAGGGATGGAGGTGCAGATGGACGCCCTCGACCGGCCCGTCCCAGGACTTGAAAGCCAGCATGTCCTGCAGGCGGAATTCGCGGAATTCCGGTTTGGGTTGAATCTGGGTCGCGAAATCAATGCGGTACAGATTCCGGATCAGCGACTTGTC
This sequence comes from Maricaulis sp., assembly GCF_048268525.1. Classification (GTDB taxonomy): domain Bacteria; phylum Pseudomonadota; class Alphaproteobacteria; order Caulobacterales; family Maricaulaceae; genus Maricaulis. Next base: position 20,737 of record NZ_JBLWVH010000002.1, on the reverse strand, counting down.
GTGCTGGATCGCGAATGGGTGCTCGCTGACACCCTGGGGGAAATGCTTTTGCATCTCCGGCAGCCACTGGGTGTAGGCCTGTACGAATTTCTCGCGGATCGGCTCGATCGCCGCGGCTACTGGATCAGTCATCCCGCTCGCCCCTCTTGTTTTGGTCGCCGGTTTCCCGGCCAATGCGCCGGACTTCCCAGCGCAGATCGATGGCATGTTGTTCACGGACCCGGGCGCGCACGTCCTCGCCGACCTGTTCCAGGTCTGCGGCGCTCGCCGTTCCGTCATTGATCAGGAAGTTACAATGTTGCTCGGAAAAATGCGCCCCGCCAACGCGGTAGCCGCGACCGCCGACACTGTCGATCAACTCCCAGGACTTGCGCTGGTTCGGCGTGCCGGGCGGATCGGGATTGGCGAAGGTCGAGCCGGACGTCTTCTCGCGGATCGGCTGCGTGCCCTCGCGCCGCGCCGTGATGGCGTTCATGCGCTCGGTGATCGCGTCGGTCGCGTCGGCATGACCCTGGAATACGGCCTCGGTGAAGATCCAGTCCTCCGGCGCCGAGCAATGGCGATAGCTGTAGGCCAGCTCCTCCGGCGTCGCGATGATGCGGCGCCCCATGCGGTCGAGCGCGATCGCCTCTACCAGCACGTCGGAGGTCTCCTGGTCATAACAACCGGCATTCATGCGCAGCGCGCCGCCAATCGTGCCGGGCACACCAACCAGATATTCCAGCCCGCCAATTCCGGCCTTGACCGCCGCCTTGGCGACCATCTTGTCGAGCGCGCCGGCCCCGGCGCGCAGCCGATACCCGTCCAGCGCCTCGGTCTTCGCGAACGCTCCCGCCAGGCGGATCACCACACCCGGCACCCCGCCATCCCGCACCAGCGTATTCGACCCGGCGCCCAGCACGGTTACCGGTATCTCGTCCGGCGTCTCGGCGAGAAAGCGGCACAGATCGGACTCGTCGGCCGGGAGGTAAAGCACATCCGCCGGACCACCGACCCGAAGCCAGGTCAGGTCCTTGAGCGGCGCGGCCTCGATATACTTGCCGCGGACGGGCGGGAGTTGGGCGAGGAGGCTCACCCCAACGCCTCCAGCTCACCCGGCAGGGCATAGGCCCATTGCGTGATATCGCCGGCGCCGAGGCAGACGACGACATCGCCCTCACCGGCCCGTTTTGCGACGTCGGAAGCCACAGCATCCCGGTTTGTGGCGCCGGCATCGCGGTGACCGTGCGAGCGCAGGCTCTCGACAAGATGAGCCTGGTCGGCGCCATCGATCGGGTCTTCACCGGCGGTGTAGACCGGGGTGACCAGCACGCTGTCGGCATCGTTGAAACAGGTTGAGAAATCTTCGAACAGGTCGTGCAGGCGGCTGTAGCGGTGCGGCTGCATCACCGCGATCACCTTGCCGGTCGCGGCCTGGCGGGCGGCTTTCAGCACGGCGGCGATCTCGACCGGGTGATGGCCGTAATCATCGATGATGGCTGCGCCCTTCCACTCGCCGGTGCGGGTGAAACGGCGCTTCACGCCGCCGAACTGGCCGAGCGCCGTCTTGGCGCCTTCCTCTGTCAGGCCCAGCTCACGCGCGGTTGCCAGGGCAGCGACGGCGTTGAGCACGTTGTGCTCGCCCATCATCGGCAGATAGATGTCACGCCACAATGTCTCCTCCTGGCCGCGCAGGCGGAAGCGGACGTCGAAGCGGGCGCCGGAAGGATCCATGCGCAGGTTTTCCAGCCGCGCATCGGCCTGCGGATTCTGGCCATAGGTGATGACACGGCGGTCCTCGACCCGGCTGGCCAGCGACTGCACCTCGGGATGGTCAGTGCACAGCACGGCAAAACCATAAAACGGCAGGTTCTCGACAAACTGGAAGAAGGCCTGACGCAGCGTGTCGAAATCGCCGTAATGCTCCATGTGCTCGGGATCGATATTGGTGACGATGGCGACGGTCGAACGCAGCTTGAGGAAGGATCCATCGCTCTCATCCGCCTCGACCGCCATCCAGTCACCCAGGCCGACCTTGGCGTTCGAGCCATAGGCGGAAATGATGCCGCCATTGATCACGGTCGGATCGACCCCGGCAGCGTCCATCAGAACCGCGACCAGCGAAGTCGTCGTGGTCTTGCCGTGCGTGCCACCCACCGCAACGGCGAATTTCAGGCGCATCAGCTCGGCCAGCATTTCCGCCCGACGTACAACCGGGATCTTGGCGGCGCGAGCGGCGACCAGTTCGGGATTGTCCGGCTTGATGGCCGAGGAGACGACAATGGCGCCGGCACCGTCAACGTTTTCAGTCTTGTGACCGATGGCGACCGTGGCCCCCAGGCCTGACAGGCGCTCGACATTCGGGTTCGCCTTGATGTCGGAACCTTGCACCTTGTAGCCAAGATTGAGCATGACTTCGGCAATGCCGGACATGCCGATGCCGCCAATGCCGACGAAATGGACGGGACCGACTTCAAACGGCAGGGCGGTAAACTTCATACGAGCGCTCCGGTGACCAAGCCATCGACCGCCCGCGCCAGCCCGTCGGCGGCATCGGGACGGCCCAGCCCGCGCGCCGACTGGGCACGGCTGGCGAGGTCGTCAGGGTTGGACAAGCGGGTTTCAATGAGGGCCGCGATCTTCTCCGCGGTGAACTCGCCCTCATGGACGACATCACAGGCGACCGCCTGGACGAGGCCGTCGACATTGGCAGACTGGTGGTCGTCGGCGGCGATCGCCAGCGGGCAGAAGATCGCCGGACGTCCGACGCCCGCGACTTCGGATACAGTCGAGGCGCCAGCCCGGCCAATCACCAGATGGCTGGCGGCATAGAGCGAACCCACGTCTTCGAAGAAGGGTTCGCAGCGCGCGGCGATGCCGGCTGATTGATAGGTTTCGCGGGCCATGGAGAGGGATTCCTCGCGGGTCTGTTGGACCACATCAAGGCGGGATCGCAGCTTTTCCGGGACCATCGCCAGCGCCTGCGGCACGGTCTCCGACAGAATGCGCGCGCCCAGGGACCCGCCAAGAACAAGGATGTTCAGCCGACCGTCCGCATTGATCGCCGGATAACCGGCCGCGCGCGCAGCAATTATGGGTTCGCGCAACGGATTGCCGGTCAGGATATGGCGCTTTTTCGCCTTGGCAGGCAGGCGGTCGAGACGTTCAAAGCCGGAGGCGACGAAACCCGCCTTGGCCGCGAACACCCGATTGACCCGACCGAGGACGGCATTCTGCTCGTGAATGGCGAACGGTATCCCCATCGAACGGGCAACCGCCAGGGCCGGAAAGGCCGGGTATCCACCAAAACCGGCAATCACGTCGGGCTTCCACTTGCCGACAATAGAGCGCGCCTGGGCGAAACCCTGGGTCAGCTCCAGCGCGGCCCTGGCCAGTTTGATCGGGTTCTTTGTCGACGGGCTGGCGGCATGGATTTCGTCAACCGCGACGGCCGGGAAATCGGTCGCGTGACGCAGGCCGCGGGCATCGGTGACCAGACGCACCTGCCAGCCGCGCGCGATCAGCGCTTCCGCCGCGGCGCGCGCGGGAAACATGTGCCCGCCGGTTCCACCGGCGGCGATCAGGCAGCGGCGTGGTGTCATGCGGCGTAACGCGGCGTGTAGGCACCGGGGCGGCGACGGGTGAAGGCCAGCAGGAGGCCGGCGCCGAACGCGAGGGCAAGCATGGACGAACCTCCATAGGAGACGAAAGGCAAAGTCATGCCCTTGGGTGGAATAAGGTTCAAGTTTACGGCGATATTGACTAGGCTTTGCAGTCCGAATTGCAGCGCAAGTCCAGCAACGGCCAACTGCGCAAACCCGTCCTGCAGTCGCATCACCTGCATCCAGGCCCGCGTGACCAGTATGGCGAACAGGCCGATTAGGGACAGCGAGGCCATCAGGCCGAACTCCTCGGCGGCGACCGAAAAGATGAAATCGGTGTGGGCGTCAGGCAGGAGATGCTTCACCTCGCCCTCACCCGGCCCGACCCCGGCAATGCCGCCGCGTGAGATGGCCTCGGTGGCGCGGTCGATCTGATAGGTGTCACCACTCTCCGGATTGAGGAAACGATCCACCCGGGAAGCAATATGCGGAAAGGTGACATAAGCCAGCGTCGAGCCGGTCGCTGCCAGCCCACCCAGAACGGCCACCCAGACCCACGACAGGCCGGAGGCAAAGAAGATGCCGCCGAAACACAAGGTCAAAAGAACAGACTGACCGAAATCAGGCTGCAGCATCAACAAGGCGATGGCGACGGCAAACAGGCCGAAGGCGATGATCCGCCCGGGTACCGGGGCGCCACGTTTCTCCTCGGAGAACAGCCAGGCCGCCGTGACCAGCAGCGCCGGCTTGAGAAACTCGGAAGGCTGGAGCGAAAACGGGCCAAATCGCAGCCAGCGTGTCGCGCCCTTGACCTCATGGCCGATGAACAGGGTCGCCGCCATCAGGATGAAGGCCCCCATCAGCGCGATCACCGCCAGCCGCCGGGCGCCCTTGGGAGAGAGGGCCGAAATTCCCAACAGGGAGATCAGGCTCAGCCCGGCAAAGACGCTCTGCCGGTACAGGAAATAAAAGGGATCATCGAGGCCCAGACGCTCGGCAGCGGCCGGACTGGCCGCCATCGACAGGACAAGCCCGGTCGTGACCAAGGCGATGATGATGAACAGGAGGGTGCGGTCGATGCCACGCCACCACATGCCGAGCGCCCGCGAAAAACCCTGGATCACGCAACACCCTCCGGTGTGCGGCTGACCTTCAGCTGATCGGTAACCAGGGTCCGAAAGGCATCGCCGCGGGCTTCATAGCTGGTGAACTGGTCAAACGAAGCCGCCGCCGGGGACAGCAGGACGACCTGTCCGGCGTCTCCCGATTTGCGGGCATCGCGGGTGGCAGCGGCGATCGCGCCTGCCAGGTCGCCACACTGTTCACACGACAATTCGCCCTCCAGTTCACGCGCGAAATGTTCCGCCGCTTCACCGATGAGATAGGCCTTGGCGACCCGGTGGAATTGCGACTTTGCAGCGGCCAACCCACCGTCCTTGGCCCGCCCGCCGACAATCCAGCGAATTCGGTCATAACAGCCGAGCGCCTGCACCGCCGCCTCGGCATTGGTCGCCTTGGAGTCGTTGATGTAGGTCACGCCTTCAATGGTTGCGACGCGTTCCTGGCGGTGCGGCAAGCCCGGGAATGTCACCATCGCCTGCGCGGCTGCACGCCCCGACACACCCAATACCCGCACCACGGCCAGCGCGGCAGCGGCGTTCTGGGCGTTGTGGCGTCCCGGCAGGGTCAGGACACCAGCCAGATCGACAACCGGATGAGAGGCGCAGTCCAGGGCGTCATAAACCCGGTCGCCCAGCGCATAGACACCCCGCGCAAACACCCGGCCGGCGGAGATCGGAATGACCTCTTCCTCGCGTCGCTGACGGCGCAGGGTCGAGAAATAGGCCGAGGTCGGGTTGTCGTCGATCCCGATGACCGCCAGACCACCGGCTTTCTGCATGTCGAACAGGCGCTTCTTGGCGCGGAAATACCCGTCGAAATCACCATGCCGGTCGATATGGTCCGGCGTAACGTTCAACAATACCGCAACATCACAGGCCAGCGTATGGGTCAGGTCGAGCTGGTAGGAGGACAGTTCGAGAACGTAATAACTGCCCGGACGCGGTGGCGACTGGGCCAGGATGGCATCGCCGATATTACCTCCGACAACCACATTCCGGCCGGTCGCGCGCAGGATGTGACCGATCAACGCGGTCGTGGTCGACTTGCCATTGGTGCCGGTGATGCCGATCACCTTGGGACGTCGCTTTTCGGGCAGATCAGCCAGCGCCAGAGCGAACAATTCGATGTCGCTGATGATCGGCGCGCCCACGGCGTGGGCCAGCTCCACCATATGGTGGGGCTTGGGATGGGTCAGCGGGATGCCGGGAGACAGGACCAGTGCAGCGATGTCGCCCCAGTCGCGCCGGTTGAGATCATCCAGTGTCAGCCCTTCGGCGGCGGCACGCGCACGGGACGGCTCGGCGTCGTCCCAGCATGAAACTGCTGCGCCGCCTGCCTCGAGGGCCTTTGCCGTGGCTATGCCTGTGCGCCCCAATCCGAACACAGCCACACGGCGGCCTTCATATGCGTGGATCGGGATCATTGAGACCTATCCTAGCGCAACTTCAGCGTGGCGAGTCCAATTAATGCGAGAATGACCGCAATAATCCAGAAGCGTATGACGATGGTCGGCTCGGCCCATCCCTTCTTCTCGAAATGATGGTGGATCGGGGCCATCCGGAAGACGCGCTTGCCGGTGAGTTTGAAACTGGCGACCTGGACCATGACCGAAACCAGTTCCAGAACGAACAGACCGCCGACAATGGCCAGCACCAGCTCGTGCTTGATGGCGACGGCGATCGTACCGAGCGCGCCACCCAGTGACAGCGACCCGGTATCGCCCATGAAGACCATGGCCGGCGGTGCGTTCCACCACAAAAAGCCGATTCCGGCGCCGATCAGGGCGCCGCAGAAGATCAGTATCTCACCCGCTCCGGCGGTGTAGTGCACCTGCAGGTATTCAGCGAAATCAACCCGGCCGACGACATAGGCAATCACGCCGAAGGTCGCTGCGGCGATCATCACCGGCACGATGGCCAGCCCGTCCAGCCCGTCCGTCATGTTCACCGCATTGCCCGAACCGACAATGACGATACAGCCAAAGACGAAGAAGAGAGGCCCGATATTGATCATCAGGTCCTTGAAGAACGGCACGGCGATGGACGTCTCCACGCCCGCATCGACGCCCAGCGCGCGCGCTGTGTGCGTCGCCCAGATCACCGCAACAAGCGCGATGGCAAACTCGCCGACCAGCTTGAAACGCCCGCCGAAACCGGCCGTCGTCTGCTTGGTCACCTTCAGATAGTCATCAATGAAACCGATCACACCGAAACCGGCAGTGACGAAGATGACGATCCAGACATAGGGGTTGGAAAGATCTGCCCAAAGCAGCGTCCCGACCATCACACCCAGCAGGATCAGGAAGCCGCCCATGGTGGGCGTCCCGGCCTTCTCGACCACATGGCGCTCGATACCTTCGGCGCGGATCGGTTGGCCCTTGCCCTGTTTGCGGCGCAACCAGCCAATCATCGGCTTGCCGAAGATGAAAGCGATCAGCATCGCCGTCATGAGGGCGCCGCCCGTCCGGAAGGTGATGTAGCGGAACAGGTTGGCCAGCTGCAGATCTTCGGCCAGCGGCGCAAACAACAAATAGAGCATGGGTGGATCAGGCCTCCGTCAATCCAAGAGCGGTACCGTCGATGAGAAACGAGGCAATCCTGTGAAGGCCGGAACCATTGGAGCCCTTGATGAGCACCACATCCCCCGCACACACCATGGATTTGACCTGTTCCAGCCCCCCCGCCGCATCCTGCGCATAGCCTGCGCGAACATGCTTGGGCAAGGCGTCATGCAGATGCTTCATGCGACGACCGCAAGCCAGAACTGCATCAACCCCCGCCGCAGCGAGATCAGCGGCCAGAGCCGCGTGCAGGCGGTTTTCGTCCGGACCGAGTTCAAGCATGTCACCCAGGACCGCGATCCGTCGCCCGCCCTGCCCGGGCTCGGCCGCGCCCAGCGCCGCGATAGCGGCTGCCATCGAGACCGGGTTGGCGTTGTAGGCATCGTCGAGCAATGTGAAGGCGCCACCGTCCGGCAGGACGATCCGCGTGGCACGGCCGCGGCCCGGCTCGGCACCGACATCAGACAGCGCTTCGGCCACATCGCGAGCATCCAGTCCGGCTCCGGCGGCTGCAGCGAAGATCGCGCCGGCGTTCCAGGCCCAGTGGGCACCGGTCGCGGCCAGGCGGAAGGGCGCGCGAACGCCCAGCACGTTGGCGACACCGCGCGATCCGTCGAGGCCGGTTTCGAACTCCTCGATGCGGATCGCCGCCGAAGCGGACGTGCCGAAATCCAGCAGGAAGGCCGCGCACGAATGCCGCGCATGGCGGGCGATGCGCTCGGCCAGCGGATCATCGGACGGGTAGATCGCGACCCCGTCCTGCTCGAGCCCGTCGAAAATCTCCGACTTGGCGTCAGCGATGGCCTCAACCGAACCGAGATATTCCAGATGCGCGGGGGCGATGCGGGTGATCAGCGCAACATGCGGTCGGACCAGCGAGGACAGGTCGCGGATTTCGCCGGCATGGTTCATCCCCAGCTCGAAAACGGCTCGCTCGGTGTCACGCGGCATGCGTGCCAGAGTCAGCGGCACGCCCCAGTGATTATTGTAGGATTTGACGCTCCAATGCGCCGGGCCGGCGGCCCGGAAGACAGCCGCCAGGGCTTCCTTGACGCTGGTCTTGCCGACGCTGCCGGTCACGGCGACGCGGATCGCGCCGGACCGATCACGGGCGGCGGCTCCGAGGGCCCGCAAGCCTTCCAGCGCGTCCTTGACCATAAGCGCCGGTTCGACCCCGGTATCGCCGCGCTCGACAAGGCAGGCAGAGGCCCCCTTCTCCATCGCAGCCGCCACGAAATCATGCCCGTCGCGAACGTCTTGAAGGGCGACGAAAAGGTCGCCGGATTGCAGGGTGCGAGTGTCGATCGAGATGCCGTTGACCTTCCAGCCGGGTTCACCAATCAGCATCCCGCCGGTCGCTGCCATGGCCTGCCCGGACGTCCACAGCGGATTCGCGCTTGCCTCAGACATTGGCGGCCTCCCTGGCGGCCAGGGCCGCCCGGCCCTGCTCGCGGTCGTCGAATGGATGCACGATGTCGCCGACGGTCTGGCCGGTTTCATGCCCCTTGCCGGCGATCAGCAGACAGTCTCCGGCCTTCAGCATCGCGACCCCGTGCCGGATGGCTTCGGCCCGGTCGGCGATCTCCTCGGCCTTGGGGCAGCCTTTCAGGACGGCCTTGCGGATGGCGGCCGGATCTTCGGAACGCGGATTGTCGTCGGTTACGATAATGTGGTCGGCCTGGTTGCCGGCAATGACGCCCATCTTGGCGCGCTTGGAGGCGTCGCGATCCCCGCCGCAGCCGAAGATGACGATCACCCGTCCGCGCGTGTGCGGGCGTGCGGCGCGCAGCAGTTTGTCGAGCCCGTCCGGGGTGTGGGCATAGTCCACGAGCACTGGCGCTCCGACCGCGGTTTCCCCGATTTTCTCGAGACGCCCCGGCACACCTGCCAAACCCTTGAGGCTATCAAGGACGCTGGCCTCCGCCACGCCGTCCGACAGGGCAATGGCCGCGGCGCCGAGGGCGTTGAGGATCTGGAATTCACCGACCAGCGGGATGTCCAGCGCATGCTCGCGCCCCTTCCAGGCAAAGACAACGCTCTGGCTGGCCGCCCGGGGCGTGATTTCCCGGATCGCCAGATCGCTGCCGCGCCAACCCATGGTGAGAACTTCGAGGCCTCGCTCACGCGCGGCGGCGGCCATCTTGCCACCCCACTCGCTATCGACATTGATCACGGCCCGACCATCGACCGGCAGGCGCTCGGTGAACAGTTTCAGTTTGGATGCGAAGTAATCGGCAAAATCTGGATGATAGTCGAGATGGTCCTGGGTCAGATTGGTGAAAGCACCGACCTGGACCCGAACGCCGTCCATGCGGTGTTGCTTGAGACCATGGCTGGACGCCTCCATGCCCAGATGGGTGACACCCTCGCCCGCCAGCCGGTCCAGTGCGGCCTGCAATGCAACGGCATCCGGGGTCGTATAGCCGGTCACCTCGACCGAATTGCCGCGCGTTACGCCGAGTGTTCCCAGGCAGGCCGCCTCGATACCGGCACCAGCCCAGATCTGGCGCAGGAATTCCACGGTCGAGCTTTTGCCATTGGTGCCGGTGATCGCGACGATGTGTTCGGGTTGGCGCGGGTAAAAGCGCGCTGCCATCCGCGCAAGAAGCGCTGCCGGCTCGGCGACCGCGATCACCGGGACCGGCGCGTCGACGGGCTCATCGGTCAAAATGGCAGTCGCCCCGGCGGCCAGCGCCTTGGGGATGAAGTCCCGGCCATGCACCGTCACGCCCGGCAGAGCGGCGAACACGAAGCCCGGTTCAGCCTTGCGGCTGTCGAGCGTCAGGCCACGCACGGCGAGGTCGCCACCATCTAGGACCAGCCCTTCATCGTGCAACAGGTCGTTCAATGTCACGGGATCAACTCCGGCATCAGGGCGGCACGAACCATGGCTGCTCGGCCGACCGGATCCTCATTGGACCGTTCGACACCCAGGATGGGGGCGATCCGCGCCACGATCTCACCCACCGCCGGTGCCGCGACCCGGCCACCGGTCGGGCGAAGATAGGTCGGCTCGGGCATTTGCGGTTCATCCAGCAACACAAGGATCGCATATTGCGGATCATTGGCCGGGAATACCGCCGAAAATGAGGAGATCAGCGCCGACGTGTCGTATCCACCGCGCGACGGCTTGTCCGCGGTACCGGTCTTGCCGGCGACCAGATAGCCGACGGCCTCGGCATTGCCGCCGGTGCCGCCCACCACATTTTCACGCATCAGGGCCAACACGTCACGGGCCACATCCGAGCGCATCACGCGTTCGCCCAGAATGGTCTCGTCGGCAGCCACGGGCAGCAGGGTCGGCGGCACATACACTCCGTCATTGGCGATGGCGGCGAAGGCCGCAATGGTCGCGATCGGGCTGACGGCGATGCCATGGCCATAGGAGATGGTGACCGTCTCGGTCGGCCCCCAATTGCGCGGCAGCAACGGGTCGGCGCTTTCGGCCAGTTCGATCGGCGCGCGCTCGAGCAGGCGCAAATCGCCCATGAACCCGCGCTGGGCCTCGGCACCGACCTCGAGCGCCATGTGACCGGAACCGATATTGGATGAATGGGTAAAGATCTCCGGCACGCTCAGCCAGCGTTCCTCACCGTGATAGTCGGAAATCTGGTAGCCGCCGACGGCAAGCGGCGCGCGCGCATCATAGCGACTTTCGAGCGTCGCGGTTTGCTCTTCAAGCGCCACAGCCACGGTGAAGGCCTTGAAGGTCGAGCCCATTTCGTAGACCGATTGAGCGGCCCGGTTGAGGCGCTCGGATGAACTGGCATCGGAAGGGCGGTTGGGATCGAAATCAGGCAGCGACACCATGCCGAGGATTTCGCCGGTCCGGACATTCATCACGATCCCGGTCGCCGCCAGGGCGCGGTATTCGGTCATGGCCGCGCGCAGGACCTCATCGACATGGAACTGCACCGCCATGTCGATCGACAGGGCAACGGGACGGCCATCGCCGGCCATCAGCGCGCCATCAAAGGCCCGCTCGGCGCCGGCCAGACCATCCATGTCGCGATTGGTATAACCGACCACGTGCGAAGCCAGACGGCCACGCGGATAGACGCGGCGCGGCTCGGTACGAAATTCCAGTCCCGGCAGGCCGAGCGCAAACACCGCCTGGCGCTGGCGCGGTGTCAGATTACGACGGACCCAGACAAAACGGCGGCGGGATTCGAGATCTTCGGTCAGGCCATCCACATCGACGTCGGGCAACACGGTAGCCAGCATTTCGGCCGTTTCCGCTGCGTCCCAGACGAGCGCCGGATCGGCGTAGAGCGAGTGGGTTTCCAGGGTCGTGGCCAGCACCTGCCCGGTGCGGTCGAACAGATCGCCGCGATTATGCGCCTCGGCGACCTGCCGAGCCGGAGCCGCGTCGGCGGGACCGGTGACAGCGACCTCGACCGCGCGACCGGCGAGGACCGCGAATCCGAGCGCCAGGGAAAGCCCCATCACACGCAATCGCCCGCGCGAGGCATCCATCGCGCGGGTTTCATCACTCTCGATACGCAGCAGTCGCGACATGTCGGCCGGCGCGGCCTCGGCCAGCGGCGGCGGCGCCAGAGTGCGCGTTTCCGATGATATCTGTTTGCGGAACGGCCACAGACGCATCAGTCCGGGCCTCCCACCTGTGTCGGCTCGGCCATCGCCAGGGCATCGTCAGGCTGGGCGACAAACTGCCCGTCACGGCGCACATCATTGTCTGCCGGGCGCGGATCAGAGAGCAGTGGCAGATCGCTCAAGGCCACCTCCCGCGACGGGTCCAGCGGCTCGAATCCGAGATAGCGCCGGGCCAGGGCGCGCAGGCGCTCCGGGTCTTCCAGATGGGCGATCTCGACATTGAGAACATTGATCTGACGGCGCTCCTCGACGAGCTGGGCCTGGATGTCTTCAAGGCGTTCCTGCGAACTCTTCGCCTCGGCCTTGGCGATATAGAGCGCGACCGCCAGAGCTGCGGCAACGACGAACGCAATCGCATTGAGCGTGCGGATCATAGCGCGGCCTCCAGACGGGCAAGCGGAACAATACTCGTGTGAAGCGACGGGCTGTCGGACCAGGCCGGCGCTTCGTTTCTGATGGCGGCGCGCAGCTTGGCTGAGCGGGCACGGGGATTTTCTGCGGCCTCCTCATCGCTGGCCGATACGGCGCGGCGGGTCAGCAATGAAAAGCTCGGCGCAGGACCGGCTTCGACCGCAGGCTCGTAGCGCGAGCCGCCACCCCCTGCGAGACCGGCACGGCTTCGCAGGAAGGTCTTGACCATGCGGTCTTCCAGTGAATGGAAGGTAACCACGACAAGCCGCCCCAGCGGCGCCAACAGACGCTCCGACGCTTCCAGCGCCCGGGCCAGTTCGCCCAGCTCGTCATTGACGAAAATGCGCAGTGCCTGGAAGACTTTCGTCGCCGGATGAATTTTCGAATGTTTTCCGCCAGTTGCGCGCGTGACGATTTCAGCGAGCCGATCCGTCGTCTCGATTTTTGCCTCGGCGCGGGCGGTGCAGATAAATTTCGCGATCCGCCGCGAGCGGCGCTCCTCGCCGTACACATAAAATATGTCAGCGAGCTCGGCCTCCTTCAGACGGTTGACCGCATCGGCGGCGGTCGGCCCCGTCGCCGCCATGCGCATGTCCAGCGGACCCTTGCGCATGAAGGAGAAACCACGCTCGGCCTGGTCGATCTGCATCGAGGACACACCGATATCCAGGACAATGCCGTCAACCTGGTCGATGCCGCGAGAGGCCAGGACCTCGCCCATCGCCGAGAACGGCGCTTCAGCGAAGGCAAAACGGCCTCCGGATGCCTGGACCAGCTGGGTCGCGGTGGACTGGACGGCCGGGTCGCGATCAATGCCGATCAGCTTGCAATCGGCGGCCGAGAGAATGCCGCGCGAATAACCGCCGGCGCCAAAAGTCCCGTCAATATACAAGGCCCCACCGCGCGGCTCGAGCGCGTGCAGGACCTCATCCAGCATCACCGGAATGTGTGGAGCGACACTCATCACACGCCTCCCGGTCGCGTCGGCAGTTTCAGCGCGCGCTTGTTGTCACGGGCGAAGGTCTGGGCATTGGACTTGTGCTCTTCAAACCGCTCCGGCGACCAGATCTCGAAACGAGAGCCAAGACCGACAAAGGTCGCCTTGGCATCAAGGCCGGCATGCTCGGCGAAGTCCTTGGGCAGGGTGACACGGCCATTGGCGTCAAAGGCGAGTGGACGGGCGGCCCCGAAGATGGCGCGCTCGAACGCGACGCGCGCATCATCATAGGGGTCCATTTCCTCGATCAGCGCCTGGTAGCGCTCGAGCAGGGCCTGCCCGCCGCCTTCCAGATAGGGACCATCAAAGGACGGCCAGACAATGATGCCGTCAAACGGACCGCCCCGCACCACGGCACGGAAATCGGCCGGAACGGAAACCCGTCCCTTGGCGTCGACGCCGTTAATGGTGGTGGACAGAAACACGCTTTGCTGGCTCCCCAACCCTGCAACTCACCCCGCATGGTTAATGATGGGATAACATGGGACCAAATGGGAAACAATGACGAGAAGGCCGTTTTTCATGGATTAACAGGCCAATCGAAGTATTCAAATATGCAAAACCGAAGAACAGACGCGGAACATTAAGTTAATATCCACAGGCAGACCCCAGCCACGCCCATGGAATCCCACGAGATCCCGAAAAGTGTGGATTTGTGCCAATCCGGAAAAAGAGGCACGAAGCAACCGGTCGACCGGCTCCGCAAAGCCGGGACCCGTATCGTCTGTTCCATTGGGGAATAAGTGATCAGGCGGCCTGTAAGCCGGGTCTTGTCCCCCGGATCAGATCCGGGACGACGGTCATTCATCTGCGATCGTGCTTGCGCACGACCTGGTGCGACCTACCCGGACAGCATGCGGAGGCGCACGTGCAGCCGAGGCTGCGGTCTGTCCCTATTCGGTCTTGCTCCAGGTGGGGCTTGCCTAGCCCCCTTCCTTGCGGTCGGGGCGGTGCGCTCTTACCGCACCGTTTCACCCTTGCCTGACCCGAAGGCCCGGCGGTCTGTTCTCTGCTGCGCTTTCCCTGGGGTCACCCCCGCCGGACGCTATCCGGCACCTTGCCTCCGTGGAGCCCGGACTTTCCTCGACAACACCGTTTCCGGCCCAGTTGCCGCGACCGCCCAGCCACCTGATCGCGATCTAGATCGTCCAGACGGGGCGGAGCGTCAAGCGTCACGCACCGGTCAGCGGCTGGCGAACGCCGCGACGGCGGTTATCAGGCCACGCGTCTCGTCGTCGAGAACACCGTCACAGCGCCTCGGTCGCCAGCGGCGCTGGAACGCCTCGACCACGGCTTCAACGCCCGCCTCCAACGAATAGCCGATCCGCGCCAGACCATCGCGGGCATCGCTATCAAGGTCAGATGCCTCGGGGCGATGCAGGGCACATCCGGCCTCGGCCATAATAGCCCACGGGAAGTGCTCGCCGGGGTCCTGCTTGCGGCCCGGCGCGACGTCGGAATGCCCGATCACCCGGTCTGCGGTGACCCCATGCCGCGCCATCAGATCGCCCACCAAGGCGGTCACACTCTCGATCTGGACCGCCGGATAGGCGGGCAGTCCAAAATCATGGCCGCCATTGACGATCTCAATGCCAATGGAGGCAGAATTGATATCGCTCTCGCCCTGCCAGCTGGCAATGCCGGCATGCCAGGCGCGCTTGTCGTCGCCCACCAGCTGCAGGATCCGGCCATTCTCCTCGACAACATAATGGGCGCTGACCTGGGCCTCGCGGTCACACAGGCGGGCGATCGCCGCAGCGCCGCTTTCCATCCCCGTGTAGTGCAGCAGGATCAGGCTGATCGGCCGTTTGCGATCATTGAAATTGGGCGATGGCGTCGCAATCACGTCAGGCGTCAAAGAGTCTTCTCCCGCGCCAGCGCGGCAGCTGGCAGTTTTCGGTTCTGGCGCAGGGCGATGATGCCGACACCCGCCAGAGTCAGACCACCGCCGACGAGCAGGCGCCACCCCATCGGATCGCCCATCAGCAGGATGCCCGACACCACCCCGACCAAGGGCGCCAGCAGGGTGATCGGCGCGATCAGGGTCGCGTCATATCGCTGCAGCAGATTGTAGAATACGCCGTGGCCGAAGATGTTGACCAGCACCACCGTGATCAGAAGCGCCACGCCAAACGCCCACCCGCCCGAGACCACCGAGCCGAGCTGCCCCTGCTCGAAAGTCAGCGACAGCAACAGGAGCGGCGGCCAGGACAGCAGACCGATCCACGCCTGCATGCGAATTGAATCCATCGGCAGACGCTTGACCAGGATCATCCCCAGCGCCGCCACGAAGGCCGCACCCACGCCCAGCAACATGCCGATCGACATGTCCATCGCGGCGGGGTTCATGATCACCAGCATCACTCCGCCAAAAGCCAGCGTCATGCCGGCAATCCGCGGCAGGCCGACCCTTTCCTTCAGGAACACAACCGACAGGATGGTCGCGAACGGGACGCCCATCTGCACCGCGATCGCCATGCCGGACGGTGTCGCCCAGCGCATGCCCAGGAACATCAGCGCGTATTGCAGCGCGCCCATGCACAGGGCGACGCCGATCATGGTCTTCATGTCGGTCGGGCGCGGCCGCAGCCAGGGGGCGAGGAAGGCGTAGAGCAGGGCAAAACGCAAGAAGGCAAAGAAGATCGGCGGCACACCGTCAAAGCCGGGCACCCAGCCGGGTGCGCCGGTCACGGCAAATTTCGCGACCACGAAATTGAAGCCCCAGACGACGCAGACCGCGACGAGAAGAAGGAAATCCTTGAGACGCATGGGTCACTCATGGACTCGCCACGCATCGCCCGCAAGCGCTTATTGCGAATGGTGGAAATGCGCGTCCAGGAATTCCAGGAAGGCGGCCCAGTCGGACGGCTGGACGCCGTGCAGGCCGCGCCGCATGAAGACGGCGATATCGGCTTCCGGATCAAAGGCGCCCAGATCGGGCTGACGCAAACCCTCGGACCCGTAGAGCGCGTAGACCGGATTGGCGCCCAAGGCGGCGCGATAACTGCCCTGCGGATCGGACCAGGCATCCCGCCAACCGCCCCCTATCAGCAAGGGGCGCGGCGCCATCAGGGCAATCAGCTGATGCTGGTCGAGCGGAATGTCCGCTTCACGGTCAGCGTAGGACGCATAGCGCTCGTTGAACCAATAGGGATAGGTCCCGGTGATCTGGGCAACGCTCTCACCGGCAAAGCTGCGGGTCAGCGTCGTGCCACCCGTTCCAGCCTGATGGGCCAGGACCAGATCGATGCGCGGATCGAAGGCCGCGGCGATGAGCGCCGACTTGGCATTGCGCGAATGCCCCCACACCGCCATCCGGTCGGCATCAAAGCGCGGATCGCTCTCCAAGGCATCGATGGCGCGGGCATAACCCCAGGCCCAGGCGATGATGGCACCGCTCTCGCGGCCCTCCATCAACGCGTCCAGCGCCGGCCGCGCGCCGGCCGGATTGTCCGGCACGATATCGCCCGGATGCATGAAAGCCAGCGCATAGCCGCGATCGAGGATGTCTTCCATCGGCGGCTCGGCGATATGGCGACCGAAGATCGATGTCATCAGCGCGCTTTCCAGCCCGGCGGACTGGCCGCATTCACGGGCCGACGGATTGAGCGGCGGCGACAGGTCGAAAGCGCCGCCGAAAGCGGTCCGCGTCCCGCAGAAGGTCTGCATGATGACCACCGGCAATGGCTCGGTGGCGCCCGCGGGCATCAGCACAACGAGATGCGTGTCCATCGGTCCGAGATCGACACGCCATTCTTCCAGTCGTCCACGTCCGCCGAAGGCCGAGGCATCGACCACGCGTCGATCCGTCACCTGTGCCGGCTCATCGCCGGGCCAGGCGCCATAGACCTCGGCTTCAAACCGGGCGAGCAATTCGGGACGCCCCTCCTCCCAGCCGGACCGGGTCAGGCCGTCCGTCTCGATAGCGGGGGTCGCAGGCGGACCGGAATTCTCCGCCGCCACGCGCGGCAGGACCATCGACACACAGCCGACAAGCATCATCGGCAGGGTGATGCCAATGAGAAACAGAAAGGCACGGATCATGGGAACAGGTCAGGCAATGGGTTGAGCATCGGGCGAGCCTAGACGCAGCCGCCGGGACGCCCAATCACAATCTTGTGCATGCGTGCAATTGGATCAACGCGAGGAGGATGGCCCCACACCGTCAACCGTCCAGCCTTCGGGGCCACGTGTCGCGACCAGGATTTCCGGCCCGGATGTCCGGTCCTTCGTCTCCGTCCCGCCCGCGGACATCCGTCCGCCGCGCAATTTGCGCCAGACCCAGAACCCGGCTGCAGCGAGTACGGCGATACCGGCCACCACAAGGAAGGCCGCCGTCAGCATGGCGGCAAGGAAGATCACAAGTCCGACCACGGCAAGCGCAATGAGGGCCGCGAGAATGTCGCGCACCACCCGGCTGGCGCGTCCGGAGAAACCTGATGCGAATGTATGTCGAGCGTCCGTCATGAACCTCTTTCCGTCTTCGCCCCCGCTGAACCTTATGTTGGCATCAATGCTCCAAAGGTCAATTGGCGAGGGGTGCGACCAATCCTCGTTGCGACAGGATTTCACCGTAAGCCGCGTTGATCGCAGCCATTTTCTCGTCCGCCAATCGCTGGATCTCAAGCGGCGCCCCGCGTGCAATCAGCCGGTCCGGGTGATTCTGCGAGGCAATCCGGCGATAAGCCTTGCGCAGGTCGAGATCGGAGATTCCCGCCTCGATACCCAGGATCACATAGGGATCCTTGTCATCCGGCTCGACATGTCCCGCCAGGATGCGGCGAAACTCGGTTTCAGAGAAACCGAAAATGTCGGCGACGCGTTGCAGGTAATCCATCTCGTCCGGCGTGATCGTCCCGTCGGCCTTGGCAACGTGGAAAAGGCCGTCCAGTACATCCTCGAGAATCGCCGGATAGCACCGGAAACGGCGGGCAAGGCGACGGGCATAGCCGTCAAAACCGAGCGTGGTCTGCATCGCCAGCTCGAAAGCCCGGTCAAGCGCGTCGCGGCCTTCCGGTGGCGGTCTGAACACTTCGTAGAAGGCTCGGATCTCGCTGCGTGAGACAACGCCGTCGGCCTTGGCCATCTTGGCGCCCAGCCCGATCAGGGCCATGGCGAAATCGGCATCATTGACCTGGTGCGTGGCCGCGCGCTCGTCACAGCCATCACATTCCAGGAAGCAATCGCGACCGCTGATACGGTCGGCCAGATTTCGCCAGAATCCCATACGCGTCACCCTCCGGTCGCCCATGTAGGAAGCGCGCAGCCAAAGCGCGAGTGGGTCGGGCCGGTCTTGAACAGTTCGCTGTCAGCTTAATCCGGTTGCACCCCGCCATGCCATGCTTAACCTCCGCAGCGACGAAATTCGGGGTACACACATGAGCGAGCGCACACCTCAGGCGTGGGAATTCTGGATCGACCGGGGCGGCACCTTCACCGATGTGATCGGCCGCGCGCCAGACGGTCGCCTGCATCCGCTCAAACTTCTCTCCGAAAGCCCGGACTATCCCGATGCGGCGACCGAGGGCGTGCGTCGCCTGTCGGCCGGCGCGCCGGTGAGTGCGGTCAAGATGGGCACAACGGTTGCCACCAATGCCCTGCTGGAACGCAAGGGCGCACCGACACTCTTCCTGGTCACCCGTGGCTTTGCCGACCTGCTGGTCATCGGCGACCAGACCCGGCCCGACATTTTCGCCCTCGATCTCAAACGCCCGCGCCCGCTCTACGACCGGGTGGTAGAGATCGATGAACGCCTGGACGCGGACGGTGCGGTCCTTGAAGCGCTGGACGAAGTGGCCGCACGCCGCGCGCTCGCCGCGGCCAGGGCCGACGGGCTGACCACGGTCGCCATCGCGCTGATGCATGCCTATGGCAATGCCGTCCACGAAGCGCGCCTGGAAGCCCTCGCCCGCGAGGCCGGCTTTGCCACCGTGATCCGCTCCTCCATCGCCTCGCCGCTGGTCAAGATCGTGCCGCGCGCCTCGACCACCGTGCTCGACGCCTATCTGACGCCGGTGCTGCGCGATTATGTCGACCGGGTTGACCGCGGACTGGACGGGACGCCGCTCTTCTTCATGCAATCCTCCGGCGGCCTGGCTCCGGCTGGCGCCTTCCATGCCCGTGACGCGGTCCTGTCAGGTCCCGCCGGCGGCGTGGTCGGCATGGCCAAGACGGCGAAGCAGGCCGGCCATGCACGGGTCATCGGTTTCGACATGGGCGGCACCTCGACCGATGTCTCACGCTATGATGGCGACACCTACGACCGGGTCCAGGAGACGCTGGTCGCCGGTCATCGCCTGCGCGCACCGATGATGGCGGTCCACACGGTGGCAGCGGGCGGCGGCTCCATCCTCACCTTTGACGGCGAACGGGCCCGGGTCGGGCCGGACAGTGCCGGCGCCATGCCGGGTCCCGCCGGCTATGGCCGCGGTGGACCGGCCGCCGTGACCGATGCCAATATCGTGCTCGGCCGGGTCCAGCCGGGCTGGTTCCCGCATGTCTTCGGCCCCACCTCCGACCAGCCGCTCGATGTCGAAGCCTCACGTGCCGCCCTCGGCGAGCTGGCAGACGCGATGGGACTGGACACACCTGAAGCCGCTGCTGAGGGCTTCCTTGCTGTTGCTGTGGAAAGCATGGCCCAGGCGATCAAGCAGATTTCCATCGGCCAGGGCGTCAATCCGTCCGGCTATGCGCTCGCCGCCTTTGGCGGCGCCGGTGCCCAGCACGCCTGCCGGGTCGCCGATGCGCTGGGCATGAAGACGGTACTGATCCATCCCTATGGCGGCCTGCTCTCGGCGCTCGGCATCGGCCTGGCCGATATCCGTGAGACCCGCATGGCCGCCGTCGAGGCCGATTTCGCCGAGGCGTTCGATACTGCCAACGCCATCGCCGAACGCCTGTCAGACGAGGCGCGCGAAGCGCTTGCGGCGCAGGGCCTGCCCGGTGACGGCGTCCGCGTGTCGCGGGAGTGGCGCCTGAAAGTGGCCGGATCGGACACCTCCATCCCGGTCGCCGAGGCACCGGCGGCCTTGATGACAGCCGACTTCATCGCCGCTCATGAACGCCTGTTCGGCTTTGTGCCGGAGGGCGGGCTGGTGATTGAGTCAGTGACGGCCGAGGCCGAATGCGCCCCGCCTGGCTCCGGCGACTGGACCATCGACATGCCGCAGGGTTCCGGCGACACCCGGTCGGCGGCTGCCACGGCCCGCCTCTATGATGGCGGCGACTGGCAGGACGTGCCGGTCCGCATGCTGGATGCGATGGGCGCGGGCAGCGCAGCGTCCGGACCGGCGCTGGTCATGGACCCCAACGCGACCATCGTCGTCGATGCCGGATGGACCGCAACCCGTCTTCCGGACGGGACCTTGTCGCTACAACGCGCCGCAGCGGCGGTCGAGACCGGCGGCGATACCGCGCTCGACCCGATCCGGCTGGAGCTGTTCAACAAGCGCT
>NZ_JBLWVH010000001.1:0-349453 GCF_048268525.1 Maricaulis sp. | reverse complement strand
CCCTGATGCTCCAACACCATCCGCACGGCCCGCGCGCGCACTTCCGGTGAATATCGCTTCATCGTCTTCGTCATGGCTCTACCTTCTCAAGGTTCAGAGCCGCCGGAAAACCCGGGGCGGTTCAGGCCTTCGCGCCATGGCGCGGTGGGGCTTGTCATCAACCTGATCCATCCAAGAAAGGACCTGCCATGTCACGTCGCCTCCCCTGCCAACACCGTCGGAATTCTGGTTTGGCGCATCCGCGCCTCCGACCGGCCGGGGAGGCGCCCGACCCGAACCTCCGTGACGGCGCGACTGCCGGGCGCCATTGCCTCGGCGCGGCGGCGATTGCGCTCAATAGCGGCGATGACGCGGCGGCGCGCAAACTGCTCGGCCTGGCCAGGGATTTCATCGCCCAAGCGCGCGCCAATGTGGCGCTGGCGCGTGAGCAATTGCGGCTGGCGGCGGAAAACGAAATTGCCGAGCGTGACGCGGAGATCGCCTGGTACAAGGCGGCCGGAATGTCGGTCGAGGAGGTCGAGCTCGATCTGCAAGTCCGCGAGGATGCCGAACGCATCCGACGAGCGCGTGAGGCTGGTGATCCCGAACCCGAGCCGCGCTGGCCGGAGAGCTGGGAGCTGGTGGAGGGTGGCCGCGGCGCCAGGCCGGGCGGTAAGCAATGATCGTCCTTATCTTCGTTTTTGCATACCTCACCTGCCTGTCTATGCGTGAGATTTTCCGTGACCTTCGGGCCGCGCCCGGTTATGCGGGCCACTGAAACAGGAATGCCGCCATGCTTGAGATATTCACCTCTGCCCTCGTCACGTTTTTCGTGGCCATCGACCCGCCCGGTGTCGCGCCGATCTTTGCGTCATTGACCAATGGCGCGCCGAATGCGCACCGCCGGGCCATGGCGATCAAGTCTGTCGTGATCGCGACCGGCGTCCTGCTGGGCTTTGCCCTGGGCGGCGGCTGGTTGCTGAATGCGATGCATATCAGCCTCGACGCCTTCCGGATTGCCGGTGGCGTATTGCTGTTCCTGATGGCCCTGGAAATGATCTTCGAGAAGCGCACCGAGCGACGTGAAGGTCGGGCCGAGTCGATCATGGACGAGCATGACGCCCATCCGGAAACCTGGGAGGACATCTCGGTCTTCCCGATGGCGATCCCGATGCTGGCCGGTCCCGGCGCGATTGCCACGGTCATGCTCTACATGTCGGATGCCGGTGGCTGGGCCGAGCGCGGTGTCGTACTGGCCGCTGCTGGCGTGATCCTGGTGGTCTGCCTTGTCACCTTCCTCGCGATCGGACCGGTGATGCGGGTCATCGGCGACTCCATGGCCGCCATGATCACCCGCATCCTCGGCGTCATCCTCGCCGCCCTTGCGGCCCAGTTCATCATTGACGGCATACTCGGCGCGCTGGTGAAC
The DNA here is from genome assembly GCF_048268525.1 of Maricaulis sp. Classification (GTDB taxonomy): domain Bacteria; phylum Pseudomonadota; class Alphaproteobacteria; order Caulobacterales; family Maricaulaceae; genus Maricaulis. Next base: position 348,045 of record NZ_JBLWVH010000001.1, on the reverse strand, counting down.
GCGCACTGATCCGTTCCGGGCTGCGTCGGGCGAATGGCTAGTCGGCGACGCGGGTCAGCGTCATCGACAGGGTGGGAAAGCACAGACCGGTCGGGTCGCAATACTGGCCGGTCTCGGTCCAGCTGTCCGGCGTGAACACGGCCTCATACACAACCCGGCCATGCGGGCCGAGCGGGATCTCCCAAGTGTAGCCGGTCTCGGTGACCTCCATGGCGAAGCCGTCGGCGCCATTCATGGCCGTGGCCGCGAACATCTCGTAGCCGCCCTGGTCGGTCAGGCGGACAATACCGCCGGCATCATGGACCAGCCTTCCGTCCTCACCTGTGCCGGACGGCGCGTAGCCGCGCCCCCGGATCAGGACCAGATGACCATCGGCGACGGATTCGACCCGCTCGAAGACGTCAAAGGTTTCGCGTTCGCGGTTCGGATTGATCGACCATCCCGAGCCCTCCCAGGTCCCGACCATTGCGGCCAGAGCCTCGCCCGGCCGCGGCGTGTCGGCAGTGTCCTGGGCCAGGACCGGGGCGGCGGTCATGACAGTCGCCGCCAGCGCAGCCGCCAGCGCGGTCGCCCGCTGCCGGACGGTACGGCCACGCTGGCCGGGATTGGATGTCTGATGGATCGGCATATCGGTTCTCCTCGTTCGAATGCATAAGAACTTTATAAATTAAAGAACTTCTTGCAACGAGGGATTCAGGGCGAGTCTGTCCCCCGGATTTGCCGGGCCGGGAGCCGGAAACCAAGTATTAGCCCATTTCTGCCATGCTGAAGCCATAGAGGGGTCGATGATAACGACCACGCGGGGGTGTTGGAGGATTGCATGGGCTACAGCCTTGCCATGCTGCTCAGCGCAGCGACCGTGACCGCCGGCGGGCTGACCGCCTCGGCTTTCAGCCTGACCCAGGGACAAACGGACCAGGCCATCGCCTTTGGATGGCCGGCCATTGCCGTCGCCTTTGTGGTGGTGATGTTGATGCCAACCGGGCGCCGGCGCCGCAAGACGCCGGACCGTCAGGACGAACGTGGCGTGAAATAGGGCTCGTAGAGATCCGGACGCCGGTCGCGGAAAAAGCCCCAGGCGGCGCGGTGGCGTTGCAGATAGTCCAGATCGAACTCACCCGTCACCAGACCAGTTTCCGACCGGCCCAGCTCGCTGACCTTCTCGCCGGTATGGCTGGCCACGAAGGACGAGCCGTAGAACACCTGCCCGCCCTCATCGCCGATCCGGTTGGCCGCAAGCACCGGAATCACGTTCGACACCGCATGCCCCTGCATCGCCCTTTGCCAGCGCGCAGCGGTATCCAGACTGTCATCATGGGGTTCCGAGCCGATCGCCGTCGGATAGAGCAGGACTTCGGCGCCCAGCAGGGTCATCGCGCGGGCCGCTTCCGGGAACCACTGGTCCCAGCAAATGCCGACACCGACCTTGCCGAACCTGGTGTCCCAGACCTTGAAACCGGTATTGCCGGGCCGGAAGTAGAATTTCTCCATATAGCCCGGCCCGTCGGGAATATGGCTCTTGCGGTAGACCCCCAGGGCGGAACCATCGGCATCGAGCATCACCAGCGAATTGTAATAATGCGGCCCGTCCCGCTCATAGATCGAGACGGGGATAACCACGCCCAGCTCGGCCGCCAGTGGTTGCAGGGCGGTGACGCAGGGATGGTCCATGGCCGGATACGCCGTCTCGAAGAAGGCCTCGTCCTGGACCTTGCAGAAATACGGGCCCTGGAAGAGTTCCGGCGGCAGGATGACCTGCGCGCCCTGGCCCGCGGCGTCGCGGATCAATTCGCTGACTGTGGCGATATTGGCCGTCATGTCCGACCCGAAAGCGGCCTGCAGGCCGGCGACCTTGAGTGTGCGTGCCATCGCGCTCAGTCCTCTTCGAAACGATCGAGCCAGCTGCCCGTACCATTGCCCGTGCGTAGATCCATCACCGTCGGCCATAGCCACCAGGCCGGCCGGTTGTCGGAATTCCAGAGCGCTACAAAGGCGAAACCGGTCTCCGGTTCAAGCACGATCTGCGCGCCATAGCCGGACAGATAGCCGGAGTGGAGGACCAGGGTCCGGCCTTCCCAGTCATAAATGCGCCAACCCAGCCCGTACCAGGTCTGGTCGACGCGCTGGCGCAGATCGCCCAGACGGCGGGTTTCGCGCAGGGTCACGGTCAGCGGTGCATGGATGCGGCCGCGCACGGTGTCCGACAGGCCGGGCCGGGTCCCCAATTGCAATTGCGCCCAGACGATCATGTCGTCCAGCGACAGGTTGAGGCCGGAGGCTGACGGAATGCTGTCATAGGGCGTCGCCGGATCGCCCGCGATATTGATCACCCGCCGCCAGCCACTGTGCGGACGGGCCCAGGATGGAGAGGCCGTCAGCGCCGCGGTTCCGACAGACGCCGCCGGCAGGCCGAGCGGTTCCAGCAGGCGGGCTCGCAATGTCTGGGAGAAGTCTTCGCCGGTCGCATCGGCGACCACGGTCTCAAGCGCCGAGAAGGCGATGTTCTGATAGGTGTAGCAATCGCCGACCGGACACAGAAGATCGACCGAAGCCAGCCGGTTGCGGATGCGGGCCGGTGACTGCCCGGCTTCCAGATCGAGATCATAGGCATTGGGCGGCAGGCCGGTGCGGTGACTGGCGATTTCCTCCAGCGTCGGCTGACGACTGCCTTGCAGACGCAGGACATCGCCGGGCACGGGCGCGGCGAGATCGATCACCCCGTCCGCTTCCAGCATGCCAAGCAAGGTGCCCGTGAATGTCTTGGAGACCGAGGCGGCGCGGAACAAGGTTTCGCGCGTCACCGCATCGCCACTGCCGGCAGCGGTTTCGCCATGCGTGTAGACGAAGACAGGCTCGCCCTGCTCGATCACGGCCGCGACAAGGCCGACTATGCGCCGGTCCGACATGGCCGCATCGAGGCGAGCTTCCAGACTGTCGAGATAGGGATAGGCCGACCGCGCATCGGTCAGGCCGGTTGGCAACGGTTGGGGGGCAACCGCTTCAGGAGTCTGCGCGCCCGCGAGGGCAGACAGGGTCAGGCTGAACGCGGCGGTCAGAACGGTTCGGATCAATCCTTACTCTCCGGCTTGGTGACAGGTCACACAGTGAAATGCCCCTCCGCCGGTGAGTATGGCACGCGATGCCAATCCGACCACCTCGTGCTGCGGGAAAATATCACGCAAGGCCGCAACAGCCGCATCGCCGGCCGCCTGATCATAAACCGGGACCACAACATGACGCGGGCCAACGACCCAGTTCATGTGGCTGGCCGGCACGATGTCGCCATCGCCCAGATCAACCCGGCCCGGTGACGGGATACGCCGGACGTCCAGCCGGCGGCCGCGGGCATCCGTCATCCCGGCCAGTTGGGCCGCAATGGCGTCCAGCGCTTCGGCCTGGGGGTCATCATCGCCCCACGGGCTCTGGCAGACCACCACGCCGGGTGCGGCGAAGCGGGCAATATTGTCGACATGGCCATCCGTGTGGTCGGCCAGCAGGCCTTCGTCGATCCACAATACTTTCCCGACACCGAGTGCCTCTTTCAGCACGGCTTCGACCTCGGCCTCACTGCGGCCCGGATTGCGATTGTCATTGAGCAGGCACTGGCGCGTGGTGAGCAATGTGCCCTCGCCGTCAAACTCCAGAGCGCCGCCTTCGGCGACCAGATCGACACGGCGTTCGGTGGCGCCGGCCAGCCTGGCGATGACGCCGCCGATCGTATCGTCGCCCGGCAGCTCATACTTGCCGCCCCAACCATTGAAGCGGAAACGGACCGCCACTGCCTCGCCGCGATCCCGCAGGAATACCGGCCCGGTATCACGGGCCCAGACGTCACCGAACGCCGCGCGGACAATGGTCGCCCGCGAGCCCAGGGCCCGCCGGGCAGAGGCCTCGGCCTGATCCGTCGCGGCCAGGATCGTCAGATCGAGTGTCTGGCCGGTCGCCGATGGCGTGGTCACGGCCTTCAGGAAGGCCGCGAACTCGGCTTGCGCCGGCTCCAGATTCTCCTCCCACAGCTCGGCATCGGACGGCCAGCAGGTGAACAGGCGGGACGGGTCGGCAGTTTCGTGGGGAAGCTCTATCGTCATGGCCGCGCATCTATCATGCAGCCAGGGTCTTGGCGAGCGGCAAAAAAGCCGGAGCGACCACGCCCAAAAAAGAAGGGCGACCCGAGGGCCGCCCTTCCTGTTCAACAGTCTGAGTCTGCGACTTAGAAGTTGTAGCGCAGGCCAACGCGGACCGACCAGAGCGAAGCATCGCCAACCCGTGTCGTCGTCGTCGGGTTGTTGAAGTTCGAATAAGCGAACTGGGTGCTGCCATTCGTCAGTTCGGCATCGACCACCCGGTTACGACGCGGGAAGCCAGCCTCGTTGAGGATGCCCCACTCGTCGTTCAGCAGGTTGGTGAAGTTGTCGATGTCGAGGAAGATCTGCGAACGATGACCTTCCATGAAACCAGGCATGTCCTGCGCGATACGCAGATCAGCCTTGGTCCACCAACCACCCTGGTCGCCATTGCGATCGGCGAAGCCGCCCGCATTGCCGCTCAGGCCGGCCTCATTGATGAAGTCGAAGAAGGCCGTGACTTCAGCCGCCGACATGGCGGACAGGTCGACATTCGGGTCCGACGGGCCGGTCGGCACGTAGAGGAGCCAGTTATCGCCCGACAGGAACGGGTTGAAGTTCGTCAGGTCACCACCGCCATTGGCGTTCATGGTGTAGCTGAACGGACGTCCCGAGGTGGCCATCGCGAAGAGGCTGAAGCGGGTCGCATAGTCCTGAACGAACTCGTGCTCGTAGTTCACGTTGAGCGTGAAGCGGTTCTCGATGTTGTAGTTCGAGAGCGACGCCACTTCATCATTCGCGCCGACAAAGGCACGGCTCGTATAGTTCGAGAAGGCAACCGACGAGGTCATCGGCTGGACGTCTTCAGCGTCATTGTAGGCGTAGCCGAAGACCCAGTTCAGACCGAAGTCATAGTCTTTCGCGATCGTGAAGGCGAAGTTGATGCTTTCAGCGTTGACGTCCGTATTCGTCAGCTCCAGCGTACCCGGCGAATTGACCGAAGAGTACAGCGGGAAGCCAGCCGGGCCGGTGCCGGTCTCGACCAGGTCACGACGCGTGATGATCGCGGCGTTATGGTCCTGCGACCAGAGCAGGTCGGCATTGATGCGGTAGTCACCGCCCAGGAAGTTATCCATCGGAACGTACAGGTCATACGTACCACCGATGGAGACTTTCCACTCACCCGGAATTTCGAAGTTCGGGTCGAGATTGTTCATCTCGAAGCCCGGCGAACCATTCCCGGCCGCAACAGCGTCGATCAGCTGCGACGGAACCGAGTAACCCGGTCCGGCACCATCCGGATAGACAATGCCTGCATCGAACAGCGTCGTGAAACCGGCACCGTAGAAGAGGCCTTCATTCACGCCGAACTGGGAGATGAAGTCGGTCGAGTAGGTGTTGGAGAGCCAGACGTTCGGATCACCACCGGAGAAGAGACCGAAGCCACCACGCAGGGAGAGATCGTCATTGACATCCCACTGGACGCCGACACGCGGCTGAAGCAGGTCACGACCGTCCATGCTCTGGGCGTTCGAGTAGCCGTAGGATGCGAGGAAGTTCGCATTCTCGGCCGGGCTGTCGTCCGAGGTGTAGAAGTCGTAGCGCAGGCCCGCAGTGATCACGACGCCATTGCCCAGGTCCCACTCGTCCTGTGCGTACAGGGCGTTGGAAGCGTAGGACCAGTCAGCAGCCGCATCGGCCGGGTTCAGGCTCGGTGCGTTGTTGTAGTCGATGTCGTCCGGGATACCATTGCGGAAGTCTGCAATGCTGTCGAAATCGTACTGGCCGATCGTGTGCTGGACGAAGAGGTTGAAGATCTCCGTCTCTTCACGCTCGTAACCGAACGAGAAGGTGTGATCGTTCCAGGTGTACGTACCGCGGGCGGTCACGTTGAACACGGTGTAGTTCAGCTCGTTCGACTGACGCGAGTCGTCTTCACCGATATAGATCGTGTTGCGCTGACCGGTGCCGTCGATGGCGACCGTATTGCTGTCGGTGATGCGCATTTCGCCGAAGCCGTCATTGCCGATCGAATCCTGGGTGTTGACCAGGTCGGTAAAGCCGATGCGAACTTCGGTGGAGAAATTGTCGGTCCAATCCGAATACAGAGAGCCGACATAACGGTTCAGCTCGGCGCCACGCTGGTACAGGTGGTTGGAGAATTCGAACTCGTTCGGGTCACCATCGGACGCGGTGATGTTGAAGCCGTCATTGTAGAGATAGACGAAGTCAGCACGGTGTTGGTTGTTGATTTCCCAGTCGAAGCGAACCAGCAGCTTGTCGTCTTCATTCGGGAAGCTCGTCGGTGCGAAGCCCGGATCGTAGTTGTAGACGGTGCGGGCAATGTCGAGGATTTCGTCAAACTCGGCCTGCGTGAAGCCGGCAACTTCGTTCAGGGCGCCAGAACCTTCAACGCCGCGCGTGAAGGTGTTGGCACCTTCGAGGTGCTCGTAGTTCACGAAGAAGAAGAGACGATCTTCGATGATCGGGCCACCCACGTGGAAACCGTAGCGCTGCTCGTCGAATTCCGGAGCCTGAACGCCAGACCCTTCAAGGCTGTCGCCCTGCATGGAGTCGCTGGTGTAATCGTAGAAAGCGCCGCCGTGGAACTCGTTGCCGCCGGATTTGGTGACGGTGTTGATGTTACAGGCCGAGAAGCCGCCGTAGAAAACGTCGAACGGAGCCAGCTCAACAGCGACCTGCGACAGGGCGTCAAACGGGAAGGGCTGACGCTCGGTCGGGAAACCGTTGCGGTTCAGGCCGAAACCGTCATTGATGCGGACACCGTCGAGGGTCAGCGAGTTGAAGCGCGAGTTGGCGCCGGCACACTGGATGCCGTCGACGTCGGCTTCATCGACATAGATGCGCGGATCGGTACGGATGATGTCGTTGATCGTCCGGTTGACCGACGGCAGACGCTCGAGGTCCTGCTGGGTGAACACGGCCGACGGGCCGACAGCAACTTCAACGGCGTTGATGGCGGATGCCGTCACGACGATGACGTCAGCCGACGCGGAGTCGAGACGCAGGTTGAGGTCGGTGGCAGCGCCAAGCTCGACATAGACACCTTCAACGCGCTGGCCGGCATAACCCGGTGCCGACACGGTGACGATGTAAGGTCCGCCAGGACGAAGGTTGTCAGCGGCGAAGGAACCGGTCGAACCGACCGTTGCGGTCCGCACGGAGCCGGTCGGCACGTGCTGGACTGTGACCGAGGCACCGGCCATGGAAGAGCCGTCGCTGGACGAGACAGAACCGGAGATCGAACCGGTCGTCTCCTGCGCGTAAACCGCAGCCGGAGCTGCAGCCAGCAGGGCGATGGCCGCCGTGCCGAGAGAAAGTTTCTTAGTAAAAGACATTGATCATGTCCCCCGATAAACCGAAGAGCGAGGAAGAGTTCCCCGTACGAAGCAAGCGCCGTCTACGCCGGGCGCTCGAACTTTCCAAGACATCTACGCGAAGCTTTTGTGACAGCCCGCGCCTCGCCCTCGTCAAAGACACCCCTTCGCGAGCGCAGCAAATCGCAAGATATGTGTGTGCAGCCGCACAAAACCTCAAAATCCGCGACGTTCAGAAATTTTCGCCGAAGTTTTTTATCCCCACGGCTCTTTACGGCCAGAGTCGAAAAGCGCATAGGCTGCGGCGAAAATGTAACACTTTTAGGCAGCCCTCCGGACCCATCATGCCCGAGTCACCCATCGCTTCTCCGCTGAGTCGGGACACCTGGACCCGCGCCGCGATTGTCCTGATCGTCGGCTTCGCGGTCCTGCGTATCATCGCGCTCGCGATCAGCCCGGTGTCGCTCTATCAGGACGAGTCCCAGTACTGGGTCTGGTCGCGTCAGTTCGACTGGGGCTATTACTCCAAGCCACCGATGATCGCCTGGTTGATCAGCCTGTCGACCGGCATCCTCGGCGACAGTGATTTCGCGATCCGCTTGCCGGCGACGCTCCTGCATACCGGAACCGCGACTTTCCTGATGCTCGGGGCACGGCAATTATGGGATGAGCGGACCGGATTCTGGACTGCCGCCCTCTATCTCACCATGCCGGGGATCTGGCTGTCCGGCTTCGTGATCTCCACCGATGCCGTGCTTTTCCTGGCCTGGTCAGCGGGTCTGTACGCGCTCCTCCGCTTGCGGGCGGGCGGTGGCTGGGGCGCCGCGATCGGACTCGGTTTTGCGCTGGGTTTCGGCTTCCTGTCCAAATACGCGATGATCTATTTCCTGGTCTCGACCGGTCTGGCCATCCTCTTCGATGAGCCATCGCGGCGGGCCTTGCTGAGCCTTCGTGGCGCCGCGGCGCTGGCCATATTCCTCGCCCTCCTTGCTCCCAACCTCGCCTGGAACGCGGCCAACGACTTTGCGACGGTCACCCACACCGCCGCCAACGCCAATTGGGGTGGCGACCTGTTTCATCCCGGGGAGTTGTTCGAATTCCTGGTCGCCCAGCCCGGCGTCTTCGGACCGTTCACATTCGGCGTGCTCCTGACCCTTTTCGGCCTCACCATCTCCCGTTTCCTGCGCACCGATCCGGATCAGCGCCTGCTGGTTCTCTACGCCCTGCCGCCTCTCGCCGTTGTCGCGGTCCAGGCCTTCATCTCCCGTGCGCACGCCAACTGGGCGGCAGCGACCTATGTCGCCGGTACCCTGCTGGTAATCGGATTTTTGTTGCGCGGTGCAACATGGCGGCGCTGGGCGCTGTATGGATCAATCGGATTGCACACAATCATCGGCCTCGCCGCCATTGCGCTGGCCGCCAGTCCGGCCCTCGTGGTCGCCCTCGGGGCAGAGAACGCGACCAAGCGAATCCGCGCCTGGGACGTCACCGCCGAACAGATCCTCGCCGCCGCGGAAGCCGACGACTATGCGATGATCGTCTTCGACGACCGCAACGCCTTCCACCAGATGCAGCGCTATGCCCCCCAGCTGGAGGGGCGCATGGCCATGTGGCTGCGCTTCTCCGGACCGACCAATCATGCCGAGGATGTCTGGCCCCTGTCAGACGATCAGAACGGCCGCCTCCTGGTGATCTCGAACAGGCCCCGCGAAGTGCCGCGGCTGCGGGAAGATTTCGAGACCTTCGAAGCTGTCGGCCAGCTGGCCATCCCGCTGGATGGCCAGTACACGCGCGATTTCACGCTTTGGGAGGCCGAAGGCTATCGACGTGTCGAACGCGACGAAGCTTACGAGATCCGGTGGCAGACCTTCGATGCGTCCGACGAGGCACCACCCGCACGCGGTTATAGCGGCGACGGTCGGTAGCGCCCCTCTGGCAGGCCCAGCGCCAGGGTCAGGTTCTGCATCGCCTGAACGGCGGCGCCCTTGAGCAGATTGTCGAGCGCGCTGACAACGACCAGTCGGCGGCCGTCCGCACTGACGGCGAAACCACCGACCACCGCACCGGGCTGCCGGGCGCCATCGCGGACTTCGGGGATGTCAGAGGTCACCTGGATCAGTGGCTCGTCGGCATAGGCCCGCTCGAAGGTCGCCCGCACGTCCCCAGACGTCATGGAAGCTTTCAAGGTCAGGTGCGTGGTCGCGACAATACCACGAAAAAAGGCAGCAACATGCGGGGTGAAGCAAACGCTCTCGCCGGTATGACGCGCCATCTCGCCTTCGTGCAGATGACCGGCCAGCGCATAAGGCATGAGATTGTCGGCCAAGGCTTCGGTGTCATTCTTGCGCGAGGGCGAGGTGCCGGCACCGGAATAGCCGGACACGCCGAACACATGGACATCGCCGTCGAGCTGACCGCGCAGCGGCGCGATCGCCAGCTGGCCGGCGGTCGCATAGCAGCCCGGATTGGCGATCCGCCGTGCACCGATGAGGCGGTCCCGTCCGTAAATCTCCGGCAGGCCATAGGTCCAGGCCTCGTCGAAGCGATAATCGGCCGAAAGGTCGACGATCACGGTGCCCGCGGCGATGGCCGCCACGAAGGGAGCCGCGGCACCATTTGGCAGAGCCAGGATAACGGCGTCCACATCACGCGCCGCCACGTCGTCCGGCGACAGGGCTTCGAAGTCGAGACCAGTGGTGATTTCCGGCGCCATCTCCGCGACCGGGCGACCGGCCCATTCGCGCGAACTGGCGAAGGCCAGCTCCAGATCGTCACGCTCACCGATCAGGCGCAGGAGTTCCCGTCCGGTATGGCCGCGCGCGCCGACCAGGCCGACCCGCCGGGCGCTCATTTCGGCGCCTCGAGGGTCGGCGGCAGGGCGAAGGCCTTTTCCACCACGTCGGCCACTTCGACCGGACCCATCTCGCCGCGCCAGAACACGGTCCATTCATCCCGCCGCACCGCGCCGTCACACTCCTCGAAATAGAAGCCATTGACCGGATTATTGGTACGCGAGCGCCAGATCAGTCGCGGTGCATAATCGACCAGCCGGTTCCACACCGTCCGCCCCAGCCCCTCACCGCGCGCCTCGTCAAGGACAGCAAATTTATCAAGATAGACCCAGCCATCCAGCCGCGTGGTGATCGCTGCGGCGCGATAGCTCTCGGTGACGAAAGCCCGGTCCACAACCAGCCTGTCCCAATATCCGGAGACGGCCGACCGGCCGAAAGCCGCCTTGACCAGATCATCCAGACGCCCCAGATCGAGGCTCGACTTGTCATCGGTGGCGACAATCCGCTCACCGCGGCGGATCAGCGTGCCCGACCCGGCATGGGTGAACAGTTCGCGCGCCAGTTCTGACGGACGGGTGATGGAGACCGATGAGGACAGAGGCAGGTCGTCGAGGAGACGCTTGATCTCCTCAAGCTTGAGCCGCATCCCGCCATTGACCCAGTCGGCCTGCATCAGGTCACCAAAATCAGTCGCCAGGTTGATCGAGGACAGGATGTCGCCATCCTCGTCCAGCAAACCGCCAGTGCCGGTCAGGAAGACCACCTTGTAGGGCTGCAACGCATGCACCAAGGCCCGAACGGCGACATCGGCATTGATATTGACCAGCGTGCCATCCGGCGTCTCGCCGAGACAGGCCAGGATCGCCGCCTGCCCGGCCCTCGCCGCCGACCCCACCAGATCGAGATGGATATGGCGCGGCTCACCGACCCGGCCCAGCTTGTCCGCGTCAACGATATCGGCCTCGAACACGCCGCGCGGCACGGCAGCTGCCCGGCCGCCGGCATCGCGGATCGCATCGACCAGCGCCAGATTGGCCTGGGTCAGCGTATCCCGGATGATCGGGATCGCCTTGTCGCGGGTGACGCGCAATCCATCAACGCGCTCCGTCGGGATATCCGCCGCTTCCAGCGCTGCGTCGAGTTGCGGACCACCGCCATGAACAACGACCGGTGTCAGGCCGACCGTCTGCAGGAAGGCCAGCGCCGAAGCGAGGCCCGGAAGGTCGTCCTGGATGACCGCACCGCCGACCTTGATGACGGCGAAACGCTCCTGGTCGATGCCGGAAAAGCGGTGCAGGTATTCACGGATCTCCTTGCCGTCGCGCATGTGCGACAGCAATTGAACGATGGTCTGGCGGACGCCCGGTGCGTTCGGATTCATTCCGCCCCTCCCGGTTGTGAGGCCAGCGTTTCCATCACCGCCATCTGTACCGGCAGGCGATTGGCCGCCTCCTCGATGCCCATGAAGGCCGGACTGTCGACCACCGCGTCAGCAATCTTCACATTGCGGCGCATCGGCAGGCAGTGGCTGACGGTGGCATTATTGGTCAGGGCCATCTTTTCCGGCGTGATCATGAAGTCAGCGCCCTTGGCCCGAAGCGGGGCCTCGTCGCCCCAATTGCCATAGAAGGGCAGAGCGCCCCAGCTCTTGGCATAGACCACATCGGCACCGTTATAGGCGGCCTCGACATCCGTCGTCAGCGTTACCGAACCGCCGCCCTCGGCGGTAAAGCGCTCGGCCGCCGACATGTAGCGCTCATCGAGGCGATAGGCCTCGTCGGGCACCAGGATGCGGACATTGGCGCCGAACTTGGAAGCGATCAGCAGGGAGGAATTGGCGACCGCCGTATTGAGCGGCTTGGGATGTGGCACCCAGGTCAGAAGATAGGTCTTGTCGGCAATCGGCCCCATCCGCTCCTGAAGCGCCAGCATATGGGCCAGCTCCTGACAGGGGTGGACGATGGTTTCCATGTTGATGACCGGCACGGTGGCGTGTTTGGCGAAGGCCTCGATCAGCGGGTCCTCGCGCTCGGACTGCCAGTCCTTGAATTCCGGGAAGCAGCGGATGGCGATCAGGTCGACATAGGAGGACAGCACACGCGCGGCCTCGCGGACATGCTCTTCCTTGTCGCCATCCATCACCGCGCCATCACCGAACTCCATCGGCCAGGTCGCGCCCTTGGCGTCGAGCACGATGGCGTGGCCGCCCAGGCGTTGCGTGCCGATATCAAAAGAGGTCCGCGTCCGCAGCGACGGATTGAAGAAGACCAGCGCTACCGATTTGCCTTCGAGTGATCGGCTGACCGTGCCGGACTTGAAGGCGCTGGCTCGGTCGAGCAGGCCCTGAAGTTCGTTGCGGGTCCAATCTGCGGTCGAAAGGAAATGGCGCATGTCCGGTCCTTGCTGGCGGTTTGAGGGGTAAATCTGTGCGCAAGCCATATGGCGCGCCCGCACTCTCTAGGACATCCGTGCAGCTCACGCACGGAAAATTCCAGCATCCGGGCCTGCCGGGCTTGATGCGGGAGTGGAAATTGCAGCGCGTGTGTGGAACAAGCCGGTGATCACTGGATTTGAGGCCCGCCATGTCCGTTCTCGCCGTCATTCCCGCCCGTTTCGGATCGACCCGTTTTCCCGGCAAGCCACTGGCGATGATCGCCGGCCGGATGATGGTCGAGCGCGTCTGGCGCATCGCCGCGGCAGCGCCCGGCGTCGACCGGGTTGTCGTCGCAACTGACGATCAGCGGATCATGGACGCGGTCGCAGCCGCCGGCGGCGAGGCAGTCATGACCGATCCGGACTGTCGCAACGGCACCGAACGGGCGCTGGACGCGGTGAAGCGTCTGAACAGCGACGCCGATATCATCATCAACGTCCAGGGCGACGCGCCATTGATCCCGCCTTGGGTGATCGGCGGGGTTGCCGAAACCCTGCGCGGCGACCCGTCACTGCAGATGGCCACACCCGCCATCGCCCTGCCGCCCGAGACCGAGGCCCGCATGCGCGCCGACAAGGCGAACGGGTCTGCCTCGGGCACCACCGTCGTCTTCAACAAGGCGATGGATGCGATGTATTTCTCCAAGAATGTCATCCCTTTCCGCCGCAAGCCGGACGAGGGCGCGCCGACCTATCAGCATATCGGCCTGTACGGTTATCGCCGCGACACGCTGGAAGAGCTGGTGGCGCTGGAGCCAACCCCGTTTGAGCTGACCGAGAGCCTGGAACAGTTGCGGGCGCTCGAGAATGGCATCCCGATCCGCGTCGTGCTGACCGACTACCGCGGCCGCTCGGCCTGGTCAGTCGATGCACCGGAGGATGCTGTCCGCGTTGAGGGCATCATCGCGGCTGAAGGCGAGCTGGTCTGATGGGCCGTATCCTGCTCGCCCGCCACGGCAATACATTCGGCCCCGGCGACACGCCGGTCTGGGTCGGGGCGAAGGAAGACCTGCCGCTGGTCGAGAGCGGCGAGGCGCAGGCCCGGGCGCTGGGCGAGGCCCTGAAGGCGGCGGGTGTCACCCCGGCCCGCCTGATCTGCGGCCCCCTCAAGCGGACCCGCCGGGCGGCAGAGATCGTCGCCGGACTGACAGGCTTTGCCGGCGAAATCGAGATCGACCCCCGTTTGACCGAGATCGATTACGGGTCCTGGGGCGGCAAGGCGAATGATGAGATCATTGCCGAATTCGGCCAGGACGCGCTGGATTGCTGGGACAAGCGCCACACCCGTCCGGGCGGTGTCGACTGGTCACCGTCGGAGGTGGAACTCAAGGCCAACGCGCTCGCGGCCATGACGGACGCGGCAACAACGGACGGCCTCGCCCTGGTGATCACCTCGAACGGCATCCTGCGCTACATGCACGCAGCGCTGAGCGGCGATGATGGCAATGCCAAGGTGAAGACCGGCCATCTGTGCGCCGCCGAGATCGACGGCACAACCGGATCACGCCTGCTCTGGAACGAGAAGCCGGACGCCGACCTCATCGCCCGACATTTCAGCTGATCAGTCGACCCGTCCGAGGAAGGCTTCAACCGCCTGCCAGGCTTCCGGCTCGGTGATGAAGGGGGCGTGGCCGACATCAGGCACCTCGACCGTCGCCAGGTCAGGCTTGCGCCGCTTCATCTCGGCGATGGTCGCCGGCGTCAGCAGGTCCGATATGCCGCCACGGACGACCAAGGTCGGGATGTCGGCAAAGGGTGTCCAGAAGTCCCAGAGATCAGGCAGCGCGCCGCCCTCATCCATCTGCTCGACCAAGGCCCCGTCATAGGCGAGCGCGATGGTGCCATCCTCGCGTTCGACCCAGGTCTTGCGAGCGAAATCATCCCAGAAAGCGGCATCACCATCGCGCTTGGGGAAGGCGGCGAGGTTTGACTGGCGCGTGCGCGCTGCGGCTTCGGCCCAGTCAGTGACCGGATCGCGGCTTGAGACATTCGACTTGATCCGGTCCAGACCGTCACTGTTGATTTCCGGACCGATATCATTGATCACCGCCGCCGCCACGAGATCCGGCTGCAAGCTGGCGATGATGAAGGTCATCAGCCCGCCCATCGACGTCCCGACAAAAACCGCCCGCGACACCTCGATCGAAGCCAGCAGCGCCATCACGTCCCCGGCATAGGTCGGTGGCTGATACCGCGTGGCCACCGGATCATGATCGGATTGGCCGCGACCGCGCGAGGAGATCGAAATCACGCGCCGCCCGGTTGCCGCGACCATTGGCGCGAAATCCTCGAAATCCCTGACATTGCGGGTCAGCCCGTGCAGGCAGATGACCGGCAATCCGGTCTCCTTGCCCATGGCCGGATAGTCGCGCCAGTGAATGCGCGGCCCATCCGCGGTCTCGAAGAAATGATCGGTGAAGTGCGCGTCAGTCATCAGGACGGTTCAGCCTCCGTCGGCGGTTCGGCCTGCGGGACAGGCACGGTTTCCCCATCGCCTTCCCAATCACGGGCCAGATAGCGCGACGCCCAGAACATGAAGAAGGCGGCAACGAGATAGAGGCTGGCGCCGATCACGATGGAGATCCGCAGCGAGCCATCACCGAAGGTCGGCTGCAGCACGGTCGACACACGGCCGAGCACGTACACGCCGCCGCCAATCCCCAGGAGGTTGTTGATCAGCAGGAAGACCGAGGATGCACTGGTGCGCATGTGCGGTGGCATCAGGTGCTGGAAGGCCGACAGGACCGGGCCCAGCCAGGCCAGGCCCAGCGCGGTCGGGATGAACAGGATGATCACCGCCATCATCGGCGACGGCGCCATGATCCCGGCCCAGTAGAGCGGTGCGCTCAACAGGAAAGCGATCGCCGGCACGGTCGCGAAGGCGGAGCGCTTGGCCTTGCCCATCACATCGCCCATCACGCCGCCGAGGAAGATGCCCAGGCTGCCGGCTACAAAGAGCACGCCGCCGAACAGCCAGCCGGTTTCAACCAGGCCGAGCTGGAAGCTGCGCGAGAAGAAGGACGGCAGCCAGAAGAAGACGCCATAGCCCATCATCGACGAGGCCGAGGCCCCCATGATCATCAGCCAGAAGCTCGGCTTTTCGAGCGCCAGCGACATGAAGTCCCGGAAGGCGGCGAAGAAGGCGCCGATGAGGAAACCAGCCGCCGCGTGACCGATCAGCCAACCAATAGCCGCCGTCGAGAGACCGGCTCCGCCCATCGCGGGAACAAGCCAGGCGACCAGGGCGGACAGCGGCATCAGCACGGCGAGGCCGACCATCAGCATGACCGGGCTGGTCGTGCGGGCGACCCATTGACCCGCCATCCAACCGGACACGGCGCCGACACCGGCCGCCGCAAGCAACAGCGGTATGGACTGCTGGGACGTGGCACCGAAGACCGCGATGTTGAAGATGGAAAGCAGGCTGGGAAGGGTGAAGATCACCGCTCCCGCAATGGAGAGAATGCGGGCCTTGTGTGCCGGGTAGACACCGACTTCCTGTTTGGCCTGGGCCGTCTTGGTCGGGACACTGTCAAACTGGCCGCGCTTGGGTTCGCGAACCACCAGCTTGAAGATCGGCGCCAGAACGATGCCGGCGATCCCGACAATGAAGAAGGCCGAGCGCCAGTCCAGCGCGTCGGAAATGCCGCCGCCGGCGATCTGTGAACCGGCGATCACGCCGAAAGCGCTGCCGACCGGAATCCCCAGCGAGTAGATCGCCAGGGCCCGCGAGCGTTCTGCGGGCGGATGATAGTCGGCGATGATGGTGTAGGCCGGGGCGACCCCACCCGCTTCACCAATGCCGACACCGACACGCGCCAGGAAGAGGTGGGTGAAGTTCTGGGCAAAACCGGACAGCGCGGTAAAACCACTCCACACCGTCAGAGCGGCGGTCATGATCCAGGTCCGGCTCATGCGGTCGGCGAACCAGGCGATCGGAACGCCGAGGGTCGAATAGAGAACGGCAAAGGCGATACCGCCCAGCAGACCAAGCTGCTCGTCGGTCAGGCCGAGATCCTCCTTGATCGGAATGGCGAGGATGGAAATGATCTGGCGATCCAGAAAGTTGAACGCATAGACCAGAAACAGCAGCAGCATCACAAGGCTGCGATACCCTTTGCTGGTTTTTGTCGCGGCAGCGGATGCGCCGTCCCCGTTTTCACTCGCCATGATCTCTCCCCTCAAGGCCTGCCGGTCGTTGTCCGACCGTGCGATGCATCGCTCTCCATCGACGCAAACATGAATGGTCATTCAGGTTTGGTCAAACCCGATTTCCATCAAACGCCTGCGTGCGCTAGTTTGCAGCGCGCCGCGACGCAGGCACGATGTTGCACAGAAAAAGGGCAATGCCCAATGATTGATAGGGGTTGAGATGAAACATACCGGAATTCCTGCAGCGCTGATCGGACTGACGATCGCCGCCTGCTCACCCGCCAGCGAAAACGGGACAGACGCAACCGCCGCGCCGACCGAAGACAGCGCTGCCAGCCATACCGAAAGCATGACCAGCGTCGCCATCAACGAGGCCGACCTGCGTCACCGCATTTCGACCCTCGCCGATGACAGCTTCGAGGGCCGCGCCCCGGCGACACCGGGCGGCATCGCCGCCAGTCAGTGGATTGCCGACGAAATGGCCCGTATCGGCCTGGAGCCGGGTTTTGACGGCAGCTATTTCCAGCCGGTCTCCCTGCTCGCCGTGACGCTGGACGCCGAACAGTCCAGTTTTGACGTCGCCTTCGAGGGCGAACCGCTCGGCCTGAGCATGGGCGAGGATGTGGTTTACTGGTCAAAGCTGAACTCGTCTGACATCGCCATCACTGACAGCGAGCTGGTCTTCGTCGGCTATGGCGTTGTGGCGCCGGAATATGGCTGGGACGACTATGCGGGCCTCGATGTCGAGGGCCGTACGGTCGTCATGCTGGTCAATGATCCCGGCTATGCCAATCCGGACAGCGGCCTCTTCAACGGCAATGCCATGACCTATTATGGTCGCTGGACCTACAAGTACGAAGAAGCGGCCCGCCAGGGCGCAGCCGGGGTCATCCTGATCCACCAGACGGCGCCTGCCTCCTATGGCTGGAACGTGGTCTCGGGCTCGTGGTCGGGCACCCAGCTCGATCTGGCACGCGAACCGGGCCAGGGCACATTTGCCGACATTGAAAGCTGGGTCACCGAAGACCGGGCCCGCCAGATGTTCGACCTCGCCGGACTCGACTTTGACGCCGTGACCGCAGCCGCGGCCCAGCCGGGCTTTGAGGCGGTTCCGATGACCGGCCTGACCGCCACCGGCTCGCTGGTCAATACGGCCGAGACGATGGACTCCCGCAATGTCGTCGGCATCGTGCCCGGCACAACGCGTCCGGACGAATACGTGCTCTACACCGCGCATTGGGACCATATCGGCATCCGCGACGTGCCTGAGGGCGAGGACGGTATCTATAACGGCGCCGTCGACAATGCGACCGGCACCGCGGCCATCCTCGAGATCGGTGAAGCCTTCGTGGCCAATCCGCCCGAGCGCTCGGTGATGATCCTGGCGGTCACCGCCGAGGAGTCCGGCCTTCTGGGTTCGGCCTATTACGGTGAAAACCCGATCGTGCCCTATGGCCAGACCGTGGGCGGCATCAATATCGACGCCATCCTGCCGTCCGGTCGTTCGCGCGACGTGGTCGTGGTCGGCCACGGCGCTTCCGAACTGGAAGACGTGCTGACCGCAGCCGCCGCCGAACAGGATCGCTATATCGTTGCCGATCCGACGCCGGAAGCGGGCTATTTCTACCGCTCGGACCATATCTCGCTCGCCAAGCATGGCGTGCCGATGCTGTACGCCGATGGCGGGTTTGATCTGCGTGAAGGCGGCACCGAGGCAGGTGAAGCGATGGGCGAGGACTACCGCGCCAATCGCTATCACGGTCCGGCCGACGAATACTCCGTCGACTGGGACATGTCGGGCATGGTCGAGGACACCACGCTGTTCTTCAATGTAGGCTCGCGTCTGGCCAATTCGGGCGATTGGCCGAACTGGTATGAAGGCAATGAGTTCCGCGCCCTGCGCGACGCTCAAATGGGCGAGTAGCCCAGACCCGAAAACAAGCAGCAAAGGGCGGCCCGACGGGTCGCCCTTTTTGCTGAAACCAAGACCCTCTTCACACCGGATTTTAATCCAATCCCGTCATGTTGGCTGTCAGGATGAGGTGTTTGAAGGGGGGCTGGTGATGAAGATTTCAAAAGTATTGGCAGGTTTGGCCGGGGGCGCGCTGAGCCTCGCTGGCTCCGCTTTCGCCGAGGATTTACGCGTCCCGCAGGGTGAATATTTCCAGATGGGCCGGATCGGCGGCAGCATGGATTCGGACCCTGAATACTTCTGGGCCCATTTCCTCGCGGCCCACGATAGCGACGGCACACAAACCAGGGGCGTTGTCATGATGATCCCGGCCGGCGGAGACACCGACACAGAAATGGTCGGAACCTGGACGGTGGACAACGAGACCGGGGCGGTGACCATCGAGCCAGGATTTTATGAGACGACACATTGCGATGCCTGGCCCGAATATTTTGACGGTGAAACCATCGACCTGACGGCACCGTCAGAGAAGAATTGCTGGGTTGGCAACAACCACGCGTCCTATGTCAGCGAAATGGTCTATCAGGGCCTGCGCTAGGGTCGGTGGATTGATTTCGGCTTGAGCGGTATTTGGCCGCCAGGACGCGACAAAAAGGGCGACCCGAGGGGCCGCCCTTTTTCTGTTTGCATGTTGACCGGCCGGCGTCAGAAGGTGCGACGCACCACGACCTTGTCACCACGTTCTTCAAGCCGCGCCGAATAGCGCTTCTCGTCGAGCGTCGCGCCGGAGTGGATGCAATAGACCGTCCGGGCCTCGGAGATGCGCGGCCAGTGAATGAAGTCACACAGCAAGGACTGCATGCCGGCCGAAACATTCACCTCCAGCGTTCCGATGCTCTGGGCAAAGGCGAGATTGTTCTGGAACATGCCCTCGGCCCGCAATTGCTCGAGCGCTGCCGAAAAATCACCGCCGAGGAAGTCGCGGACATTACGGCCCTCGATCTCATTCCGCTTTATCCCGAACAGGTCCAGCGCGCCCAGCGAGATCGCCTTGATCATGCCCATTGAGTCGGTCACGAACTCAACGGTCGGATTGAGTGATACGAGGTCGACCCAGGTCGGAGCCGGCGCGATCACGAACGCATCCTGGACCAGTTCGGCCATGCGTCGCTTGATCCGCTCGGGTGGTTCACTGTCGCCATTCTCCCAGCGCGAGATCATGGCCTGGGTGACGCCGAGATCACCTGCCAGAGCGGCCTGCTTCAGCCGTTTTGACATGCGGAAGTTCCGGATCACCGACGGCCAGTTCACCTTGCTCGACGTCATCGACAATTTGATATCGTGAACCAATCCGTCCCCCTTGCAGGCTCAACCCCGCCCTGTCAGTTCAACTTGCCCGCCCAACTCCCGGCGCAGGCTTTCAAATTCCGTCGGGCTGATCCTTGCCCCGGTCAGCATCCAGCGGACCCGGCCATCTTCAGCCGCATGTGGCCAGTGCAGACCATGCACCGGTCCAATATCGCGATTTTTGTATGTACTGGCAAAACAATACATGTCAGCACTTTCGACGCTTTCAAGCGCGCCGTCAAAGAAACCTTTGGCAACGAGAATGTTGAACAGGCCGACAAGGTCACCGCAGAACAGCGCATCGATGCCTTTCCCCTCTATTTGACCGCGTGACAGGTCGAGCTCCCGGATCAGGCCGGCGCTGGCGGTTTCGACCACACCATCAACGCTCACGACGGCCGCCATGCCGGGCTGGAAGGATACATGATTGCGCCAGCCGACCAGGGGCGACGCCATCGCGTCGGAGGTCCCGGCGAGCGCCCGAATACGCGCCTGCATCCCCGGCGCCGGGCTGACCTCGCCGGACTCCCAGCGCGACACCATGGCCTGGGTGACACCCAGATCCTCGGCGAGAGCAGCCTGCTTGATATTGTTGGTGAAGCGATAGCGGCGCAGATAGTTGCGCCAGATATCGGGTGCGCCTTCCGCCGGATTGTCATCGACGGGCATGGACTATATCGCCTTGCGGATGATGCGATTTCCGCCAAGCCGCATGCGAACATCATCGCGAACACGCACTGATACTTCAGCGCCGGACAGGAGCCAGACGATTTCCGGTCCGGGCAGGAAGCTTGGCCGGTGCAAGCCATGCACATATCGCGTCCGGCGGGTGCCGTCCGGTGCGTGGAATGTCACGGTATCAATGCTCTCGGCCGATGAGACACGGCCTTCAAACAATCCCGATGAACACAGGTCGTCATACAGATCCAGCCAGTCGCCTTCGAAGGCTTCGTGGACATAACGGCCTTCCAGCCCGTGACGGTCACAATCCAGCGCCCGGCAGAAGCCGCGGCTCGCCCGCACGATCCGGCCGGCGGCATTGATCACCCCGACGACAGCCGGGTGTCTGCCGATACGGTCGAGCCAGACATCGCGGGAAACCGAGGCCTGGGAAGCCCAGTAGAGATCAAAAAGTCGGGCCTGGATTCGGTCCGATGGCAGCGCGGCAGACGACTCCCATCGGGACACCATGGTCTGGGTCACGCCCAGATCATGCGCCAGGGCCGCCTGTTTGAGGCCTTTCGACAGTCGATAGTGGCGTATGACGGACGGCCAGTGAATGGCCTGGACATCAAGGGTCGGCGAAGGTGCGGACATGTGCGCTTCTCCTGATCGAGAGGGCGCGCCGGTGCCGGTCATCGGCGGTTATAATTTATAACGCGTTTTGGTCGCGCTGTGAAGGCTGGCGCTTAAAGCAACCAAATGCACGCAATCACAGGCTCGATTGCGACACTTGCGTGAAAAAGACAGGCGACTGCGCCTCGCTGATTGATTGATTGCGCTGCTCATTGCTACGTGGCGCGGGGATTTGTCTTGAAGGGGTCCGGGCCATGGCCGATCTGAGCACCACCGTGTGGGTCTTTTCGATCCTCGGATTTCTCATCGGCGCCTATTCCATTGTCGCCAATGATGCCATCCAGACCCTGGGCACATTCCTGAGTTCCAACGCCAAGCGCCCCTGGTGGGGCCTGTGGGCCTATGCCTGCTCGATCATCGTGGTGGTCATGCTGTGGGGCTTTTTCGGCGGCGCTGGCGATATCGCCTTCGGGCGCCTGAACTCCCTGCCCTACCCGGATGGCGGCGTGCAATGGTGGCACGCCATTCCGCCGCTCTTCCTGCTGATCCTGACCCGCTACGGCATCCCGGTCTCGACGACCTTCCTTGTCCTCACCATTTTCGCACTGACAGGTGGCGCCAATACCGAGGGCGTCCTGCCGAAAATGCTGACCAAATCAGCGCTCGGCTACATCGTGGCGATCAGCGCCGCCTTCTTCGTTTACCTGCTCATCTCAAGGGTTTTCGAACGCTGGATCGATCGCACGAAGGACAAACCCCACCACCCGGCCTGGTTCGTCGCCCAATGGGCCGCCACCGCTTTCCTGTGGTCGCAATGGCTGATGCAGGACCTCGCCAATATCTTCATTTTCCTGCCACGGACGACCGAGCTCGTTCCCGCACTCGATGGTGATGGTCTGCCATTGATGCAGGAAGGCGTGGCGGTCATGCAGACCCAGGTGACCTTCTCTCCCTTACTGCTGGTCTTTGCGACGGTCGTGATGCTGGCCCTGCACGCCATCATCTTCCGCAATCGCGGCGGCGAGATCCAGAAGATTGTCCTGTCGAAGACCAACTCCACCGACATCCGCGCGGCCACCGCCATCGACCTGATCTACGGCGTCATCCTGTACATCTTCAAGGAGGTCAATGACGTGCCGATGAGCACGACCTGGGTCTTCCTGGGCATGCTGGCGGGCCGCGAAATCGCGATCGCCTATATCGCCGGCCTGCGCTCCAGACTCGCCGCCCTGTGGGATGTGACCTCGGACGTGCTGCGCGCTTTCCTGGGCCTGCTGATCAGCGTCATCCTTGCCATTTTCCTGCCCGCCTGGGCTCGCGGTGAACTGGGCGAGCTGATGTCGGACCTGCCCGGTTACGTCGCTCGGGCCCTTGGTTTCTAAGCCCGTCCATCACCCGTTTGGACGTGGATAATTCATATTTTATGAGTGCTCATTCATCCGCACAGAGCGGCAAGATAGTCCAAGATTCAAAGGGGTTAGAATTCCATCTTGGATATCGACTGGGCAAAGACGGTCCGCTCGCTTCGACTGAGGTTGAGGCTGAAACAAGGCGCGATGGCCGAGCTCATCGGCGTCAGTCAAACCTATGTTTCACGGATCGAGTCCGGTCTGGTTCTCCCACCGGAACCCGTCGCGGCCGCCATCATGAAACTGGCCGAAGATCCGCGCACCCGTTCCCTGTTTGATGATCTGCGCGCCACGGTCAACCACAGCCCCTTCCCCTGCCTGCTCCTTCAGACCGGACCCGATGGCCCCAGCGTCGAAGCCGCCAGCACGGACATGACACGCGACTTCATGGCCGGCACGAAACAGGTCCGCGACACGCCGGGTCTCGACCGACTGATCAGTGACCTCGACGCCCTCGCCCGGGAAGGCCTCAACGATGGTAGCATTCTAGGCGCGTCCGCCGTCTGGGTGGACCGTGAGCGTTCAGATCGGTTCTGGCAGGTGCGCTACACGCCAATCCGTGACGAGACCGGCGCCAGCTTCGTCCATGTCACCCTGGCCGGCCTGGAAGACAGCCCGGCCGCCCGCGCCGCCGCCAATGACGCGACGCCGCGGATCGACCGGTTCAACGAAAGCTGACGTCAGCGGTAGCGCGATTGCAGCTTGGCGAGGGCCGCCCGGCCCGGTGTCAGGCGCTCGTAGGGCACCTGGTTCAGCGGGGTTTTCGGCAGCTTGTTGGCCGCCTGCATGTCCGGCAGGTCGCTGTTGAGATACAACAGGCCGGTACGGATCTCGCCCTCGGTCTTGTTCATCATCAGCGTCTCGATCGCCTGGGCGCGGTCGCGCGGATCGTAGTCACTGTCGGTCTTGCGCAGGAAGAGCTCGCCGCCATCCTGCATCGTCACCCGCATTGCTCCGTCCTTGTCGTAGGACCCGGTCACCTCGTCGGCATGGGCGACGAAGTCCGTATGCACCATCGGGTGATAGTATTTGTAGGTATGGGCATAGCTCTTGGTCGACCCCTTGTGATCATTGAAGGTCACGCAGGGTGAGATGACGTCGATCAGGGCAAAGCCCTTGTGCTTCAGACCGGCCTTGATCAGCGGGATCAGCTGCGACTTGTCACCGGAAAAGGCGCGCGCCACGAAGCCGGCGCCCAAGGTCAGTGCCTGGACGCAGGGGTCGATCGGCATCTGGTCATTCTCGATGCCTTTCTTGGACTTCGATCCATAGTCGGCCGCGGCCGAGAACTGGCCCTTGGTCAGCCCGTACACGCCATTATTCTCGAGGATATACAGCATGTTCAGATTGCGCCGGATGGCGTGGGCGAACTGGCCAAAGCCGATCGACAGCGAATCCCCGTCACCGGAGATGCCGATATAATTGAGATCGCCGTTGGCGGCATTGGCGCCGGTCGCGACCGACGGCATGCGCCCGTGCACGCAGTTGATGCCGTGCGACTGGCCCATGAAATAGGCGGTCGTCTTGGACGAACAGCCGATGCCGGAGACCTTGGCCGCGCTTTCCGGCGCCAGATCCAGTTCCCAGAAAGCCTGGACCAGGGCGGCAGTGACCGAGTCGTGGCCGCAACCGGCACAAAGGGTCGACATCACGCCTTCATAATTGCGGACCGACAGGCCCAGCTTGTTCTTGGGCAGATGCTTGTCGATGAAGGGTTTGCTCATGGAGGTCATGCGACGTCTCCCAGGGCTTCCAGATGGGCGGAAATGCCCTCGATAATGAATTTCGGATTGGCGGCCATGCCGGCATAATCGAGGATCGAAACCAGCTTGTGCTTGGGTGCTTCGGTCTCGTTGACCAGCAAGGACCGCAATTGCCCGTCCCGGTTCTGCTCGACCACGAACACCTCGTCATACTGGTCAATAAAGGCATCGACTTCGGCATTGAAGGGGAAGCCGCGGACGCGCAGATAGTCCAGCTTCACGCCATTCTCGGCAAAGCGGTCGAGGGCTTCCAGCACCGCGCCATCACAGCCACCGACCGAGATGATCGCCCGCCGGGCGTGCTGGCCGCAGCGCGTGATGACCGGCGCGGGAACGGCATTGGCGGCGTTCTTCCACTTGGTGGTCAACCGGTCGAGCACTTCCTTGTACTCATCACTGTCCTCGGTATAGCCGCCCTTCCAGTTATGGCCGGAACCGCGCGTGAAATAGGCGCCCTTGGGATGGGTGCCAGGCAGCGTGCGGTAAGGAATGGCATCCCCGTCACGGTCTTCATAGCGGTAGAATTTCTCGAGTTTGTCGATTTCCTCGGCGCTCAAGACCTTGCCGCGGTCAGGCTGGTAGCTGTCATCCCAGTCCAGCTCCGGGATCATCCAGTCATTCATGCCGATATCGAGATCGGTCATGAAGAAGACCGGCGCCTGGAAGCGTTCGGCGATGTCAAAGCTCTGCACCGCCATCTCGAAGCATTCCTTCGGATTGGCCGGGAAGAGGAGGATATGCTTGGTATCACCATGGCTGGCATAGGCCGCCAGTGTGATGTCGCATTGCTGGGTCCGCGTCGGCAGGCCGGTTGACGGCCCTGCCCGCTGGACGTCGAACAACACCACCGGCACTTCGCCATAATAGGCAAAGCCGATGAACTCACTCATCAGCGAGATGCCCGGCCCCGACGTCGGGGTGAAGGAGCGGGCGCCATTCCAGCCAGCGCCGATGGCCATGCCGACCGAGGCCAGCTCGTCCTCACCCTGGATGATGCAGAAATTCTTCTCGCCGGTTTCCGGATCAACGCGGAACTTCTCGCAAAACGCTTTGAAGCCATCCATCAGCGAGGTCGAGGGCGTGATCGGATACCACGCGCCAAAGGTCGCCCCGGCATAGACACAGCCCAGGGCCGCAGCCGTATTGCCGTCGATCATGATGTGACCGGCGGTCTTGTCCATCGGCTCGATGCGCAGCGGCAGCGGGTCGGGGTGATGTTCGCGGACATAATCGAGACCGAGGCCGATCGCCTTCATGTTGGCGTCGATCAGATGCTCCTTGGTACCGAACATCTCCTTGACCAGATTGCGGATGACCTCGACATCGAGACCGGTCAGGCCGGCGACGGCACCAACATAGGCCATGTTCTTCATCAGAACGCGGGTGCGGGCATTATCGAAGGCAGCATTGACCAGACGCGCCAGCGGCACACCGATCGCGGTGACATCGGCGCGGGCATGCAGGTCCGGGCGCGGCCAGGTCGAGTCATAGAGCAGGAAACCGCCTGGGCTGACCTCGGCGAGGTCTTGTTTATACGTCTCCGCATTCATGGCGACGATGAACTCGGCCGTGCCCGAGCGCGCCATATAGCTGTCCTTGGTCAGGCGGATCTCATACCAGGTGGGCAGGCCCTGGATGTTGGAGGGGAAGAGGTTCTTGCCCACCACAGGCACGCCCATCCGGAAGATCGCCTTCATCAGAAGACCATTGGCCGACGCCGAACCGGTGCCGTTCACATTGCCGATCTTGATGACGAAGTCGTTGACCCGGACTGCGTCTGTCACGTCCACGAGATCCTTCATTCGGCCGCCACTTTCTTCGTTTCATCGTCGACATGCGGAATGAAGATGTCGGCGTCCTGCATGTCCCACGCCGCGGTCGGGCAACGCTCGGCGCACAGGCCGCAATGCAGGCAGAGGTTTTCGTCCTTGACCATGACCCGCCCGGTATCCTTCAGCGGTTCGGAAACAAACAGGTCCTGGTCCTTGTTATTGGCCGGCACGCGCAGCGACTGGCGCAGCTCGGCCTCCTCGGCGACCGGCACGATCGACAGGCAGTCAACCGGGCAGATATCCATGCAGGCGTCGCACTCCTTGCAGAGCGGGGCCTCGAACACGGTCTGCACGTCGCAATTCAGGCAACGCTGGACCTCGGTCGCGATCTGCTCGGCGGTATAGCCTGTCTCGACTTCCATCTTGCGATTGGACAGGCGCGCCTTGAGCTCGGCCAACGGCATTTGCCGACGATGTTCGCCGGTATAGCTGTTGGAATACATCCACTCATTCACGCCCATCTTGGCGGATTGCAGATTGACGCCACGCGGCAGCCGCGCGGTCATGTCGGTCGCCTCGCAATGCTTGTGGATCGAGATCGCCGCCTGATGGCCATGCTCGACCGCCCAGATGATGTTCTTGGGACCAAAGGCACTGTCACCGCCAAAGAAGATGCCCTTCTTCGTCGACTCGAACGTCGTCTCGTCAACGACCGGCACGCCCCATTTGTCGAATTCGATACCGATATCGCGCTCGATCCAGGGGAAGGCATTCTCCTGGCCGATCGCCAGGATGACATCGGTGCAGGGGATGACCTTGGTTCCGGCGATCTTGGTGTCAGTGATATTGCCGTCCTCATCGAGCTGATACTCCATCAGCTCGAATTCCATGCCGGTCAGCTTGCCATTCTCGACGACGAAGCGCTTGGGAGAGTGATTGACCAGGATGTCGACATTCTCGTCCTCGGCGTCTTCCAGCTCCCAGGGGGAGGCCTTGAAAAATTGCCGCGGCTTGCGCGCCATCACCTTCACATCAGTCGCGCCGAGGCGCAGCGAAGTTCGGCAGCAATCCATGGCGGTATTGCCGACCCCGATAATCAGGACTTCCTTGCCGATCTTGTCCACATGCTCGAAGGCGACGCTTTCCAGCCAGTCGATACCGATATGGATATTGGCGTCGGCCTCGTCGCGGCCCTCGATCTTGAGGTCCTTGCCCTTGGGCGCGCCGGACCCGATGAAGACGGCGTCATAGCCACTCTCGCTCAAGGCCTTCAGGCTCTCGATCCGGTGGCCGGTCTTCAGCTCTACGCCCTGGTCGAGGATATAGCCGATCTCCTCGTCCAGCACTTCTTCGGGCAGGCGGAAGGAGGGGATGTTGGCGATCATCAGCCCGCCGGGACGGTGATGGGCTTCAAAGATCGTACACTCATAGCCCAGCGGGGCGAGATCATTGGCCACGGTCAAGGACGCCGGACCGGCCCCGATCAGGGCGATCTTCTTGCCATTCGTGCTGGCCGGCTTTTGCGGCACGAGGTGTTTCACCTCGTCGCGATGGTCGGCAGCGACCCGTTTCAAGCGGCAGATCGCAACCGGCTCCTCCTCGACCCGGCCACGCCGGCAGGCCGGCTCACAGGGCCGGTCACAGACCCGGCCGAGAATGCCGGGAAAGACATTGGATCGACGATTGACGAGATAGGCTTCGGTGAATTCACCTTGCGCAATCAGGCGGATATACTCGGGCACCGGCGTATGCGCCGGGCATGCCCACTGGCAATCCACGACCTTGTGAAAATAGTCGGGATCGCGCGTATCGGTCGGCTTCATGCTCCTCACCCCGGGCTTGCACCCGTTCTGTCTGTATGGGCCGGCAACCATCGAGGGTCGCGGAATTGGCCCCATACTCACATGGTGAACGCCGCAAGGGTCAAGCAATTTCCCCTTTAAGCGACCGATTGCGCACGCCTTTGTTTGTTAGTGCGAGTGAATTGCAAAATGGTGGCGGTAACGGCCGAATGCATTGCAACTAGAATCGATACAACCTCGAAAAATAACAGTTTGGATGGACCACTAGGTGCAGAACGTCTTTGCTCAGTTCGGCCATAGCGCACAGTCCTCGCCTTGGGAAACGGTTTTAGTCTCGTTTTCTGGCGTGTTGCTCGGCGGCCTGATTTCGCTTTTTTCAGCTATGTACTTGAATGCTCGCGCGAACAGGAAAAGCGCACTTAAAGACGGCCTTGTATTTGTTTCGAACGCCACTTCGCTGATAAATGACATCGCATCTGTTCATAGGCCAATTATGAACCAAATAAATATAGCCAACTTGCTATTTCAAAGCGATTTATACTGGCAAGCCATTCTGCCCTTTGTATCATCAAGAGATTCATCGTTTACATCTCCAGCTGAATCCATACATTTCGTTATGGAAAAAATGGACGATGAAACACTCAACAAGTTTACGCAATTAATAAATATGCGCAACATACTTGTTGCTGCACTTGCCTACTATAGCAAAACAAGACTTGAGCTATCCGCACTTCTTGATGAACATTCTACAATCGAAGAAGATAATCCAGTTGGTGGTTTGATGAAGACTGAGTTCACCAGCACCGGAAATGCCGGACTAATACGCCGCATTGGCGAAATTCGAGGTATCGCAAAAGAACTCGTAGAATTGGCAAGCGAAGCGATGGTACTCGCCTACGCCTTTTCGGAGCACGTCAACGCCAAGCTATATGAACGGTATCCGAAGCGAACCGGATTGTTCGGAAGGAGGATTCCAACCCAATTTCCGTATAGACTCGCTCCGATGTAGTGCTGTGCCATGACACGCCCCACACCCCTCCAGAACCGCGTCACCCCCACCGGCGAGATTTGTGCCCACACGGCCCGCGGCACGCTGATGGGCAATCGCGGCATCCTGCATGATGAGCGCCAACGACTCGGCACGGCGCGCTGGAAACACCTGGCCTGGGTCACGTGCACCCTTGCCTTCAAGGAACGCCGCCGCGAACTGATGAAGCCCGGCTGGTATACCGAGCTCTTCTTCACAGACGAAGCCGTCGCCCTCGCCGCCGGGCACCGTCCCTGCGGCGAATGCCGGCGAGACGATTTCAATCGCTTCCGGGAGGCTTTCACGCGCGCCCATCCGGACCTGCCAGGCCTGGTTCGAGCGCCGGATATGGACCGCTTGATGCACAAGGCACGGGTCCTGTCGCGATCGCGGGCGCAGGTGACCTATGGGGCCACGCTTTCGAAGGTTCCGGAGGGTGTCTTCTTTCGGGTCGCGCCCGACGGGGAGCCGCTGGTGCGCTGGCGGGGACGGGTCTGGTCCTGGTCGTTTGATGGTTATGCAGCGGGACCGGACGCTTTGCCGGATCGGGTGGAGGTGCTCACGCCGGAGCCGACTGTGAAGACGATTGCGGCGGGTTATATGCCGGTCTGCCACGCCACCGGATAAACCCCTCCCATTTCTCCCGGACGCGCGTTCGCGCGATCCGGGACCCACGAGAGACTCATCATCACCGGAGAAGCCCGTCGGTCCCGGCTCTGCGACCTGCCTGCGCAGGCCTCCGGCCGGGAAAAATGAGTTTTGGACTGGTAGCGCCGCGCGCGGAAATACCCATAGATCGCTTGTCAGCCAGCAGACGCTATCCGGTTTTCAAGCTCAAGGGTGAAACCGCGAAGCGGCGCGTACGCGCCCTTGACCTTGAAAACCGGCTAGCGCGAACTCACGGCAAGCGATGAATGGGCAGCTGAGCGCGAGCGCCCCTCGCCCACGCCCCCCTCACAACTCATCCACCGAATGCTCATGCACGCGCGCCTCGGCCTTCAGCCAGGCGATGAAGGCCTGCGCATCCGGGCTCAGAGGCCGGTTCCGCGCTGTCACAATATGATAGGCGGAGCGGACCGGCGTCGTTCCGTCGGGGAAGAGGGCGACGAGGCGGCCACTGGCGAGATCGTTCTGCACCAGGGCGCGCTTGGCCAGGGCGACGCCGCGACCGGCGACAGCGGCGTCGATGACCAGGGCTGACTGGTTGAACCGCACTCCCCCGGCCACATCGACACCCCGCGCGCCGCGCGCCTTGAGCCAGGACGCCCAGTCGGCGCCATCGACCTCGGTTTCCGGAGAAGCGTCGTGCAAGAGCGTCTGGCCACGCAGGTCCTGGGCGCGGGCGAGCGCCGGGCCATCACGCAAGAGGTCGGGCGAGCAGACCGGCAGGACTTCCTCGGCCAGCAGGGCTTCCTCATTCAGCGTCATGTCGCCGCCAGGGCCGTAGCGGATGCCGAGATCGGCGGCGCCGGCAGCCAGATCAACCCGCTCCGAGGTCGCGGCGATCCAGACTTCAACGCCGGGCACTTCCTCCTGGAAGCGGAACAGGCGCGGGGCCAGCCATTTGCCGGCGAAGGAGGGCGCGACCGAGACGGTCAGGGCGCGGCGATGGACGGGCTGGCGCATCAGGGAGACGGCGCGTTCCAGGGTCTCGAAGGCTTCCGATGTGACCCCGGCTGCCGCGCGGCCCGCCTCGGTCAGGCTTAGCCCCCGCCCCTGCCGGACGAACAGTGGCGCCCCGACATGCTCTTCCAGCTGCCTTATCTGCTGGCTGATCGCGCCCGGCGTGACCGCCAATTCGTCAGCCGCGCGGGCGAAGCTTTCAAGCCGGGCGGCGGCCTCAAAGGCGCGCAGGGCATTGAGGGGCGGAAGGCGGGATGTCTGGACCATGCCATGAATTTAGTTTTTCTAATGTCAAAAGCCAATAATCGTCGTTTGTATTCACTGCAACGAATAGAAATATTGAACTCGTCGCGCCACGAAGGCGCAGGAACGGACGAGTGACCATGCGTGTATTTCCTGCCTCCATTCCCCTAGATGGACAGACGGTGATCGTTGTCGGGCACGGCCCGATGGCCGAGCCGAAGGCACGCCTGTTCGCGTCTTCCCCAGCCCGGTTGCTTTGGTTCACCGGTGAGTCCAGCGATCCTGTTGCTTCGGATATTGCCCAGTATGCGAAGATTTTACGCCGTGTGCCGACGCGGCGGGACTTTCGTGGCGCGACAATCATCTTTCTGGCTGGCGGCGAAGTCCGCGACGTCGCCAAGCTGGCCCGCTGGGGCCGCAGCCAGGGCGCTCTGGTCAATATCGTCGACAGCCCGGCGGCGTCCGACTTCCAGACACCCGCCATTGTCGACCGCGACGGCATCGTCGTTTCGATCGCCTCCGGCGGCGCCGCTCCCGTCCTTTCCGTCGACATCCGTGCCGCCATCGAACAGGTCCTGCCGGCCCGCATCGGCGTGATCGCCGACCTCGCCCGCGAGCTGCGCGGCACGGTGAAGTCCGTGCTCTCCAAGTTCGACGACCGCCGCGCCTTCTGGGAACGCGCCCTGCGCGGCAAGGCCCGTGACCTCGCCCTCGCCGGCGACAAGGCCGGTGCCCGCCGCGAAATGCTTCGCGAACTGAATGGCGAGACCGCCGAACGGACTGGCATTGTCCACCTGGTCGGCGCCGGTCCCGGCGATCCCGACCTCTTGACCCTCAAAGCCGCCCGCCTGCTGCGCGAAGCCGATGTCATCGTGCATGACCGACTGGTGTCTGAAGGCGTGATGGATCTCGCCCGCCGCGACGCCCTGCGCATCGATGTCGGCAAAACCAAGGGACATCACCCCGTTCCGCAGGAGCAGATCGGCGAAATCCTGGTCCGCGAGGCGCGCAAGGGTCAGCGCGTGGTCCGCATCAAGGGCGGCGACCCCTTTGTCTTTGGACGCGGCGGCGAAGAGCTGGATGTCGTCCGCGCCGCCGGGATCGCGGTCGAGGTCACCCCTGGCATCACCGCCGCTGTCGCCTGCGCCGCCTCAGCCGGCATTCCCCTGACCCATCGCGACCACGCCCAATCGGTCACGTTTGCGTCGGGTGTCGTCAAGCAGGACGGGCCGGACGCCGACTATCGCGCCCTCTCCGCCGCCAATTCCACCACCGTCTTCTATATGGGTGTCGGCGCTGCGCCGGATATCCAGGCGAAGATGGTCGCGGCCGGACGGCATCCCTCCACCCCGGTCGCTCTGATCGAGAACGGCACGCGCGACAATGAGCGCCGCGTCTTCGGCACGCTCGGCGATCTCGCCGGCCTGGTGAAGCGCGAAGCCATTTCCGGCCCCACCATCATGATTGTCGGCGAAGTGGCCGGTGCTGCCCTCGCAGGCGCCCGGACCCTGGCCGGACAGGAGCAATTCGCATGAAGACCGTGACCGCCAACCGCCTCACCGATGGCCGGGTGATTTATCGCACCGCGACCGGCCAGTGGACGACCGAACTCGCCGAGGCCGCCCGTCTCGACGAGGACCAGGCCGATGCGACGCTCGAGATTGCCGCGGACGAAAGCCACATCGCCGTTGGCGCCTATCTGATCGAACTCGAAGAGGACCGGCCCGGCGGCCAGAAATGGCGCCGCGAGGGCATCCGTCTGACCGGTCCGACGACCGGTTCCACCCACGCCCAAGCGACGGTCTGAGCCATGTACCAGTATGACAGCTATGACCACGCCATGGTGGCCGACCGGATCGCGGAGTTTCGCGACCAGGTGGCGCGTCGCCTCGATGGTCGCCTGACCGAGGACCAGTTCAAGCCGCTGCGCCTGATGAATGGCGTCTATCTGCAGCTGCACGCCTATATGCTGCGGGTGGCCATTCCCTACGGGACGTTCAACAGCACCCAGATGCGCACCCTGGCCGGGATCGCCCGCGATTATGACCGCGGCTATGGCCATTTCACCACGCGCACCAATATCCAGTACAACTGGCCGGCCCTAGTGGATATTCCCGACATTCTCGACCGCCTCGCCGCGGTCGAGATGCACGCCATCCAGACCTCGGGCAATTGCATCCGCAATGTCACCGCCGACCCGTTTGCGGGCGCAGCGGCGGACGAGCTGGAAGATGGTCGCCCCTGGGCCGAGATCGTGCGGCAATGGTCCAGCTTCCACCCGGAATTCACCTTCCTGCCGCGCAAGTTCAAGATCGCCGTCAACGGGGCGAAAGCCGACCGTGCCGGGATCCGTGTCCACGATATCGGCCTGCAGATCGTCCGGAACGAGGCCGGGACAACCGGGTTTGAAGTCTGGGTCGGTGGCGGCCAGGGCCGCACGCCGCGCCTTGCCCAGTTGATCAAGCCCTTCCTGGCGCCGGAGGGCCTGCTGTCCTACCTCACCGCCTGCCTGCGCGTGTATAATCAGCATGGTCGCCGCGACAATCTCTACAAGGCCCGGATCAAGATCCTGGTCGAGGCCCTGGGCGCCGAAGAATACGGCCGCCAGGTCGAGGATGAATGGGCGGTGATCCGCGAGGGCGAGCTGAAACTCCCCGCCGCCGAGATCGCCCGCATTCGTGCCTTCTTCGACCAACCGAAACAGGCCGATCCGACGCCTGTCCCGGTGACCGGGAACCGCGCCTTTGCCCGCTGGCTCGACCGCAATCGCCGCGATCATGCGGTCAATGGCCTGTCCTCTGTCGTGATTTCCCTGAAACCCATCGGCGGCACGCCGGGCGACATCACAGACGCGCAGATGGACGCCGTCGCCGACCTGGCCGAGCGCTTTGGCTTCGACGAAATCCGCGCCACGCCGGACCAGAATTTGATCCTGCCGCATGTGCGCAATGGCGATCTGGAAGCGGTGTGGGCCGGGCTGGTCGAGGCCGGCCTCGCGACGGCCAATGCCGGCCTGGCGACCGATATCGTCGCCTGCCCGGGTCTGGATTATTGCAACCTCGCCAATGCCCGTTCGATCCCGATCGCCCAGGCGATTTCCAACCTGCTGGAGGAGACCGGCCTGTCGGAGAAAGCCGGCGATGTGACCATCAAGATTGATGGCTGCATCAATGCCTGCGGGCATCATCACGTCGCCCATATCGGCGTACTCGGCGTCGACAAGCGCGGTGAGGAATTCTACCAGATCACACTGGGCGGGGCCTTCGGAACCGATGCCGCCATCGGCTCGATCATCGGCAAGGGCCTGGCCGGCGAGGACGTTCCCGCTGCCATTGCCCGCCTGCTGGAAACCTATCTCGACATTCGCGCCGACAAAGAGCGCTTCATCGACACGCTGCGCCGTGTCGGACCTGACGCCTTCAAGGAGGCCATCTATGCTGACGCTTGATCGCAAAGACGACACCCCCCCCATCGCCGACGCCCAGCTGGCGGCCGGTGGCGGCCGGATCGTGGAGCTGACCGGCGATACCGATTGGCGCCAGGCGAAAGCCGCGATCGCCGGCGCGGTGCGGGTCGATATCCGCTTTCCAAAATTCAATGATGGCCGTGGCTTCACCCTGGCCACCCAATTGCGCCAGCGTGTCGGATATACCGGCAAGCTGCGCGCCGTCGGCGATCTCATTCCCGACCAGGCCCAGCACCTGATCCGCGTGGGATTTGACGATGTCGAACCGGACCGCAAGGGGTTCGACGCTGACTGGGCCCGAGCCCGCACCCGCTTCGCCCACGCCTACCAGCCGGGCCAGGGCAATGTGACGCCGCTCTTCCGCCACCGCCACAAGCGGCCGGAGGACGATCTTGCCGCACTGAATGCCCGCTACCGCGACTTGTCTCCGCAAGATATTTTGCGCGATGCCATCGAGAACGAGTGGATCGGCAAGATCGCCATCATGTCGTCTTTTGGTGCCGAGGCCGCCGTCGGCCTGCACATGATCTCCCAGATCGATCCGGCGACCCCGGTCATCTTCCTCGATACCGGGCGCCTGTTTGCCCAGACCGAACAATACCAGCGCCAGCTGACTGACCAGCTCGGACTGAGCAATATCCGCCTGTTGAAACCGGACGCCGAAGCGGTGGCCGAAGAAGACAGCGACGAACGTCTGTGGCGCCGCGACGCCGACGCTTGTTGTTCCCTGCGCAAGGTGCGTCCGCTGGACGCAATCATCGGCGATTACGACGCCTTGATCACTGGTCGCAAACGCTTCCATGGCGGCGGCCGCATGAGCCTGCCTGTGGTCGAGCGTATCAATGGCCGCATCCGGATCAATCCGCTGGCCAATTGGGACGCGGCCGCGATCGAGGATTATTTCCGGCGCTTCGATTTGCCGCGACACCCGCTGACCGATATGGGGTATGCCTCGATCGGGTGCTGGACCTGCACCGCGCCGGTCCAGGCCGAGGGCGATATCCGCTCCGGTCGCTGGCTTGGTCAGACCAAGACCGAATGCGGAATCCACACCCCGGCCCAAGTTGCGGCTGAATAAGAAAGCTGACGAAAGGACACAGCCAGTGTCTGCCAAACATGTGCTCGACCTGATCGGCAACACCCCGCTGATCCGGCTGGATGGCCCGTCCGATGCGACCGGCTGCGAAATCCTCGGCAAGGCCGAATTCCTCAATCCGGGCGGCTCCGTGAAGGACCGCGCCGCGCTCAATATCGTCCGCGAGGCCGAGGCCGACGGGTCCCTGAAACCGGGCGGCTCCATTGTCGAGGGCACGGCCGGCAATACCGGGATCGGACTCGCCCTGGTCGGCGGCGCGCTGGGCTATGACGTCATCATCGTCATGCCACGCACCCAGTCGGAAGAGAAGAAGGCGGCGATCCGCTCCTTTGGTGCCCGCCTGATCGAGGTCGACGCGGCCCCCTTCTCCAGCCCCAACCACTTCGTCCATTATTCTCGCCGCCTGGCCGAGGAGCTCAATGAGAGCCAGCCAAACGGCGCCATCTGGGCCAACCAGTTCGACAATCTCGCCAACAAGCGCGCGCACACCTTGACCACCGGCCCGGAAATCTGGGAGCAGACCGGTGGCGAGATTGACGGCTTTATCTGTGCGGTCGGTTCCGGCGGCACGCTGGCCGGCGTCGCCGAAGCCCTGCGCGCGCAACGGCCCGACATCGCCATCGGCGCCGCCGATCCGGCGGGCGCGGCGCTCTTCAACTATTTCACCAAGGGTGAGTTGAAGGGCGAAGGCTCATCGATCACGGAAGGGATCGGCGTCAACCGCATCACCGGCAATCTGGAAGGCCTCGCGGTCGACCATGTCTACCGGATCGAAGACGCCGAAATGCTGCCCATCCTGTTTGATCTGGTGAAGACGGAAGGCCTGTCCCTGGGCGGTTCGGCCGGCATCAATATCGCTGGGGCCATGCGACTGGCCCGCGATCTGGGTCCCGGCAAGACCATCGTCACCATGCTGTGTGACAGCGGTGCCCGCTATGCCGGCAAACTGTTCAATCCGGACTTCCTGTCCTCGCGGGGCTTGCCTGTTCCGCCCTGGGCCGATACCGAAGCGCCGCGCGTGACGGCCTGACGCCTTATCCGACAGACCCCACCCGAAACCGAGTACGAGACCATGACGATGACCGCGACCGCGCCTGCCAAGAAGAATGCCGTTTCCGCCAAGCCCGGCCCGTTCACGGTCGAGACGGTATTGTCGGTGACGCACTACACCGACCGGCTGTTCCATTTCCGGATCACCCGTCCGGACGCCTTCCGCTTCCGCTCCGGCGAATTCATCATGATCGGCCTGCCCAAGGAAGACGGCAAACCCCTTCTGCGCGCCTATTCGCTGGCCAGCCCATTCTGGGATGAAGCCCTCGATTTCTACTCGATCAAGGTTCCCGATGGACCGCTGACCTCACGCCTCCAGCACATCAAGGAAGGCGATGAAGTCCTGCTCGGTCGCAAGCCGACCGGCACGCTGGTGCTCGATGCCCTGAAGCCCGGCAAGCGCCTCTACATGATCTCGACCGGCACCGGCATTGCGCCGTTCGCCAGCCTGATCCGCGACCCGGAGACCTACGAAAAATTCGACCAGGTCATCCTCACCCATACCTGCCGCGAGGCCGCCGAGCTGACCTATGGCAATGAGCTTGTCGCCGCCGTCAGAGACGACGAGCTGATCGGCGAATTCGCCCGCGAAAAACTTGTCCACTTCGCCTCGGTCACCCGCGAAGACGGGCCGATCAAGGGCCGCGTCACCGACATGATCAACTCCGGCGAACTGTTCGAACGCCTCAACGTCCCGCCGCTGGACCCCGAGGCTGATCGCGTGATGATCTGTGGCTCGGAAGGCCTGCTGAGAGACGTCAAACAGATCTGCCTCGACCGGAACTTCATCGAGGGCTCGAACGCGGCGCCGGCAGATTTCGTCGTCGAGAAGGCGTTTGTGGCGACGTAGGTCAGCGGCGTTGGCCGGTCAGGCCATTCCTCACCTCCCTTCCTCTGTCATTTTTCCCGGAGGCGCGCAGCGCCATCCGGGACCAACGGGAGACTCATCGCTTGCCGGAGGGTTTCGTGGGTCCCGGCTCTTCGCCCCGCTGTTGCGGGGCTGCGGCCGGGAGAAATGTGCTTTGGTTTGAGAGGGATTGGCACGCGGCAGCTTGCGGCAACATCCGGCGCTGACGACGCGCGTGTCATCCCGGGCGAAAACCTGCGCAAGCAGGTTGCAGACCCGGGATGACAAAATTTTTGTGCATTTATCCCCGCTGTGCACCGCTTTCCTTCTCCCTCGGGAGAAGGTGGCCGGAGGCCGGATGAGGGGGATTCCTCTCGCGTTCATGTGGACTTACCCCTCCCCCTCTCCCTCTCCCAAGGGAGAGGGAGAGGGCGCTCTATCAAAAAAATCGGCCAAACTTATCCCCACCCCTTATCCGTCGACACATAATGTCTCCGGTTTTCGGGATGGGAGGCACGGGCCCTGTCACTTGTGCCCGGAAACTTGCGGAGCCTGTCCGCGCCTTGGATGTGACACTCCAAAGCTCCGGCAGGGCGTGCGATCAGGTCCAGGGGCACTAAACGACCGACCCTCAGTACCTGCCGCGTTGGAATCGGGGGCGAGAGCGTCCGGGAAATCTCCGTGAGCGGGATGCTTGTCGAAGCCTACCGTTATCAAAACAGCGCTTTATCGGCTCCGGCCGGCATCCCGCTCCCTCCCATCTCTCCGGCGCGAAAGCGTGCGGAGCCCTCACCCTGTGGCTTGGACAGGGTCGGACTCGATCGCTTGACACATATAAACATATCTTTATATGTGAAGTCGCGCCGATTTGAGATCTAGCTTGCGGGCGCGGAACAAGTGCGGCTAAAGCGGATTGATCGAGGCACCCGGCAATCGCCACGCATTCCCTTGGCCTCGTCAGTACCCCGCAATCGGCGTGTCGCGCTTTCCGCAAAGACGGAATGTGAAACAATGTCCCTGGTTGCGGCGCTTGATTATCCCCTTGATACGGTCCCGGCGACGGCTTTGACGCCGCGCCTGCGCGTTGTCCTGCTGGGCTGCGGCACGGTGAATGCCGGTGTCCTGGCGGGTCTGGAAGCCATGCAGGCCGAGGTCGAGATCGCCGCCATTGTCACCCGCAAACCGCGGCGCAGACACGACGACCGATACGCCTGGCTGACCGATCTCAATGCCGCTTTCGACACCGGGCCGGACCTGATCATCGACGCCCTGCCCGACTGTGCTGCGGCTGAAAAGGCCCTCACCCTCGCGGTCGAGCGCGGCGTGCATGTGATCTCGGCCAACAAGGCCGTCATCGCCCGTCGTCCGGACCTGGAAGCAAAGGCCCGCCGGGCCGGCACCGGCTTTGCCTATTCGGCGGCCGTGGGCGGCGGCGTGCCGGTGCTGGAAACGGTAGCTCGGTTGAAGGCCTCAGGCGAAACAATCACCCGGGTCCGGGGCGTGCTCAACGGCACCTCGAATTTCGTGCTCGGCCTGCTGGAAAAGGGAATTGGGTTCGACGACGCCATCGCCGCCGCCC
The DNA here is from genome assembly GCF_048268525.1 of Maricaulis sp. Lineage (GTDB taxonomy): Bacteria > Pseudomonadota > Alphaproteobacteria > Caulobacterales > Maricaulaceae > Maricaulis. Next base: position 309,034 of record NZ_JBLWVH010000001.1, on the reverse strand, counting down.
AGGCCGCCGGATTTGCCGAGGAAGACCCCAGCGCCGATGTTGACGGGCTTGATGCCGCGGCCAAGCTGGCCCTGATTGCCCGCGCCGCTTTCGATATCGCCCCCGACCCCTACGCCATTCCCGCCGACAGCCTGTTCGACCTGTCGGTCGGCCAGATTCTCGGGGCCCGCGAAAACGGCCTGCGCTACCGGCAGGTGGCCGAATTGTCGGTGCAGGAGGAGGGCGTCATCGCCACGGTCAGACTGCAGGCCCTGGCCGAAGACCATGCCCTGGCCCGGGTCGAGAATGAGGAGAATGCGGTCGAGATCGTCTGCGCCAGCGGCACCACCCTCATTCTCAACGGTAAGGGCGCCGGCCAGACACCGACCGCCGGCTCGGTCCTCTCCGACGTGCGGGCCCTGCTTGCCCAGGGCGGCGCCTGATGTGTGTGACCCTGGATCATCCACCCGCCCTTCGATGTCGGGACATCTCGACCATCGCCCTGACCGCGACCGGCTCACCGGTCTCGGTGACCGGTCGCATTGCCGGGCCGGAAGGCGCGCCGGTCATTCTGGTCCTCGGAGGCATTTCCTTCGGCCGTGGCGTAACCGATACGGTCGACGGGAATGGCTGGTGGCGGCAACAGGCGGGCCCGGGCAAGGCGCTGGACACCAATCGGCACCGCATCCTGTCTTTCGATTTCATCGGCGCGGACATCCACCCCTTCCCGTCCACACAGGATCAAGCCCGCGCCATCCTCGCCCTGGCCGACGCCGCCGACATCCGGGACTTCGCCATTGTCGGCTCCTCCTATGGCGGCATGATCGGACTGGCCCTGGCAGCGCTGGCACCGGAACGGGTGCGCGAACTCGTGGTCATTTCCGCCGCCGACCGCGCCAGTGAAATGGCCCGCGCCTGGCGCTCCATCCAGCGGGAGACGGTCGAATTGGCGCTGCGCTTGGGCGACGGCAAGGCCGGACTGGATATTGCCCGCCGCCTGGCGCTGACCACCTATCGCACACCGGACGAATTCGAGACCCGCTTCGCCGAACCGGACCCTGACAGTCGCGACGCCAACGGCGTCACCGGCTATCTGGCGGAAAACGGCCAGCGCTATGCCGACCGGACAGACCCACGCCGCTTCCTGGCCCTGTCCCGGTCAATGGACGAGCATCGCGTCGATGTGTCCGCCATCACCTGCCCGGTCGCATGGGTCGCCGTGCTCGAGGACCGTCTCGTCCCGGCCGACCAGATCGCCGGCGCGGCTGCGCGCACCCCGAACGGGCGGCTGATCACCTTCTCGTCGCTCTATGGTCACGATGCCTTCCTGAAGGAAGACACCATCATCGCCGCCACACTGGACGAGATTTTCGGGAGCTGACATGTCGAGCGATCAACGCACCAAGGCCATCCGGGCCGGACTGAACACCGACCGCAGCTGGAACGCGGTCATCCCGCCGCTTTCGCTCTCGACCGCCTACCGGCGCGACGACCCGGCCATCCAGCCTGCCTTCGATTATGCCCGCACCGGCAATCCGGGTCGGTCCCTGCTGGCAGATGCCATCGCCGAACTCGAGAACGCCGCCGGAGCCATCGTCACCGGGTCCGGCATGTCGGCGATCGACCTCCTGCTGCACGACATTCCGCACGGCGCCCGGGTGCTGTGCTCGCATGACGCTTATGGCGGCACACGGCGACTGCTCGACGCCCGTGGTCGCGGCGGCCGGCTGGTCCCGGTCTATGTCGACACAACTGACCTCGACAAGGTCGCCGTCGCGCTCAATGAGGATGCCGCCCTGATCATCGCCGAGACGCCGTCCAATCCGCGCCTGCGCATCTCCGATATCAAGGGCCTCGCCCGCCTCGCCAAGAACGCCGGGACAGAGCTGGCCGTCGACAACACGGTGATGTCGCCAGTGCTGCAACGCCCTCTGGATTGGGGGGCCGATTATTCGGTCCAGTCCGTCACCAAGCTCTTGAACGGACACTCCGACATGGTCGGCGGGGTGGTCTGCTGCGCCGACCCCGAACGGGTGGCCGAGCTGACCTGGTGGGCCAATTGCGTCGGCGTCGGGGCGGCCGCCTTTGACAGCTATCTCGCCCTGCGCGGCCTGCGCACCCTGCCCTTGCGGGCCAGGGCCCAGTGTGAGAGCGCGCTGGAAGTGGCCCGATGGCTGGACGCCGATCCTCGGGTCGAACGCGTCGACTATCCGGGCCTGGAAAGCCATCCCGGCCATGCCCTCGCAGCGCGTCAGCAGGACGGGTTCGGCCAGCTGATCAGCCTCGAACTGGCGCCCGGCGCACCGTCACCGCGCGATGTGGTCTCGGCACTCGAGATCTTCACCCTGGCGCAATCGCTGGGCGGCGTGGAAAGCCTGTGTTGCATCCCGGCCCTGATGACCCATGCCTCGATGTCACCGCAAGCGCGAGCCGAGGCGGGTGTCGCCGACAGCCTGATCCGCCTGTCGATCGGCCTGGAAAGCGCTGCCGACCAGATCGCCGATCTCGACCGGGCGCTGTCCGCGGCCTGAACGGTTACACGGCGTCGGACCGCACCCGCGCCACGGCCTCATGCCAGCCCTTGCGGTCGGCATCGCGCCGCTCCGGATCGCCGGCCGGCGTGAAGCTTTGGTCCGCCGCCCACAGCTTGCGGCCATCCTCCAGCGAGGCAAACAGGCCGCAGCCAAGACCAGCTAGAAAAGCCGCGCCCCAGGCCGTCGCCTCGACGCTGGCCGGTCGGACGGTTTCAATCCCGGTCAGATCGGCGAGGCGTTGCAGGAAGGTGTCATTGCGGGCCATGCCGCCATCAACGCGCAGGCTGCGGGCCTCGACACCGTCGGCGGCCATGGCTTCCAGCAGGTCGCAGGTCTGGTGGACCGAACTGTCCAGCGCCGCCCGGGCGATCTCGGCGCGACCGGAACCACGGGTCAGTCCCGTCAGCGCGCCGCGCGCTTCAGCATCCCAATAGGGCGCGCCAAGGCCGGTGAAGGCCGGAACCAGGTAGACGCCGCTGTCGGGATCAGCACTCTGGGCCAGGGCCTCGATCTCGGACGCCTTGGCGATCAGGCCCAACCCGTCTCGCAACCACTGAACGGTCGCCCCGGCCGACAGCACCGAGCCTTCCAGTGCATAGGTCGTTTCGCCATCGATACGATAGGCAATTGTGGCCAGGAGCTTGTTCTTCGAGCGCACTGGCGTATCGCCGGTATTGATGAGCAAAAAGGCGCCGGTGCCATAGGTCGATTTCATCTCGCCCGGCTTGAAGCAGACCTGGCCGATGGCCGCCGATTGCTGGTCGCCGGCGACCCCGGTGATTGGCAAATCACGGCCCAGCACAGCGGTCCCTGCCCGACCGAAATCACCGGCACTGTCCCGCACCTCGGGCAGGACCGCCGCCGGCACATCGAACAGGTCGAGCAGGTCCTCATCCCAGCGGTTGGCAGCGATATCGTAGAGAGCGGTTCGGCTGGCATTGGTCGCGTCAGTGGCATGGACGGCGCCACCGGTCAGCTTCCAGATCAACCAGCTGTCGACCGTCCCGAAGGCCAGCTCCCCGGCTTCGGCCCGCGCCCGGGCACCGTCCACATGGTCGAGGATCCAGGCGATCTTGGTGGCCGAGAAATAAGGATCCAGCACAAGTCCGGTGCGGTCGGACACGAGATCGACATGGCCCGCTTCGCGCAAACGGGCACAAGTGTCCGCCGTGCGCCGGTCCTGCCAGACGATGGCGTTGTGGATCGCCTCGCCGGTCTTGCGATCCCAGATCAGGGTCGTTTCGCGCTGATTGGTGATGCCGATCGCCTCGGCGCGATAGCCGGCCTTCTCGGCAGCGGCGAGCGCCTCCCGGGCGGTGGCGCGGACGGTCGCCCAGATGACGTCGGGATCATGCTCGACCCAGCCCGGCCTGGGATAGATCTGCTGGAACTCGCGTTGGGCGGTGGCCACGACCTTGTAATCGGGTGTGAAGACAACGGCTCGCGAACTGGTGGTGCCCTGGTCGATCGCCAACAAGGCCTTGCGCTTGGAAAACATTGCCATCCCTCCCCGAAAACCGCCCGTCGCCGGAGCGTCGGTGTGACTATAGCCCTGACGGCGCCGGTGAAAACACGCTAGGCTCACTGGCAAACGGGAGGATGCATGAGCGACTCAGATTTCTCGCTGGAACGGTTGGCCAGCCCCAGCGGCGCCGATCTGGCGATCTATACGCATGAGGCGGAAGGTTCGCCACGCGGCATCGTCCATATCAATCACGGTCTCGCCGAACGCGCCGGGCGCTATGCCCGCATGGCCAACCAGCTCGCCGGTCGCGGCTATCATGTCATTGCCCATGATCATCGCGGACACGGCCAGACCACAGCCGCCGACGGCGGCCCGCGGCGCTTTGCCGACAAGGATGGCTGGACCAAGTTGATGCAGGATGTGGCCGCCGTCCACGCCGAGGCCCGCACGCGCTGGCCCGGTCTGCCGCTGGTCATCTTTGGCCATTCGATGGGCTCGGTCATCGCCTTCAACCATATCCTGCGGGCGCCGGACAGCGTCACCGCGGCGGCGATCTGGAACGGCAACATGGCGCTGGGCGGCCTGAAGGGCGTGATGCGCCTGGTCCTGTTCTTTGAAGCCCTGTTCGGTGGCGGCGCACTGGCGACCAGCCACACGCTGGACAATCTCACCTTCAAGGCCTGGAACAAGCGTTTCCCGGAAGACCGCAGCGATGCCGACTGGCTGTCACGCGACACGGCTGAAGTGGACGCCTATGTGAATGATCCGGAATGCGGATGGCCGTCGACGGTCTCGCTGTGGCGCGACTTCCTCGACGGCGTCGCCTATGCCGAGGATGACACGCATCTCGCAGCCCTGCCCAAGGCCTTGCCGATGCATCTGATTGCTGGCTCGAAAGACCCGGCGACGGAAGGCGGCAAATCAATGGAAGCCCTGGCCAAGCGGTTGAAGAAAGCCGGCCTCACCGATATCCGTCTGGAAGTGCTCAAGGATTTCCGCCACGAGACGATGAACGAGATCGGCCGTGACGCGCAGATCGAGGCGTTCGCCGACTGGCTCGACCGGGTTACCGGCTGATCCATGGACCCGCGTGATGTCGTCATCATCGGGGCCGGTGCGGCCGGGCTGATGTGCGCCATCGAGGCGGGCAGGCGCGGGCGGTCGGTGACGCTGATCGAGCACAGCAAGGCACCCGCCGAGAAGATCCGCATCTCCGGCGGCGGACGCTGCAACTTCACCAACATGCATACGACGGCCGAGAATTTCCTGTCCGGCAACCGCCATTTCGCGAAGTCGGCGCTGAAGCGCTACACCCAGTGGGACTTCGTCGACTGGATCAATGGCCACAACATCCCCTGGCACGAGAAGACGCTGGGCCAGCTGTTCTGCGACCACTCGGCCAAGGACATCATTGGCGCCCTGCTCACAGACCTGAAATCCGCCGGCGGAGAGCTGCGCCTGTCGACGTCGGTCACCGCCGTCGCCCGTGAGGGAGACGGTTTCCGCCTCACCCTGTCTGACGGATCGACGCTGGGCTGCCAGTCCCTGGTCATCGCCTCGGGCGGCAAATCGATCCCGAAAATGGGCGCCACGGGCTTTGGCTATGACGTGGCCCGCCAGTTCGGTCTCGACCTTGTCGAGACCCGGCCCGGCCTGGTGCCGCTGACCTTTGATCCGGACACGCTGACCCGCTTCAAACCACTCGCCGGCGTCGCGGTCGACGGGATCGCCTGTCACGGCAAGGCGCGCTTTGCCGAGGCCATGCTGTTCACCCATCGCGGCCTGTCCGGACCGGCTATCCTGCAGATCTCGTCCTACTGGCGAGAGGGCGACACGATCCATGTCCATATCCGGCCCGATCTCGATGTGTTCGAAGTTCTGCGCGCCGCGCGGCAGACGAATGGCCGCCAGGCCGTGCAGACCGCCCTCGGCGAACACCTACCCAAGCGACTGGCCGCGATGCTGGTCGAGGAGTTCGGAATGAGCGGCAATCTGGCCGACCAGTCGGACAGGAAACTGCGCGCTTTCGCCGACCATCTGGCTGCCTGGCCGATCACCCCGACAGGGTCGGAAGGATACCGCACAGCCGAGGTCACACTCGGCGGTGTGGACACGGACGGGCTGGACAGCCGCACCATGCAGGCGCGGGCGGTGCCGGGGCTGTATTTCATCGGAGAAGTTGTTGACGTGACGGGTTGGCTTGGCGGATACAACTTTCAATGGGCTTGGTCGTCCGGCTGGTGTGCCGGACAGGTCGCCTGACAATAAATGAGACCGGGACGGGCGCGACAAAATGGGTCGCGGATTGTTCTCGCCACGAAACGGTATGGGGGGTATCTCTGAGGGAATGAACGGCGTTCGCCGGGCTGGCGTGACGTCGATTGCAGACCGACGAGAGCAGTTTGGCCATGAAGTTGAATACGTCATACCTGTCTGCGGCCGGCATCTTCGTCGCGGTCGTGCTTCTCTTCACCCTCGGCACCGTGTTTCGCAGCGATGCCGGCATACAGCCGGGCACGCAAGGCCCCGAACATCCGCTGTTTGAAGTCGTTACCCGAACCGTCACCGCCTCTCCGCGTCCCGCCGAACTGCGTCTGCGCGGCCGGACCGAGGCGATCCGCGCCGTTACCGTGAGAGCCGAAACCGGTGGCCGCGTGGTCGAAGCGCCGGTTCTGGAAGGCTCGCCGGTTTCCACCGGAGATGTCATCTGCCGGCTTGAGGTCGATGCCCGCGCCGCCGCGGTCGATCAGGCCGAAGCCGACCTGCGCGCGCGCCAGCTGGAATTTGAAGCTGCCACCGAACTCCAGGCCCGCGGCCACAGATCGGCCAACAGCGTCGCCGCCCTGGAGGCGGCCCGGGACGGTGCCCGGGCGCAATTGCGCGCCGCCCGCGAAGAGCTGGCCAATATCGATCTGCGGGTACCCTTCGACGGGTATTTTGATGGACGTGACGCCGAGATCGGCGACTTCCTGCGCACGGGCGACCCGTGTGGCACAGTGCTGCAGCTCGACCCCATCCTGATCGTTGCCGAGGTCGCCGAACGCGATGTCAGTGCCCTGCAGCCGGGCATGCCCGGCGAGGCCCGCCTTCTGAGCGGCGAGCGCGTTGATGGCAGCATCCGCTTTGTCGAGCGCCGTGCCAATCCGGCCACCCGCACCTTCCGCGTCGAACTGGAAGTTCCCAATCCCGATGGCCTGATCCGCTCGGGCCTGACCGCGGAGATTCGCCTCAACCTGCCGCCGGAGCCCGCGCACCGCGTCCCGGCTTCCATTCTCGCCCTCGATTCGAATGGCGATCTGGGTGTGCGCATCATCGAGGATGGCGACACGGTCCGCTTCCTGCCGATCCAGCTCTTGAGCGATGATGGCGAGCAGGTCTGGATCAGCGGCCTGCCGGAAACGGCGGAAGTGATCGTGCTTGGGCAGGACTTTGTTTCTGATGGTACCCAGGTCGATGTCCGCCCGGAGGGAGCGAGCCGTTGACCGGCATCGTCGACTTTGCCATCGGCCGGGCCCGGATGATCCTGGCCATTTTCGTCTGCGCCCTGATCGCCGGCCTGATCGCCTTCGCGACCCTGCCGCGCGAAGCCGACCCGGACATCCCCTTCCCCTTCGTTATTGTCGTGGTGCCGCTGGACGGCATCTCCCCGGAAGACGCCGAGCGCCTGATCGTTCGTCCGACAGAAACCGAGATGCGGGCGATCGAGGGGCTGGAAGAGCTCAACGGCACCGCCTCGCTCGGCGCCGGCACGCTGGTCGCAGAATTCGACGTCCCCTTTGACGCCGACCAGTCCGTGCTCGATGTGCGCGAAGCCGTCGACATGGCCCGGCGCGAATACCCCGAGGACGTCCGCGAACCGGTGATCCAGGAATTCAACTCGGCGCTGGCCCCGACAATCGCCGTCCAGATCTATGGCGAAGCCCCCGAACGGGCCCTGTTCCGTACCGCTCGCGCCCTTGAAGACGAGCTGGAAGCCCTGCCACAGATCCTGCAGGTCGACATTCAGGGCCTGCGCGAGGAAGTGCTGGAAATCGTCATCGATCCGGCGCGGCTGGAAACCTATGGCGTCACCTATGCCCAGCTGTTCAACGCCGTTCAGTCCAACAACCGGCTGATCGCCGCCGGCTCGCTCGACAGCGGCGAAGCGCGCTTTCAGGTCAAGGTGCCCGGCCTGTTCGAAGAAGCCGATGACGCGCTGAACCTGCCACTGACCCGCTCGGGCGATACGGTCGTTACCCTGCAGGATGTCGCCACCGTGCGCCGGACCTTCAAGGATGCCGACAGTTTCGCCCGCTATAACGGCGCCCCGGCCTATACGCTCCAGGTGGTCCGTCGGTCCGGCGAGAACATCATGGAGACCGCCGCGGCGGTGCGCGCGCTGACCAATGAGGCCGCGGCCAACTGGCCCGAAACCATCCGCCATGACTTCTCGCTCGACCTGTCGACCTATGTCCGCGACAGCCTGCAGAGCCTCACCTCGTCGATCATGCTGGCGATCATCCTGGTGTTGATCATCGTGGTGGCCGCGCTGGGCCTGCGCTCGGCCCTGCTGGTCGGGATCGCCATCCCGTCGAGCTTCCTGTTCTCTTTCCTGCTGCTCGACCTGTACGGGCTGACCGTCAACTTCATGGTCATGTTCGCCATGGTTCTCGCGGTCGGCCTCTTGGTCGATGGTGCCATCGTGGTGGTCGAATATGCCGACCGGAAACTGGCGGAGGGCGAGACCCGCAAACAGGCCTATGCCAGCGCCGGCAAGCGGATGTTCTGGCCGATCGTCTCCTCGACCGGGACCACGCTGGCGGCCTTCGTGCCTTTCCTGTTCTGGAACTCCATCCCCGGCCAGTACATGGCCTTCCTGCCGCTGACCCTGATTTTCGTGCTGACCTCGGCGCTGGTGATGGCGTTGATCTTCCTGCCGACCCTGGGTTCGGTCTTCGGTCGCAAGGGCGGCGTCGTCGACACCGGCAGTGCGGTCGCCCACCTCAACGCCCAGGAGGACAGCGATCCGACCGACCTGCCGGGTCTGACAGGTATCTATGCGCGGACCATCGCCCGCCTCGTGAAGCGACCGGCCATGGTATCGCTGGGAGCGCTCATCATCGTGGTCGGCGTGGTGTTCAGCTTCGGTGCCACCGCCTCGAACATGCGCACCGAGTTCTTTCTCGATGCCGAACCGGAACAGCTCTACGTCTTCGTCCGCGCACGCGGCAACATGTCACCGGCCGAACAATACGAATTGGCGCTGGAAGCGGAAACCCGGTTGCAGGGCATTGAGGGCATCAAGGGCTATTACACCGTCGCCGGCACACCGCCCGGCCGTTCACCGTTCGACGGCGTTGGCGCCGCTCCGGCGGACACGGTGGCGCGCATCTTCGTCGAGTTCGAACCCTTCGGGCAGCGCCCCAATGGCCGCCTCATCGAGCGTGAGATCCGCGAGGCCATGATCGGTATTCCCGGCGTCATCATCGAGGTCCGGCCCTTCCAGCAGGGCCCGCCCGTCGGCAAGGACATCCAGGTCGAATTGCGCTCGGATGACGCCATGGCACTGGAAGCCGCGACCCGTCTGGTGCGTGGCTTCATCGACCAGATGGACGGCGTCACCGACATTGACGACACCCTGCCCCTGCCCGGCGTCGAATGGCGTCTCGATGTTGATCGCGAAGAAGCCGGTCGCTATGGCGCCGATGTCACCCAGCTGGGCGCAGCCGTACAACTGGTGACCACCGGTACACTGGTCGGTCGCTATCGGCCCGACGACGCCGAAGAAGAGGTCGACATCCGGGTCCGCTTCCCGGCCGCCGACCGCGACATTTCCCGCCTCGACGATCTGCGGGTCAACACCTCCACCGGCGCAGTCCCGATCTCGAATTTCGTGACTCGCGAGGCCCGCCAGCGGGTCGACTCGATCAGCCGCCGTGATGGCAAGCGCGTCCTGATCGTCCGCGCCAATGCCGATGAGGGATATGCCGGCAATCTGCTGCTGACCGAGTTGCGCGACTGGATCGACGCGCGGGTCGCTGACGGCACCATCCCGCGCAGTGTCGAAATCAATTATCTGGGCGCTGACGAGGAAAACGCCGAGGCCGGCGCCTTCTTCGGCAGCGCCATGCTCGCCTCGCTGTTCATGATGGCGGTGATCCTGCTCTGGCAGTTCAATAATTTCTGGCATGTCGTGCTGACCCTGCAGGCGGTGGTCCTGTCGGTGGTCGGCGTCCTGCTGGGCGTGATGCTGACCTTCCCCTACATCTCCATCCTGTTCCTCGGCACCGGTGTGGTGACGCTGGCCGGCATTGTGGTGAACAACAATATCGTCCTGATCGACACCTTCCAGCGCCTGCGCGGGCTGGGCATGCCGGTCGACGAAGCGATTGTCCGCACGGCGGCCCAGCGCTTGCGACCAGTCATGCTGACCACGATCACCACGATTTTCGGCCTGCTGCCGATGGTCTTCCAGCTCAATGCCGACTTCGCCCACGGCACCCTGTCGATCGGCGGACCGGCCAGCGAGTGGTGGGTGCAATTGTCGGCGGCGGTGGTCTGGGGGCTGGGCTTCTCGACCCTGCTGACCCTGCTTTTGACACCGGTCCTGCTGGGTGCACCGTCGCGACTGGGCGGGCTGGTGCGACGTCTGATCGGGCGCCCAAAACAGGCCGATGCCCTGCCCGCCGAATGATCAGTCGCGACTGACCCGGATCAGCCGCCCCTCGGCCTCGTCGGTCAGCAACCAGACCGCACCATCCGGCCCGACCCGGACATCGCGGATACGGGCCCCGACCTCTCCGAACAGGACCTCCTCGCCGACGACCTGGCCATCTTCCAGATCAACCCGTCGGACATGGCCCGAGGGAGTATCGGCATCGCCGGGAATGAGGGCTGCGACCAACAGGTCTCCGTCCCAGTCGGGAAACATCCCGCCGCGATAGAGCGCCATCCCGGACGGCGCGATCGAAGGCACCCAGACATGAACGGGCTCGGTCATGCCGTCATAGGTCTCGAACGGTGTCACCAGGGCGCCGGTATAGTCGATGCCATGACTGGTGATCGGCCAGCCGTAATTGGCCGAAGATGAAAGCTCATTGATCTCATCGCCACCACGGGGGCCGTGCTCATGACTCCACGCGACATGGTTTTCAGCGTCGTACACGACCGCCTGAGGGTTTCGATGACCGAGGGAAATTACGCCGGGCGCTGAGCCTTCGATGACCTGTTGGGCCGGCTGCCCATCGAGGAGAAGGCGGACAAATGTTCCAAAATGCGTCTCCGGATTCTGCGCCTCTTCGCGATAGTCGAAACCGTCACCAATGCCGATGACAAGGCTGGGCGGCTGGCCGACCAAGGCCGGGAGCATGGCGATCCGACCGCCATAATGGACGTCGGTCCGACGATGCGGCATGGCCTCGAAAAGAACGTCAAACTCGACAAGCGCGTCGCCCTCAAGCCGCCCGCGACCGAGGTATAGCGTGTTGTCACCCGCCCGGCCGCCGCTCCAGCTGAGATAGACCAGGCCGTCCGTCTCGAAGTCGAGCGACAACGCCACATCCAGCAATCCGCCCTGGCCGGAATAGAAGACCTCCGGCACGCCGCTGACAGGCGTTTCGACCAGGCCGGTCTCATCAATGATCCTGAGACGCCCCGGTTTTTCGGTCACCAGCATCCGGCCGTCCGGCAGGAAGGCCAGGCTCCACGGGTATTCCAGGCCTGTGACCCGCGTTTCGAGCGTCTGCGCCGATACCGGAGCCGAAAGGAGCAAACACGCCAAAGCCAGAACCGAGATCACCCGCATCATTCACTCCCGAATTGTCGTTGTCTCCGCCACCCTATAGGCTCGCGGCCACCCTGTAGAGTACCAGCGAGGCCTTCGGGATGACGACAGTGCGAACAGTAGCGATCTACCTCCTCGCGGTCCTCGTCGGGACGGTTCTGGTCAGCCTGGCCAATACCCATGTCGACCTGCAGGCCCTCGCCCGGATTGGTGCGGAGATACCCCTGGATGTGCGGACCGATGCCAGCCTGCGCGACTTGCAAGGCTTCGCCCCGACGCTGCTGGTCCTGAACCTGATCGGCTTTGCGATCGCCTTTCCGGTGGCCGGGTGGGTGTCTCGCTGGCTTGGCCCGAACTGGCGCCTGTTCGGCTTCGGCCTGGCCGGTGGGCTGGCCGTGATCGTCATGATCACGAGCATCACACTGGTCTATCAACACCTGCTCGGATCGACGATCACGCCGGTCGCTGCCAGTCGCGAGCTGTCTGGCCTTCTGACCCTGGCGCTGGGCGGCGTGCTCGCCGGCCTGCTGTTCGCCAGTCTCAAGCCGGCGGCGGATTAACCGCGTCATCCGGCATTCGACTCAATTGAAAGTCGAATGCCGGTGCTGCGACAGACCTCTCCTTAAAACCGCTGTCCTAGCCTGACCTCATTGAAGGAGAGGCTGATGACACGAGTTCGCGAGACCGTCCGTTCCGACCTGCGCAACATCATCAAGGGTGGGGCAACCTCGCGCATTCTCGACCTGCACTCGATTGCCAAGCGCTATGGCGAATTTGACGCCCATGCCGACAACCCCTTCTTCCAGCACTCCCGCCTGAACCGCTGTTTCGTGGTCAAACACACCGTTCGCGCCCATGAACGGCCCTATGTGATGTCGAGCCAGCCTGTCGTCACCAAGGTCCTGGTTCCGCTCGCCCATGATGACCTCGCCCTGGGCGGACACGCCGTCTTTGTCGAGGAACTGGGCTTTGCTTCAAAGATGCGGACCCTGTTCGAGCGTACCGACGAGCCACACCTGCTCGATCTCGACCTGATCCGTCTGCGTGAACTGGCCGCCCTGCCCTCCTTCGACCCCTTCCTGATCGCCGAGCGGTTCCGCGACCATGTCCGCCCGATCGACGATTGCTACTTCAACATTACCGATGCCGAAGTCGACCGGATGGAGTCCTCGGTCGCCAAGCAGATCGTGTCGGTCATCGCCCTCGCTTTTGGTGAGGAAAACGGCGGGCGCGATGACGAGCGGGCCATGCGCTTCACCCGCCAACTCCTGTCAGGCGATCTCGACGGACGGATGCAGGCGCTGCGCAAATCCCTCGACATGACCGAAATGGAATTCAAGTCCGGCATTTTCGGCTGGAAGGGTGTGCTCTACTACCGCTGGTGCATGAGCGAAGCCCTGGACGCCCTGAAAACCTTCATCGCCCAACTCAAGGCCGTGTCGATTGTCGGCGCCTCGGAACCGGAAAGTCTTGAACTGCAACGCATGCGCCGAACCATCATTGACGAGACACGACACAGGTGGAGAAGCCTGACATCGATAATGGATGAGTATGAAACCGTCTTCGGCCGCTTTTGCCGTGGCGAAGATGTCAACGGGTTCCGCAACTTCCTGTTGAAGGCACCGACTTTGTTCTACGACGTCGGGAGTGACCTGTCGGTGGTCAGCCATATACCGGGCTATTGGTCCTATTGGGCCAAACAGAACACCAAGGGATTCCTGCATGCCCGCGAAGCGGTCATGCTGTTTTCAGACTTCACCGCCAGCGTGACCCGCGTCTCACCGGACAGCGAAGGCCGCCCTGACGATACGCGTCGACGCATCCATTCTCCCATCCCGCACCCGGTAGTCCACGCGGTCAGCGCTGCCTAGTCGAATAACTTATGAGCGGCCGAGCCGGCCTCGATTACCAATCTGACAGGATTGCTGTCCATCCTTGGCAAACCAAGGGTGAGAACGAGTATGGATGCCAATCTGAAGCGGATCGTCCAGGGCGGGGCGACAACACGCATCTTCGACCTGTATTCGATCACCCGCGCCCATGCGGACGACCTGGAGTTCGAGCGACGGCCGGTTTTCCAACACCCCAAACTGAACCACGCCTTCCTGATCAAGCACACGGTCCGCCCCCACGAACGGGGCATGCTGGCGGTTGATGCGGCTGTGGTGACCAAGGTCATCATCCCGGTCAGCATAGATAACCTGGGGATGGGCGGGCACTCACTCTTCGTGGAGGAACGGCGTGGTCTGACCAAATTGCGGCGCTTCCTCGATGTGACCGTCGACGGCGGCGACCATCTGGATGACGATCTTGCACGGCTGCGCGAGCTGTCCAAGCTCCCCTCATTCGACCCCTTCCTGCTCGCTGATCGCTTCCTGCGTCATGAACGCCCCATTGATCCGCGCTATTTCCAGATCACGCCGAAAGAGCGCAAGGCCATGCAGGCCTATGTCGCCAAACAGATCGCCGGGGTGGTCGGACTGGCCTTCGGTCACGAAAATCTCGCCGATGATGACGAGAGGGCCCTCAAATTCGCCGTCGAGATCATCGAGGGCGAGGACACACCGAAAATGAACGCGCTGCGCCAGACCCTCGGCATGACCAAGGAAGAATTTGTCGATGGCATGTTCGGCTGGAAGGGCGTGCTCTATTACCGCTGGAAGCTGAATGATGCGACCGACCGCCTGCGCCAATTCGTCATTGAGATGGACGATCTGATGATTCGTGGCGTCACGCCCCAGGAACGCAGCCAGATCAACGAGATCCGCAAACTCATACTCAAGGAGACCCGCCAGCGCTGGGCGGCGCTGGTTTCGGTGCTCGACGGTTTCCAGACGGAATTCGACCGCTTCTGCCAGAGCGGCGACCCGGTCACCATCCGCGAATTCCTGCTCAAGGCAGACGGGTATTTTTACCATCTGGGCAGCGACCTGTCGGCGCTGACCCATGTCACATCCTATTGGGAGTACTGGTGGCGCGGTCGCGACCCCGGTTCCCTCTCGGCCCGCGACGCCATGGAAGTCTTCCCCGCCTTCTTGCGCAGCCTCATCCGCGACAAGGGGCAGGGCGTTCCCAAGGCGTTGATCGGCTGATTGCCCCTCTGTCCGACACAAAAAAGCCGGACCCGAAGGCCCGGCTTTCCTGCGCGCCTGAGCGCCGCCCTACTCGATCGTGACCGGCATCAGATTGTCGTCTGAATTGCGGTCGATCAGCTTGTTGTAGGGATCAATCCCCGCATAGAGCGGCTGCTCGTCGACGATCAACTCGATCCGCATCGTGGTCTCGTTGATACGATGCTTGTCCATGTAGAGCACATGATCCGAGCCCTCATAGGCATCGTCGAGGTTTTCCGTGAAGACACCGATATCGATCATGTAGTCAATGGCCTCCTCGGTCTGCTCGCCGGCCCCGTCGGCCTCAAACTTGTGAGCTTCGATCTCCAGAACCAGGTCCCAGCGACCATCTGTCCGTTCGCTCGCCGTGGCCGAAGTCACATTGAGATCGAACAGGACGATGCGCTCGAAGAAGTCATGGATCATCGCCTCATGCTCAGGCCCCGCCTCCTCGCGCAACAGGCGCAGGAAGTCGAGCGTCGTCGCATAGGGCTCACCCTGGAAGGCCCGCTCGGCGATCAGGCGCTGCATGGCCCGGTTCACCACGTCCTCACCGACATAGTCCTGCAGCGCATACATGATCACCGCGCCCTTGCGGTAATGGATGTATTGCTGGTTCTCGACCCGGTAGAGCGGCTGCTCCTCGATCGCTTCCGAACCCCGACCCGACAGATAGCTGTCGAGCTCGTACTTCAGGAAGCGACGCATATGGTCCTCGCCATATTCCTGGCGCATCACCATCAGGGCCGAATACTGGGCGAAGGTCTCGATCAGCATCGTGCCGCCCTGGACATTGGCCGACATCACCTGATGCGCCCACCACTGGTGCGCCGCTTCGTGGGCGGTGACGTAGTAGACATAGTCGATGTCCTGCGGGTCCGAGAGATCGGCGATGAAGCCGATGCCTTCCGAGAACGGGATGGTGTTCGGGAAAGCCTGGGCGAAGGTCGCGTAGGCCGGGAACTCCAGAATGCGGTACTGGCGATACTGGTAGGGGCTGAGATGCTCGGAAAAATATCCGATCGAGTCCTCACCCGCCTCCAGCATCCGCTCAACATTCCAGGCATGATCGGGATGATGGAAGACCTGGTAGAGAATGCCGTCGGTCTCCCGCTCCGCCACCTCATACTCGGCCGAGAGCCAGGAGTAAAAGTTCAGGATCGGCCGATCCATGACGTATTCAAAATGCGGGCGGCCGTCCTCTTCCCACTCACGCGCCAGATAGCCCGGCGCGACTGCGATCTGGCCCGGAGCCGTCGAAACGGTGGTCCGGAAGGTCACATAATCGGAGTTGGTGATCCCGTTCTCATACCAGCGGCTTTCATCCTCGAGCGGATAGGCCCGCTCGATCGGCTCCAGACCTTCGCGGCGGCGCTGCTGCCGGTCGGTCAGGCGCCAATTGCTGTTGAAGCCGATATTGGGCATCGACTCCGAATTGTTGAAGAAGGTGCCGTTGTGATTGACGGTCCCGACATTGCCGGAATTGCGGAAGCCCGGATTGTTGCGCTCGACCGTGAAGTCAAAACGCCGAGTTTCACCGGGTTCAAGCGGCGTGCCGAGATCGAAGGAGTAGAAGTAGAACCCCTCATCCGAGGTCGCCAGTGAACCGCCTTCGAGCTCCTGCGAGACGATGGTTGTTCCCTGTCCGTAGGAAATCCACAGCGTGTCGATCGCCGTGTCTTCCTTGTTCTCCAGCACATAATGACCGGTGGCCGTATAGCGACGATCCTCCGGATAGATGTCGACGTCATAGGCCGTCTCGATGATGGTCGGCTGCGGCAGGTCCTGCAGGTGCAGATACTGACGCTCATACTCCGCCGCCAGGCCCCGCTGGTCGGGTCCCGAGATATAGGTGTTGAGGATGTTGGTGTTGTAGAAAATCCAGCCACCTGTCGCACCCGCGCCGATGACGGCGATGAGGGCGACCATGCCGGTGGCGGGGGTGAAGGCCCGGGGAAGCGCCAAAACGCGCTTGGCAATCGGCCTCATAATGCCTCGGGTCCACAACGCATACGACAAGGCCAGCAACAATACCGCCCAGAATGCCCAATAGGTGTAGAACCAGGCGGCGATCCCGACGAAATGACCATAGCCATTCATATCAGAATAGGGAGTGCCCGGCGCATTGCCGTAATTATAGAGCAGATGATCATAGCCGAGCGTCGCCAACCCGCCGCGCGCGAGCAGGTAGGCGATCATGACGCCCATTCCGAGCCAGCGGTTATTGAACAGGACCTGCACAAACACGGCGAGCGCCGCGAAAATGCTGAACGGTACGATGATCTCCACCAGCGAGCGGATCAGATACTGATCGAGCTCGATCGCTGTATAACCGCGAATGAGCTGGATGGTCACTGCAGCCACAACTCCCAGCAAGGCCAGCGCGGCAACAACGACGCAAAGCGCAAAGAATTTGGTGGTTACGAAAACCCAACTTGGTGTGGGTGTGGCATCAACAATTTCGGAGAACCCAACCCGCCGTTCGCGCCACATCACCTCAGCTGCGTAGTAAATGATAACGACCAGCGGGAACCAGGCAAAATTCGAGTTGATCACGCTGAACATAACCCGAGTGACCGGGAAGTTCGCCGTTCCGTAGAATTGGCTCCCAAGGATCAGCCCCGGGATGGTGTTGAGCAGGGCGAACGCGAGGAGAATCCAGAACGCCACATTAAAAACGACCCCCTTCACCTCGAACCCGAGCCGCGCCATGAACTGGCTGAACGCCGCGCCAACATCCGTACGCGGCGTCATGCGGGGAAGTCGTATCTCGCCAATGGCGTAGCTGCTCTCAACGGACGCCCTCGAACGCCCGAACAACCCCGCCCCACCAGGAGCGCGGAACCTGAACGTCAAGACATTCACAACCAACAATGCGACCGAAATTCCAAGCCACAGAAGCCGGTTCGTGAGGAAAACGCCTTCAAGCGGCACGATCTGGGAGTTCTGTTCGGAGATTGTCCAGTACCGGGTAATCTCGCCAAAAGCGTTCAGGCCAAACGGATCGACTATCGCAAACAGGTCGCGCAAGTCAGGTTGGAAAGCCGAGAGGAAATTGCCGACGACCCACAGGATCAAAAGCCCGATAAACGCGGTGTAAGTCAAAATGGTCGACCGCGTGAGATTGGCGACTGTAAAGAGGATCGTACCGGTCGACAGCATGTTCACCAAGCCACCGACAACAAACATATAGGCATACCAGCCTAGATTTGTCGGCCCTATCCGTTCAGGGTCGAGCCACGGCATGCTGGTCGCAACCAGGAACGCCAACGGCACGCTGGCAAAGACCACCGCGGTGATCAAGAACCCACCTAGAAAACGCCCGAGAACAAAGGTTCGCTCGTCAACCGGTCGGGAATGAAACAATTCCGCCGTCTTAAATCCATAGTCCCGCAACACACCGGACGACAGGAACGCTGTTGGAATGATGGCGCCGAACACGGACATGGCGAGCACGACAAGCGTCAACTCGGTTGGCGAATTGAAGTTGATGGCGCGACTGCCGCCGAGTGTGACCTGTTCGGTCGCACCGATCAGAAAAACCAAGATTACGAACAGCGCAAATATCGCGATAGACGCTGGGGATAGGAGTTGAAACCGGAATTCGAACCCGGCGATTTTGCCTAACATGATATACCCTCCGCCCGCGCCGACTTAAGCCGCTGCCGCTGCGGACTGGCCGCCGCGGATGGTCGAGAAATACACATCTTCAAGATCAGCAGCCGCCGACACGAAGTCATCGCCCGGCTGGCTGTCGGCCAGGACGCGGATCATCACCTGGCCCATGGTCAGGCGTTCGGAGATGACATTGTGGCGGGTGCGCAATTCGGCGAGATCGGACTTGGCGGCCGTCTTCGACCAGACCTTGCCCTCCAGCGCCTTGACCAGATCGGCCGGCACGCCCTGGGCGACAATCTTGCCCTGGTTCATGATCGCCATTTTCGGGCACAGGTCGGAAACGTCCTCGACGATATGGGTCGACAGGATGACCACAACATTTTCGCCGATCTCGGACAGGAGATTGTGGAAACGGTTGCGCTCTTCCGGGTCGAGGCCGGCGGTCGGCTCGTCGACGATGATCAGCTGCGGGTCACCCAGCAGGGCCTGGGCAATGCCGAAACGCTGGCGCATGCCGCCGGAATAGGAGGCGACGGATTTCTTGGCGTGCTGGGTCAGATTGGTCTGTTCCAGCAGGGCTTCGACGACCTGCTTGCGTTCCTTGGCATTGGTCAGGCCCTTGAGGACCGCCAGATGGTCCAGCATCGCCCGCGCCGACATGCGCGGATAGACACCGAAGTCCTGCGGCAGATAGCCCAGCGTGGCGCGCAGTGCCTTGGGATCCTTGACGATATCGATCTCACCGAAGGTCGCCTCACCACTATCGGGTGCCTGCAGCGTGGCCAGGGTGCGCATCAGCGTCGACTTGCCGGCACCATTGGGGCCGAGCAGGCCGAACATGCCCTTGGGAATGTCCAGCGTGACCCCGTCCATGGCGCGCACGCCATTGCCATAGGTTTTCGTGAGATTCTTGATCGTCAGCATGATGTTATTGCGCCGGCCTTGCCCGCGTCCCTCTCCTGTCCCTGGGCGCCAACCTAGGCCGCGCCCCATTATGGCGCAAATGAGGCTTTGTTCAGGATCGGCGCCAGAGGGACGCGTGACCCGATCTGTCCCCCCCAACCAGAATCCGGCGGATTCCAGCGCGCCCTCTGCCGGAACAGCGTGACCGCAAGCCTTCGCGATTGTATGCGGAGACACATGGCTCCACCTCTTCTCACGCTCCAGAACATCCATCTCACCTTCGGCGTGACGCCGCTGCTTGCGGGCGCCGACCTGCAGGTCGATGAAGGCGAACGCCTGTGCCTAGTCGGGCGCAATGGCTCGGGCAAGTCGACCCTGCTCAAGGTCGCGGCCGGTCTGGTCGAATGCGATGAGGGCGACCGTTTCGTCCACCCGTCGGCCACGGTGCGTTACCTGGAACAGGATCCGGACCTGTCGGCCCATGCCACCATCCGCGACTATGTGATGTCGGGCCTCGCGCCGGGCGATGCCGATTACCGGGCCGACTATCTGCTCGAACGCCTCGGCCTGACCGGCGACGAGACCCCGGCGCAGGTTTCCGGTGGTGAGGCCCGACGCGCCGCGCTGGTCCGCGCCCTGGCGCCGGACCCCGACATCCTGCTGCTCGACGAACCCACCAACCATCTCGACCTTCCGGCGATCGAATGGCTGGAGGAGGAGCTGCGCCATTGCCGTTCGGCCCTGGTCCTGATCAGCCATGACCGCCGCTTCCTGGAAAACCTGACCCGCAAGACCGTCTGGCTCGACCGCGGCCAGACCCGCCAGCTCGACCAGGGCTTTGGCGGCTTCGAGGCCTGGCGCGACACGGTGCTGGAACAGGAACAGGACGAGTTACACAAGCTCGACCGCAAGATCGTGCGCGAGGAAGACTGGCTGCGCTATGGTGTCACCGCCCGGCGCAAGCGCAATGTCCGCCGCCTGGGTGATCTGCACGCCCTCAAGCAACAACGCCGCGACCATCGTGGACCGCAAGGCACCGTCAAGCTGGAGACCTCTGAAGCCGGCGAAAGCGGCAAGCTGGTCGCCGAGGCCAAGGGCGTCTCGCTGAACTATGGCGAACGCGCCATTGTCAGTGACTTCTCGACCAAGATCGCCCGCAATGCCCGCATTGGCCTGGTCGGCCCCAATGGTGCCGGCAAGACCACCTTACTCAACATCCTGACCGGCCAGCTGGCGCCGGACAGCGGCACGGTCCGCCTCGGCACCAAGCTGGAAATTGCCTCGCTCGACCAGAAGCGCCTCGCCCTGAAGGATGACTGGACCTTGTCGGAAGCCCTGACCCAGGGCAGCGGCAACCAGGTCGAGGTCGGCGGCAAGACAAAGCATGTCGTCGCCTACATGAAGGATTTCCTCTTCCCGCCGGAACAGGCCAACACGCCGGTCCATGTATTGTCCGGCGGCGAGCGGGCGCGGATCATGCTGGCACGGGCCCTGGCCCTGCCGTCCAACCTGCTGGTCCTCGACGAGCCGACCAATGATCTCGACCTGGAGACGCTCGACCTGTTGCAGGGCCTGATCGCGGATTATGCCGGCACGGTCTTCCTGGTCTCGCACGACCGGGACTTCCTCGACCGCTGCTGCACCTCGGTGATCATCGCCGAGGGCGATGGCCTCTGGCAGGAATATGCCGGCGGCTATGCCGACATGGTCGCCCAGCGCGGCGCCGGCGTGAGCGCTCTCGACAAGTCTGGCGGCAGAGCCGGCAAGCCAGCCGAAAAGCCGGCCGCCAGCACCGAGGTGAAGCCGGAACGCCGCCGCATGGCCAACAAGGATCGCTACGCCCTCAAACTCCTGCCCGACGAGATCGAGAAACTCAGCCAGGAAATCGCGCGCCTGGAAGCCGACATGGCCGACCCCAAGCTGTTCGCCGACAGCGCCCGCTTCGCCGCCGTCTCCAAACGCCTCGGCGAAGCCATGCAGGACCGCGCCGACAAGGAAGACCGCTGGCTGGAACTGGAGGCCTTGCGCGAGGAGATCGAGGGCTGACCCCCTAGCGCAACGCCCGTGAATGCGCCGGTCCCAGCAGGATGGCGTTGAGGAGCAGCAGGTCGAGACCTTCCAGATAGGCGCGCGTGGTCGGCGACTGGGTGATCGCCACCACCTGTCCGGCGCCCTGACGGGTCGACAGGACGAAGGGCTTCAGGGCCAGCTGGTCGGCATATTCCTCCCACAGATAGCCGCCCGCGAGCAGCGTATCCCGGGCCTCGAAACGCAGGGCGGTTGTGGCATCATCCATCGCCACGGGCGCATAGATGTCGGAGCCGGTTACGAGGGCGGCCGCGCCGCCACCATATCCAGCGGCCATCCAGGCATTGGGATTGGCGACCACATTCACCAGCGCACCCGGAGAGGATTCCGGCAGGGAACCGGCGGCGGCTTCCAGGACCCGAAGCTCGGTCTCATTGGCCAGCACTGTGCCGTCAATGGTCTGGCCCGAAGCCGAAACACCGTCGCGCGGAGTATCAGCAGCGCGCTCGCGCTGGGCCGGGATCAGGCCGACATCACTGGAGGCCAGCCAACGGGTAGCATCCCCCAGACCGACCACAACGCCGCCTTCACGCACGAACTCACCAATCGCGCTCGCACCAGACGAACCCAGGGCTCCCGACAGGCCACCATACCCCTGTTCAGGCAGGATCAGCACATCGTAATTGTCCAACCGGGCCCGACTGGCAGACCGGGCACGGATCACCGAGACCGGAATGTCGTAGCGACGCTCGAGGACATAACGAGTGGCACCGGCCGAGGTCGGATCGGTACCGGCGTCCCACAACATGGCGACGCGCGGTGCGCGCAGGGCCAGAAAATTGTCGCTGCCCGGGTTGGGACCCTCATCGACCCAGCTGGTGGCCATACCCTCAAATCGGGCACCGCTCTCCGCGGCCAGGCGGTTCATCAACGCGTCCAGATCATCGGGCGCGCCATGGCGCGGCACGACGACAGAACCACGCGGGAAGTTGCGGTCGCCGATACGGAAGGCGGCATCGGTGGTTCGCATCGCAACACCGGCACGCGCCAGCGCCGCCACAAAGCGGGCCTGCCCGGCATCGGTCCAGGCGATGACATAGCCCCACTCGGCGCTGTGCTGCGTGGTGACGCGTTCGATCGGCATTTCCGGCTCCACCGGGTCGGTGGCCAGGTTCGGCGAGCGGCGGCAGGTGGTGGCATCGACATTGTTCATCAAAGGCAGCGACCAGGCGGTCACGTCATAGAGCTCATGACCCAGACCGTCGGCCCGGCGGCGCTCCTGCTCGACCATAAAGTCGGCGGGCAGATCGGTCGTGGGCTCCAGGAGTGTGCGGGCAAGACGGCCAGCGGGCTGGTCAAAACGAACCAGGAAGCCGCCATCGTCCAGTCTCGTCCCGCAAGCTGACGTGCCCGGCGCAACGCGCCCCACCTCGATGCCCTGGGCCGCCAGGTTGCGCGCAGTCCGCTCGGCGCCCCAGCGATTGCCGGACAGCGACAGCAACATGGCTTGCGGATCATCGTCGCTGGTCGACGCGCTGGCGCGGAATTCGACGAAATCGGTCAGGAAACGTTCGCGGTTTTCGGCCACCACCTGGGCGGTCGACAGGCTGGCCACGAAGTGATGATTGACGCCATCGGCATAGGTCAGTGTCGAGCCGTCGCGGCGGCGCCAGGCCAGACCGCGGGCCGAGGCCTGCTCATAGGTCATGGCGACCGAACCCTGCAGCGTTGGCCACATGTCGCCATAGCCGGGGTAGAAGGCGTCATAGACTTCGCGCGTGAAATAGGCATAGCCGAGCCGGTCGAACCATGTCCCGTGATTGCGGCCGATCAGGGCCTGGGCGTCACGCTGCGACTGAACGATCTCGGGATTGAAGGGTTCCGCCGACGGGGCGAAGAAATAGCTGCTGTCGCCGCTCATTTCGTGGGCGTCGACCACAACGACAGGACGCCATTCCAGGATCGCGTCGGTGCGACCGCGCGTCTCCGGCTGGGTACGGGCGAACCAGTCGCGGTTCAGGTCGAAAAGGTAGTGGTTGTAGCGTCCGCCCGGCCACGGCTCGTCATGCTCGGCGGTGTACCGGTCGCCGCTGAATTCGAGACCCCGCGCGGAGCGGAAGGACTGGAGAAAGCGGTTGCGACCATCCGGGTTCTGGGTCGGGTCGACCACGACAATGGTATTGTCGAGGATGGTCTCGACCACCGGGTCGTCCTGCGCGGCGAGCAGGTGGTAGGCGGTCCGCAGCCCGGCATCGGTCGAGGATATCTCATTGCCGTGCACGCCATAGGACAGCCAGACTACCGCCGGCAGATCGGCGATCAGCGCCGCCCGACTGGCGGCATCGAGGCCGCGCGGATCGGCAAGGCTGGCCAGACCGGCCCGGATATCATCAAGACGGGTCATCACCTCGGGATTGGCGATCACCGCATAGGCCAGCGGCCGACCTTCCCAGCTGCGCGCATACTCGACCACATCGACCCGGTCCGGTGCCGCCGCTTCCAGGGTGTAGAGATAGTCGATGGCGTCCTCGGGCGGCGTGATCTCCTCACCGAAGGCATAGCCAAAGGTCGCCCGTGCATCGGGAATGGCCGGATCGTAGCGGGCTTCAAACGGCGATGGCTGCGCCCAGGCACCTCCGGCACCGGAGATCAGGACAGCACTGGCAGCGAGAACGGCGCGAAACATGGAAACCCCCGGGGCGATTGAACAAACACTTAACCAGCTTTTGCCTCGCGGGGAAAAGCCCGCAATCCAGCGCGTTAAGGTGTGACGATCGGAAATCCGGCCTGCGGCTGCTCCAGCATGGCGAAAAATCCGAGCAGGGCCAGACGATCTCCCTGCACCGCGAAGTCCTCCGAGCCGATCATGTCCATCAAGCCCGCTTCCTGTTGCAGCAGGCGCATCCAGAAGGCTCGGGTCAGCGTGACCGTGGCATCGGCGTCGCTCTCGGCAGCATCCTGGCGATGATGCATCACCCCGTTTGACAGACGGACGACATGGGTCTCGCCGACGTCGGAGAATATGAAATTGAAGGTCCGGTTCCGCCCTTCCGCCCGCTCGCTGTCCAGCCGCGTCGCCATGGCCGCAAAAAACATGTCGAGCGGGATCTCGTTGAGAATTGCCGATCCGGCCGCTGTTGCATCAAGCGCGGCCACACCATGGCGCAGCTCATGGGCGCCGGTCAGGTAGACATCGCGCCAGGGCGCCGACTCGGCAACATAGCCAAGTTGTTCGTACGCCCGGGCCAGCATGTCGCGGGCCGCGTCATCATCCGGCGCCGCGAAGACCGCATGCTGCGCCAGTTCCGCAGCCCACCGGTCGTCACCCGCCTCGTGAGCGTCCTCAGCCATCTGGACGACGGCATCGATACCGCCCATCGCCTCGACATAGCGCTGCGCCGCGACCGTGCGTGGCAGCGGATCCAGATGCGCCGGCACCGCGTCATACCAGCCGAAATAGCGCTGATACACGGCCCGGGCATTGTGCTTGAGCGTGCCATAATAGCCTTGCACCGCGAAGATATCCGCCAGACCCTCAGGCAGGGAGATGGTTTCGGCGATCTCGTCCGGCCCCAGGCCCCGCGCGGCGAGGCGCAGCGTCTGGTCATGGATGAATTTGTAGACATCGCGTTGGGCGACAAGGAAGTCCGCCGCCTCGGATTGCCCCCAGACCGGCCAGTGGTGGGAATTGAAAATGACCTGCGTGCGCGGACCGAAGCGACGCAGCGCATCGTCGATCGCCCCGGACCAGGCCAGCGCATCGCGGACCTGGGCACCGCGTAGGGTGTAGAGATTGTGCATTGTGCGCGAGACCAGTTCGGCGCCACACCAGGCTTGAAGGTCGGGGAAAAAGACCGTGAGTTCAGCCGGCGCTTCGGTGTCGGGCGCGTACTGGAATTCCATGCGCACCCCGTCGATTTCCAGCGTCTGGCCGGTTTCATCGATCACATGGGTCGGCTGCGCGATGGTGTGCGTGCCGAGTGCCGGATGCTTGCCCAGCCCCGATCCGACATGACCCCGCCGCGAACGAGGCAATTGCGTGCCGTACATGTAACCGGCCCGTCGCCCCATCACGATCCCGGCCATGACATTCTCGCTGACAGAGGCCTCAAGGAAACCCGCCGGCGCGATGATCGGCGTGTCCGGTCCGGCCACGGCACCGACGCCACCAAAATGATCAATGTGAGAATGAGTCAGGATGACCGCGCTGACCGGGCGCTCACCCAGCTCGCGATTGACCAGTGCCAATGCGGCCCGGGCAGTTTCCACCGAGGTCAAAGGATCAATGATGATGCGGCCGGCCTCGCCCTCGATCACCGACATGTTGGCGAGGTCGTATCCTCGAACCTGGTAGACGCCGGGGATCACTTCGAACAGGCCGTAATGATTGTTCAGGCGGGCTTGTCGCCACAGACCGGGATGAACGGTTGCCGCTGGCGCGTCGGTCAGAAAGTCATAATCGGTGACGCGCCAGATAGTCGCCCCGTCGGCGTCACGAATATCCAGGCTGTCATCCCGCCCGACAAAGCCCCGCATGGCCAGGGCGTCATCATCGGACACAATCGCATCGATGCGCGCCGCAAGCTGACCATTGGCCGCGGCAGTCGCCGGTGACGCCGGATTGAAACCCGCCCTGTCCGGCCCTGCTTCACCCGCGGCAAGCTCCATGTCCGTCTCGCTGCCGCTGCACGCCGCTAGCAGACATCCCAGTCCTGCCATCAAGGCCACCAAATACCGCATCATCCCCTCCGAAACCCGACCTGGCCGCAAGCCTAGCCTCCATTGCACCACTTGACGATGGAGACACCGCCAGCCTGTCAGACAAGCAACCGAATTTGCTGGTATTATTGTTCAAGCTGACTAATTTTGGCGACCAGTTGCGAATATCTTTCATTTTGATTGCCCCGCCGGGAGCAGGCATGACGCTCGACACATCCTGGAACGCCGCCCTTGCAAGTCTCGAGATTCGGGATGAGGCGGCCTGCCGCGATATGGTCGGACAGGCTGAGCGTGTCCATGTCGCAGCGGGAACAGTCATCATCGCCCAGGATGAGGCTGATGATCGGGTATTCCTTCTCTTGAAGGGCAAGGCGCGGGTCGTGCTGTTGTCAGAGAATGGCCAGGAAATCTGGCTGGATGCCTTTGGATCGGGCGCCGTTTTCGGTGAGCTGGCTGCGCTGACCGGCGCGCCGCGGATATCGGGCATCATTGCTGAAGACAATTGCGACTTGGCAATCTTTGACGGCACTGACTTCTTTGGTTTGATGCGCCGCCATGGCGAGATCGGGCTTGCCCTGGCCCGCCTGCTCGCCCGACGGGTCCAGCACACCACGCAGCGGATGTTCGAGCTGTCGGCCCTGTCCGCACCCGGTCGCATCTATGCCGAACTCCTGCGCATGTCTCGCCCGGTCGGCCTGGACCGGACGGCCCGCGTGATCCAGCCGGCACCCTCGATGAAGGAGCTTGCCATGCGGGTCAATTCAACCCGCGAAACGGCGTCGCGCACCATCAATGACCTCCAACGCAAAGGCCTGCTCGAAAAGCTGAATGGCCGGATAGAGCTGGTTGACCCGGACCAGCTAGATCGACTTCGTGGATCGAGCTGACGGACTCATCTGCAAGCCGACGACCGCATCGCTGGCGGTTGCCCTGAGTGCGTAAAGGCGTTGCTCGGGCATCATCGCGTCGATCCGTATCTGGCCGACATACTCGCTGCGAAACCCTGTCGACGACATCGCCAGTGCTGCTGCGAATGCCTCGCTGACAAAGATCGATCCGGGCACCGTCACCGCCTCGATCCGGGCCGCGACAGCGACCTGCCCCCCGAACAATGATGGTCGTTTTTGCAGGGGATCCTCGCCTTCATGAACAGGCCCGAAATGTCCGGCTATCCTCAGCCCGACAGTCGTTGGCAGATCGTGGGCGACCAGGTCGACCGCCGCGAAAGCCTGCCGCAGCGCATCGGCCGCGACCGCAGCGCTCTCGACCGAGTCGAATGCCAGGAACATGCCGTCACCCCAGCTGTCGGCATGAACGGCCGGAGCCGCCAAGCCGTCGCAGCAATCAGCCAGCGGCTTGAGTACGGCCTGCACGAAATGCGGCACCCGGTCGTCCGGAACAGCTGAAGATCCGGCGATGTCGAGGAAAAGCATGGCTCGCATGACCGGATGAAACCCCGGCTCGAGTGCGGCTTCTCCCTTGGGGTCGATGCTTCCGGTACTCCGTGTCCCGGTATAGGCAATCCGCGCCTGGTCGAGGCCGCAATCCGTCCAAACCTGCCCATCGTGATGGGTACCAAACAACGCCGGATCACAAGGCACAGCCTCGTCTGCGATGAGTATCTGCACGGGTGTCGTGGCGAGAACACTGGCGCGCATTCGCGCCAGGCCCATGGCGACGACGCTGGAGAAACTCAGCGCCCGGGGCGAGGCGATACGCCGGTCTGTTGTCAGCTCGACAACTTTTTCGGCCTTCTCGAGACAGGCTTCAAAGCGATGGACCCAGGCTTCGCCGAACGGGCGCACGGACGCATCCAGAAACACCGGCACCGGAACCGGCAGGACAATGTTCAGCTCACAGCCCCGCGCCAGCGCCGCCTCGGCTATCACGATATCCGACCCCGCAGCGAGGGCGCCATGTACCGGGCCGACATGATGCCGGGCAAGCAACAGTTCGACCGTGTCACGAAGGCGGTTCTCATCGCTGGGCGCAAGTAGTCCCGCCCCTTCGCCGGTGCCGAAGATATGACCGGCAAAATGCGCCGGGCGCGGTGGTTCAAGCGGCGCCAACCAGTCGGATTCAAGTCCCAGAACGGAGACCAGCAATCGCAACTGGCGCAGAGTTGTCGCGTGGGCGAGATGATTGCCCGGATCCTGGCGGAAGGCTTCGCGCAGAGTCGACCGGGCGGCGGGCAGGTCGCCGATCAGGAGGTAGGCCTCCGCCTGGGACGCGTGCCGGTAATAGGCCTGCTCGGGTGAGGCCGAGGCGGTTTCGAAGCCACCGAACAGGACCCGCCGCGCGAATGTGTCGGCCTCTTTGGACCTACCTGCCAACATGTACATGCTGGCTGCGTTGACGGCGGGATAATGGCCGCCGGTTCGGGCGAAGACGTCGGCATAGTTTTCGGCGCTTTCAAGCGCGAGACGGGCAAAATCCTGCCCGGACGACTCCAGTGCCAGCGCTTTCAGCAACCGGGCCCCGACCGCGAGACAGTCCTCGTCATGGCGGACGTCCGCCAGCCTGTAATCCCGGTAGGCCGCCGCGGCCCGTTCCAGCGCGCCAGAGCGGATCAGACAAAGAACGGCGCGATGCTTGAGCCAGACATCATCCGGACAATCACGCAAACCGTCCTGGCACAAATCATAGGCCCGCGCGAGATCGCCTTGATTGAAGCGGTCGATAATGCGCTCACGCATTCCGTGCCACTCCGCGTGAAGCGGGATGTCGCGCATTGGCAACCGAATCAGGGCGGGAGAAGGCGGACCTGAGGGTCGATAATGACGCGCGTCGCCTGGTTTCCGGCATCCTGGGACGCATTGATGAAGAGCGCGAATTCATAGTCGGCAGGGGCCTCGACCGGTTGGGTCTGGATCTGGAAGCTATAAGGCTTGCAGTTTTCTCCATTAAGGGTGAGCCAGTCCAGCCCGCAGAACTGGCCGGTCGGGTCTTTGCCCTTGAACTTGATGCGGGCCTCCTCGAAGCCCCAACCCGGAACGTGGATATTGAAAATCATCCGGGTGCGCCCATGTGCGTCCTGATCAAACGGACAGGGCAATACGGCGCTGCAGGGTGTCCACATTCCGGCAAGAGCGGCGCCCACCGCCGTGCGCATGGTCGACGCGTCGGCATCGCTGAACGCGTTGACGGTTTCGGCAAAGACCACGAAGATTTCCGCGATCTCGGTTTCGTCAAACATGTCCCGCCCGACATCGCTACCGTTCATGACGGTGAAACCGTCACTCGCTCGCGCGATCAGGCTGATTTGTGTCTGCGTGGGCAATTGACCGCAATCGGCCAACAATTCTTTCTGGACCAGTGTCCCGTCGAACGCGTCTTTATCGATCACAGCCATTTGGATCCCCTCTGGCATCTTTCGACCGCCCTGCCGTCGGGCCAGTCGCATTCACTCGGTCGCCTGCAACTCGCGTTCAAAGGCCTCGCGAGCGTATTGCAGCTCGGCGGCCGAGTCGGTGCGGATCCGATCCTGCACGGGCTCAAGCCGGCGGACAATCTCCTCGCGAATTCGTCGCGCCTCGGCGTGATGGCCCTGCGCCTCGCGCACATCGGCCAGCGTGTTGGCACCTGCCGCATAGTAATAGGGCGCGTGATCAACCGCACCGGACCAGTCATCGACCTGACCCAACGCGGTCAGCATGTGTTCGATCGAGGCCTGGGCCGCTGTCAGGTCACCGCGCGCGGCAAAAATCCGCCCCTCGATCAGGCTGGCATGCAGGCGACTGACGGCGAAACGGGCCCCCTCAGCCGCGCCCCAGGCCTCATGCGCCATGAATCCGGTCGCCGCGACATAGGCGTCGCGGGCCAATTCCACCTGGCCGGCATACAAGGCGGCCTGGGCCAACCAAAGACGCTGACGCACACCAATGAGGCGCCACTCCAGATTCTCCGGCTCGTGCGCGATCAGGGCGGCCGCCTCCAGAGAGGCGGGTTCGAGAATTTCGAGAGCCATCTGCAGATCGGCGGATGATGTCCGTATCCCCGGCGCGATCAACAGGCGCGCCAATGCGTACTCTGCAGCAATGACGGATCGGCGCACACGCCAGTCATCGGTCGGATCGACCCGGCCACTCTCATACAGGTCGAGTTGCTCGCGCAGCACGCCCATTGCAACGTCTCGACCGTCGGTAATCTCCGATATCGACGCCACCCAAGCCAAGGTCTCCGAGACTTCCAGCCAGGCCGGATCATTGTCCGGCCGGCCAGCCGCAATCGCGCGAAGCTGGGTGAGGCCTGCCGTTGCCGCAGCCAGCGCATCGTCCCATCGCCGCTGGGCGACAAACAATGCGCCCATGTTCGAGTGGGCGTAGGCGACCTCCGCCTGCCATTCGGGATTGTCGGGATTGATCTCGATCAGTCGGTAAGCGAGGTCACGGTACTCGCCAAATCGCTGTTCGGCCGTCGCGAGATCTCCCCGGCGCCAGGCGAAATAGCCGACATAATAGCTGCTCTGGGCATGCTCATAGACCCGCTCGCCCATCGTGGGTTCGACGGCAAGAATGCGGCTGGTCGACTGGTAGGCGATGCGGAAGTGCTCGTACGCGTGCTCAAGATCTCCTTGCGCACTGTCAATGACCCCCAGGAGGTGGAAGGCGCGGGCCCGTCGGCCCAGCTCATCGGTCGTCATCGCACCGCCGCTCTGACCGTCATAATACTCGATGACCTTCGCGCCGACGGCATCCAGCACGTCAAGACGCCCGACCGGCTCCAGATTGTCTCGCAAATCATTCAGCATGAATTCTATGAGGTCCTCGGCCTCGGCCTTGCGCCGTACCGCCTCGGACCTTGCCGAGATGGCGAACAACGTCAGAGTGGCCATGATTACAGAAAGGAGAACAGACGCGCCTGTGATGGCCGTCACGCGGCGCTGGCGGCGCTGGATGTCGCGCTGGATCAGCTGATCGAGGCTGACACCGATCAGGCCCGCCACCAGTTTCAGCAATGCCATCCGTCGACCGTCGGCCTGTCGGCGCATGTCCGCAGCAACCGGTTCGGACTTCGTCCCGTCGGCAGCCGGTTCGAGCAGGGCCGGCGGGAAGCAGCGCTCGCCAGGCTCGGCATCCGGATCGGCGTCAGGATTCCCGGCCACGACGGCGGCCAGCACAATCCCGTTCGGACTAAGCTGGCGATAGGCGCGGATCTCCTCGTTCACCCAACGTGACGCGACGGCATCAGGCGAACAGATCACGATCAATGCATCAGAATTGGCGAGGGCGTCACGGACCGACGCGGACAGATCGCGAGTGGCCGCCAGGTCTTCCCGGTCCCGGAAAATTGGCGTCAGACGGCGTGGAACCGGACCGTGCCCCGTATCGCGCCCGACCAGCCTCGACGGAATGTTGTATGTCTCCAGCTGGCGATGCAACCAGCGCGCAAACACCTGATCCTTATGGCTGTAACTGATGAACGCCTTGTAGCGCGTGCCCACACCCATCACCTGTCCCCAAACCGCAGGCAGCCATCATTGGTGTTTCGCACGACCTGTGCAACCGCAAGCAGCCAGCGACGAGGGTGCGCACCGGGCTTTCAACACTTTTCTGCATCAAATCCATGTGGTGACACGCATACCGAAGTGGGCGCGGATCTCAGCTCCGGCCGGACCATCCGTCCAAATTGCGGCGGGGCACAAGGCGAAGTTGGGGCTTCGCATGGGCAAGGACTTGTGCCCCGCCGTTCCCGTCTCAGAAGACTGGCACGGGGTTTGGGGCCGCTCGATGAGCGGTACCGGCAATCTAGTCAGGTGTTGCCGCGCAACATGTGACGACGGTCACGCCTGCAGAAAAATCATCCCTGCGCCGGCGCCGCCCCGGTCACATCCAGGCTCAAAAGCTCGATTGTGACCCCGCCGAAGCCCGCGCGCGTATGCAGGCGCACCGGCAAGTGACCATTCTGCCCGACAACAGGGGCAAGCCACAGGACCAACGGATGACGCAACTCCCTTTCATTCGGGTAGTCTTCCGGATCATAGCCGGAGATTGGTTCGTACCAGGCGTGGCAGACCAGCGCCTCGCCGCGCCAACCACGCGTTCTGACACGCTCGAAACCGACTGTTTCCAGTCTCAGGTCATACCGGGCCTTGCCGTCAAAGACCGACAGCCGCCCCTGACACCCGTCACCGTCTTCCAGGCGTCGAGACAATTCGAAAAAGGCGGTCATCGGGTCGATCACCCCGGTCCGGTCGCTTTCGCTGGCTGGTGGTTCGCCCCAGGATCCAAACGGCGGTTCGACGTCCGTTTCCGCGACAGGCCCCGCAAAGTCGATGCGCACATCTCGCACTTTTGAACCGGTCCGCTCGGTGTGGGCGTAGGCCAGAGGCTGCCGTCCCCCACTTCCACCGCGGCCGCTGACTTCGGCACGAATATCGAAGTCCGTAAAGAGCGCGGCCAGGCCGGCGGCTTCAATGAAACTGTCGGCTTGATACCCGGCCTCGCTGAACCGGGCATCGAGTGTGATTTCGCCGACCTTGAATATCAGGACCGACGAAGCATAGCGGGCCGTCACCCGGGTCTCGTGGGCCGGGGTGGCCGTGGTGGACGGGCTGGCCGCAGTGACTGTCGCTCCGTCTGCCGAAAAGCCGTCGCCGATCGCAAGGCCAAGTCCGAGAACAAGGCCGGAAACCAGAACCCGAAACGAACCAGCTGTACGCATGTCACAATCCTATCCGGTCAAACGGGCTACAGGCTGGTAGAACCGTGCGGCAGGATGATGGCAGGTCAGGCCGGAATCAATCCACTGCCAACCGGCGAGGCTGTCACAAGGTCAGGAATGGCCAGCGCTCCCTCCTCGGCCGGCCCCGCGAGCTGACGGAAACCGGCAAACAATTCACGCCCCATCCCGGCCTGTGCCGAGCTGGGCGTTTGCGCAAGTTCACGCCCTTCAAACCCGTCTGCGACAATGGCAAGTTCACCCGAGCGGGCATCGAGGCGGATCAGGTCCCCATCATGGACCCGGGCCAGCGGACCCCCGAGCGCCGCTTCCGGGCTGACATGGATGGCCGCTGGCACCTTGCCGGAGGCGCCGGACATGCGGCCGTCAGTCACGAGGGCAACCCTGAACCCGCGGTCCTGCAAAGAGCCAAGGGCCGGCGTCAGCTTGTGCAGTTCCGGCATGCCGTTCGCCCGGGGCCCCTGGAAGCGCAAAACCGCAATGAAATCACGATCCAGATCGCCCGCCTTGAAGCGGTCGAGAAAGCTCTCCTGGCTTTCAAACACAATTGCCGGCGCCTCGACGATACGGTGCTCCTCCTTCACGGCCGAGACCTTGATCACCGCCCGTCCGAGCGGACCTTCGAGCAGTTTCAGGCCACCATCAGCGGAGAACGGCTCAGCCACAGGCCTGACAATGGACAGGTCGGCAGAGTGACCTTCGACCGGTTTCCAGATGAGTCCGTCGCCGTCCGGGAAGGCTTCCGTGGCGTAGGCCCGCAAGCCCTCGCCCATCACCGTGCGGACGTCATCGTGCAGCAGGCCGGCATCCAGCAGCTCGCGTATGACAAAACCCAGACCGCCGGCGGCGTGGAAGTGGTTCACATCGGCCGGCCCGTTCGGATAGACGCGGCACAAAAGCGGAGTCACCGCAGCAAGCGCGTCGAAATCGCTCCAGTCGATCAGGATGCCGGCGGCGCGGGCAATGGCGATCAGATGAATGGTGTGATTGGTCGAACCGCCAGTCGCGTGGAGGCCGACAATGGCGTTCACCAGCGCTTTCTCGTCGACCACTTCTCCCATCGGCGCATAGTCTGTTTTGTCGGCAGTGATGGCAGCGGCGCGCTGGGCTGCGGCACGTGTGAAGGCCGCGCGCATCGGGTCGGCCGGATTGACAAACGCCGCGCCCGGGATGTGCAACCCCATGATTTCCATCAGCATCTGATTGGAGTTGGCGGTACCGTAGAAGGTGCAGGTGCCCGGCGAATGATAGCTCTTGCTCTCGGCATCAAGCAGGGCATCGCGACCGACCTTTCCCTCGGCAAAGAGCTGCCTGACTCTTGCCTTTTCCGGGTTGGGCAGGCCCGAGCGCATCGGGCCGGCCGGCACGAAAATCACCGGCAGGTGGCCGAAGCGCAGCGCGCCAATCATCATGCCCGGAACAATCTTGTCACACACGCCCAGGCACAGGGCGGCATCGAACATGTTGTGGGACAGGGCCACAGCCGTCGACATGGCGATCACATCGCGGCTGAACAGGGACAGTTCCATGCCCGGTTGCCCCTGGGTGACACCGTCACACATCGCCGGAACCCCGCCAGCGACCTGCCCCACGGCACCAACCTGGTTGAGCGCCTTCTTGATCTGGTCCGGATAGGGGCCGAAGGGTTGGTGCGCGGACAGCATGTCATTGTAGGCGGTGACAATTCCGACATTGGCCCATCCACCGCTCTTGAGGGCGCGCTTGTCATCACCACCGCATGCCGCGAACCCGTGGGCGAGATTGCCGCAGGACAGGGTGGATCGGTTCCGTCCGGTTTCGCGCGCCGCGGCGATCTGGGCGAGATAGGCGGCACGGGTCGGTGCGCTGCGGACGCGGATGCGGTCGGTGACGGCGGCGAGCGTCGCGTTGATCGTCTGGGTCATCATCGTCTTCCGTTCGTGCAGATGCTCGGTGGGTCCGGTTAAATCAGGGCGCCCAGTGAATATCGGGACGGTCCGTTTCGGAGCGCAACAGTGCGCGGACCGGCATGTCGGCGACCGGACCATCGGCCATTGCCGATTCCAGGGCCGCTTTCTTGCCCTCACCCGCGATCAGGAGAAGGCTCATACCGGCGCCGGCCAGGGCTGCTCGGGTCAGTGTCATGCGGTCGGTCAGGTGGCCGGTGACGGCAGTCTGCCGGGCCCGGATCGCGCACACCGGCGCGCCGGTCTCGGAAAGCGCGGTCTCCAACCCATCGGCACGCGGAAACCAGGACGCTGTGTGGCCATCATCGCCCATGCCGAGGATCACCACGTCAGGCGGGAAACGGACGCCTGACAGACTTGCGGTTACATCCGCCACACCGTCCAGCGGAGTCTCGCCACGAGCCTTCAGACCGATCAGTCGGGCTGCGGCGGCCTTGCCGGTCATCAGGGTCGAACGCAGAAAGGTCTCGTTCGACCCTGGCTCTCCCGCGTCAACCCAACGCTCGTCCACCAACACGACACACACACGTGCCCAGTCGAGTTCGGTTGCCGCCAGACGTTTGTAAAGCGCTTCAGGCGTCGAGCCACCGGACACCGCCAGC
Source organism: Maricaulis sp. (assembly GCF_048268525.1). Classification (GTDB taxonomy): domain Bacteria; phylum Pseudomonadota; class Alphaproteobacteria; order Caulobacterales; family Maricaulaceae; genus Maricaulis. Next base: position 273,684 of record NZ_JBLWVH010000001.1, on the reverse strand, counting down.
ACAGCCTCGCCATCCCGCGCGATCGCTGTCTCCAGAGCAGTCGCTATCGGCCCGGCAAGCGCCTCCGCCATCGCTGCCCTGTCCGGATGGACGGTCAGTGTGTCTGTCTGCTCAGTCGCCAAGGCCATCAAACCATTCCCTTTCCTCTCGGGCGAGCAACAAGGCGGATTGTGTGGGCCCGTCTGTGCCGGCCTGGTAGCCATATAGCTTTGACTGGGTGTCCTCCCAGGACTGGATGATTCCGTCGACCCAGCGCCAAGCCGCCTCAACCTCGTCGCGTCGCATGAACAGGCTGAGATTGCCGCGCACGACCGCCATCAACAGGCGCTCATAGGCGTCCGGATAGTCATGATCAAAATGCTCGGCATAGGCGAGGTTGAGCGGCACATAGCGCAAACGCAGACCGCCAGGCCCCGGGTCCTTGGTCATCAACATCAGCTTGACGCCCTCATCCGGCTGCAGGCGGATGACCAACCGGTTCGGACGCATCGCGCCTTCCGTCGCCCCCACAACATCATGCGGAATGGGTTTGAACTGGACGATAATCTCTGACCGTCGGGCAGCCATGCGTTTGCCGGTCCGCAGGTAGAAGGGGACCCCCGCCCAGCGCCAATTGTCGACATGGGCCCGGACACCGACAAAGGTCTCTGTCTGGGTCGCATGGCCGACTTCCTCGGCATAGCCGGGCACGGTCTCGCCATCGACAGCACCGGCCTGATACTGCCCGCGCACCACATCCTGGCCCACATTGACGGCGGTCACCGGGCGCAGAGCCTTGAGGACTTTGAGCTTTTCTGTCCGGACTGCGTCAGGATCGAGCGAGGCAGGCGGCTCCATCGCGACCAGACAGGCCAGCTGGAGCAAGTGATTCTGGACCATGTCGCGCAACGCACCGGACCGGTCATAATAGCTGGCCCGCTTGCCGGCCCCCAGCGATTCCGCAACCGTGATCTGGACGTGGTCGATGCCGTTGGCATTCCAGATCGGCTCGAACAGATAGTTGGCGAAGCGCAGGATCAGCAGGTTCTGGACCGTCTCCTTGCCGAGATAGTGGTCGATACGGAAGATGTTGTTCTCGCGGAAAACCTCACCGACCTTGTCATTGATCGCCCGTGCCGTGTGGTAGTTCGACCCGATCGGCTTTTCCAGGACAATGCGGGCGTTCGGCGTGTTCAGCTTGTGCGCCGCCAGGCCGGCACAGATTGACCCGTAGATCGAGGGCGGCAGGGCCAGATAATAGAGCCGGATCTTGTTCTCGTCGGGGTCGAGCGCCGCGGCCAGATCACTCCATCCGGCAGTCTCGCTTGCAGCGTCCACGGACACATAGGCCAGGCGCCCGGCGAATTCAGCCCATGCCGCCTTTCGTTCTGCCGAGGTTTTTCCGGTGATCACATGGGTCGCGGCAAGCTCCTGAAAAACCGAGGACTCCATGGTATCGCGCGACGCGCAGATGATCCGGCTGTCATCGGTGATCTGACCATCGCACCAACGGTGAAAGAGCGCGGGGATCAATTTGCGGAGCGCCAGATCCCCTGTCGCTCCAAAGACAACAATATCAAACGGTTCAACGGGTACGAGTTCGGCCATGTCCGGCTTCCTGCTTGACGCTCCAGGGCCTGCGGGCGTCTGCTGCTAGATTAATGTTACCCCTAACATGCTCGCATCATGTGGTCGACCATGATCTCCATTGATCGGCGCCCCGCGCGACTCCGACGCCCGCCCCCTGCGCGCTTTGGGCGCATGCCGGTCCGGACAACACCGCATTATTCTCTCAATTAAATTATGGAGAATTTCCGGCATGCCCTCCGTCGACCCGACCTTTATCGCCAAATACGCTCTCGAGGCCGTACCACGCTACACCTCCTATCCGCCGGCGACGAAGTTCCGCGGCGGCACAGGACTTGAACAATGGCAGGGCTGGATGCAGGAGCAGGGCGAAGCCCCCGCCCTTTCGGTTTACGTCCATATCCCGTTTTGCAAATCAATGTGCTGGTATTGCGGCTGCCACACCACGATTCCGAACGGTCACCAGCGGGTTCGCAACTATCTGACGGCCCTCGACATCGACATCACAAGACGGGCCGAGATCGCGCCGACAGATGCACGCGTCTGCCATATCCATTTCGGTGGCGGCTCGCCCGACATGCTGAGCGCCGACGAGTTTCGCGCCGTGATGCATCGCATCCGCACCGCGTTCAATGTCACAGCGGATGCGGAGATTGCCGTCGAGCTTGATCCCCGCGAGTTGGACGCCGAACTCTGCCGCGCAATGGCCGAAACCGGGGTCAACCGCGCCAGCCTGGGTGTGCAGGACATCTCTCCGGAAGTTCAAAAGCTGATCAATCGGCCCCAGTCACGCGACGTGGTCCAGGCCGCCGCAGACCGATTGCGTGAGGTCGGCATCGCGGCCATCAACATGGACATGATGTACGGCCTGCCTGCTCAGACAGTCACCAAAGTCCGCGAGACCGCCGGTGCTATCGCCGAAATGGGCGCAGATCGCGTTTCAGTGTTCGGCTATGCGCATGTGCCCTGGTTCAAGAAACACCAGCGCGCCATTCCGGAGAACCGGCTTCCGGGCGCCGAAGAGCGGTTCGACCAGATGCAGGCCGCTGGACAAGCCCTCAGCGAAGCCGGCTATGACCGGATAGGACTGGACCACTTCGCCCGCCCGGGCGATCCACTTGCCCAAGCCGCGCGAAACGGCGGACTTCGCCGCAACTTCCAGGGCTACACCACTGATCCTTCGACCATCCTCGTCGGGCTTGGCGCCTCCGCGATAAGCGAATGCCCGCAAGGCTACGTCCAGACCGAACCCAATCCGGTCCGCTATGCCGACGCGGTGATTGCAGGCAAGGACATGTTGGTGCGCGGCATCGAACGTTCCCCTGCCCAGCGGGCCGTCGCAGACCGAATTGCAGCCCTGCTGTGCAAGTTCGAAACCTGGCTTGAAGCCGACGACCCGGTCGACCAGATCAATGACATGGTCCTGGATGGCCTCGCCCGGATCGACGGTCAGCGGATCACCCTGACCGCGGCCGGGCGCCCCTATGTCCGCAATCTCGCGGCACGGCTCGATCCGGATTTCCGGTTCTCGACGGATCAACACAGCGTCGCAGTCTGACACCACAATAGGGGAGGACAGGTCGCCGTCCGGGCCTTATAAACCTTGGATCGAGTTCCATGGTGACCCGGTTTGAGAACCGCCCTTCTTGCAGCCCTAGTCTTGTTGACCAGTCCGGCGGCTTTCGCCGAACCGTTGGCACATGTGCAGGGCGTGCGCGATGCCGAGCTGCTGGCGGCCTTGGTAGCCGCCGTTGGAGATCGCGAGAGTTCAGCGGATATTCCGGCCACCAGTGCCATGCGCGATGCCCGGACAGCGGCTGGCCGGGCGCGCCGCTTGTTGCGGTCACGAGGCTATTACAGCGCCCGTGTGGATACCTATGTCGATGACCGGCACGGCGCGAGCCTGCGAGTCCTGCCGGGTCCGCAATTCACGGTCAGGCGTGTGGACGCGCAGACCGGCACCGATTCCGCTGCCCGCGACAGTGCCCTGGCGGCCGTCTCGCTGCCCGTTGGCGCACCACTTCTCGCACAGCCTGTCATCGATGCCGAAGCCCGTGCCCTGCGGGCCTTGCAGAATGGCGGCTGGCCTGACGCCGAACTGCTGGATCGCGAAGTTGTCGTCGACCATGCCGGCCAGGACGCCTTGATCACCTTCCGCTTCGAGGCCGGACCCTTTTCGCGATATGGCGATGTCAGCCGCGAGACGGATTCCTGGGACCCCCAGTTCATCGCCCGCATCTCACCCCTTCGGCGTGGCGCGGCGGCCAGTCGCGAAGAGATGCTGACCTATCAAAGGCGCCTTGACGGGCTGGCCAGCGTCCGCTCCGCAAGGGTCACGCTGGGGCCGGCCACTGCAGAAACCGCCGAACGAACGATCAATGTCTCACTGACAGCCGCCGCGCGCCACACGATCGAGACCGGCCTGAGTTATTCCACCAGCGAGGGCGCAGGTGCGGACATGCGCTGGACCCGGCGCAACATGTTCGGGCGGGACGAGACCCTGACGCTGTCGACGACGCTGGCGACCCTGAACCAGTCAGCATCGGCACGTCTTGAGCGCCCGCATTGGCGGCGCCACGCACAGACCCTATTCCTCCATTCCGGGGTGACCCGGGAGACCACTGACGCCTATGACCAGGACGAGATCGAGGCCGGTATCGGCATCAATCGCCGGGATGGGCGACGGACCTACGGCGCCGGCATATCGCTCGACACCTCGCGGGTGACTGATGTCGATGGCGAGCGCGACATCGTCACCGCGGCCTTCGATCTGAGCGGAGCCTATGACAGCCGCAATGATCCGCTTGATCCGACCGGCGGTGTACGCCTGTCACTGCAAATGACACCCGCGCTGACATTCGGCGACGAGGACGGCCGGTATGTCCGCCTGGATGCCAGGGCGGCTGGCTATTTCCAACTGGGCGAGGACCTCATCGCAGCCGGGCGGGCCCGTATCGGGTCCGTTCTGGGCACCTCCGCGTCAACGCTCGCCGCCGATCAGCGCTTCTTCGCCGGCGGCGGCGGGTCAGCACGCGGGTTCGAATACCAGTCCCTCAGCCCTGTCGGCAGTGACGACCAGCCCTTCGGCGGACTGTCGGTGGTCGAAATCAGCACCGAGCTTCGCTGGCGGATCAACCCGCAATGGGGCGCGGTGGCGTTCGTGGACAATGCCATCGCGTCAGACCTCAACGCCCCGGAATTTGGCGGAATGCGCAGTGCGATCGGAGTTGGTGCCCGCTACTATTTCGACTTCGCACCAGTCCGCATCGACATCGCTACACCGCTCGACCGTCGCAGCGGCGAGCCCGCCTTCCAGATCTATTTCAGTCTCGGCCAGGCGTTCTGAGCGTGAACCGCTTGGCTCTCATACGACGCCTTGCGCTCTGGGCGGGACTTGTCTTGATCGGTCTCACGGTCATTGCGATCGGCTTGCGAGTGGCAGCCAGCCAGGCACCGGGTCGCTGGCTGGTCACCAGCCAGCTGGACGGACGCCAGATTGCGGGCGTCGGACGCATCGCGGTTTCCGGCGTGCGCGGCGACCCCCTGTCCAGGCTGTTCATTGAACAATTGACCCTGAGCGATGACGAGGGAATCTGGCTGACCGCCAACGCCATCACGCTCGACTGGCAGGCCCGAAGCCTCCTGATGCGCCCTGTCCGGGTCAATGAAGCCCTGGTCGAACAGGTGGTCATTGCCCGCCGCCCCATTTTCGACGCCGCCCCGGCGGTTCCGGCCAATGACCGATCAAGCGCCCCTGCGAGATTGCCCGCTGTCGACCTTGATCGTCTCGAACTGTCGCGCCTGGAATTGGCACAGGGCGTGGCCGGACCACAAGCCGAGCTGACGGCTGGGGCGAGCGCCCAGATTCGGCCAGGGGCGAGCAATCTGTCACTTCAAGTCGAACGGCTTGACGTCCCGGGTGACGATCTGGCGGCAGACCTGCGCATCACGGCGGAAGGCATCGCGGGCACGCTGATCGCCAATGGAGAGGCCGGCGGAACACTGGCGGCCCTGTTACGATTGCCGGATCAAACCATCCGGATCGCCGGCCACGCAGACGGCGATTACACATCCGGTCGCGGCGAGCTGACCCTGAGGGCCGACGGCGACATCAGGGCGGAAGCGGGCATCGAGTGGGACGAGCGTGACTGGCGTGCCGCCGCCACCATCAATGTCGCTGCTTGGGACTTGGTCGCCGAACCTCTGGCGGCCGAAGTCACAGCGGTGCGCGTCGAGGCTGACGGTATCCTCGCAGACGGCGTCACGATCAATCATGTGACCCTCCGATCCAACGATAGCCGGCTCGTATTGCGCGGCGTGACCGCGCCGGTCATCCAGGCAGAGTTCGACATCAGCCCGGCCCTGATCGCCCGCCTGTCGGGCGACCGTGTCCGCACCCGCTCGGTCAGCGGATCAGCAGACCTGACCCGGGGTGATAGCCTCGACATTCAGCTTCGCCCCGTAGCCGAAGGGGTCGAACTTGCCGACATGTCCGTACAGCGCATCGACGGATCCGTCGGCATTGCCCTGTCAGACGGGTTGCCCCGGCTGACACTGGGCCTGGATCTGGATGGTATCCGGACTGACTGGCCAGAGATTGACCGGCTCGCGGACGGCCGGTTGCGGCTGTCGGGCAGCGTCGCCAACACCGGTGGCGATACCGGCTGGCGGATCGCCCCCGGCTTCGCCATCACCTCGGAGCAGATGACTGTCATCGCCGGCGGATACCTGCCACCTGATGCCGCTTGGCCTGTCGGCGAGGCGACTATCAGCCTCATCGAGACTTCGCTGGTTCATCCTGACCTGGCCGGACCCGCAAATATCGAGATTTCCATCGCGCCGGACCAGTCGGTGGATTTGCGTATCGATGGCAGCGACATGATCTGGCCCGATGCGGCTGACGGCCTGCTCGACGGCATCACCGCACGCACCAGCTTGCGCCCGACCGGCACCGGGTGGACCGTTTCAACCTTCAATGCCCGCAGCCCGGCCCTCGACCTGACCCTCAGTGGTGATTTTGAGGACACGCTTGACTGGCGCGCGACCGGCGATTTGGCGATGTCCGGCGCCATCCCGGTCTCCGCTGTGGAGATTGACGGCGGTCTGGCAACGGCGTTCCGGCTTGTGCGGGACCGCGAGGCCCTGCGGATTCGGGCCGTGACCACGTCGCGGCAGCTACAGGCCGGTCCCGTCCGGCTCCACTCGCCAAGGCTGGGTGTCAGGGGCCGGTTGGGCGGGGTGGTCGACGATGCAGCCACCACGCTGGAATGGGTTCTCACCGCCGACCGCGACACGGGTGACGTCTCGCTCAACGGGACCGTCCGTCATCAGCCCGGTCGCAGTGAACTCATCGTCACCGACGGCCGGTTCGACGACGTCGAACTCAGCGGATCGGCAGCGCTGGCCGGACAGGATGTGACCGTGGCGCTCCAGGCCGAGCGCGAGGACCTGATGTCCCTGACGGCCGGCTTCACCGCAACGCTCGATGACCTGCGCGCCGGGCATTTGGATGCGGAGCTTGCCCTGGAAGCCCAACGGATTGGCGCGGCCGACCTCAATGCCGCAAACCTGACCCTGTCCGGCCCGCTGTCGCGCATCATCGTGTCCGCGCGTGCCGATGGCCGGGTTCGCAGCAATGTGGATCTGTCCGCAACCGGCGAGATTGTCCTCACCGATGACGGCGTGTCCGTTTCCCTGTCGCCTTCGGGAAAATGGGCCGCACACAACTGGACCACTGTTGAGCCCATCCGCTTCGCAACCAACCCGGAAGGCGTGACAGCTTCTGCCGCGATTACGCTCGGGGGTGGTCGTATGGACCTCACCCTTGAGACCGCCGGCATCAGCCCGATTGCCAACCTGATGATCGACAGCCTGCCCGTTGGTGTACTCGCCGATATCACGGCCATGCCCGCGACCCAGGGCATGATTTCCGGAACGGCGGACCTGCGCGAACGAGACGGGATCTGGCGCGGTGACGCGGAATTTGCCGCAACGGGACTGCTGACCAGCGACCTGCCCGACATGCCCGCCCTCGACCTGGTTTTCGAAGCCTCCCTGCAGGACAATGCACACTCAGTGCTCAATCTGACCGGTGGCGGCCTGGTGGCGCGTGCCGAGATCAATCGGGCCGGCGCAACCACCGATATTGCCCGCCCGCAAGGTGACGCCGATGCTGCCCTGTCCGGCCGGATCGAAGCCGATGGAGAGCTGATGGCGCTGGCAGCGTTGTTCCTGCCATCGGACATCCTGTTGGAGAGCGGACAGGTCGACGCCGGTCTGACGGTTTCCGGCACAGTCTCAGCCCCGCACCTGGACGGCGAACTGGCCCTGCGGGATGGCCGGATCAATGCGACGACCGCGGGAAGCCGGATTTCCGACCTGGAGATGGATCTCGCGATGAGCGGCACGCGGTTTGAGCTGACGCGCCTGTCGGCGAACGACGCCCGCGAAGGTCGGCTGACCGGACACGGACAACTGGAACTCCACGAAGATGGCCCGCCACACGGTTCGGCACGGTTCGAATACCAGCGTTTCGTCGCGGTACGCCGCCCGGAACTGACGGTCCAGGCCAGTGGTGATATCGACCTCACGCTTGATGGCGATGGACTATTGGTGGGCGGGGAAAGCCGGGTGGACCAGTTGCGGACACAGCCGACGCTGAACGGGGCCGCGTCGATCCCTCAATTGCAAGTCGTCGAGATCAACCAGCCCAAGGATCACCGCGCCCCGAATGAATCCCGCCTTCCGGTCCGTATCGATTACCGGGTCCGGGCGAGCAACGGCCTGTATGTCTCATCGAGGGCATTCACCTCCGAGTGGGGTGTCGACCTGCACATCACCGGACCGGAGAGCAAGCCGTCACTGTTCGGCACCGCGACCCTGGTTGGCGGGTCGGCCTTCGTGTTCAATCGCCGATTCACGCTTGCGGACGGTACGGTGACCTTTGACGGCGCGCCCGGCGATGCCCGTGTCGACCTGAGCGCCGTTCACAACCGGACAGACTTCCAGGCAACCGCCAGGGTCACCGGCTCGGCCCAGGAACCGACCATCACATTGACCAGCGATCCGGCCCTGCCGGAAGACGAAATCCTGTCCCGGCTATTGTTCGAGCAGTCGGTCAGCGAGCTTGGAGCATTCGAGGCCGCACAGCTGGCTGCGCAACTTTCAGGGCAGAGCCTGCTGGACGTTGTCGGGCAGCTGCGCGACCTGGCCGGTATTGACCGCCTCGACATTTCAACCAATGCCGACGGCAACCTGTCGGTCGTCGGCGGGCGCCGCTTTGGTGACAATGTTTACGTCGAGGTTGGCGCCAATGGTGCCTCGGCCATCAATGAAGCGCTGATCGAATGGTCCCTGACCCCGGATCTCAGCATCCTGTCACGCGTCTCGGCCGACACCGACGCCGCCGTTTCTATCCGCTGGCGCCGTGATTACTGAGGCCGGGCAAGCGCTTGCCTCGAACCGGCACGCAGAGTACGGCTGATGGTTGGGGCGTGATTGCGCCACAAACCAGAAAAGGCCTGCGGGCATGAAGACCTTCCTGTTATCGCTGATCAAACCGAATGGCGCCTGGGCCGGCATCCTGGTCTTCGCGACGCTTGTTGCCGTCCTGGCCGCCGGCATGTCAGGCCATCTCGACACGGTCCGGACCTATCTCGACACACCGATGCTGACGTTTACCGTCGGCAGCCTGGCGGTCAGCGCCTATGACGTGCTGCGCGGCGCGCTGGTGCTGGCCATGGTGTTCTGGACCACGGCAATCATCGCCGCCCTTGTTGAAGGCCGGTTGAGCAAGCTGACCAAGCTGCGCGCCACCACCCGCATCCTGATCACCAAGGTTTTCCAGATCGCGCTCTACCTGGTCGCCTTCCTGGTGACCATGGACCTGATGGGGCTGGACCTGACCACGCTGACCGTGTTTTCCGGCGCCCTTGGCATCGGCCTGGGCTTCGGTCTGCAGAAGATCGCATCGAACTTCATCTCCGGCATCATCCTGCTGCTGGAACGGTCGGTGGAGCAGGACGACCTCATCGAACTACCCGACGGGGTGTCCGGTTTCGTGCGCAAGTCGAGCGCCCGCTACACCCTGATCGAAACGCTTGATGGCAAGGAGATCCTTGTTCCCAACGAAGACCTGATCACCAACCGCGTCACCAACTGGACCCTGACCAATACGCGTGGCCGCATCGAAATCGGCATTGGCGTCTCCTATGGCTCCGACCTGGAGAAGGCACAGGCCCTGATCCTGGAAGCGGCGCGCGAGCACCCGTCCACAATCGAAGACCCGAAGCCACAATGCTTCCTGCGCAATTTCGGCGACAGCTCGGTCGACTTCACCCTGTTGTTCTGGATCGGCGATGTCGTGAAAGGTCGCTGGGCGCCCCAGAGCGAGGTGATGTTCACGATCTGGCGCAAATTCCGCGATGCCGGGATCGAAATCCCCTTCCCGCAGCGCGACGTGCATATCAAGTCATCCGCTTCCGTGCTGGAGGGCTGACATGGACGACACTGCCGGCATTCTCTACGCCGCCTCGATCACCGGAGATGGCAGCGGGCAGCTGCTCAGCGGCACCGCCGTCGCCCACGAAATCCAGGATGACGCCCTGGCCTGGGTTCATCTCGACGCCCTGCATCCAGCCAGTCGCGAGTGGATCGAAAACGAGCTGGACTATCTCGACCCGCTGATCATCGACGCCCTGCTGGCCGACGAGACGCGGCCACGCCTGCTCGAATTCGAGAACGGCGCCATGATGATCCTGCGCGGCGTCAACCTGAATGCCGACTCCCAACCCGAAGACATGATTTCCGTGCGTGTCTGGGTCGACCCGTCGCGCATTATTTCTGTCCAGCGGCGCCAGACCAAGGCCGTCCGCGATATCCAGGACAAGCTGGCATCCGGCAACGGCCCCAAGGATGCCGGCGAGTTCATCGGCCAGTTGTCGGCCCGCCTGTTCGAACGCATGGAGCCGGTGATGACCCAGCTGCACGAGCGGCTGGATGAGGTCGAGGAACGGGTGATGGAGGAGCCGTCTGTCGCCGAGCGTCAGGAGATCACCGCCTTGCGCAAGCAGGCCATCATCTTCCGCCGCTATTTCGCCCCCCAGCGCGACGTCATCGCCTATCTGCGCACATCCGAGTTGGACTGGCTGAACACCGGCCACAGGCGTCGCCTGCAGGAAAATCTCGACCGCATCACCCGCTATCTCGAGGACCTCGATGCCATCCGCGAGCGGGCGCAGATCGTCAAGGACGAGCTGGCCAATGCGCTGGCCGACCGGATGAACAAGAATCTCTACGTCCTGTCACTCGTCGCCGCGATCTTCCTGCCGCTGGGCTTTCTGACCGGTTTGCTGGGTATCAATGTCGGCGGAATCCCCGGCGCCGACCTGCCCAGCGCCTTCTGGATCTTCCTGGTCATCCTGGGCGGGATCAGCGCCGTGCAGATCTGGATATTCAGGATGATGAAGTGGCTGTGAGCCAGCCGCTGAACCGCGGCTAGCCTTCCGCTTCAACCGGTTTGTCCTGCGCCGCCTCCAGCGCCCGTTGGGCCCGCAAATCCGACCACAACCCCTTCCAGAGGCTGTAGCAGCACACCAGAAGCACGACCATGAAGGGCAGACCGGCCGTGATCGCGCCGGCCTGCAATCCCTGCAGGGCCTGCGCTCCACCGCCATAAAGCAGGACCGCGGCAACCAGACCCTCGATGGACGCCCAGAAAATCCGCTGCGGCACGGGCGCATGCAGTTTGCCGCCAGCTGTGATCGAGTCGATAACAAGCGAGCCGGAGTCGGACGAGGTCACGAAGAAGACGAAGACCAGGACGATGGCAATCCCCGAGGTGATCGCGGCAAACGGCAGGTGTTCGAGCATCTGGAACAGGACCAGCGAAACCTCGCCGACCCCGTCGGCCAGCTCGCCGATACCATTTTCATACTGGAAAATCGCGGTCTCGCCGAAGGTCGAGAACCAGGCGATCGTGATCAGCATCGGCACGAAGATCACGGCGACCAGAAATTCGCGGACCGTCCGCCCCTTGGACACCCGTGCGATGAACATGCCAACAAAGGGCGACCAGGATACCCACCAGGCCCAATAGAATACGGTCCAGCCATGGAACCATTCGGTGTCCTCGCGTCCGACCCAATTGGCCAGCGGCAGGAAATCGCGGACATAATCGACGGTGTTCTCCCAGAAACCGTTGGCGATCAGCAGCGTCGGTCCGACGATGAAGATGAACAGCAGGAAGATGCCGGCCATGACCATGTTGATGTTGGACAGTACCTTCACGCCGCCATCCAGACCGCGCACCACCGACACGATCGCGATGGAGGTGATGCAGCCGATGACGATGATCTGGGTCAGGATGCCCGGGTCGATCCCGAACAGGAAGTCGAGGCCACTGGCGACCTGTTGCGCGCCCAGTCCCAGCGATGTGGCCAGCCCGAACAGGGTTGCGACCACCGCGAGGAGGTCGATCAGGTGGCCAGGCCAGCCCCAGATTCGCTCGCCGAGAAGCGGGTAGAAAGCCGAGCGCACCGTCAGCGGCAGGCCTTTGGAGAAGGTGAAATAGGCCAGGGCCAGACCCAGGACCGCATAGATCGACCAGGCATTCAGGCCCCAGTGGAACATGGTCGCGCTCAGCGCCAACCGGGCCGATGCGTCGGTGCCGGGCTCAACGCCCAGCGGCGTGCCGAACCAGTCAGTATGATAGGCCAGCGGCTCTGCCGCCCCCCAGAACATCAGCCCGATACCAATGCCGGCGGAGAACAGCATGGCCAGCCAGGACCGGGTCGAGAAATCCGGTTTGGCCGAGCTGCCGCCGATGCGCAGCTTGCCGAGCGGCGAGACCATGACGACCAGACAGAACAGGAAGACCAGATTGACCCCAAGCACGAAGAACCAGTCGAATGTCGCCAGCACCCAGTCTCGCGCCGCGAACAGGCCTGCCGAAACGGCTTCCGGCATCAAGACGGCCGCTGTCACGAAGCCGATCATGATAACCGCCGAGATGAAGAAAACCGGGTTGTGAACATCGAGGCCGAGCACGGAAATATTGTCCTGCCCGATTTCATGATCGGTCTTGTAGAGGCGTCTGGTCATGATGTTCCTTGTCCCGCTCGGGCCAGTATATCCTCACCCAGCGCACGCTTGAGCGGGTCGAGATGCGGTTCGAATTTCTTCCACTGCGCCACGCCCGCATCAAAGATCGGCTGGCGAACCTGTTCCGAACTGGCCGTCCGGACCGCACGCTCTGTCGTGTGGAAATCGACGCAGGCCTGTTCGAATGGCAGGTCGCAATGGTCGAGAATGCGTCGAACCTGGCCTTCAAGGTCTGAGACGACGTCCTCATAGTTCACGCGCAGGACCTGCCCGGGCAGCACCCGGTCCCAATGATCCATCAGCGCCACATAATTTCGGTAGTAGTGACCGATCTCCTCGAGCCCGTAGGTAAATTCCTGGCCTTCCGCGAATAATTGCTTGAAGCCGGAGAAACAGCAGGCCATCGGGTGGCGTCGCGCATCAATGATGCGGGCATTGGGCAGGATCAGCTTGATCAGGCCGATATGCCGGAAATTGTTTGGCATCTTGTCGGTAAAGCGCGGCGCACCGGCCCGATGGATGCGGGTGTTTTCGATATAGTCCCGGCCCAGCGCTTCCAGTTGCCCGGCATCCAGCTCGTGCAGCACCCGCGGATAGCGTGTCTTGTCGCTCAGCCGCTGCCGCCCCCGCAATCGATGCGACAGGGCGAGAATATTGGGGAGTTCCAAAGTGCCGTCGACCTGACTGTGCGAAGCCAGGATTTGCTCGAGCAGCGTGGACCCGGCCCTTGGAAGCCCGACGATGAAGATCGGGTCTGGATCGGCGCATCCCTTGCCCGACTGACTGGCAAACAGCGCCTCGTCACAAATCTCGGCCTGGGCATCGAGCTCCGCCTTCATCTGCTCGGTCGTATAGCGCGTCTGGACGCGTTTGAGCGTGTTGCCCTTCTCGTAGAAGTCGAACGCCCGGGCGATGTCCTCACGATCCTCGAATGCCTTGGCCAGGGCAAAGCTCAGATGGACGCGATCCTGGAATGCCAACTCGCTTCCGGCTTCCAGCGCCTGCATGGCTGTGACTTCGTCATCGGTGAAACGATAGGTCTTGAGATTGGCCAGCCCGTACCAGGCATCCCCGTGATCGGGTTTGGCGGCAAACGCCGCCCGATAGCTGGCGACCGCGTCGTCATGCTGTCCGAGCGTTTTCTGCGCATGCCCACGAGATGTCAGTGTCGCAGGATCGCCGGGCAGCGTGACGAGGATTTCCTCGAACAGCGTCAAAGCCTCGTCATAATTTCCGGTCTGCATGCACTCGATGGCGTAGTGCGACTTGAACAGCGGATTGTCCCGATCGCTCTCCCAAAGCTTTCGGGCCTGATCAAGCGCGGCCGCAAACTTCTGCCGCTTGCGCAGGATCTGGATGTAGTCGAGCCGGAGCTGGGTATTGTCCGGTTCAAAGCCGATGGCGCTCTCGAGCAGGAAATCGGCATCTTCAAGCACGCCGAAACGCGACCCGATCTCCGCCAGCAGTCTCATCGCCTCGACATGATGGGGCGTTTTCTGGAGGAAGGCCCGGCAGAGCTGTTCCGCCTTGAGCAATTTGCCTTCGTGCAGCAGATGGGTGACCGACACCAGCTCGCGCGGCAGGGCATTGATCCGTTCGGCCTGCGCCGCCGCGCCACTGGCCTCTGCCGGACGACCGGCCGCTTGCAGCAATTCCGACTGGGCCTGCCAGCTGGCGACAAGCGCCGGATTGAAACGGCAGGCGCGCTGATAGGCGATCAGGGCCCGGGCGTCGTCGCCCAGCGCCCGCAGGAGATGACCTTCTTCCTGATAGGCACGGCCAAAGTCGGGTGAGGCACGCTTGACGCGGTCAAGCGCGTCGCGGGCTTCTCCGTGGCGTTTGAGGTAACGGGCGCACACGGCCTGCATGTAGAGCGCTTCAACATGGTCCGGAGACACCTCCAGAACCGGCTGCAGCGTCTCCTGAGCCGCATCGAAACGGCCCTCATACATCTCTTTTTGCGCCGTCTTCAGCGCCTGGACGTGGATGTCCGTCTCTTCTGCCACGCAGGGGTCTCCGCCTGTCTTTCGGAAAACAGAAAGCGTCCCCTCCCGGAGACGCTTTCCATTGTGGCCTTGGGCCAGCGGCTTGTCAGGGCCTAGTACTGCACCCCGACACGCACGCCGATCGTCCGCGGACGGATGACCGTGACGCGCTCGCGATCGAAGACGAAGTTATTGGCAATCTCGCCGCGTTCATCAGTGAGATTGTTGGCGAACAATTCGACCGACCAGCTCTCGCCGGTCAGGCCCGTCGTGAAGTTCAGCGAGGTGTAGCCCTCGACATCCGCCTTGTTGATCTCGATGACGTCAGAAACGCTGTCATCGGTCATCGTCACTTGCGGCATCACGTGCGCCATCATGCCGTTTTCCAGATACCACTCATAGCGGACCCGGACATTCGCCTGATAGCTCGGAGCGAAAGCCAGCTCCGAACCGGCCACGATGTCACTCGTCGGGGTCAGGACTTCCGTGATCTCGGTATCGAGCAGCGAGAAGGCACCTACAACGGTCAGACCTTCAATGCTGGCCGGTGCCCAGGTGACATCCCCTTCGAGGCCGCGGATTTCCGCATTGGCTGCGTTGTCCGAGAAGAAGAGGTTGGTGATGGACGGGTCGAAGATCGTCGTCTGGAGGTTCTCGATCTCGACCATGAAGGCGTTGCCGTTGAAGCGGACCTGGTTGTCAAAGAGATCGGTTTTCCAACCGAGTTCGTAGTTGATCACATCATCCGTTTCCAACGCGTAGGGAACGGTGTAGCCACCCGGTCCGGCCGCGCCGCCAGGGCGGTTGAGCAGACCCGGGCGGAAGCCTTCCGAGACCGTCGCGTAGAACAGCGCCCCGTCGGTCGGACGCCATTCCAGCGTGCCCTTGAAGATGAAGCCGTCAGTCGCCGCGACGTCCGGATTTCCGAACGGATTGTCCGGCGCGTAAAGGGCCGAGATATTTGTTCCGAAGACCTGGGCGTCGTCGGTCTGGCCGAAATTGAAGAAGGAGCCGTTTGCACTGCCGACCAGGTCAACTTCGATGTCATAGTAACGAGCACCCAGCGTGACGGAGAACTGCTCGGTCAGGTCAAATGTGGCCTCACCGAAAACGCCGTATTGTTCGTCCGTGCGCAGCACGTCATTGCGGAAGATCACGCCGGCCGGGAAAGGCCCCGGGTCGGAGAAATAGCCCGGCGAAGCCGATCCAACCGCACCTGTCACGGCGAGGTTGGTCAACGGATAGTTCGGGGCGAAACCGGTGGTAACGCCATCAAAGGAGATCGCATTGACCGAACCCGGATAGGTGAAGTCATTGCGCTCGGCCACTTCCATGTCGGAGTAGAAGCCGCCGAAGGTCGCGCGGATACGGCGATCTGCCGGCGTGTTGAAGCGCAACTCCTGCGTGAAGACCTTGGTCCGCGTGTCCGACTGGACGAACAGGTTCGGCGCCTGACAGGTGCCCGACGGGTCGGCCGCACCCGGATAGGAGACCGAGGCGTCACAGATATAATAGGGCAGGTACTGACCGACGAAGAGATAGTCGGAATAGTCGACGCGCTGATCGGTATTCCGATCCGTGTAGGCGCCGGTATAGACCATTTCCAGAGCGCCGAGACGGCCTTCCAGCGTCCAGCTCGTATTGTGGAAATAGTCGTCCAGCTCGTCTTCCTCGAAGCGCTGGACTTCCAGATCGTCGAGGTTGGGATCCATGAAGAACACGCCTTCGGAGTCCAGCTGCTGCTGCATGTGCATGACGGTCAGCGACCAGTCTGCATTGAAGTCGTACAGCGCGCTCAGACGGAAACCGGAATAGGTCGTGTCGTTGAAATCCTTCTCCAGAAGCGACGAATTATTGGCGTCCAGGAAGGTGACATTGGACAGGTCGGCCGTGGACTGGAAACCGGCGCGAGTCGCGCTCACCGGAACGCCATTGTCACGCATTGTGCCGGCAGGCCGGAAACGGGCCGACTCGGACGCGTTGCGGGTGCCCGGAACATTGTCGATATAGCCGCCCTGCTGATCGACATAAACCACACCGCGAAGGGCAAAGTTGTCGGCGACCGGCACGTTGACGACGGCCTCGACCTTGTTCGACATCTCGCCGCCTTCGGTGAAGGACACGGCAAAGTTTGACGAGGCATAGAAGGCCGACGGATCAGGACGATTGGTGATCAGGCGCACCGTACCGGCCTGCGAGGACGCACCATACAGCGTGCCTTGCGGTCCCGGCAGAACCTCGACGCGCGCCAGGTCGGCTGCATAGACGTCGAGGTTTCGGCCCGGCTGCGATACCGGTTGCTCGTCGAGATAGAGGGCGACGTTCGGCGCCAGACCGGCCACACCGGCCGTGGTCAGGTTCGGCGTCGTCGAAGCGAGACCGCGGATATAGATCGTGGCCTGTCCCGGACCGGAACCGCCGGCGGTCACGCCCGGCAGCTGTTGCAGGTAATCGGTGAAGACATCAACGCCGAGCTCGTCCAGCGTTTCCTCATTCATCGCGTTCACGGCAAGAGGAATATCCTGGGTGCTCTGCTCCCGCTTGGTGGCGGTAACGGTAATGACGTCCACCTGGGCGGCGGCGAGGCCGGCCCCGGCAAGCGACAGGGTCGCGGCGGTCAGAAAGGTCGTTGAAAGTGCCCGTTGCTTCATCATGACGTAGTGACAGTCCCTTGTGGCGTTACATTTTGAAGTGTGTGTAGAGATTTCGGTACGGACTGGCCACCATAGCTTTGAGTTGAAACTTTTTAGGCGAAGCATTTCGGGACCGGACCACCCCGCCACCTCACATACAAGCTGCTGAATTAGAATGGTAAATATGCACCCGTTACTTGAATGTGACAGAGCTGGAGCGAATTTGGACATTCTGTTTCACCGGTTTGTCGGGCACAGATTCTTTGACATCGAACAAGATTTCCAAAATCACTGGGCTCAAACCTGTTGGATTTCCGCGAACCTGCGAGTAAATCCAATTAGGACTTCAGACAGGCGAGCCGAATGAGCGATCACGACGAAATTCTTGTGTCCCTCCGACGGATTACGCGCGCGATCGACCTTCAATCGAAGCGCCTGGTCAAAGCGACCGGGCTGACCGCGCCGCAGCTGGTCGTGATCGACACACTTCGCAAGCGAGGGGATTTGTCGCCCAGTGCGATTGCTCGTGCCGTCTCGCTCAGCCAGGCCACCATCACCTCCATCCTCGACCGGCTGACCCAGGCGGGCCTGGTCGAGCGGGTGAAAAGCGACACCGACAAGCGGGTTGTGATGGCGCACCTGACCGAGACCGGCATAGCAGCCGGGGAAACCGCGCCGGAATTGCTTCAGGCCGGTTTCCTGCGATCCTTCCGCGAGCTTCAGCCTTGGGAACAGAACATGCTGATTGCCTCGCTGCAGCGTATCGCCGAGCTCATGGACGCCGAGAACCTCGACGCCTCGCCCTTCCTCGATACCGGCGAAATCACGCAATGAAGGAGGCGGCAGACCGCGCCCTCTCCGGCCTCAAGGTCGTCGAGCTGGCGCGCATCCTGGCCGGCCCCTGGGTCGGGCAGACCCTGGCCGATCTCGGCGCCGATGTGGTCAAGGTGGAAAGCCCTGCCGGCGATGACACCCGGACCTGGGGACCGCCCTGGATTGACCATGAGAGCGGGCGATCCGCCGCCTATTTCCATGCCTGCAATCGCGGCAAGCGGTCCGTAACAGCAGATTTTCGCAGGCCGGACGATCTCGATTTCGTCCGCGCCCTGATCGCCGATGCCGATGTCGTCATCGAGAATTTCAAGGTTGGCGGGCTGGCCAAATATGGTCTGGATCATGCCAGTCTCGCCGGCGACCACCCGCGTCTCGTCTACTGTTCAGTGACCGGCTTTGGCCAAACCGGTCCCTACGCCAGCCGAGCCGGCTATGACCTCGCCATCCAGGCGATGAGCGGCGTGATGGACCTGACCGGCGAGGCCGACGGGTCACCGCAGAGACTGGGCGTCGCCTTTGCGGACGTCTTCACCGGACTTTACGCCACCATCGCGATCCAGGCCGCCCTCGCCCAGCGAGAACGGACCGGCAAGGGCCAGTACATTGATATGGCTCTGCTGGACTCAATGATCGGGGTCCTCGGCAACCAGGCGATGAACTACCTCGCCACGGGAGATTCGCCGCGCCGGATCGGCAATGCCCACCCTTCAATCGTGCCCTACCAGGAGTTCAGCTGCGCGGACGGCCACATCATCATTGCCTGTGGCAATGACAGTCAGTTCGAGCGCCTGGCCAGGGCGCTCGCTCTCGGCGATGACGTACTGGCCGCCAATCGGACCAATGCCCAACGCGTCGGCAACCGCGCGACCCTCGCCGCGCTGATGGCCGACAGGCTGGCGGCCATGCCCCGCTCCGATGCCCTGGCGCTGCTGGAAGATAACGGGGTACCTGGCGGCCCCATCAACTCGGTCGCCGAGGCGTTTCGCGATCCACAAGTCCAACATCGCGGGCTCGAGATCACCTCGGATGGCATTCCGGGAATCCGCTCACCGATTCACATGTCGGGCAGCGAAACGGGGGCAACGACCCGATCCCCGGGCCTCGGCGAACACACCGAAGACGTGAAGACCGAGCTGCGCAAGAAGGGCTGGCGCGGGTCCGGGATGAAATGATCCCTAGCCGTTGAAACGTTCACCGTTTGCTGCCTTGCCGGCGAGATAGGGTGACACCTCGTGCCCGAAGGACTTCAGGCCCGCGACAACAATATCAAGTCCGATCGTGTCGGCCCAGAACATCGGACCTCCCGTATAGGCCGGCCAGCCATAGCCATTGATCCAGACGGTATCGATGTCCGACGCTCGCTGCGCCATGCCTTCGTCGAGGATTTTCGCCCCCTCATTGATCATCGGGAAGAGCAGGCGATTGCGAATTTCTTCGGGTGAGAATGATTGCGGCGCCTGCCCGGACCGGGCGACGAAGGCGGCAATCACCTCTTCAACCTCAGCTGACGGGGTGCGGCGGCGGTTCTCGTCGTAATCGTAGAAGCCCTTGCCATTTTTCTGGCCGCGACGGTCCCGCTCGCACAGAACGTCGCGAATGGTTTCGCCCTTCGAAGCCTCCTTGTTCCAGCCCAGATCCAGACCGGCCAGGTCCGCCATCTGGAACGGGCCCATCGGCATGCCGAAATCCGTCAGCGCGTCGTCAACCGCCCAAGGCGTAATGCCCTGCATCAACATGGCGTTGGCGGCTTGCTGGCGTGGCGACAGCATACGGTTGCCGATGAAGCCGTGACAGACACCGGACACCACAGCAACCTTGCCGACCTTCTTGGCCAGTGCCATCGCCGTCTTGAGCACGGTCGGTGATGTCTTCTCGGCGCGGACCACCTCCAGCAGGCGCATCACATTGGCCGGCGAGAAGAAGTGCAGCCCGAGCACGGCTTCCGGCCGCTGGGTCATGGCCGCCATCTCGTCGACATTGAGATAGGATGTGTTGGAGGCCAGGATCGCGCCCTGTTTGACGATGGCGTCGAGCTTGGAGAAGACCTCCTTCTTGACGTCCATGTTCTCGAACACGGCTTCGATCACCAGGTCGCAATCAGCGAGGCCTTTCATGTCGAGGGTCGGTGTCAGCCGCCCCATGCACTGCTCCACCTGCTCGGCAGTGAACTTGCCGCGCGATGCCGAGCGTTCGTAATTCTTGCGGATGATCGCGACACCGCGGTCCAGCGGTTCCTGCTCCCTTTCCAGAATGGTGACCTCGATACCGGCGGTCAGGAAATTCATGGCGATGCCACCGCCCATCGTACCGGCGCCGAGAATGCCGACCCTGGCGATGGGCAGGACCGGTGTGTCCGCCGGGATATCGTCTATCTTGCTGGCAGCCCGCTCGGCGAAGAAGACATGACGCAAGGCGCGTGACTGGGTGCCGGAGACCAGCTTGCCGAACAGCTCACGCTCTTTCTTCACACCGTCGGCGAATGGCAGTTCAAGAGCAGCGCGGACAGCCTCGATACAGGCCTCCGGCGCTTCAAATCCCTTCAATCGTCGCAACTCGGTCTTGCGGAAGTTGTTGAAGAATTCATCGCTCAATGTCGTGTCGAGCCTGTCCGTACGAGCGCTTGAGACCGGGTGGGATGCGGCGGCACACACACTGCGCGCGAAGGCGATCCCGCTCTCGGCGAGCTGATCATCGGCGACCAGCTTGTCGACCAGGCCGATCCGCTCGGCGGCGGCGGCCGGGATCGGATCGCCCTTGACGATCATGGGCAGCGCCGCTTCGACGCCGACCACACGCGGCAGGCGCTGGGTGCCGCCAGCCCCCGGCAACAATCCCAGCTTGACCTCCGGCAGACCCAGCTTCGCGGAGGCGACGGCAATCCGGTAGTGGCAACCCAGTGCGACCTCCAGACCGCCACCGAGGGCGGTTCCATGAATGGCCGCAACAACCGGTTTGGCGCTCGCCTCGATCGTGTCGATCACTTCCGGCAGGGACGGGCCGACCGGCGGCTTGCCGAATTCGGTGATGTCGGCCCCGGCGAAGAAGGTCCGCCCTTCGCAATTGATAACGACTGCCTTGACCGCGTCGTCGACCGCTGCCTCGGCCATGGCATCGACAAGACCCTTGCGGACAGCCTGACCCAGCGCGTTGACCGGCGGGTTGTTGGACGTGACGACCAGGACATCACCGTCCTTGCGCGTTGTAATTACCGACATCCCCATCTCCTGTTTCTCGACCCTTTGCGGGCGATTGACGCTGCCACTTGATACACTCGACCGACCGGAAGCGGCCCGGCCGCATTTCATACCCTGTATTCGATCAGCGCCGCAAGCATCCACATCTTTAGCCAAATCACTGGCAAACCCATAGCAGGATTCAGGGAAAGGGAGCGGTTGAAATGGGCGAAACCGACAGGGCGATCAGACGAAAATCGCCACGCTCTGCATACCGGTGATGACCGGTTCGCGATCGGCGTTCCAGTGCTGCATGGCCTGGCTGGACGAGCCATGACGGACCAGGTCGGCGGTCGACCGATTGAGCCACCAGCCGTCCGTGGTGACGGGCTCCGCCATCAGCAGATTGATCTGCCAGGTCATCGAGCTGATCGGTCCCGGCTTGGAGAACAGCGCCATGGCAGCCGGCGGCAAGGCATCTCCAATGACCATCAACTCGACCATCGGGTGCAGGCCATCGCGATCCTTCAGTCGAACCCAGCGCATGAAGTCCGGCCTGTGGCGCTCTTCCAGCGGGAGCGCGTGTCGGTACTCCAGATTGCAGGTGAAGAATTTCGGATCCGGGTTCGCCATGGCGGGAGCCGCATCGGCGAAATCCGGAACGTCCGGCCGCGAAGCCTCGGCATGATCGATGCTGGATTCAAGCCCGACCATGAACACAAACAACGCCTTCAGGCCCAATTTCCCGTCGGCGAAAACATTGGCTTCGATGAAGGCGGCGGTCCGGCCACGACGCAGGAGCTCGGTCCTGACCGTGATTGTACCGGCCAGCGGCCCGACAAATGCAATCTGCGCCGAGCGCAGGGGCGGCAGATCCGGCTGTGACCGCATGGCCGCTTCAAGGGCAAGGGCCGCAGTCAGCCCTCCATAGGCCGTGCGTCCCTGCATCCAGGTGTCGGGAATATCCACAGTCAGGGATGACTGTGTGGCTTCAGCGGCGGCCAGTATCTGCGGTAGCGACATCAGTCGTCCTTCAAAGAATCCAGCGCCATCTTTGACGCCTTCTGTGTCGCGGGCGACACCGGGTGTGATGTCGACAATCCGCCATCAACCGGGATGGCCTGTCCATTGACATAGCTGGATGCCGGCGATGCGAGAAACAGCGCCATGGCGGCAATCTCTTCAGGCTCGCCGCCTCGTTGCAGCGGATTGAGCTGACCGATCCGGTCTTCCCGGCCGGCAGCCCGAACCTGATCGTAGAGAGGCTTGGTCATGCCTGTTTCGGTCAATCCGGGGCAGATCGCGTTGACGCGGACATTGGTCCCGATCAGGCTCTGACAGGCGTGCTGGACCAGGTTGATGACCCCGGCCTTGGACGCCGAATAGGCAACCGGACCGGCGCCATGGCGCAATCCGGCGACCGACGCCGTACAGACGATCGACCCGCCCCCGGCCTTCATGATCTCGGGTGCAGCATGCTTGATGAGGAGGAAGGGTCCGATGAGATTGACCCGGAGCACATCGGCCCAGGTCTCTTCGGTAGTTTCGAAGAATTCGGGCAGGCCGCCGGTGATACCGGCATTGGCGTAGGCGATATCGAGTCGACCAAACCTTGCGACTGCCTCGGCGACTGCTGCGCTGACATCCGCGCCCGAGCCGGCATCCATCTCCATCGCGCTCGCCGTCCCGCCGGCAGCCCGGATCGCCTCGGCGGTCTCCTCAACCGCTGCCGCACGATCGCAGACCAGGACGCTGGCACCGGCCTGCGCAAAAAGGATGGCCGATGCGCGACCGATCCCGGAGGCCGCACCGGTAATGATGGCGGACTTTCCCGCCAGACTGAACATGGACATCGCGCCCCTCCCGATTGAATCCGCAAGCACCTGACCGTCCGGCCTCAGGCGCCCGCCTGCCGGGCAAAGTGCCAAGCCCGCTTAGCCAGCGGAACCAGGCGCGCCACGGTCGCTTCTGCTTTGTCACTGGACGCATTGCCGTCCAGGATCCGTTTCTTGATACCCTGAACAATCCCGACCAGCCGGAACAGGTTGTAGGCAAAATACCAGTCCAGCGCCGGGACACCGTCACGCCCGGTCAGGGAGCAATACAGGTCCACGGTCTGATCCAGCCTTGGAATACCGGTTGCTGCGAAATCGACGCCTTCCAGACCGGCACCCCCGTCCTCCCACGGCATCGCCCACTGCATGGCGTAATAGGTGAAGTCGGCGAGCGGATCGCCAAGTGTGGAGAGCTCCCAGTCCAGAACGGCCTTGATGCGGGTCCCGCCGGGCTCGAACAGCGCGTTGTCGATGCGATAGTCGCCATGAATGATCGAGGTTCGGGCCTGTTCCGGAATTGTCCGGGGCAGGAATTCAATCAACCTCTCGACCTCGGCAAGATCGTCGGTCTGGGACGCCCGGTATTGCCGGGTCCAGCGGGCGACCTGCCGCTCGAAGTAATTGCCCGGCCGTCCAAAATCACCCAGTCCGGCGGCGACGTGATCAACATTGTGGAGCCTGGCCAATGTTGTGGTCAGCTCCCGATACATGGCGGACCGGTTTTCCGGCATCTCACCCGGCAGACTGCCATCTGCCAGCGAACGACCGTCGACCAGTTCCATGACGTAGAACATCGAGCCAATCACGCTGTCATCGGTGCACAGGGCACGGGGTTGAGCGACGGGGAATCCGGTCGGATGCAAGGCGGAGATCAAGCGGTATTCGCGATCGACAGCATGGGCCGACGGCAGGAGCGGGCCGAAGGGTTTGCGACGCAGCACACAAGACGCGTCGGCAGTGTCCAGACGATAGGTCGGATTGGACTGCCCGCCGGGGAATTTCGTCAAGCGGACCGGTCCCGTGAACCCGTCGATTTCCGTCGCAAGCCAGGCGGCCAGCCGGTGCAGGTCAATTTCTTCAGGCGGTGACGCCCCGGCCGCAGCTGCCCCTGTCGCAGCAGTCCCTATCGAAGCAGTCATAGCGCATCCCGGTCGAGAAACCCTCGGCGCGGCCATCCCGCGCCGCAGCAAACTAAGACATACCGTTTCCTCGGTAAATGGTTACACTGCGCCCCGACAACACCGCATATGAGCCCTGAAAACGTTCTGATATCACGATCTTTTTACAATCCATCAGAGGCGATCGCGCCATACCGGTTTTGCTATCGCAATGGAGGGATGACTCGCACAATCGACACGTCGGGCCGCGTGACCAGATAAACAAACTCTGCTAAGCGAATGATATGAATGCGACTCCGAAATCCACGGACACGGCGAAGACCCGCCGCTTCCATCAAAAGCGCGAGCTCATCCTCGACGCCGCCGCCACACTGATCAACCGCCATGGTGTGCGCGGCATGACCTTCGTCGACGTCGCCCAGCTGGTTGACCTGAACACCACCAGCATCACCTACTACTTCAAACGCAAGGAATTGCTGGCCGCCGCCGTGCTCGAGCGCGCACTCGAGCGGATCGAGGACATGGTCGCCAACGCCGCGTCCGAAGCAAATCCGAGAGCGCGTGTCGAACGCTATATCCGGCTGAATTTCGATCTGCAGGCGCGCATCAATGCCGAGGTCGAACGCCCGATCGCCGTGATCTCGGACATTCGCGCCCTGAACGAGCCCTTCGGCAGCGAACTCACCACGCGCTATGTCCAGGTCTTCCGCAAACTTCGCACTTTCTTCGATGCGCCGAAGAATGCCGAGGAAAAGATCCTCGGCACCATTCGTGCCCACGTCCTGGTCCAGAACATGTTCTGGCTGCCGGCCTGGCTGTCGCAGTACTCGACCGGCGATTATGAACGCGTAATTCACCGGATGATCGAGATTTTCGAACACGGCATCGCCATGGATGGCGCTGGCTGGACACCGGCCCTCCTTCCGATCGACGAGTCGGAATTGAAGGTCGGCATTGAGGGCATGCCCGGCAATTTCGCCCGCGCCGCGACCTTCCTGATCAATGAACGCGGCTATCGGGGTGCTTCGGTCGAGCAGATCGCCTCGGAACTCAACGTCACCAAGGGCAGTTTCTACCATCACCTCGAAGCCAAGGACGAGCTGGTTCTGGAGTGTTTCCGACGCTCCTATGGACGGGTTTCGCTGGTCCAGCGAGCCGCGACCAAGGCGGGTGGTGATCACTGGCAGCAATTATCCTCCTCCATGGCGACGTTGCTGAATGTGCAGCTGTTCAGCGAGTTTCCGCTTCTGCGGACAACGGCATTGCAGGCCCTGCCCAATGAATTGCGCGATGATGTTCTGGACCGCTCCAACCGCATGGCACGACGCTTCGCCGGCATGATGATCGATGGCATTACCGAAGGCTCGGTGCGCCCGATCGACCCGCTTGTCGCCAGCCAGGCGATCATGGGGGCACTCAATTCGGCCCATGACCTGCGCGACTGGATCCAGGGCGTCGATCCGGATGCGGCCTTTGCCTATTACGCCTCGACGCTGGCCTACGGCCTGTTCTCACCGCCCCCCAGACCGTTCAAGGACTGACCCAAGCGCCAATGGCGCCACGGCGTGATCGCCTGGCGTTTCGGGTAGAGAGGGGAACGGGATGTCGGCCAATGCCGTCAACCGGTTTGATTTGAAAAACGTGACATCGCCGACATCCCGTTCGCGGAGTTTTCCCGGACGCTCTCGCCCCCGATTCCAATGCGTCAGGTAGATGGGGTCGGTCGTTTAGTGCCCCGCGACCTGGTCGCACGCCCTGCCGGAGCTTTGGAGTGTCACATCCAAGGCGCGGACAGGCTCCGCTCGCTTCCGGGCACAAGTGACTGAGCTCGCGCCTCCCGTCCCGAAAACCAAAGGCATTATCGCCTGGCTGGTAGGGGTGGGGATAAGTTTGTCTCTGTCCCCACCCTACACACCGTCATCCCGATGGCAATCGGGACCCAGACTGCGACGCGAAGCCGTTGCCAAAATTGGTGAAATCGCGCCTGCGAGACTAGGTCCTGACCTTCGTCAGGATGACGATTTGTGTGCGTTGTGCGGGGGATAACCCGCCCCTCCTCGACCGGGGAGAGGCCCCGGAGCGCGAAGCCCAATCCACTAAAAAGGGCCCCGACCTTTCAGTCGGAGCCCTTTTCGTTTCTCACCTTGCCGGATCAGAATTCGGTATTGAATCCGACCCGGATCACCCGGCCGACCGGATTTCCGGTGAACGGGTCGTAATTGTAGTCCTGCCTGGAAAAGCTCGGATCCTCATCGGTCAGATTGATGGCCGTGAACGAGAAGGTCGTTGCATCACCAAAGTGATAAAGCAGGTTGAAGTCGGTCGTCAGCTGACTGGCGATCGTGCCTCCCTGCGTCAGGACCGGATTGCCGACGATGTACGGGTTCGGGGCGAACGGCCCGGTTCCCAGGTCAGCGCGCTGATCCCGATAGCTGTCCGTATAGGTAAAGGTCAGTCGGGTATCGATGTTTCCGACCGTGTATTCGAAGAAGCCTCGCCCCTTCCATTCCGGCACCGGATAGGCGGTGGTCTGGAAGTTCATGAAGCCGACACCGTCGAAGCCCTGCTGGACCACAACGCCCTCAACCGTCTCATCACCCAGCTCATTGCCGAGCATGTAGGTGGCGGTGATTCCGGCATTGAGCGTGCCGCCCAGAACATCCCCGAAATCATAGTTGAGAATGAAATCGACCCCTGAGCTGGTCAGGTCCCCACCATTGACCACTTCAGTGCGTACCCGCGCGATATTGGCTGCCGCACAGGTACCGGCACCGGCAACGCCGCCGCCATCATTGAACTGGAAGCGCTCACGCAGACCGTCGAATGCCGGATCGGTACAATTCGCCGGATCGGCAAAGAGGGTGGCGACCATGCCCGACAGCGGCTCGGTATTGATGGTGTCCTGAATTTCGTACCGGAAATAGTCCACGCTGGCCGTGAAGTTGTCGGTCGAAAACAGCGCGCCTATGGAGTAGTTGGTCGCCGATTCCGGGGCCAGAGCCGGATTGCCGAAGACGTCGACAGGCCGGAAGCTCGATGCAATCACCTGCAATGAAGTGACGTTGGAGTTGACCGTCTGCTGGGCCGGTGGCCCGCGGAAGGTTGTTCCGGCGGAGCCGCGCAGGGCAAAGCCCTCGGAAATCTGCCAGCGAGCCGTCACTTTCGGGTCAAAGGTCGAACCGGTCTGACCACCATAGTCTTCATAGCGCGCCGCCAGCTGGACATTGAAGTCATCCGTCACGGGAAGCTGCAGCTCGCCGAAGATGGCATAGACATCGCCATCGGCATCACTGTCGGCATTGGATCCAAGGAAGGCCCAGGCGCCTGTTTGCGGATCACAGGTCGTATTGCCCGAGACCGGAGTGTCGCGACACGGATTGACGGCAATATTGTTGTTGTCGCCATAGGCGGCGGAATAGGTCTCCCGCCTGTACTGACCACCAAACCCATAAAGCACAGGTCCGCCCGCGAGCTCCCAGCCGGTTTCACCGCTCAGCGTGGCTTCGGCGACGAAGAGCTCGGTTTCCAGTGTGGTTGTTCCGCGCACGAAGAACCAGTTGATCAGTTCGGCACTGTTCTGGTTGGGCTCGGCACCCGGCCGCTCGACCCCGGTGACAGCATTGGCCGGCGCCTGGTTTCCGAACGGGTTGTACCACATGCAATCGCCAACACCCGGTGTACCGGTGGCCGGATTACAATTCGGTCCGCCCAGGCCACCCAGCGCCAGCTGGACCCGATCGCCGAAGCTGTCATAGCCGTCATAGAAGCGCTCATAGCGGTGATAGGTGACGTTGACGTCGAACGATGTGGTGTCGTTCAGCTCACCGTTCAGCCCGGTGGAAATCCGGAAGCTCTCGTTTTCACGCAGGCCCGTCGCCGACCCCAGATCGTCCGGGTGTCCGGCAAAGGCCGGGTTGCCGCCGGTGAGAAGCGGGCGGAACAACAGAGTGGGGAACAGGGCCGCGACCGTTCCCGCCGGCACGATGCCGGGGTTTTCCGTGACCATCTGGATGAAGCCCGGATTGTTTCCGGGAACGATGAAGCCGCTCGGTGACCCACCGACGCTGACCGACGGCGACTGGGTCAGCAGATACATCGGCGAGGTCCGATAGTGCGGCACCTCGTCATGGCCGAACAGGATGCTCATCTCCCACTCGACATTGTCGGTGAGGTCGATCCCCATCTCGGCCCAGAGCTGGTATCGATCCTCTTCTTCGACCAGCGCGTCAAAGCCTGTGTATTGCGTCCGGCACCAGTTGGCCGCCGTCACGAAGCCGCCCAAGGCGGCACAATCCGGGTCTGCCCGAAGGCCACCGATCGGGGCCACGCCGACGCCGGGGATAACACCCAGCGGCAGGAAGGTTGCGGGGTTGCCGCCGCCCGTCCAGCCACCTTCCGGATTGGCCTCAAAGTCCTGCACGGCGAAGTCGCGATCCATCGCCAACAGCTCCGAGCGGTGCTGATAGCCCGCCGCGATCAGCAGCCGGAAATCATCGCCCTGGTGACCGAAACTGCCCTGAAGCGTGTAATCGCCATCGGTATCTGAAATGAAGGAGTAGTCGCCGCCGAAGCGAAAACCGTCCTGGCCGGAGCGGGTGATGAAATTGACCACGCCGCCAATGGCATCGGATCCGTAGATCGCGGCCGCGCCATCCTTGAGAATTTCGATCCGCCCGATTGCCGCTGCCGGCAGCAGGTTGAGATCAACAAACGGGACCCCCGTCCCCGCCGGCACCAGTCGCCGGTTGTTCAGCAGCACGAGCGTTCTTTGCGGACTGAGACCGCGCAGGTTGACCGAGGCCATGCCTTCGGTGGCCTGGGATCGACTATCGAACTGGTTGGTGTCGCCGATGACCCCGCTCGAGACCGGCAGCGCCTTGATCAGCTCGACCGGTGACGGATTGCCCAGACGGGCCAGTTCTTCGGCGGACAGGACATCGACCGGCAGGGCCGCGTCCTCCGGCGTTCCGCGAATGACGGAACCGGTGACGATGATAACATCGTCTTGCGCGAAGGTTGCCGCCGAAGCTCCGGCCATCATGGCCAGGGCGGTCAACGCACTGCTCGCGCGCATAAGACCTTTAACAGTCATAGTCTCCTCCCAGACTGGTGCGGCTGCTTTGTTTTTGAACATACCGCACATTCGATTAGATCAATCGGAATTTGGCAAGTCAAGGAAATAGGAGACGTTTGCCCAAGCAGGTAAGGCTAATTCGTCGCTGCACTGCGGCATGACCCTAGGCGTTCAGATGACGCGGTTCGCGTACTGCGGAAACTAGAACACCCAAAGCCGCCAGCAGGCTGACGATCGAGATGACAAAGACCGGGACCAGGCCGGCAAAGCTCGCGATCAATCCACCAACGATCGGACCAAGCGTCGCCATGCTCGTCTCGACCGTCGTTGAAAGGGCCAGCCGCATGGGGATGTCGTCTCGGTTTCCGAATTCGAGAACCAGCGTCGTCGAACTCATCATGTACCCGGAGGCTGCCGCTCCCAATCCGAAGAAGGCGACCAGAAAGTGCCAGGGCGTATCAGCAACGACCATCACGCCGAGCGAGACGATCCATGTCGCAACGGTCAGGATGAAAACCAGTCGAAACCCGAACCGGTCGCCCAGGGAACCCCAGATCAGGTTGGTCAGCGTGTCGGCCCCCAGAAACGCCAGGGAGAACAATCCGATGGCCGCCCCGTCCACCTCCATCTTCTGACCCGCATGGATGATGCAGAACGGAATTGCGATCCGGCCGGATGTGGCCAGCATTTGCGCGATCAGGAAGTTGCGATAGTCACGATCGACCAGCAATTGCGGAAATTCTCGCACCCTGTCCATCACGCCCATCCGGACCTTGACGGTCGGACTCTCCGGCTCGCGCATCACCAGCCACAAGGCACCCAATCCGAGGCTGGTCAGCACGAAGGCGACCATGAAGGTGGTCGCATAGCCATTTCCGAACGCGTTGTTTTCGATCAGGTGCGCACCGGCCCACCAGGACAGCGCAGCGGCGATCGCACCGCCCGCCACATTGCGCCAAGCCTGCAATCGCCCGCGCATGCGGACCGGTATGACCTTGGACAGCACCACTTGGAAGGCGACCCGCTGGGAGCCCAGGAAGAAGCCGAACAGAAGCAGGAAGAAGAACGTCGCCGCGAGCAGGACCGACCCGGTCAGGAACCAACCCGCCAGCGCCAGCCCCAATAATTGTATCCGCATCAGGATGCCGATGGTCATCGCAGCCGGCATGACCAGACGGCGGTGCTCGATATGGGCGGCCCCCATCACCGGTGACGCGATCGCCCCGAGCTGGATCAGGGCTTGGCCGATCCCGACGAAAATCGGCGAACCGGTCAGCATGTGCAAATAAGCGGGCACAAAGGTCGGCGCGAAGATCAAACGGAAGCCAGTCATCCCCAGCATGCCGTGAGTGAAGTGGGCGATATAGTTGCGCCGAAGATTGCCTTCCACGAAATCGCTATAGACCTGCTCGGGATCGACCGGGACCGTCGGCTTGGTGGTCGGCTCACTCACTGGTCGGCCCTGGGGTCACGTTCAGACTCCAGCCGGCGCGAAGAAAGGAAGGTTCGGACCGGCCCCCTCGCCGTCGGCGTCGCTGGGCCGCGGCGCCAACCGCACCCGCCGGCCGATGGCCAGACCGTCCAGATCGTCGGCGACCAGATTGGTCAGCACGGCCGGCCCTTCATCCAGCACAACATAGGCGACCGCGAAGGGCGCCCCCTCGCCGCGTCGCATAACCGAGAGACTGTAGATCTCGCCCAGCCCCGCCGTGTCGAGCCAGCGCGTCTCTTCGGATCCACAATGCGGGCATATATGGCGGGGATAGTAGTGGGACTGGCCACAATCGTCGCAGGACCTGATCCGCAGGACGCCTTCGGCCAGCCCGTCCCAGAAGGCCTGCGTTTCCGGATTGGGCTGCGGGGCGGGAAGCTTGCGCGCACTCATGACTGACGCTCCAGGATGATGGTGGCGGCGCCATGACGCGCCCCGAGCGAGCCACCAATGCCGGTGGCGACGGCGAGGTCACAATTCGGGACCTGGACAGCCGGAGCCGCCTCACCACGCAATTGCCGCACCGCTTCGATCACCTTGGTGATGCCACCGCGGAACATGGGGTGATTGTTGCACAGCCCGCCGCCATCGGTGTTGAAGGGCAGCTTTCCGGTACCGGAAATGAGATTGCCGTCGGCGACGAATTTTCCGCCTTCGCCCTTGGCGCAAAAGCCCAGATCCTCCAGCTGCATCAGCACCGTGATGGTGAAGCTGTCATAGATGGAAGCGTATTTGATGTCGGCGGGCGTCACGCCGGCCTCCTCGAACGCGCGCGGACCGGACTTCGCGGCGGCCGACACAGTCAGATCGAGGCCCAGACCTCCGGACGGCCCCTTGGTCGCCTCGCCGGCGCCGAGAAGGGAGATGACCGGGCGGTCGAGGGTCTTCGCGATCTCCGGCGAAACCACGACCAATGCACCGCCGCCATCGGTCGTCACACAGCAATCGAGCCGGTGCAGCGGGTCGGCAATCATCGGACTGTTCACGACGTCCTCAACCGTCACCACCTTGGGCAACATGGCGTGCGGATTGTGTTGGGCATGGTGCGAGGCGGCCACCTTGATCCAGGCAAGCTGCTCGGACGTCGTCCCGAACTCATGCATGTGACGCGCGGCGCACATGCCATAGCTGGTGTGATTGGTCAGCCCGACCCATTGCTCGAACGCATTTTCCGGAGCACCGGGCCGGAAGCGCTGCACCGCCTCGGAGCGTGGACGCCCGGCCAGGGTGATCAGGGCGACGGAGCATTTGCCCATCGCAATCGCCTGTGCCGCATGGGCGACGTGCTGGATATAGGTGCAGCCCCCCATCTCGGTACTGTCGGTGTGGCGGATATCGAGACCGAGATAGTCGATCATCGAGATCGGTCCGAAACCCGGCGCATCGGTAGCGCAGAAATAGCCGTCCACATCCCTCAGCGACAGGCCGGCATCGGCCAGAGCGCCGGCCGCACACTCGGCATGCAGCTGCGGCGTGGTCATGTCCGGCGCAAGACGGGTGGGATGCTCGAAGGCGCCGGCGATGCAGGCGGAATTACGCAAACTCATGCGAGCTCCTGTTGGGGGTAGTCGGTGATCATTTCACGACCGGCTCCACATCAACCGGCGCGGCATTTTGCGCCTCGAGGGCGGCGAGGTTGGATTCGTGATTGGAGCGGTCAATGCGGTAGAATTTGAGAAAAAGCGCCCCGCCGATGAACAAGAGCGCCATCGTCGGAATGTAGAGTTCGGCCAGGCTGGTGATGACATCCGGATCAACCCCTGCCGTACGAGCATTGGCGGGCATGCCGACAATGGCCAGCATGATGGACGCCACCATCGCGCCAAATCCGGAGGCACATTTCTGCATGAAGGAATTGGCCGAGTAGAACAGCCCCTCGGCCCGCCGCCCGGTCGCGATGGCGCTCTCATCAGCAACATCGCCGATCATCGCGTGAACGAGAATGGCGGAGGAAATGGCGCAGGACGAGTACAGCGATGAGATGACGAAGAGGGCCGGCAGGAGCATCGGGTCACCATTGGCGTAGAACAGGCCCAGAAGCCGAAGCACATAGGGGGAGACAGCGAGCAAAACCCCCGTGACAGC
Source organism: Maricaulis sp. (assembly GCF_048268525.1). Classification (GTDB taxonomy): domain Bacteria; phylum Pseudomonadota; class Alphaproteobacteria; order Caulobacterales; family Maricaulaceae; genus Maricaulis. The sequence goes on along the minus strand of NZ_JBLWVH010000001.1, from coordinate 240,789 downwards.
GAGCAGGAAGGCCGCACCGCGCTTGCCGAAGCGTCTGGATATCCACGGCGCTACCAAAAGCGCGAGGAAGGCACCCAGAAACCCGTCCAGCGCGAGAAGGGCCATTTCCTGGTTACCCAAGCCCCACAACAGGGTCCCGAAATAGAGGATGAGCGCCGAACTCATGCCGATCGCCGTGTATTTGAGAATGCCGAAGGCCAGCACGGCCAGAAAGCCCTTGTGGGAGAATGTCCGCCCCATCAGCATGAGCGTCTGGAAGGGATTGCGGACCTTTGGCGGTGGCAGATGGCGCAGATATTTGATCCGGTTATGGGTTCCGAGGGTCGAGACCAGAATGGACACGATCATGATCAGCGCGCCGGCCCAGCCAAACGCTTCATAGCCGGCCGGATTGGTATAGCCGTGCGGGTGTTCCGGTGTCGCGGCCAGAAAGAACCAGAGCGCGATGAAGGCCAGGCCGATCCCGCCAAAATAGCCGAAGAAAAAGCGATAGCTCGCGATCGAGGTGCGCTCGTCATAGTCGGAGGACAGTTCCGGCGCGAGCGCCGAGGACGGAATTTCATACAAGGTGATGAAGGCCCGCACGCAAGATGCCACGACCACAATATACCAGAACAGGCCGACACCCTCGAGCCCGGCCGGCGGGAACCAGAGCAGGAGAAAGCTTCCGGCCGCCGGCAGCGCCGCGGCATACATGAGCGGGTGACGTCGCCCCCAGCGCGTTCGCAAGCTGTCGGATATCTGGCCCACGATCGGGTCGGAAATGGCGTCTATGATCATCACCACAAGGATGGCCGCTCCGACCAGCCCGGCCGGCGCGCCGATCACGAAATTATAGAAATAGAGCAGGAAAACCTTGAAGGCCGCATCCTTGACGCCATACGCCATGGATCCGACGCCATAGAGAAGCTTGGTGATATAATTGATCGGTGGCGCCGCAATGGGCGCCGCAATATCGGTCATGCTTCCTCCCTGCGGGCGCGCCTTTGCCGGCGTCTGCCCGGTCTCGCATTCGACCCTGTGGACCCCGGCAGGACCTCTACACAGACAGGTTTTCATGCGATGGGTATGAGCATACTTGTTTTATGAAAACCGGCAAGACCCCGGGAATGAACACGCTTTCGTATCGCTGCGATCCGGAAATCTTCAGCCGCTGACCAAATTTGAGGACACGGTCCGATTTTCTCTTGCCCCGCACCCGTGCCGCCGACTAAAACGGGCGGCATATCCGTTGGCGCAACAGGGAGAATGGACGCGCTGCAGAGCCGCAAATCGCCGCAAGCCCCGGCAATCCGGGTTTTCGAAGCCGCCCTGCCAGCAACGCCCGACCCCTGACCGCCGCAAGTCCCGAACGCCCCTTATTCCGGCTCCCAGCGAGCTCCTGTTTCCGCAAAGCAAAGAGATAGAATCATGCGTGATGCCGTCATCGTCTCCACCGCCCGCACCCCGATCGGCAAGGCCTATCGCGGCGCCTTCAACGCCACCCCGTCACCGACCCTGTGCGGCCACGCCATCGCCTCGGCGGTCGAGCGCTCCAAGGTCGATCCGGCTGAAATCCAGGATGTGATCATCGGCGCCGCCCTGCAGCAGGGCGTGCAGCACACGATCGGCCGCACCGCCGCCCTGCGCGCCGGCCTGCCGGTCACAGTCGCCGGCCAGTCGATGGACCGTCAGTGTTCGTCCGGACTGATGACGATCGCCACCGCGGCGAAACAGGTCATTGTTGACCGCATGGACGTGGTCGTCGCCGGCGGCGTCGAGTCGATCTCGATGGTGCAGACCAAGGAAATGCGCGTGCAGCCGGACCCGGAACTCCTGGCCATGCACAAGGACATCTACATGCCGATGCTGCAGACGGCCGAAATCGTCGCCGACCGCTATGGCATCTCGCGCGAGCGCATGGACGAGTACGGCCTGCAATCCCAGCAGCGCACCGCCGCCGCCCAGGACGCCGGCAAGTTCGACGACGAGATCGTGCCGATGAAGTCGACCAAGATTGTCGTCGACAAGGCAACCGGCGAAACCTCCCAGCAGGAGGTCTTCCTCGAAAAGGATGAAGGCAATCGCCCGACCACCGAGCTGGCCGGCCTGCAGGGCCTGAAGACCGTCATCGAGGGCGGCACCATCACCGCCGGCAATGCCTCGCAGCTGTCCGACGGCGCCTCGGCCTGCGTGGTCATGGAAGCCGAACTTGCTGCCAAGCGCGGCCTGGCACCTCTGGGCCGTTATATGGGCATGGCAGTCGCGGGCACCGAACCGGACGAGATGGGCATCGGCCCGGTCGTCGCCGTCCCGAAACTCCTCGAACGCTTCGGCCTCAAATCGGATGATATCGGCCTGTGGGAGCTGAATGAAGCCTTCGCCGTCCAGGTGCTCTATTGCGCCGACAAGCTGGGCATCCCGGCCGACAAGCTGAACGTCAATGGCGGCGCCATCTCGATCGGCCACCCCTATGGCATGTCCGGCGCCCGCATGGTCGGCCACGCCCTGATCGAGGGCAAGCGCCAGGGCGCCAAATACGTCGTTGTCACCATGTGCGTCGGTGGTGGCATGGGCGCGGCCGGCCTGTTCGAGGTTCTCTAGTCAAACGCCCTCACCACACATGGAAAAGCCGCGCCGGACAATCCGGTGCGGCTTTTTCATGGGGCCAACCGCTCAGACTCGCGGCGCCCTACTCGTCCCGCAGCCGGATCAGGCCTTCCTGCGCCGTGGACGCTACCAGCTTGCCGTCGCGGGTGAAGAGTTGGCCGCGATTGAAGCCACGGGCCGCGCCGGACCAGGGGCTGTCGGTGTCGTAGAGCAGCCAGTCACTCATATCGACATCGTCATGGAACCAGATCGCGTGATCGAGGCTGGCGGATTGCATCTTGCGGGTCATCCAGCTGACGCCGTGCGGCTGCATGCAGGTGCTAAGCAACGCCATGTCCGACGCGAATGCGAGAATGGCGCGGTTCATGATCTGGTCGCCGGTTGCCAGGTCAGTGGCCCGAATCCAGATCTGGCGCCGCGGTTCGCGCTTGCGCGGATCAAGCGGCGACCAGGGATCGACCGGACGCATTTCGATCGGCCGCGGTCGGGTCATGAACCGATAGAAGGGCTCGGGAATCTGGTCCTTCATCTTGCGCAGCAGCTCGACTTCGGTCGGCAGATCGTCGGGCATGGGGACGTCACCCAGGTCGACCTGGTGTGTCAGACCTGTCTCCGGCTTCTGGAACGAGGCCGTCATGTTGAGGATGGGCTTGCCGCGCTGCATGGCGATGACGCGACGGTTCGAGAAACTGCCACCATCATAGTCGCGCTCAACACGGTAGATGATCGGGAAGTCCTCGTCGCCCGGGCGCATGAAATAAGCGTGCAACGAATGGACATGCCGCTCGGGATCAACCGATGCCACGGCGGACTTCAATGCCTGGGCAATGACCTGGCCGCCGAAAACCCGGCCGCGGCCGCCAGGATTGCGGCGCCCACGATACAGGTCGACATCGATCTCCTCGACATCAAGAAGATGGACCAGACCGGCCGCCAACTCCGCCGGCGTGACTTTCCGGCGCTCCTCCTTGTCGTCCTTCGACGTATCAATCTCAGCCATACAGGGCGCCCTCAACAGATCCTTTGCACGAGGCCAATTCTGGACCGCGCGCGCACAAATTTCCAGCTTCGGGTACGCTGTTCAGCAGATCAGGTCAGGAGGCGACAATGCGCAGCGACTTGGTCGGCGCATCCCACGGCAAATGCTGGGAATCAAGAATGACCATATTGTCCCGGTTCACGATTTCCGGCCGGGCATTGTAGCCCAACAACTCCTTGACCGAATGATCGGTGTGGCGCGCCAGCATCATGGTCTCGTCGGAAGAGAAGTTGGTCAGACCGCGCGCAACCTCATCACCGCTCTCCGAGTAGATGTGCAGGACATCGCCCTTGGTGAACGCGCCATGGATCTTCACCACATCCTCGTGACTGACCCCGGTTGCGCTGGTCTTCAGCGCCGCCGCGGCAGCATCCGTCAGCACGAGACCGCCGGCGCGATGCAGGCGATTGGTCAACCAAACTGCCCAGGACGATGCCGGCGTTCCCTTGGCGACACATTTGGTATGCCGACGCTCGCCGCTCAGGACCGCAGAAACCGGGCGGTCGATCGTGCCCTCGGCGATCAGGGTGGTACACCCGGCATTCTGGGCCAGATTGGCCGCCTGGATCTTGGTCAGCATGCCACCCGAGCCGAGCGAACTCGTGCCGGAGGTGACTTCCAGATACTCGGTCACGTCCTCGATGGTGTCGACAAACTGCGCCTCAGGATCAGATGGATCGCGATCATACAGCCCGTCGATGCTGGTCAGGATGATGAGATGATCGGCCTGGATCATCTGCGCGACACTCGCGGCAAGACGGTCATTGTCGCCAACCCGGATCTCTTCGGTAGTCACAGTGTCATTCTCGTTGACGATCGGCATGATGCCGCGCTCGAACAAACGCTGGATCGTGTTCTTTGTGTTGAGGAAGCGACGACGCTCCTCCAGATCGTCCAGCGTCACGAGGATCTGGGCGATATCAAAGCCGTGCTCCTGGGCCACCTGACGGTAGGCATGGAGCAGGAGCGGCTGGCCGCACGCTGCGGCCGCCTGCTTGTCGAGTACGCCCGCCTCCTCCGGCGAGGTCTTGATCGCATTGAGTCCCAGCGCCACGGCACCGGATGACGCCAGCACCACATCATGCCCCTGGTCACGAAGCCGGGCGATGTCCGCCAGCAATTCGTTCATGAAGGCATAGCGAAGTGTCAGTCGGCGATCATTGGCCAACAGGCTTGATCCGATCTTGACGACAATGCGTTGACGCTGGCTCACACGGTTCTCCTCGATAACGCGCCGCTGTTCAATCCGGCGCCAATATTCGGCGCAAACTATTTAGCATTCGAAATTTTTCAACCCCATGACGTGACCAAATATCCGTGAGATGGCTCAGAAGAGCCGGTGCATGGCGTAATTTCTTATACGGCGCAGGCAAGGAGCGCGGCATGCCGCGACCGCATATATAATTTGAATTCGAAATTGTTTTTGGTATAAGCCGCCCAACATCATGCTCGACCTGCCCCGGCGGTTCGGGCATTTTCATGTGAGCAAGGCACTTCCGGCCGGGACTGTCGTCACCAATGGAGCGGACACGGTATGGACATTTTGTTGGTGGGATGCGGAAAGATGGGCGGCGCGATGTTGCGGCGCTGGCTCGATGCCATGCCGGCGCGCTTCACCACCGTGAACCGCAGCGGGCGCGCCCTGCCGCCCGGGACCGAACACGTAACCGGTCCGGACGCGCTGACCGGACGCCGCTTCGATGCCATCATCATCGCGGTCAAGCCGCAACAGATTCCGGATGTCATGCCGGCCTATGCCGGCTTGCTGGCTGATGGCGGTTGCTATGTCTCGATCGCCGCCGGGTTCTCGACGGGATCTCTGGCCAACCTCCTCCACCAAGCCCCGGTGGTCCGTATCATGCCGAACCTACCGGCCCTGATCGGACGCAGCGTCAACGGACTGTTTGCCGGGCCGACCTGTGAACAACACCATCGCGAGCTGGCCGATCAGCTGGCCCGGGCGACCGGCACAGCGGTCTGGCTGGACGACGAGGACGAGCTGGACCGGCTGACAGCCGTCGCAGGCAGCGGGCCGGGATATGTCTTCGAGATCGCGCGCAGTTATATCGCAGCAGCTGAGACTTTGGGCTTCTCGAAGGAAACCGCCCGCTCACTCGTTCTTGAAACCATGGGCGGCGCCATTGAAATGGCAACCCGCTCCGATCAGGACGTCGCAGAACTGCGCAATTCAGTGATGAGCAAGAACGGCACGACCGAGGCGGGCATCAATGTGCTGCGCCGGGATGGCCAGCTCGACGAGCTGCTGCGCGATACGACCCGCGCCGCCTACGACCGGGCGGTCGAGCTTCGCTAATTGCGCGACACGCCCTTCTCAACAACACTCCACCCCAAGGAAACCATGTCAGATCGTATGCAAGCCTATATCGAACAACTCGGCCGTCAGGCCCGTGCCGCCTCCCGCGTTCTCGCGACGGCATCCACGGAGCGCAAGAATGCGGCCCTTGTCGCAGCAGCTGCCGCCCTGCGGATGCGGGCAAACGACCTGCTCGAGGCCAACCGCATCGATGTTGACGGCGTACGCAAGGCCGGCAAGCCGGACGCCTTCATCGACCGTCTGATGCTCGATGGCGAGCGGATCGAAGGCGTCGCCAGTGCCGTCGAGGCGATCGCCACCCTGCCCGACCCGGTCGGTCGCGTCCTCGCCGAAATCGACCGGCCCAATGGCTTGCGGATCGAACGTGTCGCCGTGCCGCTGGGTGTGATCGGCATGATCTACGAGTCGCGCCCGAATGTCGGCGCTGACGCCGGCGCGCTGTGCCTGAAATCCGGCAATGCCGTTATCCTGCGCGGTGGCTCGGAGAGCCTCAATTCAACCCGCATCATCGTCGAATGCATGAAGGAAGGCCTGCGTGAGGCCGACCTTCCGGACGACGCGATCCAGATGATCGACACCGCCAATCGCGACGCCGTCAAACACCTGCTCCAGTGCACGCAATTCGTCGATCTGGTGATCCCGCGCGGCGGCAAGGGACTGGTGACCCTGGTCCGCGACCAGGCCCGCGTACCGACGCTGCTGCACCTGGATGGCAATTGCCACACCTATGTCCACGCCGATGCCGATCTCGACAAGGCAGCCGCCATCATCGAGAACGCGAAACTGCGCCGGACGGGTATCTGCGGTGCCACCGAGAGCCTAGTGATTGATGCCAGTGTCGCCGGGACGCTGCTGCCGCGCCTGCTCGACCGCATGACCGCCTGCGAATTCCGGGGCGACGAGGCCGCCGTCACCATCGACCCGCGCGTGAAGCCGGCCGACGAGGCGGACTGGGATACCGAGTATCTGGATGCCTGCCTGTCGGTGAAGATCGTCGACAGTCTCGAGGCGGGGATCAACCATGTCACCGCCCACTCTTCGGGCCATACCGACGCCATCGTCACCGAAGACGCGGATGCGGCCGCCTGCTTCCTGGCGATGATCGACAGTGCCGTCGTGATGCACAACGCCTCGACCCAGTTCTCCGATGGCGGCGAGTTCGGCATGGGCGCGGAGATCGGCATCGCAACCGGCAAGATGCATGCACGGGGACCTGTGGGTCTCGAGCAGCTGACCTCGTTCAAATACCTGGTGCATGGTGAGGGTCAGACCCGCCCCTGACGGGCCCGACTGCCACTGGCCTTGAGCCAGACGGCAAATTCCTCAATCCTCCACCATCGTTTCGCTGAACCCAAGGCAAGTCCATGGATATTGAAGCTCTTATCTCGCTGGCGCTCTACTTCATCCTGATGATGGCGATCGGGCTCTATGCCTATCGCAAGTCAACCGATGACGTTTCCGGCTACATGCTGGGCGGCCGCCAGTTGCACCCGGCTGTCGCGGCCCTTTCGGCCGGTGCGTCCGACATGTCGGGCTGGATGCTGATGGGCCTGCCGGGCGCCATCCTGCTGACCGGCATGTCGGAAAGCTGGATCGCCATCGGCCTGATGATCGGTGCCTATTTCAACTACAAGCTCGTGGCTCCGCGGCTGCGCGTCTATACCGAGGTAGCCGACGACGCGATCACGATCCCGGACTATTTCGAGAAACGGTTTGCCGACAATTCGCGCCTGCTTCGGGTGATCTCCGCCATCGTCATCGTGCTGTTCTTCACCATCTACACCTCGGCCGGCGTGGTCGCAGGCGGCAAGCTGTTTGAAGCCTCCTTTGGTCTCAACTACCAGATCGGCCTGTTCGTCACCGCCGGCGTGGTCGTGGCCTATACATTGTTCGGTGGTTTCCTCGCGGTCAGCCTGACCGACTTCGTGCAGGGCGTGATCATGTTCCTGGCGCTGGTACTGGTGCCGGTCGTGACGATCATGCAGCTGGGCGGCTTCGGTCCGACCATCGACGCGCTGAGCACGTTGAGTGTCGATGTCAACGGGTGGGAGAAACCCTATCTGTCGATGATCCCGCAAGAGAGCCTCGGCCTCGCGGCGATCGGCATCATCTCGACCATGGCCTGGGGGCTGGGCTATTTCGGCCAGCCGCACATCATTGTGCGCTTCATGGCAGTGAAGTCGCTCAAGGACGTGAAGGTGATGCGCCGGATCGGCATGAGCTGGATGCTGATCACCGTTGTCGGTGCCCTGCTGACCGGTGCCGCCGGCCTCGCCTATGTGAAAAGCCAGGGCATCCAGACGGCTGACGGTCTCAATGTCGCCCGGGTCGTGGAAGCGCCAAACGATGCGACCACCACGATGGGTGAACTGGAGAATATCGACACCACTGGCGCCTTCGCCGATGGCGAGGTGATGCTGCAGGATCAGGAAACCATCTTCATCCTGCTCTCCCAGGTCATTTTCCACCCCTATATCGCCGGCTTCCTGCTGGCGGCGATCCTGGCCGCGATCATGAGTACGATCTCGTCCCAGCTTCTGGTCTCGTCGAGTTCGCTGACGGAAGATTTCTACAAGATCTTCCTGCGGCGCGGCGCCAGCCAGAAAGAGCTGGTTCTGGTCGGACGCCTGTCGGTGCTGGCGGTGTCGCTGGTGGCGATCGGGCTGGCCTTCAATCCGGACAGCAACATCCTTGGCCTCGTTTCAAACGCCTGGGCCGGCTTCGGTGCCGCCTTCGGTCCGGTCATCCTGGTCAGCCTGTTCTGGCGCGGCATGACCCGACTGGGTGCCATCGCCGGCATGATTGCCGGTGCGGTCACGGTGCTGGTCTGGATCTACGGCCTGCAGCTGTCGGGCGTGATGTATGAGATCGTGCCGGGCTTCATCGCCTGTCTTGTGACGCTGTACATTGTCTCCAAGGCGACCGCCAAGCCGGGACCGGATGTCACCGACTATTTCGACGAGATGCACAAGCGCGTCAAAGCCGGATAGTCACGGCTCCTGCCGGACAAAAGAAAGCGGCGGCCCATCGGGTCGCCGCTTTTTTCTTGCCTTGAGACAGGGCTGGAGGATCAGGTCTTCATCGCCGCGGCCGCTGCCGCATTCGCCGTGATCGTGTCCCAGTCACCGGCCTCGATCATCGCGCCTGTGGCAATCCACGACCCGCCGACACAGACCACATTCGGCAGGGCCAGATAGTCCGGCGCCATCTCACGGGTGATCGACCCGGTCGGGCAGAAACGGATGTCCGGCAAGGGGCCGGCGATGGATTTGAGATAGGGACGGCCACCGGCCTGCTCGGCCGGAAAGAATTTCAGGATCTCGAACCCGGCCTCGACCGCGGCCATCGCCTCGCCTGCCGTCGCGACGCCTGGCAGGACCGGAAGGCCCGACGCCAGCAGCGCCGGAATGAGTTGTGGCGACAGTCCTGGCGAAACCAGGAAGTCGGCACCGGCAGCCATGCTGTCCGCGACCTGTTCGGGCGTGCGGATCGTCCCCATGCCGATGATCATGTCCGGCTCGGCAGCCTTCATCGCAGACAGGACGTCCAGCGCAGCCGCCGTGCGCATGGTCATTTCCACCACGCTCAACCCGCCGGCCTTGAGGGCGCGGGCCAGCGGAGCCGCCTTGTCGACATCGCCGACGGTCAGAACGGGGATCACGCTGGCAGCGCGGACGAGCGTTTCAAGTGTGATGGTCATGAGTGGAGACTACCCTGTTCTGCCAGCGCCGCAGCACCGCGCAGGGCGGCGCCGTCGGACTGGATTAGCCGGATCGGAATTTCGGAAACATAGCGTGTCATGGGGCCTCGGCCCAGAAAACGGGATTTGAAGGCGCTCGCCTCAAGCAGGGCCTGGATCCGCGGAAGAATGCCGCCGCCCAGATAGATGCCGGCCCGCGCGCCGGTCAGGACCGCCACATCGCCGGCATATCCGCCCAGCGCGGCACAGAAAAATTCGACCACCCTGGCGCCGGTCGACGCCGGATCAGACAGGGCCTCACGGGTGATGTCCTCGGGACGGTGGCCAGGCCAGGTATCGCCCTCGATCTGGCACAGGGCGCGATGGATATTAACCAGGCCGCGGCCGGACAGAATCCGCTCCCACGACACGAAACCGTATTCGCGGGCCAGCAGACGACCGACCTCGATTTCGATATCTGTGCGCGGCGCAAAGCCGGCATGGCCGCCTTCGGTGGCGATGACCTTGACCGCGTCGCCATCGGGCACCAGCAGGCCCAGACCCAGCCCGGTCCCCGGCCCCAGTACGGCCACCGGCGTTCCTGCAACCGGCCGCCCCGAAGAAATCTCGACAATGTCGGCGCTCGGGGTGAGTGGCGCTCCGCGGGCCTGGGCCTCGAAATCATTGACCGCCATCAGCGCGTCCATGCCCAGCTCACCGCCCAATTCCTTCGGACGGAAGCTCCAGGTCGCATTGGTCAGCTGCACGCGGCCGGCGCGGATTGGCGAGGCGACAGCGAAACAGGCCCGGCCCGGCCGGTCGCCCTCGCAACTCTCCAGATAGGCCATGGCGGCATCACGCAAATGTTCGAAGTCTTCATTCTTCAGACGGCGCACCTGGTCGAGATCAAAGCCGCGCGAGACACTGCCCCGCGCGATGGCGAAACGGGCATTCGTGCCGCCGATATCGGCGACCAGATAGCTCGGTTCATTGCTCATGGCCGGTTCAACCCGCTCCCGGATAGATCAGTCCGTCGGCCATCCGCGGTGCTGGCGCTCGCGACGGCTCTTCTCTTGGCAAACCCTATACGTCATATGTTACCCCTAACATAGCCTTTGATTTCAGCGCGGTCCGGTCCACGTCTTTCCACCGGCGACGGAACAGTCCAGACAGTCGGGCTACACGCGCTACGGAGACCCGCCATGACAGACCTGACCGGTAAAACCATCGCCATCACCGGCGCATCCAGCGGCCTGGGCCAGCATTTCGCACGACTGCTCGCCGGACGCGGCGCAAAGCTGGCCCTGATGGCCCGGCGCACCGACCGGCTCAACACCGAGGTCGACGCCATCCGGGCCGGCGGCGGGGACGCCGTGGCGATTGCCCTGGATGTCACGGACGCCGAGGCCATCGGACCGGCACTCGATCGGGCCGAGGCGGAACTGGGTCCGCTGCAGGTGATGATCAATAATGCCGGTGTTGGAGGCGAAGGCATGGCTCTGGACATCACGCCGGAGCATTTCGACCAGACCTTCGCCGTCAACACCCGTGCCGTCTATTTCGGCGCCCGCGAAGCGGCCAGATGCATGCTGGCCTCCGGCGTCGCCGAAGCGGGTGAGGCACGGATCATCAACATTGCCTCGATCGCCGGACTGACAGTCCTGCCAGGCCTGACCGCCTATTGCGCGTCCAAGGCCGCCGTCATCTCGATGACTAAGGGACTGGCCCGCGAATGGGCCCGGCAACACATCGCGGTCAACGCGATCTGCCCCGGCTATATCGAAACCGAGATCAACGCCCACTGGTTCGCCACCGAAGGCGGAAAGAAGGCCATCGCACGCCTGCCCCGCAAACGCCTGATGGACATCACCGCACTGGATGACGCCCTTCTGATGCTCGCCGGCCCGGCAGCCGGATCAATTACCGGTACCGCCATCACCATCGATGACGGGCAGGTGCTCTAGCGCCCGGCTCGAGGCCGGTCGGTCAGCGCGGCTGGCTGACCGAAGGCACGTCGGTGAATGGCAGGATACCGAACTCCGGATAGATCTCCGTCGGGTAGTAGAAAGTACCATTGGCCGACACCAGGGCGATCGTCTTCAGATCCTTGAAGTCTGACGTCGGATCACCGGGCACGAGGAAGAAATCGGCCAGCATGCCGGGAGCGATCGTTCCCAGCTCGTCGTCCACGCCCAGATACTCGGCCATCCCATGGCTGCCCCAGGCGATGATCTCGGCCGGGGTCATGCCGATATTCTGGTACAGTTCGAGTTCGCGATGGTGGGCGAAAGAGCCGCCAAGGTCGGTGCCCGGCACGATGAACACGCCGGCATCGCGCATCATGCGCAGGGTCTGCGTGATCTGGTCGAAGGCACCGCGATAATTGGCGTCATCCTCGTCCGTAGCAATGTCGGCCCAGGCGCTGCGAGCCCCACGCTGGGTCTCGACCGGCATGTGGTCGATATAATCGACAACACCCGGCGACACCTCTCCATTGCGCGACAGGAGCAGCGCTTCGTGGATGGCATAGGTCGGGTCAATGGCGACCCCATTGGCCACCATCGCATCGATCGTGTTGCGAACCGCGTCGCTTTCCAGATCAAAGGCAGGCAGGCGACGCAGCGCGGTCAGGCGCAGCAGGGAGCGTGTGTCCTCACCTTCTTCCAGCACCCAGCCCAGCATCACCTGGTTGATATGGGTCATCTCGTCATAGCCGGCGGCAATCATGGCGTCGGCATTGGTGAAGGCAGGCACATGACCGGCAACGCGCAGACCATTGGCGTGCGCCGCTTCGATGACGGCCGGAATCCAGTCCGGGTTCATCGAGTTGTAGACCTTCACCTGGATGTAGTCACCGCTGGCCGCATAGGTCTCAACGGCGGCGACGGCTTCGGCCTCGGTTTCCACCAGGATGCCATTATTCGAGCTGAACGGGCTGCGACCTTCGATGAAGCCGCTGCGGTGCACACGCGGGCCGGCCACTTCACCCGCCTCGATACGGGTGATCAGCTCGCCCAGAACCTCATTATTATTGCCCATGTCGCGGACGCTGGTCACGCCGGCAGCGATATTGAGGAAGGCGCTGGTTTCGCCCATATGGGCATGCATCTCGAACAGGCCGGGGATCAGCGACCCGCCCGCGCCGTCGATTTCGGTCTCACCCGGCTGTGTCGCGACATCGAGCGCGTCGATCGCCGAAATCCGGTCACCGTCAACCACAACCGATACCGGCTCACCCAGGGCAAGTGTCTCCGGATCGAAAACCCGGACATTCCGGATCCGGACCGGGCCATCATAGTGATGCGCCACGCGGGACTGGATCTCGGCAAAGCGACTTGCGCCATAGCCGGCTGCGAGCGAACGCAGACGTTCGTCCTCGGCCTCATAACCGGCTTCGAGGATGGCGAAGCCGGGCGTGATCAAACCGAAGAAAGCCGGCCCGTCCATCAGAAAGTAGGTCGGGTTTTCACTGGTTCCGGACAGGCCGTAGGCTGTCACGTCGCGGCTCGCCTCGCCATTGCTGACGCTCAGCTGGTCAACCTCGGACAGGCGCAGCTCGCCACCCGGAATGGCCGCCATCGACATGTCGTCGCGCGCCAGCAGGGCGCGGGCGGCAATCGCCAACCAATAGGGGCTGGCATCCTGCGGCACATAAAAGGCGTCGCCATCGGGAATGGCCTGGTCGCTGCCGGTCGCATCGCGCCAGCGCGCCTCGCTGTCGATGTATTCGAAGCTCTCATCGATCGGATTGCCGAAAGTCGAGGCCCCGGAAATTGTCCAGTCGACAGGCAGGCCACGCTCATCGAGCGTGACATTTTCGGTGATCGTCGGACCGCGGCCATTATTGCGGTATTCGAACTCGACCGCATAACCATTGTCGGTCGGCTGGATGTCCATGCCGCCGATCTCGGTTCCACCGACAAGGACGGTGAAGCGCGTGGCTTCCGGTGCGCCCTGGACGGTCGACGAAACCTCGTCGGTCGTTCCGTTTTCAACCGGCGGGCTGCACGCCGCCAGCGTAGCAATGGCCATACCGGCCCAGATCGATTTCATGGTCATGGACATTGCTGTCTCCCCCGAGGCAAATCCTGATGTCGAGGGTTAGCATCGTTTCCCGGGCCTGTCTTCACGACCGTTCTGCTCGCCGTCGATACCGACCGGAGCGGCCTGTTTGCCGGCGACAGGCCAATGCAAGGAAGATTTGGGTACCGCGCACTGTCACGTCATAATAGCGTGCGATTGAAGGCGGCAATCGGGGAGGTCGGCGCCACACCATGCCAATGTTGATCGATACAATCGATAATCCTGATGCTCGCGCGGCGTGCGCTCGACATTCGAACCGCCCTGACTCCCTGATTGAGGTGCTGCACCAGCTTCAGGCGACGGTTGGTCACGTCTCGGACAGCGCCATAGCCACCATCGCTGATGCACTCAACCTCAGCCGCGCCGAAGTGCTGGGTGTGGTCAGTTTCTACCATGACTTCCGCCGCCAGCCCGGGGCCGCCCACACCCTCAAGATCTGCAGGGCGGAAGCCTGCCAGGCAGCCGGCGCGGATAGCGTGGCTGCCGAGATTGAAACAAGGCTGGCGATCCGCGCGTCCGCCGGTAACCGGACGGCCATCGACCTTCGCCCTGTCTACTGCCTCGGCAATTGCGCCCTGGGTCCGGCGGCAATGCTGGACAACCGCCCGATCGGCCGGTTGACCACCGAACGTGCCCTGGCCGCTCTGGACGGGCTGGACATACGCGCTGGAGACGGCGAATGAGCGGCACCGTCCAACGCATTCTTGTCCCAGGCGATTCAGCCGCTCGATCCGTCGGCGCGGACGAGGTCGCCTCACACCTGGCCCATGTTCTGCCCGCCGACACAGCCATCATCCGGAACGGGTCCCGAGGCCTGTTCTGGCTGGAGCCGCTGATCGAGGTCGAGCGGAACGGCCAGCGCCTCGGTTTCGGACCGGTGACAGCCGACGATGTGGACTCGCTCGTCGCCGCCGACTTCCCCGCCAGCGGACACCCGCTCGCCCTGGGTCCGGTCGAGACAATCCCGCAACTGGCCAAACAGCAACGCCTGATCTTTGCCCGCTGCGGCCTCGACGACCCGCTGGACTTGTCGACCTACAAGGCCGGTGGCGGGCTCGCCGGCCTGTCCAAGGCCCGAGCTCTGGCACCGGACGCCATCATCGAAGCGGTCAAGACGTCGGGACTGAGAGGACGCGGCGGCGCCGGCTTCCCCGCCGGCATCAAGTGGGAAACCGCTGCCAAGGCGACAGGTGACGCGACCTATTTGTGTTGCAACGCCGATGAGGGTGACAGCGGCACCTACGCCGACCGCCTGTTGATGGAAGGCGATCCCTTCACCCTGATTGAAGGCATGTGCATCGCCGCCCGGGCCATCGGTGCAACTCACGGGCTGGTCTATCTGCGCTCGGAATACCCCGACGCCATCCGCACTCTCAAAGCCGCCATCGGGGTCTGGCGCGAGGCCGGGCTGTTCGAGGGCCTGTCCGCTGGCGACCGGTTCGACATCGAGGTCCGCACGGGCGCCGGTGCCTATATCTGCGGCGAAGAAAGCTCGATGCTCAACAGCCTCGAGGGCAAGCGCGGCGAAGTACGCGCCAAGCCGCCCATCCCCGCCATATCCGGCCTGTTTGGTCAGCCGACCATCGTCAACAATGTGCTGACGCTCGCCAGCGTGCCATGGATCCTCGAGCATGGCGGCGAAGCCTATCGGGATTTCGGTACCGACCGGTCACGCGGCACGCAAGCCTTCCAGCTGGCCGGCGACATCAAGCAGGGCGCGCTTGTCGAGCTGGCCTTCGGTGTCTCATTGCGCACCCTGATCGAGGAGTTTGGCGGCGGTACGCGGTCCGGGCGGCCGCTGCGCGCGGTGCAGGTCGGCGGCCCCTTGGGGGCCTATTTGGCCGACGCCGATCTGGATGTCGCGATGGATTATGAGGCTCTGGCCGCGATTGGTGGTATGCTGGGTCATGGCGGGGTCGTGGTGTTCAACGACACGGTCGACATGGCGCGGCAAGCCCGCTTCGCGATGGAGTTCTGCGCCATCGAGAGCTGCGGCAAGTGCACGCCGTGCCGGGTCGGCGCCACACGCGGCCGCGAGACACTGGACAGGATCATCGCCGGCGAGGATGTGGCCGAAAACCTCGCTTTGGTCGAAGACCTTTGCGAGCTGATGACCGACGGGTCGCTGTGCGCCATGGGCGGGCTGACCCCGATGCCGGTGCGAAGCGCCATCGAACGCTTCCCCGAAGACTTCACCCGTCCATTGGCCGCCGAGTAGGAGATCTTCATGCCACTCGACAAGGACATTGATTTCGGAACGCCGGCACCACGCAAGCCGGCCGGGACCGTCCGTTTGGAAATTGACGGGTTTGAAGTCTCCGTGCCCGAGGGCACCAGCGTCATGCGGGCCGCCTCGACCCTGGGCACCCAGATCCCGAAACTGTGTGCAACCGACAGTCTGAAGGCCTTCGGCTCCTGCCGGCTCTGCCTGGTCGAGATCGATGGCAAGCGCGGCACGCCAGCCTCCTGCACCACGCCGGTCGAGCCGGGCATGAAAGTCACCACCCAGTCTGACCGCCTGGCGCGCCTGCGCCGCGGCGTGATGGAGCTCTATATCTCCGACCACCCGCTCGATTGCCTGACCTGCTCGGACAATGGCGATTGCGAACTGCAGGACATGGCGGGCGCGGTCGGCCTGCGCGATGTCCGCTATGGCCTCGCCGGCGAGAACCATGGCGGCCAGGAGAAAGACGTCTCCAACCCCTATTTCGACTTCGAGCCGTCCAAATGCATCGTCTGCTCACGATGTGTCCGGGCCTGCGACGAGGTCCAGGGCACCCTGGCGCTGACCGTCGAGGGGCGCGGTTTCGACTCGCACATCTCGGTCGGCGGCCCGGACTTCTTCAACTCCGAATGCGTTTCCTGCGGCGCCTGTGTCCAGGCCTGCCCGACCGCCACCCTGCAGGAGAAGACTGTCGTCGAGCACGGCGTGCCGGACCGGACGGTGAAGACGACCTGCGCCTATTGCGGAGTTGGCTGCTCCTTCAAGGCCGAGCTGAAGGGCAATCAGGTCATCCGCATGGTGCCGGACAAGGATGGCAAGGCCAATCACGGGCATTCCTGCGTCAAGGGGCGCTTTGCCTGGGGCTATGCCTCGCATGCCGACCGCATCACCGCGCCGATGATCCGCGACAACATTGACGAGCCCTGGCGGGAAGTATCGTGGGATGAAGCCATCGGTTTCGCGGCGGATCGCCTGAAAACGACCCAGGCCAAGCATGGGCGCAAGTCGATCGGCGCCATCTCGTCCTCACGCTGCACGATCGAGGAAGTCTGGCTGGTCCAGCGCATGGTGCGCGCCGCCTTCGCCAACAACAATATCGATACCTGCGCCCGGGTCTGCCATTCGCCGACCGGCTATGGCCTGAAGGAAACCTATGGAACCTCCGCCGGCACCCAGGATTTCGACAGTGTCGAAGAAGCCGACGTCATACTGCTGATCGGCGCCAACCCCACCGACGCGCATCCGGTTTTCGCCTCGCAGATGAAGCGTCGCCTGCGCGAGGGCGCCAGGCTGATTATCGCCGACCCGCGCGCCATTGACCTCGTTCGCACACCGCATATCGAAGCGGCGCACCATCTGGCGCTGCAGCCCGGAACCAATGTCGCCCTGGTCAATGCACTCGCCCATGTCGCCGCCAGCGAAGGCCTGCTGGACGAGGCCTTCATCGCCGAGCGCTGCGAGACCGACAGCTTCGCCGACTGGCTCGACTTCATCCGAGACGACGCGAACTCGCCGGAAGCCGCGGCCGCGATCACCGGTGTACCGGCGGACGACATCCGCGCAGCGGCCCGTCTCTATGCCGGCGGCGGCAAGGCGGCGATCTATTACGGGCTGGGCGTGACCGAACACAGCCAGGGCTCGACCATGGTCATGGGCATGGCCAATCTGGCGATGGCGACGGGCAATATCGGGCGGCGCGGCGTTGGCGTGAACCCGCTGCGCGGCCAGAACAATGTCCAGGGCTCATGCGACATGGGCTCCTTCCCGCATGAATTCCCCGGCTACCGCCATGTCAGCGATGATGCGACCCGGGCGATTTTCGAAACGGCATGGAAACGCCCCCAGGACGCCGAGCCAGGCCTGCGCATTCCCAACATGTTCGACGAGGCCTGCGGCGGGACCTTCAAGGGGCTCTATGTGCAGGGCGAGGACATTGCCCAGTCCGACCCGAACACCCAGCATGTCGAGGCGGCCCTGCGGGCGCTGGACATCCTGATCGTGCAGGACCTTTTCCTCAACGAGACCGCCCGCTTCGCCCACGTCTTCCTGCCCGGCACCTCCTTCCTCGAGAAGGATGGCTGTTTCATCAATGCCGAGCGCCGGATCAACCGGGTTCGCCCGGCCATTCCCGTCAAGACCGGGATGGCCGAATGGGAGGTCACCCAGGCCCTGACCCAGGCGATGGGATACGGTGAGACAGCTTTCTCAAGCAGCGCCGAGATCATGGACGAGATCGCCGCCCTGACGCCGACTTTCGCCGATGTCTCCCATGCGCGGCTGGATCGCGATGGCAGTGTGCAATGGCCCTGCAACGAGGCCGCACCACTGGGCACGCCGATCATGCATGTTGACGGCTTCGTGCGAGGCAAGGGGCATTTCGTTGTCACCGAATTCGTGCCGACGACCGAGCGGACCAACCGCAAATTCCCGCTGATCCTGACAACCGGGCGCATACTCAGCCAGTACAATGTCGGCGCCCAGTCGCGGCGGACCGAGAATGCCCGCTGGCATGACGAGGATGTGCTGGAACTGCATCCCAGCGATGCCGAAGCGCGAGGAATTCGGGACGGGCACTGGGTCTCGGTGCGCAGCCGCAAGGGCGAGACCACCCTGCGCGCCCGCCATTCCGAGCGCATGGCGCCCGGCGTCGTCTATACAACCTTCCACCACCCTGAAACCGGCGCCAATGTGGTGACGACCGAGAATTCCGACTGGGCGACCAGCTGCCCGGAATACAAGGTCACCGCAGTCGAGGTGGCGCCGGCCAACCACCGGTCTTCCTGGCAGGAGGAGCACGCTGGTTCGTCCCGTCAGGCGCGTCGTATCAAGCGCGACGATCATGTCGAACCGGCCGAGTAAGATGCCGCATATCACCGAGCGTGGCAGCTCGGCACCGTCATCCCGGCCTGCAAGACTGGCCGATGGCACGGCCTGGTCTGTGGCCGAAGAACTGCCGGTGGCGATCATCTACAATCGCCGCAATTACGCCGTCATGCTGGCGACCCCGTCCGACATCGCCGACTTCGCGATCGGCTTCTCGCTATCGGAAGGCATCGTGACGCGCCTCGGGGACATCGAGGCCATCGAGATCATCAATCAGGACATCGGCATTGATCTGCACATTGAACTGGTCCCGGATCGTCTGGAGAGGCTGGAGATTGTCCACCGGCGCCGCAATCTGCCCGGCCGCGCCGGGTGCGGACTGTGTGGACTGGAAAATGCCGAAACCCTGATCACGCCGCTGCCACGTGTCTCCCCTGCGCCAGTCGAGCTGTCCTGTGACGCGCTGGCAAAGGCGATGGCGTCCCTCACGGACTGTCAGCCCTTGAACTCGCAAACGCGTTCAGTCCACGCCGCCGCCTGGTGCAACGCAACCGGCGACATCCTCATCACGCGCGAAGATGTCGGCCGCCACAATGCGCTCGACAAACTCATCGGTGCCAATGCCCGGAACGGCGTCGATCACACGGCCGGATTTCTGGTCATGTCCAGTCGCTGTTCCTACGAGTTGATCGAAAAGGCCGCGCGCGCCGGAATCCCGGCGCTGGCCAGCATTTCGGCTCCGACCGCCTTTGCCCTCCGCAAGGCCGCTGAAGCCAATATCCGTCTCTACGCCCGCAGCGGTACCGGCTTTGTCGCCCTGGATTGACCGGTCGGCCAGGTTGATTAGTGGACATATCTATAGCTATTGGAAATTAAATTGATTGGATCAATTCGCCCCGATTTGAGATGATACTCCCGCTGCCGCTCATCCGGGCGGAGGCAGACGATCAATCCAGATTGGAGCAAGCGCATGGACGGCAACAACTCGAATTCCCAAGGCAAGTGTCCGGTAATGCATGGTGGCAACACGGCGTCCGAGGGTGATGTGATGGCCTGGTGGCCACGCGCACTCAATCTGGAAATCCTGCACCAGAAGGACACCAAGCCCAACCCGATGGGCGACGGACAGTCCTATCACGAAGCGCTCAAAACGCTCGATTTTGATGCCCTGAAAGCCGACATGCACGCATTGCTGACCGACAGCCAGGACTGGTGGCCGGCTGACTATGGGCATTATGGCGGCCTGATGATCCGCCTCGCCTGGCACTCGGCCGGCTCCTACCGCCTGGCCGATGGTCGCGGCGGTGGTGGCAGCGGCAATATCCGCTTCGCCCCGCTCAATTCCTGGCCGGACAATGGCAATCTGGACAAGGCGCGCCGCCTGCTTTGGCCGCTGAAGAAGAAGTATGGCAACAAGATCTCCTGGGCCGATCTGATCCTGCTCGCCGGCACGGTCGCCTATGAAAACATGGGTCTGAAGACATTCGGATTCGGCTTTGGCCGCGAGGATATCTGGAGCCCGGAGATCGACACCTATTGGGGTGCCGAAAAAGAATGGCTCGCCCCCTCCGACAGCCGCTACCAAGACGTCTCCAAGCCGGACACGATGGAAAACCCGCTGGCCGCAGTCCAGATGGGCCTGATCTACGTCAATCCGGAAGGGGTGAACGGCCAGCCCGACCCGCTGAAAACCGCGGCCCAGGTCCGCACGACCTTCGCCCGAATGGCGATGAATGATGAGGAAACCGCGGCCCTGACCGCCGGTGGCCACACGGTCGGCAAGACGCACGGCAATGGTGATGCGGGAGCGCTTGGCCCCGAGCCGGAAGGCGCCGAGCTGGAAAACCAGGGCTTTGGCTGGATCAATCCCAATCTGGCTGGCAAGGCGAGCAATGCGGTCACCTCGGGAATTGAAGGCGCGTGGACGACCAATCCGACGCAATTCGACATGGGCTATTTCGAGCTTCTGTTCGGCTATGAGTGGGAGTTGAAGAAGAGCCCCGCCGGCGCCCAGCAATGGGAGCCGATCAACATCAAGCCGGAACACATGCCGGTTGATGCCAGCGACCCGTCCCAGCGCCGCATGCCGATCATGACTGATGCCGACATGGCGATGAAAATGGACCCGGCCTATC
This sequence comes from Maricaulis sp., assembly GCF_048268525.1. Taxonomy (GTDB): domain Bacteria; phylum Pseudomonadota; class Alphaproteobacteria; order Caulobacterales; family Maricaulaceae; genus Maricaulis. The sequence goes on along the minus strand of NZ_JBLWVH010000001.1, from coordinate 219,882 downwards.
GTGCGATCTGCGAGAAATTCATGGCCGACCCGGCCTATTTCAAGGACACGTTCGCTCGCGCCTGGTTCAAGCTGACCCACCGCGATATGGGCCCGAAGGATTGCTACATCGGACCGGATGTTCCGTCCGAAGAGCTGATCTGGCAGGACCCGATCCCCGCCGGGCCGACCAGCTTTGATATCGCCAAGGTGAAGGCCGCGATCGCAGACAGCGGTCTCTCGGTCAGCGAAATGGTATCGACAGCCTGGGACAGCGCCCGCACCTTCCGTGGATCGGACAAGCGCGGCGGTGCCAATGGCGCCCGTATCCGGCTTGCGCCGCAAAAGGACTGGGAAGGCAATGAGCCGGACCGTCTGGCCAAGGTGCTCGGCGTGCTCGAACCGATCGCCCGCGACGCCGGTGCCAGCCTGGCCGATGTCATCGTTTTGGCCGGCAATGTCGGCATCGAGCAGGCCGCCCGCGCAGCCGGCCATGACGTTGCGGTGCCATTCTCACCGGGCCGCGGCGACGCGACCGACGCCATGACCGATGCCGATTCCTTCGACGTTCTCGAGCCCCTGGCCGATGGCTATCGCAACTGGCAGAAGGCCGACTATGTGGTCAGCGCCGAAGAAATGCTGCTGGACCGCACGCAATTGCTCGGACTGACGGCTCCGGAAATGACGGTCCTGATAGGCGGTATGCGCGTGCTGGGCACCAATTATGGCGGCACGAAACACGGCGTGTTCACCGACCGCGAGGGCACGCTGACGACCGACTTCTTCGTCAACCTGACCGACATGGCCTACTCATGGGTGCCGGTGGACCGTCGCACCTATGAAATCCGCGATCGCAAGACCGGCGAAGCCCGCTGGACGGCGACCCGCGCCGATCTGGTATTCGGATCGAATTCGATCCTGCGCGCCTATGCCGAGGTCTATGCCCAAGACGACAATGCCGGCAAATTCGTCGCCGACTTCGTGGCGGCCTGGACCAAGGTCATGAATGCCGACCGGTTCGACCTCGCCTGATTGGTTGATCCGTTATCGAACAAAGAAGGGGCGGCTCGCAATGAGCCGCCCCTTTTTGTGTGTCGCAGCTTGAAGGCCTATTTCGGTGAGCCGAAATGCTCGGCGCTGAAGCTATAGGCGGCAGCAGCCGGCGGGCCCCCGACCGAAGGGGAGGCGCTAACAGTGTATCCGACCCCACTGCAAGCTCCCGGCGCGTCCGGCATGGTGCGGTTGAAGACCATCAGGGCGAGACCCGTATAGTCGGCGGTATCAATGCTGCCGCCGCGCCCCAGCGGGACAACCTCGACACGATCACCACGCTGGCCCAGGGCCAGAAGCTCCAGCTCGGCATCACCGTCCACGCTAAACTGGTAACGACCGTCGAGATCAACGGTGATGTAGTTGGCGCCCAATTGCTCGAGCCCGCCCTTGGAGTTCACGCCAGCTTCGCTGTCCATCGTGTGATGGATACGGACAGTTGAATTGAAGACCGGAGCAAGGTCATAGGCCAGTGCGTAATTCTGGGCGCGCCAGCGCTGGATCACATCCGGGATCGTTGTGCCGACCGTGTCGAGAGTCGCTGACATGGTCTCGAACCCGTCCAGCTCGACACTGTTTTCCCACATGTCCACGACGATGCCTTCGCCATAGCTGTCAGCCATGGATTGCAGCAAGGTCCACTGGGAGTAGTCGAAGCCACTCTCGCTGGTCGTCCAGCACATTTCCGGCGCGTCGAAATCGGTCTCGACATAGTCGGTGGCATCCTGGTCACCGCCGACCGTGGTCGTCTCGGTCCAGGACGCGGTTGCTTCATAGAGCCAGTCGAGGCCTTCCTCGGAGTCGTAGCCGAACTGGACGACATGGTTGAACTCATGCGTCGCGGTGGCACGCATCAGGCTGTGTACAGGCGCTTCCTTGCCCATGCCGACGAAATCATTGTCGATCACGAATACGGTCCGTGCGGCCGTGGTCTCGCGGACATCCCCGGTATTGGAATTGTCGAACACGATCTGCACCGGATAGGTCACGCCCATCGAGCCATCTGCATCAGCGACATAGGCGCGGTAACGGCCATCATCATCGCGGATCGGCTCAGCCCAACCAATACGGGAAACCTGAACGTCGAGCATTTCCTGCAAGGCGTCGGACACCGACTGCGCATATTCGGTCGACGAGGCGTCCACGCCTTCGAGCGTGTAGAGGACCCGGAAGTCCGGCGACAGGATCGTCAACTCGGGACCGCTCAGCGACACCCGGTTTTCCAGCAGGGCCTGCAAGGTGTCGACAACCGATGCATCGACCCAGGACAGGTCGAGCTGGAAGTCCCCGCTGCTCTCACCACTGCCATAGCGGCGCATTTCCAGCGTGTACTCGCCGCTTTCCGGCGCCGTGAAGGCGATGGCGGAGTTGAGCGAGCCGTCGCCGCGATCGTCGTTCAACGCGACCGGGAAGCCATCGGCTCCAACCAGACGCAGGACCGGATCCAGATCGCCGCTGGTCGTATCGGCGACCGCGAGGACTGTCTGTCCGGCCTCCAGCTGAAGCGGATAGTCGAACTCGGTCTGCCCGGAGCCGATAGTCCCGGTATGACGGGCGAAGCGCTCGCCTTCGATGGTGGTGAAATCGAACGGCACTTCTGCATTCGGATCGGTCGCCAGCGAGAAGATCAGCTCGCCGGTTCCGGTGCCGCCATAAGTGCTGACTTCGACCCGGTAGCGGCCAGCGTCCTCAGCCTGGAAGACAAGTTGCGAATTGAGGCTGCCATCACCGCGATCATCATTCTGGGCCAGGACATTGCCCGCTGCGTCGAGCAGGGCGAGCGTGGTGTCGAGCCCCTCGGTCACGGCGAATGTGGAGGCGACGAGAATATCGTCGGCTGCCAGATCGACATCCTGGCTGACGCTGGCGCGGCCTGGATCAAGCGCGACCACGCGCTCGTCAATCACGGTAGCCTCGCTTGAAAGGCCGACATCGACACCGTCGGCAATCGACAGCGTATAACTGCCCGTTGCATCGCCATAGCCGGTCACGACCGCCGAATACTGGCCGCTGACGGTGGGCATGTGGATGATCTGCGAAGTGAGGTCACCGGGCGCGCGATCATCATTCTCGGCCAGCACGCGACCGTCCGGCCCGAGCAAGGTGAGAATGGTGTCGAGGCGATCCACAGAGGCGGTCGTCAGGGTGACGACCTGGCCGGCCTCGAGGGTCAGTTCAATGGTCGAATTCGGTGCTTGGGCGGTGACCTCGCCAGCCACCTCACGCGCCTCACCGGATTGCGCATGCGCACCGCCAGCCAGACAGACAAAAGCACTCAAGACAGAAACTACGCGCACAGACACCTCCAACGCCCCGTCGCCGGACAGATCCAATGCGACTTCCCGACACCGGCTTTAGCGGTATCTCAAGACCACCACAAGCAAGCGACTGGCAGTCAGCCCGCCAGAACCCGGCCCGCACTACCGCAATTTGAAGCGTTGCACCTTGCCGGTCTGGGTCTTTGGCAGGGAGTCCAGGAAGGCCACAGCGCGGGGATATTTGTAGGGCGCGATCGTCGCCTTGACGTGGTCCTGCAGGGCGCACGCCAATGTTTCGCCAGCGCAATGACCGGCCTTGAGCACGACGAACGCCTTGACGATGGTGCCCCGCTCGGTGTCAGGCGCACCAACCACGGCGCACTCGGCCACGGCCGGATGGGTCAGCAGCGCCTGTTCGACTTCCGGGCCGGCGATATTGTAGCCCGACGACACAATGAGATCGTCAGCCCGTGAAAAGTACCAGAAATATCCGTCCTCATCGCGCCGGAAGAGATCACCGGTCAGGTTCCAGCCGCGCTGGACATAACCGGCCTGGCGGTCGTCATCGAGATAGAGACACCCGGTCGGCCCGCGCACGGCCAGGCGCCCCACCTCGCCGACCGGCACCTCGTCGCCGTCATCGCCGACCAGCCGGGCCTGGTAGCCGGGCACGACCCGTCCGGTTGAACCGACCCGGACCGGCTCGCCGCTGCCTGCGATGAAGATGTGGATCAGCTCCGTCGCGCCGATCCCGTCGATCAGACGCAATCCCGAGCATTGGTGGAACGCATCCGAGATGGCAGCTGGCAGGTGCTCGCCCGCTGACACGCATTTGCGCAAGGACGACAGGTCATGTGTGTCCCAATTGGCCATCAGGGCACGATATCCCATCGGCGCCGTGAACAGCGTGGTCGCCTTGAAGGTCTCGATGCACTCGCAAAGCGCATCAAAACCCGGTCGGTCCGGCAGCGCGACGGCGATCCCCGCGCGCGCCGGAAATACGACAAAGGCGCCCAGTCCGAAGGTGAAGGCAAAGGGCGGCGTGCCCGTGTAGATTTCGTCGGCTTGCGGCTTCAGTCCGTGGCGGCCGAATGTGTCGGCCATGGCCAGGACGCTGGAATGGAAATGGGCGCAGGCCTTGGGTTGTCCGGTCGTTCCCGAGGTAAAGGCCAGCAGGGCGACATCATCGCGAGCGGTATCGGCATTGTCGAAATCCGCCGGCTTGCCGGGCAGCGCCGCCGCGAGTTCGCTATCTTCACCCCAGCACTCGATCCGGCCCAGGACCGGTTCGTTCCGAGCCGCCTCGCGCACGGCCTCGACCAACGCCGGATCGCAAAGCGCGAAACCGACCTGCCCTTTGGCGATAACCTTGGCCAGTTCACCGGCCCGCAACATCGGCATGGTCGTCACAGCCACCGCGCCGGCCTTCATCACGGCGTACCAGGCGACCATGAGATCAACACCGTTGGGCCCATGCAGCAGCACCCGGTTTCCGGGCACGACACCCATCTCGTCGACCAGGTAGTGGGCTAGCCGGTTGGCCTCGGAGAGCAGCTCGGCATAGGTCAGCGAGCGGGCCGAGGAATAGACCGCCATCCGATCACCGAGGCCTTTTTCAACTGTCCGGTCGAGCAGTTCGGCACCGCAATTGAGCCGGTCCGGATAGGCCAGCTCCGGCAGGTCAAAGCGGAAGTCAGGCCATTGCTCCCGCGGTGGCAGATTCCGGCGAGTGAAACGGTCTGCATGACCGCTGGGCTGAAGCTCTGTCATCACGTCCTCCCCGACGCGTCGACCGGCTGTCTTGTCGTGCAGGGCCTCTGACGGGCCCGCTGTCACGACGGGATGACGGCCGTGGTTTCGATTTCGATCTTGGCGCGGGTCTCGATCAACCCGTCGACAACCAGAAAGGCCATCACGGGATAGTTGCGCCCCATCAATTCCTTCCAGATCGCGCCGAGCTGCGGCCCAGCCGCCAGGTATTCGTCGCGATCACTGACATAGCCGGTCATGCGGACCACATGTTCGGGGCCGGCTCCGCCTTCCCTGAGGACCGCCAGCGTGTTGGCCAGAACCTGACGGAATTGCGCGGCAAAATCGTCGGAGACAATTGTTTCGGTCTCGTCCCAGCCGATCTGACCCGCAATGAAGACCATTTTCCCGGTCGCAGCGATGCCATTGGAATAGCCCTTGGGGCGCGGCCAGCCCGGCGGTTGCAATCGCTCCATCAATCCGTCTCCTTGAAGTTCAGCATGCGGCTCCGCAATTCCGGCAGGATCGAGATCGGCGAATTGCCGGCTTGATCGATGAAGACCAGCGTCGGACGGGCAATCATCCGCACCTCGTCCCCGCATCGGGCGGTAATGGTCAGCTTGATCGAGGACCGGCCCAGCTCACGCACCACCAAAGAGAAGACCAGCGTGTCATCGAGCCGGCTGGGAGCCTTGAATTCGGCCTCCATTCGCGCCAGCGGAACGCCGTGCGGCCCGTTCACGATCATGGCGTCGAAGCCATAGCCGACGCCCTGTTCGAACCAGTCCTCGATGGTCGCGTTGATCATTTCGAAATAGCGCGGATAGAAGACGATCCCGGCCGGATCGACATCGGCAAACCGGATGCGCCGGATGACATCAAAACTCATGGCGCAGTCTCCGCCAGGTGGGCGCGGGCGATCACCAGCTTCTGGACCTCGGAGGCCCCCTCATAAATGCGCAGGGCCCGGATTTCCCGATACAGCGCTTCGGGTACGCTGCCCTTGGTGACGCCCATCCCGCCGAAGATCTGCACTGCGGTATCGATGGCGCGCTGGGCGGCTTCGGTGGCATGGAGCTTGGCCATCGCCGCTTCGCGCGTGACCCGCGCCGCGCCCTGGTCCTTGGTCCAGGCGGCGCGGTAGATCAGCAGGGCTGCCGCGTCGATATCCAGCGCCATTTCCGCCAATTGAGTCTGCACGCCGGGGAGGTCGGCCAACGGCGCCCCGAACAGGTTGCGCCCACGGGCGCGCGCCGTAGCCTCGTCCAGTGCCCGACGGGCAAAACCCAGCGCCGCAGCGCCAACCGTCGAGCGGAAGACGTCCAGTGTCCCCATGGCGATCCGGAAACCGGCACCGCCCTCGCCGATACGATTTGCAACAGGGACCCGGCACCGATCGAAACGAAGGCGCGCCAGAGGGTGCGGTGCGATGGTCTCGATCCGCTCGACCACCTCAAGACCGGGAGACGTCGCCGGCACAATGATCGCACTGAGACCGCGCGCGCCGTCGGCCTCGCCGGTGCGGGCGAAGACCACATAAAAGTCGGCAATCCCGCCATTGGAGATGAAGGTCTTCTCGCCGCTGATGACATAGTGGTCGCCATCCATTTCAGCCCGCGTCGAGATTGCGGCGACGTCGGACCCGGCATCCGGTTCGGTCAGCGCGAAGGCGGCGCAGAACTCGCCTGTACCGGTACCCGGCAACCAGGCCTGTTGCTGATCGCTCGACCCGAACAGGGAGATGGCGCCAGAGCCAAGCCCCTGCATGGCGAAAACGAAGTCGGCCAGGCCGGAGCGGTAGGCCAGATGCTCGCGGATCAGGCACAGGGAGCGGACATCCAGTTTCTCGCTTGTGCCTCCAAAGGCTGCCGGAACGGCATTGCGGACTATTCCGGCCTCGCCCAAAGCTGCCCGTATCGCGGCGCAATCGGCATCGACATCGGCGTGGTCATGGAAGCCATCGGCACCGAAACGCGCCTCTGCCCAATCCGACACCTCACGGGCCAGATTGCGATGACGATCCTCGAGAAAGGGCCAGGCGAGATAGGACTGGTCAGACATCTAATCGCCCTCGAAAACCGGCGTCTCGCGGGCAGCGAAGGCCCGGTAGGCGCGTTCAAAGTCCTTGGTCTGCATGCAGATCGCCTGGGCCTGGGCCTCTGCCTCGATGGCCGTGTGCAGACCCATATCCCATTCAGTGTTGAGCTGGTTCTTGGTCATAGCATTGGCGAAATTCGGTCCCGCCGCGATCCGGCTGGCCCACGCCTTCGCCGCCGGCATCAACTCATCCGCCTCCACGAGCTGGTTGTAAAAGCCCCAGCGCTCACCCTCTTCGGCCGACATAGAGCGGCCCAGGAAGAGCAACTCGCTCGCGCGGCCCTGACCGATGAGGCGGGGCAGGATGGCGCAGGCGCCCATATCACAGCCGGCCAGTCCGACCCGGTTGAACAGGAAGGCCGTCTTGGCTGCGGGTGTCGCGATCCGGAGATCCGATGCCATGGCCATGATCGCTCCGGCACCAACGCAGATACCATCAACCGCCGCGATGACCGGCTGCGGGCAATCGCGCATGGCCTTCACCAAATCACCGGTCATGCGGGTGAAGTCGAGCAGACCCGGCATCTCCATCTCGACCAGCGGGCCGATGATTTCGTGCACATCACCGCCGGAGCAGAAATTGCCACCGGCACCGGTGACAATGACCGCCTGGACAGTGCGCGCATAGACGAGACCGCGAAACAGGTCGCGCAGCTCGGCATAGCTCTCGAAGGTCAGCGGGTTTTTCCGGTCCGGACGGTTGAGCGTGATGGTCGCGACGCCGTCTTCGAAGGACCAGAGGAAGTGTTCGGGGGCGTAGGTCTTTGGATCCAGCATGATCTATCCGTCCTGTTCGGTTCGCAGGGAATGCAAGAGGTGTTCGGTCTGGTCAGTCAGGCTGTTGGCCGCCTCGCCAGGCAAGTTTGCGAAAATGTCGGCAAGCCAGTCGGCATGGGCCTTGGCCATGATTGTGAATGTCGCGCGCCCGGCCTCCGTCAGGTCGACGCGAAAGCGGCGACGGTCCTTTTCCAGCGCGGTCCGCGTGACCAGGCCGTCCGCGACCATCCGGCTGATCAGTCCCGTGACATTGCCATTGGTAACCAGAAGCCGCTCGGACAATTCGCCCATCAACAGGCCGGTCTCGGCCCGATCGAGGGCGGCCAGGGCATCAAAACGCGACAGGCTGACACCGAATTCACGCTGGAAGCGCGTCCGCAATTCCCGTTCGATCAAGGCGGTCGGGCGGTAGAGACGCAGCCACAGCTTGACCGCCGTCCGTCCATCGATCGATCCGGTTTGCGCGGATACGACCATGTCAGACAGCTCCGCCCGAGATGGCGATGGCCTGGCCGGATACCGAGCCGGACAGGGGCGAACACAGCCAGGCGACAGCCTCGGCGACTTCCTCGACCTGGATCAGACGGCCTTGCGGATTGGTCTTGGTCAGCTCGGCCAGCGCCTGGTCGCGCGTCCGGCCGGTCTTTTCCATGATGTTGGCGATGGAATTCTCGACGATTTCGGTCTCGACATAGCCCGGACAGACAGCATTCACGGTCAGCCGGGTCTGCGCGTATTCGAGTGACAGCGATTTGGTCAGGCCGACGACCGCGTGTTTGGAGGCGACATAGGGCGCGACATAGGCGCCGCCGCGAAGACCGGCGATCGAGGCGATATTGATGATCCGGGCATAGTCGGCGCACATCATCGAACCGGCCACGGCCTGACTGCAACGAACCAACCCCTCGACATTGACTGCCTGGATACGCTGCCAGTCGGCCATCGGCGTCCGATGGAAGGCCGCAGCCGACACGATCCCGGCATTGTTGACCAGGATATCGACCGCGCCTGCAGCCTCGAAGGCCGACCGGACGCTGTCATCATCGGTGACATCGCAACGGATCGCGCTGGCCCCTCCAATACCGTCTGCCGCCTCTCGCAGACGGTCCAGGTCGCGGCCCATCAAAACCGTCTCGACACCCTCCGCCGCCAGGCGGCGTGCGCAGGCCAGACCGATACCTGTTCCGCCACCGGTAATGACGGCCCGTCGTCCAGCCAATGCGCTCATGCCCGAAACTCCGTCTCATTGGCGCGCTGGAGATTGCGCGCGAGTTGGTCAAACCCGGCGAGGTATTGCGGCGGCACGTCGACGCCGCGATAACCCAGCTCTGCGGCAGCGCGCAGGGTCCAGTTGGGATCGAGCAGGTGCGGCCTCGCCAGCGCGACAAGGTCGGCGCGGCCGGCAGCGAGGATCGAATTGACATGATCCGGCTCGTAGATATTGCCGACCGCCATGGTCGCGCATCCCAACGAATTGCGGATCTGGTCGGAATAGGGCGTCTGGAACATGCGGCCATAGACCGGACGCCCCTTGGGTGTGGTCTGACCGGCGGAGACGTCGATCAGGTCAGCCCCGGCATCGATGAAGGCCTGGGCAACAGCGACGCTGTCATCACCATCAATGCCCTGCCCGGCGACCCAGTCAGTCGCGGAAATACGAACCGCCATCGGTTTTTCAGCCGGCCAGACATCCCGCATGCCGCGGAAGACTTCGAGCGGGAAGCGGAGCCGGTTTTCCAGGCTGCCACCATAGGCGTCGGTGCGATGGTTGGAGATCGGCGTGATGAAGCTGGACAGGAGATAGCCATGGGCACAGTGCAGCTCGACCATGTCGAAGCCCGCCTCAACGGCCCGCCCGGTGGCCCTGACAAAGTCGGCGAGGACTCGATCCATATCGTCACGGGTCATCTCGATGGGGGCCTGATTGCCCTGATCCCAGGGAATAGGGGACGGTCCGTAGACAGGCCAGTTGCCCTCCGGCAAGGGCACGTCATAGCCCTCCCATCCGATCCGCGTGGATCCCTTGCGGCCGGCATGGGACAGCTGGATGGCCATTTTCGCGTGGCTGTTTTCATGCGCGAAGTCGGTAATCCGGCGCCAGGCCTCGACATGCTGATCCGTGTACAGCCCGGTGCAGCCCGGCGTGATGCGGGCATCGGCGCTGACATTGGTCATCTCGGTATAGACGAGCCCTGCCCCGCCCAGACAGCGGGCGCCATAGTGCACCTGATGGAAAGCGCCGGGCGCGCCGTCGCGGGCCGAATACTGACACATGGGCGAGACGACGACGCGATTTTCAAGCCGCATGTCGCGCAGGGTGAACGGCGCAAACATGGGCGGCTTCGCACCGGCCTCCCCGCCAGCCTCGGCAAACCAGCTCTCCACGCCCGCCAGCCAGTCCGGATCGCGCAGGCGCAGGTTTTCATGGCTGATCCGCTGCGAGCGGGTCAGCAATGAATAGGCAAACTGCTTGGGTTGGAAATCCAGATAGCGGTCTAGGTTTTCGAACCATTCGGTGGAATTGCGGGCGGCGCTTTGAAGCTTGAGCACTTCAACCTTGCGCGCCTCCTGATAGTCGACCAGCCCCTCGGCCACCGGCTTTGTCGTGCTGGTCAGGACATCCGCCAGCATGATCGCGTCCTCGAAGGCCAGCTTGGTGCCCGAGCCGATCGAGAAATGGGCGGTGTGGGCGGCATCCCCGAGCAGGACCACATTGTCATGCACCCAGGTATCACACAGCACCCGCGGGAAATTGAGCCAGGCGGAACCGCGCTTGTGCGCGGCATTCGACATCAAGGCCTCTCCATCCAGCCAGGATGCGAATATCTGCTCGCAGACCCGACAGGTTTCCGCCTGGTCCATGTCGCCGAACCCCCAGGCCTCCCAGGTTTCAGGCGCACATTCGACGATAAAGGTCGAGGTCTGGTCGTCAAACCGGTAGGCGTGGGCCCAGACCCAACCGTGTTCGGTCTCGGTGAAGATGAAGGTGAAGGCTTCGAACACCTTGTGCGTACCGAGCCAGACGAAGCGGTTGCGGCGGGTCTCGATATCGGGCTTGAAACTGGCCTCGAACCGGGACCGGATCTTCGAGTTGAGACCGTCCGACGCGACGATCATGTCGGCATCGGCAAAGGCCGACAGGTCGCCATCGATTTCGGATTCAAAGTGCAGACCGACGCCCAGCTCGCGCGCCCGGTCCTGCAGGATGTTCAGCAGGTGTTTGCGACCGATGCCGCAAAACCCGTGACCCGTCGAGGTCTCGACCGTGTCGCGGAAATGGACATCGATATCGTCCCAGTGAGCGAGACTGTCGGCAATCGTGGCCGCGCTCTCGGGATCATTGCCGGCCAGATTGTCCATCGTCTGGTCGGAGAACACCACGCCCCAGCCGAATGTGTCGCCGGGCTTGTTGCGCTCATGGACATCGATCTCGCAACCGGGATCGCGCAGTTTCATGGAAATGGCAAAATACAGACCGGCCGGTCCGCCACCAAGGCAGGCAATCTTCATCCCGGGCCATCTCCCCTCGAGAACGCCCGATTAGTTTAGAACTAAAATATATCGGCACAAGAGCCGGACGTATCGGCCTGGACTCGATGCCATCAAAGGCGTTGCGGGTGCGAAGCCCCCGCTTCACACCCGCTCCGACACCCGGCGCTCACCCCTGAAGCCGGCGAAGCCGGCTTTCGCCAGGGTGTCAGTTGAAGCTGAACCGCAACTCGACCCGCGCTGCGCGCGCTTCGAAATCGGCTTCACCCAAACCGTCGACGTCCATTTCCAGCAGGATTGACGCTCCCGGTGCCAGCTGACCGCGCAGGCCCAGCTTGGCATCTGCGCGAACACCACCGGTGCCAACCAACCGGCCGTCGATATCAAGCAGCTCTGCCGGGTTGTAGTCCCACACGCCAGTCACACCGATGCTCGGCTCCCACCAACCGCCACTCGCCGTGCCGAAGCGATAGGCGACTTCCGGACCGGCGCGAAGCCGGCCGATGGCGATGGTCTGTTCGGGAATACTGATCCCGAGCGAGTCGGAATAGCCGTCCTGGGTCTCCTGGAAGTGGGCGAGGCTGACACTCGGACGGATCCGCCAGTCACCGGACCGCCACTCACCCGACAGGTTCATGCGGACCATGAAACGGTCGGTTTCGAAGGTATCCTCATAGAGACCAAGCGGATCGACGGTATTGTCGGACTGGCCATAAAGCGCCAGGGCATCAAACCAGACACCCTCGCTGATCTCGCGCACCAGATAGGGGCCCGCCATCCAGCCGGAACCACTGACCCGGGCGCCGCGGACGGCTCCGGCTCGCACAGCGATCTCGTCTGTGGTCTCGTCGGCCCAGTCATGCTGCAGCATCACGCCGGCAACCGTCCGGTCATCGACCGCCCAGTCAACACCCAGCTGCACCACGCCAAAGGCGCTGTCGGCCGCATCGCCCGAGCGTTCATCAGACACCGAGGCGTAGTTGGCAGCGAGCCAGATGTCGGCACCACCGCTATCAGCCGATCGGGCCACACCCTCGCCAGGCATTTGCGGAGTACTGGCGGCGGCGTGATTGCGCATGCCGGCCAGGCTGGCGCCCATCGACACCATGCGATTGCCGCCATTGATATCGGCCGAGAACTGACCGGGCGAGCTCGTGTTCCGGTCCCGGACGCGACGCGTCAGCTCCGGAGCCGCATTCAGAAGGCTGTCAGCACGGCGAACCAGGAAGTTGCGGATCGCACGCTGGGTGGCCAGGCGGACTTCCGCCTCGTCACGCGTGTTGGCAAAGGTACAGACGATGTTTTCGTTGGCATCGAGATCGATATCAACGCGCCCGGCTGCCAGGTCGATGACGCTGCCATTGTCGGTGTCGCCAACGCAGGAAAGAGAGTCGAGCCGCCACCCTTCCGGCAGGCTTTGGGTGACATCATAGCTGCCCAGCAGCTTGCGGACTGGCGTACTCGCCGCATGTCCACCCTGCGTGGTCAGGCTGATGGCATCAAGATCGGCATCCGACGAAGCAAAGTCGAATGTCGCGTCTCTTTGCACGCCACCCGGCGTGGTCGAAACCAGCTGGATCGTGCCCCGGCGCTCGGCGATGGTCACGGTCAGCGGGATCGCCACGACGGTCGTGTTTCCGGCTGCCCGGGCATGGGCGTTCGGCGTCTTGGCCGCGGCGCCGCCACCGCTGAGATTGATCACGGTCACGGTGCCGGTATAGGTGCCGGCTTCCAACCCGTTGGCGAGTTCATTGACCGAAATGGTCAATTCCAGTTCTCCCAGTGACGGGATGGTGCCAGTCCGTGGATCAACATCGAGCCAGGGCACATCGACCTCGACCAGGAAGTCGACCGGTTGACTGCCGGGATTGGTGACCCGCGCGGTGGCCGAAATTTCAGTTGGATCTTCGACATCTTCAGCCACGACAACAGCGACTTCGATCGGTTCGGCGACCGCTTCGAGGCTCGCCTCAGCCGCCAGGCTGTCATTGCCCGCAGCGTCCGCAGCGGCGCCCGCAGCAACGCTGAGCGTGATCGTCCCAACCGTCTGCGGCGTAACCGTCACGGACCAGCTGGTCGTGTCGATGGCTGCAAATTCAGACAGGTCGCCATTACTGACGGAAATATCGTCCACAACAAATCCGGTGACCGCTTCGGAGAACGTGAAAACCGCTGTGAACACGCCTTCGGTCTCTTCGCCCGGCACGGTAATTTCCAGGCTGGGCGGTGTGTTGTCTGTGATGATGGAGTAGGTGTCCGCCGCTGTATTGCCATTGCCGGCGCCATCGACTGCACTGTCGGCTGCAAGGTCAACGGTAACCGGGCTGCCGCCGGACGGGGTCACGACCACGGTGTAGACTGCCCCGTCACCCGCCAGATCGGACAGATCGGCATTGGTAACCACGAGATCAGCAAGCTCAAAGCCGGTGACATCCTCACTGAACGTGATGGTCAGCGTAAAGGCGTCGACAACCGGTTCGATCGCCCCGGAACTCAGCACCACGCTCGGCGCGGACTGGTCGTTCTCGATAACGAAACTGGTCGCCGCGACATTGCCGTTACCGGCATCGTCGGATGCGGAGTCCGCGGCCAGGTCAACAGTCACAGCGCCATCGGCAGAGGGTGTAATGGTCACCGACCAGGACGCAGCAGCCCCGCTCAGGCCAGAGGCCACGCCGTTGTCGACAACAAGGTCAGCCAATTCGAAACCGCTGACCGCCTCGGAGAACACAATGTTCAACACGAAGGCCCCGGCCACCGGATCGCTGGACGCGCTCGACAGGACGACCGTCGGGGCGCTGGCGTCTGACGTGATCGAGAACTGGCTCGCCGCCACATTGCCATTGCCGGCATCATCTGTCGCCGCATCGGCGGCCAGGTCGACAGTCACCGCACCATCAGCCGTGGCCGTGATCGTCACTGTATAATCTGCACCAGTACCGGACAGGTCCGAGGCCGTTCCGTTGGAGACGACCAGATCGCTGAGGGTAAATCCGGTGACGTCTTCCGAGAAGGCTACCTCCAGCGTGAACGCGCCGGAGACCGGATCGCTCGCGGCGCTCGACAAGACCACCGTCGGCGCGCTGCCATCTGATGTGATCGAGAACTGGCTCGCCGCCACATTGCCATTTCCGGCGTTATCTGTCGCCGCATCGGCGGCCAGATCGACAGTCACCGTACCATCGGCGGTCGCCGTGATGGTCGCTGTGTAATCAGCGCCGGAACCGGACAGGTCCGAGGCGGAGCCGTTGGAGAGCACGAGGTCTTCCAGGGCGAAGCCGGTGACATCCTCCGAGAAGGTTATATCCAGCATGAACGTGCCGGAGAGCGGATCGCTCGCGGCGCTCGACAGGACGACTGTCGGGGCAATGACGTCATTTTCAAGGATGAAGGTGTTGTTATTGGTGCCGGTCGGGACTGTGCTCGCCAACATGGTGCCCGCGACATCGGCAATGTCGTTGCCACCGGCGAGGGTCAAGGTCACCGTACCGTTGAGTGTCGCCAGATCACCCCCTTGTGCCGTCACCGAGTACTGGTAGCTGGGCCCGTCCGGGCCCAAGCCCTCGGCACTGGCCCGACTGCGTGCGCCGTCCGCAGCCCGGCCCCGGCGACCGCTGACATACAGAGTCGCCGTCGTACCGGCTATCCGGAAATCGCTCGCATCGACATTGCTGACATCCTCCGAAAAATTGATACCCCAGACAACATAGTCCGAGTCCGTCGTCTCGTCGGTCGGATAGGATCGCTCGATCGTGGTGAGCGTCGGCGCAACCGGGTCGTTCACAAAATAGTTCGGGCCGGCCGCTGCATTGCCGTTGCCCGCTGCATCCGTCATCTGATCGGCGGCGAGGCTGAGAATGACCTGGCCCGCAGCTGTCGGTGAGATCGTGGCGATGAAGTCGTCGCCATTTGCGACCAGCGCCGTCACGGTTCCGTTGCTCACGGCAAGGTCATCGCTTGTGAAACCGGTCACGGCTTCACTCAGGCTGACGGCAACATCGAAGCTGCCGGATACATAGTAGTCGTCCGAGCTGAACGAGACGACCGGCGCAGTATTGTCCATCGTCACGGCACGCTCGTCGGCGCCGCCCGTCACCTCCAGGGAGGTAAGCCGGTTGCCGCCCAGGTCCGTGATGTCCAGGCCGCCGGTGGTCAGGGTGACCAGACCATCCTTGTTGGCCAGGTCACCGCCCGTGGCCGTGACGACGATGACCGTCGATTGCGGCTGACTGACAGACAGGGTGTTGCCAAAGGAATTGACGAGCGCAAAGTCGCTTGCATCCACATTCTCGACCGCTTCAGACAGGGCGATCGCCCACTGCAGTGTGTCGGAATTGGTCGGCGATCCACCGGTGGTGACGAATTCGACATTGGTCACATACGGTGCGGTATTGTCGAAATACTCCGACCAGGTTTCCGCGGCCGTGTTGTCATTGCCCGCCGTGTCCTGTGCCACCGCGGCGTCGATGGCCAGAGAAATCAGGCCGTCCGCTGTCGGCGTCAGGTTAAAGGTGAAGAAGCGGCCGGCGACGGTTTCAACGATGTCAGACGCCGTCGCGTTTCCGATGTCGAGGTCGCTGGCATCGAACCCGGTGACAACTTCGGAAAACACCACCGTGACCTCAAACGGGTCTGAACTCCCGCCCGTCCCATCTGTATAGATGGTGGTTGTCGGCGCCGTATTGTCGAGCCAGAAAGTGTTTTCATTGGCACCGGTCGGAGCGGTGCTGCCATTCAACTCATTGCCGTACTCGTCCGGATAGAAACCACTGTTCAGACGCAAGCGGACTTCGCCATTGGCACTGGCCAGGTCACCGCCGGATGCGGTGATGTAAAAGCCGATGGAATAACGCGTGACCTCGAGGGTCGCCGTCGAACCCGTCAGCGTGAAATCATCGGCATCGAGCGAGAAGAAGCTGGAGATCGACGAGAACTGCATGTCCCAGGTGAGACTGTCGGCATTGGTGTATTCGCTCGCCGGTGTCTGGCGTGTGAGGCTGGCGATGACCGGGGCGGCATGGGAGACCCGATAGGTGTCCTCATTGGCGCCACTCGGGCTGGTTTCCGTCAGGGCCAGACCATTGGCGTCGGTGATCGATGCACCCGCCGCGAACGACAGCGTCACCGTGCCGGTCATCGTGGAAATATCCCCCCCACCGACAATCACTTCATAGGCATTGCCCCCCGCACTGGCGACAGAAATCACGGAGCCCGTCGTTCCATCGACCGTGAAATCCGGAATTCCAACGCCCTGCACGGCTTCGGAGAACGTCACGAGCCAGGTCAGGCTGTTGGCATTGGTGTACTCGTCTGTTGGCGTATCGCGCTCGATGGACAGGACAGTCGGTGCCGTTCCGTCATAGGCAACCGAGTACTCGCTCGCCGCCGTGCTTGTATTACCGGCCTCGTCCTCAGCCGCATTGGCTGCGACATTGATCGTGATCGGCGTATTCCCGTTCACGGTCGCATCGGCTGTGTAGACGTCGCCGGAGCCGGACAGATTGTCGAGCGTGACATTGGTGGCAACGACATCGTCCAGCGTGAATCCGGTGACATCCTCATCGAAGGTGAAGGTCACCGTGAAATCGGAAGCGGCCAGCGCCGGGCCGGAAATGGTGAGACCAGGCTTCGTATTGTCGATTTGATAAAACTCTTGCGACGTCGCCGCCCCATAGCTGGTCATCGCCCGACCGGCGACATCCTCGATTGTCATGGAGTGTTGCCCGAACAGGGTCAGCGAGACGCTTCCCCCAGTGCTGTGATTGCCGCCGATGGTGGCCAGGTCACCGCCACTGACCGTCACTTGATATTGGCTGGGCGAGGTCGAAACGACCTGCGTAATGGTGCCGGTTGTCGGGCTTGTGGCATCGTCACTGATCGTACGCAGGTCAGCAGCATCAAAGCCGGTCACGTCTTCGGTGAAGGTCACGGTGAATGTCAGACTGTCCGCATTGGTGACCTCGGACGCCGGGTTGAGCCGCTCGACTGTATCAATCCGCGGAGACTTGAGGTCATAGGCGATCGAGAAGGGAGTCGCGGCTGCGTTGTCATTGCCGGCCCTGTCCGGTGCCGCGCCCGCTTCGAGCTCGACCGTTACGGTGCCCTCGGTGTTGGACGTCGGCCGGATTGTCACCTGGTAGTTCGAACCGGAA
Source organism: Maricaulis sp. (assembly GCF_048268525.1). Lineage (GTDB taxonomy): Bacteria > Pseudomonadota > Alphaproteobacteria > Caulobacterales > Maricaulaceae > Maricaulis. The sequence goes on along the minus strand of NZ_JBLWVH010000001.1, from coordinate 202,332 downwards.
CCAGAGAGCCCCGATGCCGTACCATTGGTCACGGTCAGATAGCTCGACTGGAAATGGACGTCCTCGGATACGCTGATATCCAGAGTGAAATTGTCGATCGCTGGAGAAACCACAGCGCTGCTCAGCGTGTAGACCGGCGCTTGCGTATCATAGACGCCCGCAAACTGGGTCGCCGCGGTGTTGGCGAACCCGTCTGCATCGACGGCAACCCCGGCAGGAAGGTCAACCGTGAAGGCCCCCTGAGCAGTGGGCGTGACGGTCAGCGTGAACGAGCGCGAGCCTGAACTCAGCACGGCAATGGTTGCGTTGGAAAGCACGAGATCGGTCGCGGGGTCGAACCCGGTCACGCTTTCGGAGAAGGTGATACCCAGCGTGAGGGGTCCAGAGTAGGGCGACAGGGACCAGGGGTTCATCGCGACCGTCGGAACGGTCACGTCCGATGAAATTGAGAACTGTGTCGACGCCGTATTGGGGTTGCTCGCGTCGTCGTAAAGGCTGCCAGCGGGCAGATCGACCGTGATGGTTCCCGCGTCGAGCGGGCGCAACACAAAGCTGCCGGACGTGGCATAGGCGTTGAATGAAAAGCTCTCCAGGCTGGCATTGGACAGCACGAGATCATCGGAACCGAATCCGACAATCAGGTCGGCGAAGCCATCCTGCGGCGTGCACGCCACATCGACCGTGAAGGTGGACGTCACCGGCGCCGACGCGGCCGAAGAGAAGGCGCAATTGGGTGGTGTGTTATTGACCGTCGTCCCTTCCGGGGAGACCGTCGCAAGATTGGTCAGCGCAACACCAAAGAGATTTTCGATATCCTGACCCGCGACAAGAACAAGATCGACATGGCCGTTGAGGTCAGCCAGATCTCCACCCTCTACGGCGGCGCGATAATAGCGGGCGTCACTGCCGGTACTGACCAGGTTGGTAATCGTCGCGGTCGAGCCGGTGACTTCGAAATCAGTCGCATCGACATTGCGGACTTCGCTGTCGAACGAGATATTGAAGGTCAGGGTGTCGGCATTGGTGTAGGTTGACCCGTTCACGGTTTCCAGCCGCGGCGCGGCGGGCACGGCGTGTGAAACGGCGGGCGCCAGCAGCGCCAAGCCGGCAGCAGCAACCACCATCCGGCCTGTTGCGGGGAGCTGGGAACGGACCAATTGCGCTGCCTGTTGACCGAATTGGACAACCGCGCGCGACGCGCGTGAAACAATCGACACCATCACTGAACTCCCCTGACCGCTGCGAACTGCCGGAAGGCTTCCCTGAAACCCGGGCCCGGCATCCCCTTGCGCAACCTCAAATCGAACACCCCCCATCCCGCCACAGGCGCACGCCCGCAATCTGGATAAAGGTTTGATTTAAATTTGATTGGGCCGGATTTTGCCGGTAGCAACAATCACCCAAACGGGTGGTCTTGCCGACCGTTCACACGGTCGCTTGAAAGGCCTGCGCTGATGAGTCTGCCCAATACCCATTTACCGATCACGCCATCGGCCCGCACGCCTCTGGGCATCGGCACACGCATTGGATACGGCATCGGCGATTTCGGCTTTGTGGCGGCCTGGCAGGGCGCCGCGCTGTTCCTGCTCTATTTCTATACGGACGTGTTGCATCTCTCGCCCTGGGTCGCCGGCGCGATCTATCTGACGGGCATGATCTGGGATGCGGTCTCCGATCCATTGATCGCCAGCCGCGCCGAACGGTTCGCGGCCCGCCGGGGCCGCTACGGCCCGCTGTTGCGACACGCCGCCATTCCGCTGGGAATAAGCTACACCCTGCTGTTCACGGTACCCGCCGGCGGTGCAATCTGGACCATCGGCGCCGCCTTTGTCGGTCACCTCATCTTCCGCACGGCCTACACCTATGCCAGCATGCCCTACAACACATTGCCCGTGCGCCTGACCACCGACGGTGACGTGCGCAGCAGCCTGTCCGCCCTCCGGGTCATCGGCGCGGCATTGGGCGGGCTGACTGTCGCCATCGCGACCCCCCTGCTTGTCCAGTCCGTTGCCCATGCCGGCGAGCGGACCGGGTATGCTCTGGCGTCGTTCGTGATCGGTGCCCTCATTGTCGCCATCCTGCTGGGATCCAGCCTGGCGACCCGGGAACCCGACCAATCCCGGCCCTTCGCACCCAAGGCCAATATTCGTCAGGACATTCTGGAACTCTGGACGGCCACCCGCCGCAATGGGCCGCTGCAACGCCTGCTCGTTCTGATGATGTTGGCGACCATTGGATTCGCGCTGTTCACGCAGAGCCAACTCTATTTTCTCAACCACGTCCTGAATGCACCCGACATCACCGCCGCGGTTCTGGCAGGTCCGGCCCTGGCGATGATCATCACGGCTCCGCTGTGGATGATGCTGTCAGCCCGGACCTCCAAGCGATCAACAATGATCAGCGGCCTGCTGGTCGCGACGGCCGGCTATGTATTGATGGGGCTGGCCCCGATCGGCGGGACAGCGGTCGCCCTGGCAGCCGTCTGCCTGATCGGCGCCGGCAGCGCCGCCATCCCGGTCATGTTCTGGTCGATGTTGCCCGATGTGATCGACCATGGCGAGCTGAGCACCGGCATCCGCGTTGAAGCCCGGACCTTTGGGCTGACCACCTTTGTCCAGAAATGTTCGGCCGGGCTGGCGGCACTGCTGACCGGCGGATTGCTGACACTAACTGGCTACGCCGCGGAAGAAGCACCAGGTGCACATGCCCTCGATTCCATCACCGCCATGGTGTCCTGGATTCCGGCTGCATTCATGCTGGCGATGGTGATTGTGACCCGTCGATATCCGGTCAGCCGGGAACAACACCGGTCCATCATCAATCAATTGGCCACCCGCAGCGACACCGGTTGAGCCGCCTTCTCACCCGTTCGGGCGGTTGAGCCGAACCGACCACGGTGGCAATCTTGCGGGAAGGCTCCACGTCGGCGCCAGCTGAGGCGTTCCGAGGGCCCTTCATGACCGATCCCGCCCGAGACAATCCGGAACCCGCGACGCCTATCCATGCAGACCTCGATCAGCGCCGTCTCGATCAGGCCCGGCTGTTGCACGCGCGTACCCGCACCTCATGCCTGGTCGTCGAATGCGTCGTTCTTTATCTCGCGGCGCTTGTCGTCCTGAATGGCGACGTGCGGTTTGCCGGCCTGTGGCTGGCCTGCACCAGCTCGATGGTCGCGGTCGTCTACCTGGCAGCGAAGCTGCTGGCGCCGGACGGAGTCACCAGCGAGAATTACAAGCGATACCTGACGGTACACACGGCGATTTCCGGCGCGACCGGTCTGGTCTGGGGCGGCCTCGCCATCGCCTATCTCGACGCCGACAACCTGTTCAACCTGTTCATCGCCATCAATATGGTGTTCTCGATCACGGTCGGCGGGATGATGCCCAGCGCTGAATACCGTCCGACCTATGTCAGCCTGGCCACCAGCACACTCTTTCCCTTTTCCGCCTACTGGCTCCTGACCGTCGAGGGGCCGCTGCGGATCATCGGGATCGGATTGCTGATCTATTACGCCTTCGGATTGATGGTCAGTGCCCGGGCCGAACTGCAGACGATCGCCACACTGGCCGCGGCGCGGACGGCAGAGTTGACCCGCAAGCTTCAGGAACAGAACCGCGTCATCGAACAGGCCAGCGCCAGCAAGTCCCGCTTCCTCGCCGCAACCAGCCACGACATGTCCCAACCCCTGCAGGCGCAAAGCTTTTTCATCACAGCCATGCGCCGCACCCTGAACCAGCCCGACCAGGTCGAGATGCTGGACAAGATCGAGGGGTGCTGGCGGAGCCAGCAGCACTTGCTGCAGGCGCTTGTCGAGACGGCGCGACTGGACAGTGGCGCCGTGATTGCCCGCAAACGCGTGTTTGACCTCGCGGCAGAACTGGACGGGCTCAGGGCTGAGTTCGGTGCGATGGCGGTGGATGGCGACATCGCTTTGATCATCAGCGAGGCTCCGGTCTGGGTCGAAAGCGACCCTTTGCTGGTCACACGTATCCTGCGCAACCTGCTTGCCAACGCCATCCGTTACACGCCGCCCGGCGGCCGGGTCGATCTGCACTGGCATCAAGAAAATCTCTCGGTTTTCGTCGAGGTTGTCGATACGGGACCGGGCATCGAGGCGGCCGACCGGGCCCGGATTTTCGATGAGTATGTCCAGCTGGGTTCATCCGGGAATGACGCACCACAAGGGCTTGGCCTGGGGCTGACCATTGTCAGTCAGCTCGCCCGCAAGCTTGACGTGGAACTACGCTTTGACAGCGAACCGGGCGTGGGAACCCGGGCCGGTATCGTGCTGCCCTTCCGCCAGGTTCAGCCGGCAGCCCGTCCCGAGACACCCGCCATTACGAGCATCGCCGGCTCGCCGCTGGTCGTTCTCGTCGAAGACGAAGCGGCACTGCGCGAAGGACTGACCATGCTGCTGACCGATTGGGGTTGCCGTGTGATCGCGGCGGCGTCCGGCGCGGAAGCGCTTGAGCTGCTGTCCTGGGCCGACGCCGAGCCGGCGCTGCTGATCATCGACAAGCGACTGGCCGACGGCGAAGACGGGCTGGACACCATCCTGGCGCTTCGGGCGGAAGTCCTGAGCGATGTGTTCGCCGTATTGCTGACCGGGGACATCTACCAGTTCGAGCGCGTGGAGAGCATCGACAACATCACGGTTCTGGCGAAGCCGGCCGATACCACCCAATTGCACGCGATCCTGATGGAACACGTCCGGCCGGCCCCCTGACCGGCTAGATCAATCCGAGTGCCTGGGCCTTGCGCACGCAGGCGGTCCGGGTATGAACATCCAGCGCCTCGAAAATCGCCCGCATGTGGGATTTGACCGTGTTTTCGCTGATATTGAGCGTCGCCGCGACTTCCTTGTTCGTGGCCCCGCGCGCCATCAGATGCACGATCTCAAGCTGGCGTTGGCCGAGGCGCGGCAGCGGGCGGTCGCCACGGGGTAGCCAGTCATCATCCGTGTCGCCGTCGGCTTCCGGAGCTCCGAAAAAACGGCTCTGACCGGCCAGAATTCCGTCAACGGCCTCAAGAAGCGTGTCGGTATCCGCGGACTTGTGCACAAAGCCCCGCGCGCCAAGCTTTTTCATTTCCGCGAGAGGAGGCTCGGCACCGATCCCGGACAGCATCAGGACCGGGCAGCGCGACTTGCGCTCACGAATGGCGGCCAGCAGGGCGAGACCATTCATGGTCCGCATGACGAGGTCGAGGATTATCAGGTCATAACCGGAATCAGACGCGAAAGACTTGAGGAATTCGACCGGGTCATCGAAGACTTCGACGGTATGCCCTTCGCGCAATTGCATCAGCAATGCGCTGAAACCGTCGGAAAACATGCGGTGGTCATCAACCAGCGCAATCCGTCGTGTGGCTCTCATTTTTCGAGCGGCTCCGACATCCCTGTCCCTCATTTGCCCTTGTTCCAGATGATCGCTGCTGGTCGAAAAGGCAAGGCTGGAGATTGGTTTAACGCGCTGCGGTCAACTCGGCAAACTTATCAAAGCGGGGAAGTTCCGCGACGCCGGAACGCAAGCCGCGTTCAACGGGGCGACAGGCTGCCAACGCGCAATTCCAGGGTCACCCGGTCGCGCATGGCCCGGGCAAAGAGCTGCCTGACCCAACGACAGTGAGGGTCATCGAGTACCGGCGCCCAGTTCGCCCGCCGCGTCTTCCTCGGGTCATTTTGGTAATATCAATACTCCGGATGATTTTGCGGGCTTTGGCAATTTGGCGTGACATGCGACGAGACGTCACTTGCGGCGGCGCGGCGACATGATAATTGTCAAGCCAGAGTGATCAGGAGGCCCGGATGGACCGGCCGGACATGACCCTTCAGCGCGCGCCGCTCGTCGATACGTTCGGCCGGCAGATCACCTATCTGCGCCTGTCGGTCACCGACCGCTGCGATCTGCGCTGTGTTTACTGCATGAAGGCCAAGCCGACCTTCCTGCCCAAGGCGGACCTGTTATCGCTCGAGGAGCTGACAGCGGTGTGTGACAGCTTCATCGCCCGCGGGGTCACCAAGATCCGACTGACGGGCGGTGAGCCGCTGGTCCGCAAGGATATTTTGAGCCTGATCGGGAATCTGGGTGCGCGCATCGGCAAGGCCGGTCTGGAGGAGGTCTGCCTGACCACCAATGCGACCCAGTTGCCACGCTACGCCGCCGCCCTGGCCGAGGCCGGCATCCGGCGGGTCAACATCTCCCTGGACACACTCGATCGCGACACCTTCTCCACCCTCACCCGGGGCGGCCGGCTGGAGCAGACACTGGCCGGCATCAAGGCCGCCAGCGCCGCCGGGCTGCAGGTCAAGATCAATGCTGTCGCCATGCAGGGCGTCAATGACCGCCAGCTGCCCGCCCTCATCGAGTGGGCCCATGGCGAAGGTCATGACGTCACCCTGATCGAGGTGATGCCGATCGGCGAGGTCGGCGTCGACCGGGCCGACCAGTTCCTCTCTCTCGCCCGGCTTCGTGAGACGTTCCAGGCTCGCTGGACACTCACCGACCTGCCCGACAATACCGGTGGCCCGGCCCGCTATGTCCGGGTCGAGCAGACCGGCGGGCGCCTCGGCTTCATCTCGCCGCTGACCGGAAACTTCTGCGACACCTGCAACCGCGTCCGCCTCACCTGCACCGGCAAGCTCTACATGTGTCTGGGGCGCAATGGCGCCGTGGACCTGCGCGACGCGCTGCGCAATGGTGAACCCGATGCGCTCGACGCCATGCTCGACACCGCCATGCGCCAAAAGGCACAAGGACATGACTTCGATGTGTCGCGCGGCGCGGCGGCCGCCGTTCCCCGCGACATGGCGACCACCGGAGGCTGACCATCATGCAGCTTGAACTCGAATTCTTCGGCCCCCTCCAGGACCAGATCGGGAGCCGCTCGACCCGCATCCACACCCGGCAGGCACCCGATACCGTCGACAGCCTCATCGCCCTCATCACCGAAACACAACACGGACGAGACGCCCTGCGGGCCTCACATGTGCGCCTCGCCATCAACGACAGGATGGTCGCACGAAACGCGCCTCTCAACCTCACAGACGGCGACCGCATCGCCTTCATGTCACCCTTCTCAGGCGGATGACCATGAAACCGCTCATCATCCTCACCGACGAAACACTCAACACGCAGTCCTTCTGCGACAGGCTCGGTCAGGACCCCGCATGTGGTGCTGTTGCGAGCTTCTCCGGCCATGTGCGGGCCAATGCCGGCCTGACCGCACTCGAGCTGATCCACCACCCCGTGCTGACCGCGCACGCGCTTGAACAGATCGGTGAGAGCGCCATGGCGCAATTCAACCTTCAGGAACTCCTGATCGCGCATCGGCATGGTCGCATGACGGTCGGCGAGACCATCGTCCACATCGCTGCCACCTCCGCACACCGGCGCGCCGCGCTCGACGCTGTCAGCTATACGATTGATGTGTTGAAAACCCAGGCCCCCTTCTGGAAGCGGGAGTGGCGTGGCAATGATGCCGTCTGGATCGAGCCAACCGCAGACGATCACAATGCATCCGATCAATGGATGGAGACCACCCCATGACGAATTCTCCCGTGACCGTCGGTTTCGCCGTGATGACTGTATCGGACACACGCGACGACCGGACCGATAAGACCGGCCCCTGGTTGCGCGAACAGATTGCAGCGGCTGGCCACAGCGTCATCGACCACGCCATCATCGCCGATGAGGTGACATCAATCCGTGAGAAGGCGCGGGCCTGGATCGTCAATCCAGCCATCCAGGCCATCATCACCACGGGTGGCACCGGACTGACAGGGCGCGACATTACCCCGGAGGCGCTGCGCCCCCTGTTCGACAAGGAAATGGACGGGTTTGCAGCCGTTTATCACCAGGTCAGCTTCAGGTCAGTCGGCGTGTCGACCATCCAGTCACGCGCCATCGCCGGAATTTCGAATGGCACCTATATCTTCGCAATCCCCGGCTCGTCAGGCGGCTGCAAGGACGCCTGGAACCACATCCTGCGGGACGAGTTCGACGAAGCACACCGACCGTGCAACCTCATTGATCTCCTGCCGCGTCTGACGGAGCGCTGAAATGACAGAACGCCTCACCCACCAGGACGCCTCCGGTCGGGTACGGATGGTCGCCATCGGTGACAAGCAGACAAGCCAGAGACGCGCGGTCGCTGCGTCCCGCCTGTCGATGTCACAAGCTGCATTTGATGCGATCCGCAATGGCCAGGGCCCGAAAGGCAATGCCCTGTATGCCGCTGAACTGGCCGGGATCATGGCCGCCAAGCGCACATCGGATCTCATTCCGCTCTGCCACCCGCTGCCGCTCACATCGGTCAAGCTGAGCATCGAGGCGGCCACCTCCGGATGCGCTTTCGAAATCCGGGCCGACGTTAGCTGTGACGGCAAGACAGGGGTCGAGATGGAGGCCCTGACGGCGGCGTCGGTTGCGGCTTTGACGCTTTACGACATGGCCAAGGCGCTGGACAAATCCATGGTGATCGACGCGGTGCGGCTGCTCGAGAAGCAGGGTGGCAAGTCAGGTGACTACCAGCGGGCGGAACCAACGGCATGATCACTCTGGATACCGCGATCGACATCCTGCGCGCCAGGCTGACGGCGTTGGGTGCGGAAACGGTTCCGCTCTCATCGGGAGCCGGCAGGACCCTGGCAGAGGGCGTCTCGGCCCGTCGGACCCAGCCCCCCTTTCACGCCTCGGCCATGGACGGCTACGCGGTGCGCGCGTCTGATCTCCTTCGCGGCGAGACCCGCTTGACGCTGTCAGGTGAATCCGCAGCCGGTCATGCCAGCGAGCAACCGCTGCGTGCCGGTGAAACGATGCGCATTTCCACCGGCGCTCCTGTCCCCGCAGGCGCTGACCAGGTCGTGATCCAGGAAAACACCCGTTGTGAAGGCTCTGATATCTGGCTGACGGATGAGTCGAAGCCCGGCAAGAACATCCGGATGGCGGGGACAGATTTCGACGCCGGCACGGAGTTACTGAGGGCTGGGGACCGGATTACCCCGGCCGCCCTGTCACTGGCTGCCAGTTCCGGCGCGACGGAATTCAGCGTCACCCGCCGCCCGCGCGTCGCCATACTGTCAACGGGAGACGAGTTGGTCGAGCCCGGTGACGCCACCCGACCCGACCAGATCATCAACTCACTGGCCCCCGCGATCGCAGCGATGGTCAATGCATGGGGTGGCGTCCCCTCTTATCTGGGTATCGCGCGCGATGACCCGGCCGATGTTCGCGACAAGCTGGGCCAACTCGGCTCGGCCGACCTGCTGGTCACCATCGGCGGGGCGTCGGTTGGCGATCATGATCATCTGCGCGCTGTTTTTGGCGAGATGGGTGGACAACTGGCATTCGAGAAAATCGCCGTGAAACCCGGCAAGCCGACCTGGTTCGGCCAGTTGGATGACACCCACACGCTGGGCCTGCCGGGCAATCCGGTTTCCGCAATGGTCATGGCGCGACTGTGTCTGAAGACGGCCCTCACCTGTCTCTTGGGGGGGCGTGACACCCCCCTGTTCAGGCCCGCCCGCCTTGGTGTGGACCTGCCAGCCAATGGCGCGCGTGAGACATTCGTGCGGGCGCGGCTGGACGCCGCCTCGGGTCGGGTCGCACCACTGTCCAACCAGGATTCCTCGGCCGCATCAGCGCTCGTCGCCTCGAATTGCCTCATCCGGCGACCGGCAAACGCTCCGGCGGCTGGGTGCGGTGATCGCACCCAGATCCTCATGCTTGATCACCCATGACAATACTGGCGGGCCTGGCTGGCGCTTTCGCGCTTACCGCGCTGGCCTATGCCATGGTCGGATTCGGGGGTGGCTCGACCTACACCGCACTTCTGGTGCTCGCTGACACCGATTTCCGGATTCTCCCGGCGATCTCCCTGGCCTGCAATGTCACCGTGGTGAGCGGTTCCGTCGTCCAGTATGCGCGCGCACGCCTGATCCCCTGGCGTCGACTCTGGCCCCTGATTGCCTGCTCCGTGCCGGCAGCCTGGCTGGGTGGAATGCTGGAAATCCCGGAACGCCTGTTCGTGACGCTACTTGGCATGGCCCTGCTGGCATCGGCGATAGCCCTTGCGGTGCGCAAACCCGCACCCGCTTCCCGCCCGCCCCGCCTGATGCGCGGTTTGACTCCGGCACTGGGCGGCGGCATCGGACTGCTGGCCGGCCTGGTCGGAATTGGCGGCGGCATTTTTCTGGCGCCGCTGTTGCACCTTCTCCGCTGGGACGGTGCCAAGGCCATCGCCGCCTCTGCCGCGACCTTTATCCTCGCCAATTCCCTGGCGGGCCTTGCGGGCCAGGCGCAACGCCTGGTCGCGACTGGCACCCTGGCCGATCTGACGGCCTATTGGCCCTTGCTGCCAGCGGTCCTGATCGGCGGACAGGTCGGAGCCTGGATCGGACGGACGCGCACCTCGGACACCTGGCTGGTCAGGCTGACAGCCGCCCTTGTCTTCGCGGTTGCCGCCCGATTGCTCTGGCGCGCCATCACCGGCTGACATCGCCCCGGGCGGTCCTGCGCCACACCGTCAGCCATTTGGCCTGCCACCGGCAGATTTTCATCCTACGCGGCCTTCGTCGCGGCTTCGAAAATCGCCAGACCCTCATCCAGCTGGTCGAAGGGAATGGTCAGCGGTGGCAGGAAGCGCACGACATTGCCGCGAACACCGCATGAGAGCAGGAGCAAACCCTGCTGGCGGGCTTCGGCGACAATTCGGGCTGTGCGGGCAGGGTCCGCCCTCTCCGCATCACCATCAACCACGAACTCTGCAGCGCTCATCGCACCGAGCGTTCGCACATCGCCCAAACCCCTGTCTGCCTGGCGGATGGCTTCGCAGCACCGGACGATCCGGTCACCGATCTCCCTGGCCCGCTCGCACAAACCTTCAGCCTCGATTGTGTCCAGCACGGCCAGTCCCGCCGCACAGCCCAGCGGCGACCCGCCATAGGTTCCGCCCAGACCGCCCGGATTGGCAGCATCCATGATGTCGGCCTTGCCGATCACGCCGGAGATCGGGAAGCCGCCCGCCATGGCCTTGGCGACCGTCATCAGGTCAGGCTCGATACCGGCATGGTCACTCGCGAACATGGCACCGGTACGCGCAAATCCTGACTGGATCTCGTCCACGATGAGCAACATGCCGTGGCGATCACAGACCTCCCGCAGAGCCTGCATGAACGCCGGAGACGCCGCATAAAACCCGCCTTCACCCTGGACAGGTTCGATAATCATCGCCGCGACCCGCGAGGCGTCGATATCGGCCTTGAACAGACGCTCTAGCGCGACCAGGGAATCGTCTTCGGAGACTCCCAGATAGGGCGCCGGGAATGGCACATGGTGGATATCGCCCGGAAACGGGCCGAAGCCGGTCTTGTACGGGACCACCTTCCCGGTCAGCGCCATGCCCATCATGGTCCGGCCGTGGAATCCACCGCCGAAAGCGATGATGCCCGGGCGTCCGGTCGCGGCGCGGGCGATCTTCACGGCATTTTCGACCGCCTCGGCACCCGTCGTCAGGAAAATTGTCTTCTTCGGCGTGTCGCCGGGGGCTGCATCATTGAGCCGCTCGGCCAGCCGGACATAGCTCTCATACGGCGTCACCTGTGCGCAGACATGCGAGAAGTTGTCGAGCTGGGCCATCACTGCGGCCTTGACGGCCGGATGGTTGTGACCGGTATTCGTCACGGCTATTCCGGCTGCGAAGTCGAGAAAGCGGCGGCCCTCAACGTCCCAGATTTCGGCGTTCTCGGCGCGGGCGGCGAAGACCTGGTGCATCATGCCAAGGCCACGCGGAATGGCGGATTCCCGCCGGGACCAGAGTGTCGTGTTATCCATTACATGTCCTCCCACCGGCTTACGCCGACAGGCCTCCCATCAGCATGTATTTGATTTCAAGGTAATCATCGAGGCCGTAACGCGATCCTTCGCGCCCGAAGCCGGATTGTTTCACGCCGCCGAACGGGGCCGCGGCCGAGGACAGCACGCCTTCATTGATGCCAACCATGCCGTAGTGCAGGGCATCACCGACCCGCCACGCCCGGCCGAGGTCTCGCGTATAGAGATAGGCGGCAAGGCCGTGCTCGGTATCATTTGCCAGCTCGATCGCCTCGGCCTCTGTCGCGAAACCGGCCAAGGGCGCGACCGGGCCGAATATCTCTTCGCGCATGACGTCCATATCGGCCGTGACAGCGTCAATCACGGTCGGCTGATAGAAGAGGTCGCCAGCCGGGTGTTTGGCGCCGCCGGTCAGGACACGCCCGCCCTTGGCCAGCGCGTCGGAAACCATGCGCTCGACCTTGGCGAAAGCCGCCTCGCTGATCAGTGGACCAATCTCGGCCCCGTCCTGATCACCCGGCCCCACCGTCAGGGCAGCGACGCGCTCGGCCAACCGGCCAGCGAATTCATCCTTGACGCTGTCATGGACAAAGATGCGGTTGGCACAGACGCAGGTCTGACCGGAATTGCGGAACTTCGAGGCCATCAGACCGTCCAGCGCCGCGTCCAGATCCGCATCCTCAAAGACGATGAAAGGCGCATTGCCGCCCAGCTCCATGGACACCCGCTTCACGGTCGGGGCGCATTGCGCGATCAGCTTGCGACCGACCCCGGTTGATCCGGTGAAGGACAGCTTGCGAACGGTCTCGCTGGCAGTCAGCACCGCGCCGATCGCGGCAGCGTCGGTGCCGGGCACGATATTGAAGACCCCGCCCGGGAGTCCGGCTTCGATGCCGATCCGGGCCGCCAGCAGGGCGGACAACGGGGTTTCAGCAGCGGGCTTGGCGACCAGGGTACACCCTGCGGCCAGCGCGGCGGCGGCCTTGCGGACCAGCATCGCATTGGGGAAATTCCACGGCGTGATGGCCGCGCAAACGCCGACCGGGGACCTGGTGACAAGGATGCGCCGGTCGGCCCCCGGAGCCGGGATCACATCGCCATAGGCCCGTGTCGCTTCCTCGGAGAACCAGTGCAGATAGGACGCGCCGTACATGACTTCGCCGCGGGCTTCGGCCAGGGGCTTGCCATTCTCACGGGTCAGCGTGCGCGCCAGTTCGTCGGCGCGCTCGATCATCAAATCGGCCCAGCGGCGCAGGATTGCCGCCCGCCCCGCAGCCGGCATGGCCGACCAGTCGGCCAGCGCCGCGTCGGCCGCCGCGATCGCGTCTCGCGTTTCCTGTTCGCCGCAATCGGCGATCGAGGCAATTACATGTCCGGTGGCCGGATCCCGGACGTCAAAGCGGCGACCAGTATCGGCATTCTGCCACGCGCCACCGATCAGCGCCTGGGTTGGAACAGTCTGATTCACATCCAGCATTTGGTTACCCCCGCACATTGTCATGGGGCCAGATTGTACGGTCAGTGGCAAGGTCGGTAGGGCCAGTTTTCAGCCTTCGGTCGCGCCAGTTTGCCGGCGCCCTCCGTCCAGCACGCGCGCCGGCCAGAGCATAAAGGCCAGGCTGACGCCAAGACCCGCGATCGCGACCCAGATCAGCATGGTGAAACCCGCTCCCGCCCCCAGGATGGCCCCGGCGATCATTGGTCCTGAGGCAAGCCCCATTTTCGAGATGAAGCCGGCGAACGCCGACGCCCGCCCCGCGCTGTCGAACTCGGCGGTCATGCCGAACAGGTAGGCGATGACGAAGCCCCAGGTGATGCCGGTGCCGCAATTGGCGATCAGATAGGCCGCCGGATCACCGCTCCACTGGAACATGGCCGTGCCGGCGAAAGTCAGCAGCATGGAGGCGCCGAGCAGCCAGAAGCGGCCGAAACGCAAGCCACAGATCATGACCAACAACGGCCCGACCAGCGCCACCCAGGTCGCCAGTCCCAGGGCCGTCGAGACATAGCCACGGTCTAGCCCGAAATCGATGCCGAGCCGGATGATGTAGGCGAGCAGACCCATATTGGCCGCCTGGAAAAGGAAGATGGCGGCATAGGTCAGAAGCAGGGGCGGCCATTGGATGCCGGGCCCCTTCCTGGCTGCAGGCTCGCGCGCCGGATAGCTGTCGAGGAAGGGCAGCATGAGCAGCGTCGCGAGGCTGAACAGCGCCAGCGCAATGAACAGGGCTTGCGTGCCGTAGACCGGCGCCAGCGGCGGCAGGACCATCACCGCCAGACCACCGAGCCCGAACTGGACAAAGAGCAACATGCCGAAACTGCGATCCGGATTGGCTGTCCGTGCAATGACCGCGAAGGCGGTGCCGGTCAGGACACCGCCGACCACGCCATGGGCCAGACGGACAGGCAGAAGCAGGTCAAAGCTCGAAATCCAGATCGAGCCGATATCGACCGAGATCAGAACGACCAGACAGACAAGCGCCGTGCGTCGCCAGGGCAGCGTCTTGATCAGGAATACTGCGGCCAGGGCGCCAGCCGCGGCGCCGTAAATGTTGGCGGAGCCGATCTGTCCGGCCTGGCTGTCCGTAAAGCCCAGCCCGGTGACCAGGCCATCAACGATGGCGGCCATGATGTTCACATAAAACAGACCCGCAGTGGCCAGAAAGGCCAGCATGACAGCCGCGATCAACCCGTCGGGCGCCGCCGTCGGCAGGGCGCTCTGACGGCGCGGCGTGGGTGTATCAAGCGTCATGGTCTGACCTCACAGAAGGGTTCAAGAGCATTGGATTGTTGGGCCGCGCGACGCCAGGCGAACTGGCGACCGTCACTGACATAGGCGTAGACATGGCCGTTGGGGATCAGCGCGACGGTAATGCCGCCATAGCCGGACATCGCCGGGATCCATGCATCACCGGTGCACCCCAGCGCCGGGCCGGCATTCCACGCCCAGAACCCGTTTTGATAGCGCTGGGTATCACCGCCGGCGGGCAATCCGCGATCAGCCGCGTCGCGCTGCAGCGCCGCCGCCAGCATGCCGGGATCCAGCCTGTCGGCTGCTCGGGGGCCGTTGAGATAGGCCGCCAGGCGCATGATGTCGTCGAAATGCAGGGTCAGCCCCCAGCCTGAGACCGGCTGTCGCTCGGCGTCATAGGTCCGGCGCGTCCGGTCAGCGAGCGGCGACAACCCGACCTCGCGCCAGAGCGGCACCAGGAGATCATCATAGAAATCGGCATCGGCCTGCCCGCTCCTGTTGCGCCACAAGGCCTGGAGGGCCGTACCAAGAATGTAGGTGTCGGTGGTGTGGTAGACCCACCTCTCGCCAGGGGCCGCGCGGCGCGGGTGCAAGCTGCACGCCGCTTCGATCCGGTCCTCATGGGTGGTCTGTGACATGAATGCCCACAGCGAAGGCGCATCCTCGTCCTGATTGTAGTCGGCGGAGGTATAGAGCCCGGTGGCCATGTCCAGGGCGTGCTCGAATGTGACGCCCTGCCACCGCGCCGATGAACAGGCCGGCACATGGTCAGCAATCAGCGCCGTGCGGGCACCCGGATAAAGCTGCTCCAACCGCATCAGGGCCACAGCTGCCACCATGGATTTGGCAAGCGAATAGGACGGCAGAGGCAGGGTGTCGCAATAAGGGTCTGTACCGAACCGGGTTTCGCAACCACCCGCGAACAGCTCACCCTCCGCCAGCAGGCCATAAACTGTCATCGCCTCCGGCGACACTTCGAGTGGTGATCCGAAAGCCGCCAGATCCACGTCGGCAAATCGGTCCTGAAGGGTCGCGATTGCTTGCCGCGGCGCCCGATTGGCGATCTCAGCCTGGCGGCGATCACGGATCAGGTCGGCGGACGGGCCCGGCCCCGGCTCAAAACTGACAGGCAGGCGGGTCCACAAGTCGAACTGGAAATAGGCACATGTCTCGGCGCCCATAACAAGGACCGCCGACTGCGCGCCACTGTCTCCATTCGTGTCGAAGCTCAACCAGCCGGTATGAACACAATTGGCGTTGCGCTCCTGGAGCGCGACCGGCAAGACCGCCCGAATTGTACCGTCCGGCGATTGCCATGCCCGGCCTGGCTCGACGATCCACTCCCAATGCGGGTGTTCGCCCTCTAGTGGTCCCCGTCGCACCGGGATCAGGTCATCATCCTCACCGACCAGGACGATCTCGAGCGGTGGTAGCGAGAAGATACCCGCCTCGGACTCATAACCGAATTCATCGCGATGGACGCGGAAGCCATCAACCCGGCCCAGGAACGGGATGATCAATCGGCCGGAAACCGGTTCCAGCGGCGAACGAGCGCCGTCGGGCCTTGCGAAGGCCTGGCTCGACAGCGGCTGCCCAAGCGGCCCTTCACCCGCCGGAATCTGCAATCCCAACTCAAGCTCGGCTGGCCTCGCGTCAACCCGAAGATCATCGGCCCAGCAGGTATCATTGAGTGTATTGCCGGCGACGCGCAGGCGCACGGCGACCCAGTCTCCGCTAGGCGGATGCGCGAGCGCGCCACCGACCCGGTGCATCGTCAGACCGTCATCCTGTCCCGGGCTGATCCGGCCCAGCTCCTGCCAGATTTCGCCATCGACAGACACCTCAAGCAGACAGGCATCATCGCCCTCGAGATCGCGAGCGGCGAAACTGACCGATACCCGCACATCGTCGCGACCGTCCAGCGGCACAACACGAGCCGCCCAGGCATTCCGCCGCAGTCGCAGCGAGTGATTGCCGGAATATTCCGTCAGCTGGATATCGCCGCGACCTGCCGCCCCGCGCCACTCATGGCCCAGACCGGTCTCGAAATCGTCGACCACCCGTGCCTGTGCCTGGGCAACCCCGGAGACCAGCAAGGCGGCCAGCGCGACCAGGACACACCTCATGGCGTCACCCCGAGCATCTTTGCCAGTGGCTGGAGTTGCTGCTCGTATCTTCGCCATAGGCCGACCGAGCTTGCATACAGCGGTTGGCGAACCTGCGCCGCACTGTGGGTCGCCGATGGGCTCGGATTGCGGTGAAAGGCTAGACAGGCCTCTTCGAATTCGAGCCCGACAGCCTCCAACAGACGGCGGGTCTCACCATCCTGATCCGCGACCACGTCTTCATAGCGGACATCGATGATGCGGCCTGGCAGGACCTCTCGCCAATGCGCCATCAACGCGTCCTTTGCCTGCATGTAGGCGGCCAGGTCGGCGAAGTCGTAGGAGAATGGATAGCCCATCCGGAACAGGGCCTTGTAGAGAGAATACGCGTTGTCCATCGGATCGCGTTGCAGATGGACGATGCGTGCGTCCGGCAGTGCAGCAGCGATCAGCCCGATGTAGAGGAAGTTCGCCGGGGCCTTGTCGATAAAGAAGCGGGAGCCGGAGGTCCGTCCGCCGGCGCGTTTGCAATAAGCCTTGCCGAGAGTCGACGGATCCAGCCTCGACGCGGCCTGGACCAGGCCCGACTTGCCGCCCTCCGCCTGGCAGAGTGTCGTCAGGGCCAGGGCGAAGTCATTCAGTTCGCCAAGACTCTCCACGTCGGAATGCGCACTCAGGATCCGGTCGACCAGCGTTGTCCCGCTGCGTGGCAGACCGAGCACGAAAACCGGTCCATCCCCTCCATCGCCACGCCCGACCCTGTCGAAATAGGCCTTGTCAAACACCGTCGCGATCTGACCCATCGTCGTGACATCACCGGTCACGTTGTAACGCATGAGTCCTCGACGATGCTGGGCGCCGACCGTCAGCGCCTCGAAACTCGCCGTGTAATCGCCCAGGTCTTCCAGTTCCTTGGCCAGGGCATAGTGTAGCGCGACCGGCCCCATGGGCGTGCGGTGAGGCACGCGGACCATTCGTTGAAGTTCGGCGACATGATTTCGGTCGGCCGTCTGGCGACGCAGCGTGGCGCGATTGTAATAGGCGTCATAGTCATGCGGTGCGCTGGCGATCACGGCATCGAAGGCAGCCTCCGCCTCCTCCAGCTCACCCACAGCGACCAGATGCGTGGCGAGATTGTATCGATGTGCCGGTTCGTCGGGCGACAATGCGGCTGCAGCGCGTGCGCATCGGGCGGCATCGACATGCTGGCCACATTGACCGAATGCCTCAGCCAGACGGCCCAGCCAGTTGGCATTCCCCGCGGCTTCACTCTCCATCGCCAGCAAACCGGTCCTGGCCTGCTCGACCTCGCCGAGATGGACATCCGCCTCGACCATCATCAGTCGCGCCAGCGGCGATGAGGGCTCGAGATTGATGGCTTCGGTCAGCGCTGAGCGCATGCCGGCGAAATCACCGGCCTTCTGCAGGGCCCGGGCATGAATGATCCAGGCGTCAGGATAGTCCGGATACTCGCGCACCAGCGCCTCTGACATGGCCCTGGCCTGTGCGATCCGACCGGCCCGCAGGGCCCGGTCGATATTGGCAAGTCGGTCTTTGGGCGGGGCGGAGGTATTCACGGCGACCATGAGAAAGTTGACGGGGCGGCCGTTTGCACGACCGCCCCGACCCTATCCGATCAGAAGCTGAAGCGAACGGTCGCACCGACAGTACGCGGCAACGCGATCATTTCCTTGTTACCATTTCCGAAATACCCGTCGGCCGGGGCCGTGCCCATATAGGCTTCGGTGAACACTCCGGTGACGCCTTCCTCATTGGTGATGTTCTTTATCCACAAGGACAGGTCGACATTGTCGCGCGAGAAAGTCGTCGTCAGGTTCCAGATCGAGAACCCGTCGAGCGGCACATTGAAGGTCGGCGAGGTCGTAATGGCATTGCGCGTTTCCGACTGGTAATAGCCATCCAGTCGCGTGAATGTCGTCCAGTCGGCCAGTCGCCCGGTGTGATCCAGAGACCAGTTGAACTGGTGCTCCGGCGTTCCCGGCAGCATGGCGCCATCAAGGGCGATCGGAGCCGCCGGTGCCGGACGATCCGGCGCATGGAAGTTCTCGCTCAGCTGGGCGTCGATATAGGCGTAACCGAGCGTGTAGTGCCAGTCATTGCCGACGAAACCTTCCAGCGAGGCCTCAAGTCCATAGGTGCGGGCAGCGCCGCCATTCTGGACCGCGAAGAAGCCCCAATTGGTGGTCGACGTGTTGAACTGCGGGTCGGCCCAGTCAATGTAAAAGACACTGACATCATAGATGAAGTTGCCGCGGTCACCCTTCACACCGATCTCGTAATTGACGACCGAGTCCGATCCATAGACCTGCCAGCGCGGATCTTCGGCATAAAAGCCGGCCAATGGAACCGCATTGGCGCCACCGCGGCGATAGCCTTCCGAAATCGTGGCATACAGCATGTCGTCATCCGAGAAACGCCAGGAGCCGTTCAGCTTGAACAGGACGTCGCTCTCGGAGGTTTCGAAGTCGGAATTGACGTCCGGGAACAGGCCGGCCCACAGCGGCAGGGCCATGTAGCTGTCATTCTCGGATTCATTGTCGAAATAGCGACCACCAAAGGTGATGTCGACGTCCTCGCCGGCATGCCAGGTCAGCTCGCCGAACACCGACATTTCGGTGAAGTGCTCGGTCTGGCGATAATCCCAGTCCTGATCGCCACTGACCGCCCCGGCGGCGAGCGGAAGCAGGGTGTCCCACCAGTCCTTGAAGCCGACAAGATAGCTCTGCTGGGTCATCTCGCGCTGCTGGCTTCGATAGAAACCGCCCACTACATAGTCGAAATCACCCCCGTCATCGGAGACCAGCCGCAATTCCTGAATGACCGCCTCATCGGCATAGGACCGGACCGCTTGGGCCATCGGGCGCGGATAGTTGTAGTAGAAGCCGAGCCAGCCTGCCTGCGCGTAGAAGCCGGTATTCTCGCTGACGCTGTCGCCGCTGTGGTCGTAGTGCGACGTCGAGGATGTCAGGGTCGCGAAACCGAGATCAACTTCCGCCTCGAGCGAGGTCATGTTGATGTCGCGGCTGGACGGCTCCAGCTGGATCGACCCGTTCTCGTAGTCATCATAGGTGTTCCCGAAACCGTCAGTACCGACAGTCTGCTGGCGGCGGCCACCGACTTCATCGGACTGGCGGGCGTGAACCAGCCGGATCGACGTCGTATCGCTGGGCTCGACCAACAAGGTGGCGCGACCCATCCAGGTGTCGAACGTGTCGGCATCTTCCTGCGACCGGTATGAGGCGGTCGGGTCCAGGACACCGTTCGGCGCGACCGGCGTACCGCTGGCGTCAAGCTCATAGAGGTTCACATAGTCTGTGATGCCCGGGTAATCGCCCAGGCTTCCGACCAGGCGCAAGGCAGCGCGCTCACCCAGCGGAATGTTCAAGGCACCGTCGATACCGAAGCCATAGCTTTCGGAGCCGTTCACATGCGATGCGGAGCCCGACAGATAGCCGCCAAACTCGCCCATTTCGGGATCACGTGTGATGTAGCGGATCGTGCCGCCCAGCGAGCCGGAACCATAGAGCGTGCCCTGCGGTCCGCGAAGCACTTCAACGCGCTCCAGGTCGCGCAGCGCGAAATTGGCGAAGATCGGCGTATCATTGATGTAAGTTGAGACCGAGGCGACCGAAGAGGTCGCATAGTCGCCCAAACCATTGCCGTCGACCGCGAGGCCTCGAATTCGGGCCGCATTCAATGTACCGGCATTGCGCGCACCGCGATCAACGACCGTTACGCCCGGGATCGAGCGAAGGAGTTCGGCCTCGTCCAGGATCTGGCCCGCCTCGATCGCTTCGCCGCCAATGGCCGAGATGTTGTAAGGCACGTCCGAAACCGTCTCTTCGCGCCGTGTTGCGGTGACGGTAATGACGTCGCGTGCCGCGCCTTCATCCTGCCCAAGCGCCACACCCCCGAGGCTCAGACCCGCGAGTGCGGTCCCGCCCATGAGTGCTGCCGAAAGAACCTTGCGGCTCATGCTGTTTTTCGTGAATTCGCCCATGATACTCCTCCGGTGATACCGGCCCCTGCTTGATACGACCTTTCGGCCCAGACACAGTCAGTCCAATATTTTCAGTCTCGGTTTGCGACCGCCGCCCTGTTCGGCGGACGGTGGTCGCGCCGCATCGCCCCCCTGGCGATGCGGCATTTCCAGAGCCCCCAGCCCCGGCATGCTTGCCCGCCGCGCCTTGATGTCGGCGTGCAACGGGAATTCGACGTCGCTGTCGCGAAAACTCTTCAGAACCTGGCCCAGCCCGTTCCAGCCGCGCTCGCGCAGGCGGGATACGGTCGACAGATCGAGGTCCAGCGCGATCACCTCGCGGCCCGCACCCGCTTCGTAAATGACCTCTCCGCCCGGCCCGTAAACGGCCGACCGCCCGACCCCCAGATCGCCCGCCAGATTCACATCGACAAAAATGCATTGGTTGATGGCCGCATTCGAACGCGCGATGGCCAATTCGACATCGCGGTCGATGGTGTTGGTCATGGTTGGCAGGAGAATGACTTCGGCGCCCAGACCGACAAGCGTCCGGATGACTTCCGGGAACCACATGTCGTAGCAGATGGCGACGCCGACCCGGCCAATACCCGGAACGTCGAAAACAACCGGATCACGTCCGGCTGCCACGCCCGCCTCATACGGCAGGAAGGGGAACATCTTGTCGTAACGCGCGACGATCTCGCCTGCCGGATCGATCACCGGGGTCGTGTTGTAGATCGCGCCATCACGGCGCTCATACAGCGAGCCGGGCACGAGCCACAGACCGGTTTCAGCGGCCAGGGCCTTGAGACGCGCCTCGGTCTCGCCGCCGGCCAGCTCGGCTTTGTCCAAGCTGGCGCCATGCACGGCCAGCTCACCAAGCACGACCAGATCGACCCACGGGAAACGCTTGGCGATAGCCCGCGTCTCACGCTCGACGAGTTCGAGATTGTCGCTCTTGTCCGCTGCCAGTTGAAGCGCCGCAATTCCAAGTGACGACATGTTGAACCTCCCCGCACGCGACCCCCACAACGAGGTTGGCCGCATTGTTGGGAAAGCATGACAGGGCTGTGACGGCTCACTTAGAACCAGATCAGCACGCCTTATGGGTCCAGTTGGTGGCGTTGGCTTGCGGCAATGGGGCCAGATTGAATTGACTGACGCACCTCAGGACCCGGCCCCCTCGTTGGCCTGTGCCAGCACTGCGGAGTCCACCACATGCCCTTTCCGGTCCAGCCAGTGGAGCTGGTCGCCTTCGAAAGCGACCGCAAATCCAAGGACTTCGCCAAACGCCCAGTTGCGCCATTGTCGGTACCATTGCCCCCCATCGACCCACCAACGGCCGACATCGCGATCCTCACCGGCAAAGCCCGCCTGGCCCGACATGCGCCCATCGGCATGTAGTTCGATGGTGCAGGGATCACCATAGACCGTCTTGTACAGAAGGGTTGCGCCGGACAGTCGTGACAGCAACGCTTTCCCCTCCAATGCCGTGGGCTCGCCCCGGCCGGTCTTGCGGTCATCAATATCGCGCATGGCACGGGACAGTTCGGCGATGCCGTCACGGATTGATGACGCCGGGAGGGATGTCACGCCGAGCCGGAACATGTTGCCCGGGCCATTATCGTCAGCGAACCAATGATCAGCCGGCTCGATCAGGATGCCGCGCGCCTCTGCCGCCCGGATCACTTCACTCGCATCCAGACCGTCCGGCCCGCGAACCCAATAGGATGTGCCCCCCTCGACCGGAGCGACGGCGATGGCCAGGGGGCGATAATGGTTCAGCGCGTCTCGAAGCGCTATCAGTCGCTCGGCACACACCTGGGTCAGTCGGCGCATCATGGCGTCGTAATGCCCCAGCGACAGGAAGAAAGCCGCCGCTCGCTGGTTGTTCGGCGACGGCCGCCGCGTCGTGAGATCACGCAGCCGACGAGCGGCCGCAATGATTTCCGGCGCCGCGACCATGTATCCAAGTCGCACCCCGGGCGCGAGCACCTTGGACAAGGACGCAACATAGACGACACGTTGACCGTTTTCGAGGCTGCGCAGGGCCGGCACCGCATCACCGAGATAGTTCATCTCGCACTCGAAATCGTCCTCCAGCACAAGAAAGTCGTCGCGCTCGGCCATGGCCATCAATGCGTGACGCCGCTCCAGAGACAGGGTCACCCCGGTCGGGCGCTGCCGGCTTGCCGACACGCAGACCAGATCCCGACCACCCAACCGCTCATCGACGATGATCCCGGAATCGTCGACCGGTTGATGATGAACATTGGCGCGGCGCAGGGCGAGCAGCGACCGCAATTCCGGCAGGCCGGGCTCTTCCACCGCCACCTGACTCTTCTTTCCGACCAGTACCTGCAGGGCGAGGAACAAGGCCTGTTGCTCGCCGACCGTTATCAGCAACTCGTCCGGTCGCGCAGTGATGCCGCGCCGGGGCAAGAGCTTGGTCCGGATTTCCTCGATCAGCGCCGTGTCATCGACCTCGCCATTGTCCAGAGACCAGTCTTCGACTTCAGAAACGGCGAGTGCAAGCCGGCTGGCTTCTCGCCATTCTGTGACCGGAAACAGCGACCTGTCATAACGCCCCTCGATGAAGGGGTAGCGGTATTTCTGCCAGTCAGGCGGGCACTTGTAGGCCGAGTCCGACGCCAGGCCCGGCTCGAGGAAACGGGAGACGACATCGGCACCATCCGTCGCAACCGCGCCGCCAGGCAGGGCCGGTGAGGCCAGTCGCCGGACCGCCGCAGTCTCCGGTACATAGAGGCCCGATCGCTCGCGGGTTTCGAGATGGCCCTCCGAGATCAATTGCTGGTAGGCGAGGAATACGGTGTTGCGAGAAACACCCAGCTCCTTTGACAGGCGGCGTGACGACGGCAGCCGCGAGCCAGCCGGAAAGACTTCGGCATAGATCGCTTCAATGACCCGACGCCTGATCTGCTCCTGCATCGACAACGGACTCGCCCGGTCGAGACGAAAGAGCGGCGCGAGGGATTTCGAATGTTGGGCCAAATCATCTACACCGGAGCCAGGAACGACCTGCGCACGCTATCAGCCGCGCATGATCCGGCAAGCATTCCACGGCAGCGCCCGCAAAGGCCTGCCACCTGGTCTGCAATCTCTTCGCGAACATCTGCGTCCCACCGGTGCTCGGCTTTGCGTGAAAACAGGAGGGCGGCGTTATTGGAAATCGGACGGGATCAAGTGATGTGGTCAAGGCGGGCCTGATAGGGGCATTCCGCTCGCAAGTGCAGCCGCACCGCCTGTCATGCTCCTGACGCCGCGAGCTTTCGTCGCGGCTATTTCGATCCGGCGTCGGCCAATTCGTTGAGCAGATCCTCGCGGGTGTGCTGCAGGTGCTCGGCAATCAGGGTCCGTACGACCACGTCATTTCGGGCCAGCCAGGCCTTGAGGATTTCATGGTGCTCCTGCTCCGCTCGAGCCGGCCGGCGGGTCGGCTCCAGGTGTTTGCGGACATATCGGTCAGCCATCACATTGAGACGGGCGATGATGCTTTCGGTCAGGGGGCGCCCGGCCGGACCGATCAGCGCCATGTGAAAACGGCGGTTCAGCATTCCAACTGTCGGTTTTTGCGCCCTCGCTTCGGCGTCGAATTGTTCGAGGGCTTCGACGGCGCGTTCCCGTTCCTGATCGCTTGCCTTCAAGCAGGCATAGGCGGCGGCTTCCGGCTCGATCTGCAATCGCAGGGCGAAGATCTCTTCGGCTTCCGCATAGCTCAAAGGGCGCACGAAAAAGCCCCGATTGGGTTGGGATACCACCAAGCCTTCCTGTTCCAGTCGGGCCAGGGCCTCCCGGAGCGGGATCTTGCTGACTTGAAACTCCTTCGCCAGAGCGTCCTGGCGGATCGGATCATTCAGACCAAAGGCGCCGGATACGATCTTCTCCCTGACAATTTCAAGAATGCGGTCGGACAGGGTCCTGACCTCAAGACGGGTGGTTTCCATGGGGTTCCGAGCGTTGCAAGGGAAGTCGCCGTGTATCGATTACCGCATCTTCCAAGCCAGACGCAAATTGCGGTGTCGCCACGAGCGGGAAACCTGGAAGCCATGTGTCAGGACGGTGGCGTCTGGCAGCAATTCTGGAGCTCCTTGGACGCTCCGGTACCAAGCCAGGCTGACAGGCGGTTCGGGAAATGGTGCGACAGGTCGCCCAGCCCCCTGACTGTGACACCCAGATCACGGACCAAACCGTCCTTGATCGAATAGATCCAGCCATGGATCGCAATGTTCTGCCCCCGACGCCAGGCATCGGCGATTATCGGGTTGCAGGCGATCGACCGCACCTGCATGGCCACATTGCCTTCGCAAAGCGCGTCGAGGCGTTTTTCCGGATTGCGGATCCGGAGTAGATATCCGGCCAGTTCATCCGAGGTGTCACGGATCGGCTGCAGCCAGTGATCAATCAAACCATGCCGATCCCCCGACACGGCAGCAGCCACACCACCACATCCATAGTGGCCACACACAATGACATGCCGGACTTTGAGGGTTTCGACAGCGTATTGCAGAACCGAAAGGAAATTGGTGTCCTGGGCTGGAGCGAGGTTGGCAATGTTTCGATGGACGAACAGCTCGCCCGGGTCGAGGCCGACAATGTCATTGGCCGGCACCCGACTGTCCGAGCACCCGACCCAGAGATAGTCCGGATGCTGCTGCGCCGACAGCCGCCGGAAGAAGTCCGGATCATCCCGGGTCTTCCTGTCCGACCAGACCGTGTTGTTGCGCAGCAGATCTTCGATCATGGAGGTCTCCGTCCGGTCAGAACCCCTAGTAGTTCACCGTGAATGCCAACCAGACCTTGTCGCGATCGGCCGGGCCGCCAGTGGGTCCGTTGTAAAAGGCTCCCTTGAGTTGAAGTGAGTAGTGCGCGCTGAGACGCGCAGTCACCACGGCATCGATCTCGGACCCCAGGTCACCGCCACCGTGGAGCGCTTCAAAGTCATGGAAGGCAACCGCCGCCGACAGGCCCTCGCCAATCGGAGACTGGGCAGCGGTCCAGCTGGCCCGGACATAAACATCCCGCATTCCGTTCGCTGGTGTCCCCAGGAACACGTCCGCCCAGCCCTGATAGGCGTGAAGCGTCGCCAGCGGCGTGGAAAACCCGCGCGTGCCATTGCCGTCCAGGCTCTCAACGCCGATGGCACCGCTGAGACCATTGGCCGCCATGCTCGCCTGAGCCCTGAACATGTCCAGATCGAAACTGGCCGGATTGTCGCCGTGCTCACTCTGGCGCGCATATTCGGCAAACCAGGCGAAACTCGCGCCTGCGGCAGTGTCATGCTGCCCGCTCCAGCGCAGGCCATAGGTCGCCGCGGAGAGCGCCGCGACGTCCTGGTTGTCGACCAGATGGGCAAACCCGCTGATCGTACCCATGCCACCCGCATAATCGACATTGAACAAATGGGCATCGAGATCCCATTCTCCCGCGGGATGGTCGTCGCCGAAGATCCGGTGAACCCGGTCCAGATAGAGATAGTTCAGCGTCAGGTTCTCAACGCCGGTCCAGGTCACCCGGAAGGCGTCAAATGTCTGCTCATTCTGCCGGAAACCGACATTCCCGACATGCCGGGCATCACCCAGAATGACGCGCTGTCGTCCGAGAACCGCGACCGTATCCGACACACCACTGAAGCTGACCTGCAGGCGGTTTAGCTCCGTCTCTTCCGGATCGGCCACGACCGGATAACCAGCGAGGCCGTTGGTGGTCGAGTTGAAGTCATCAACAAGATGGAGGACGTTTTCAGCCTCGACAAGGAAGCGAAAACCTTCCACCTCGCCGCTGTCGATGCCGAGGCGTGTCCGGAGGGTAAGCGCATTGGCACTATCGGCGAACCCGTCCTGGTCGACCTGTTCATAGCGCAGGCGGGCATTGAACAGGATATCCGGTTCGGCCTGCGCCAGCGCTGTACCGGTATTGGCGACGAGCCCGCAGGCACAGCCCAGAAGCAGCATGGATCTGGTCGGCTTTTTGACGGTCAGTTTCACGACATGGGTTCCTATTGAACGAGTGGGGACTGCGCCCCTTTGAGATCAACTCCGGAAACATCGGCGTCTCCGATGACCAGCGAAATGAATTGCGAGACAGCGCGGCGCCAGCTGGCATCACGCAGGAATTCCTCGACCAGCGGTCGCGCCTGTTCGAACGCCGGGATCTCGCCACGCACCGCGTGATCGAGCCGGATGATGTGCACGCCATAGGGAGTCTCGACCGGTTCGGGATGAATGGAGCCCGGCTGCATTTGTGCCAGCACAGCCTCAAAGGCCGGTGTCGTCTGGCCTCGCATGACCTGACCCAGACGCCCGCCTTCGGTCGCCGACGCACAATCCGACCGGTCCCGCGCCATACGGGCGAACAGGTCCGGCTTGTCGCACAGCGTGTCCAGCAGCGTCCTTGCCTCGGTCAACGCCCGCTCAAATGCCGCCTCGTCCCGACGATCAGCCTGAAGGAGGATGTGGGCCGGCTCATAGAGATCCGGCGCGCGCAGCTTCTCTCGGTTGTTGTCGTAATAGCGACGACAGGAAGCCTCATCCGGCTCCGGCGTCTTGACCTCGGCGTCCAGCATGACCCGGATCAATGCGTCATCCGGCGCCTCCGGCCGACCCTCGGCATCCGTCAGCGGCTCGGCCGTCAATTCCAGGGCGCGGGCGCGCTGGAGCAAGGCTTCGCGGATTGCCAAGGCGCGGGTCGCAGCCTGCCAGGCGGCCTCGGGGCGCTTGGCAGGATGGTGCTGGGCTTCAGCGGCAATGGCTTCGGCAGAGATCTCGACACCATTGACCCGGACCGGAACAACAGCCTCGGCGGGCCTTGAAATCAGGGTGCTTGTGCTCATCGGGCCTCTCCCTTCTTCGGCTTGCGGCGAACGACCTGATAGCCTTGGCGGAAAATGTACCGGACCGGTGCGCTGAACATGTGGACCAGTCGCGTGAACGGAAAGACCAGGAAGATCGTCAGGCCCAATGCCAGGTGTGCCTTGAAGATCCAGTGCACATCCGCAACGTGCTCGGCGACGCCGGGCTGGAAGGTGAAGATGCCCTGCGCCCAACTCATGAACTTGGTCATCTCATGACCGTCGAGATGTTGCATCGATACCGCGATCGAACCGACGCCGAGCAGGAGTTGCGCATACAGCATCAACAGGATGGCCATATCGGAAAAACTAGTCGTCGAACGGATCCGGGCATCGAACAGTCGGCGGTGCAGCAACAGGCTGGCCCCGATCAGCGCCATCACACCGGCAACGCCGCCAGCGATGACCGCGAGAAGCTGTTTCGCACCGTGACTGATCCCCAGCGCATCGAAGACCTGGATGGGTGTCAGCAAGCCGACAAGGTGACCGAAGAAAATCACCAACACGCCGACATGGAAGAGGATCGAGCCGAGGACCAGCTGACGCCGGCGCAAAAGCTGGCTCGACCCGGCGCGCCAGGTGTAGGGCTCGCGGTCGTAGCGGATGATCGATCCGACCACGAGAACCGCCAGGGCGATATAGGGATAGATGCCAAACAGGGCAGAGTTGAGGATATCACTCATGGCCGGCGTCCTTCATCGGAAGCGGCGGCAGGGGGGACCGCCATCTTGGTGAGCATGTCTTCGGCGACCGGGCAACCGGCCGACGGGTCGGGGCCGAACTGGACCTGTTCCTCCTCCCAGGCCTGATCGATGGCCTCGAGGGTTTGAGGGTCCTCGGACGGTGTCTCGACAACGGACTTGTCCAGCTCCGCCGGACGGACAGCAATCCGCGCCAGATCAAGCAGGACAGCCTGGTAAATGCTGTGGCGCTTGCCCAGCCGCTCGGCGAGGGCATCCAGCACATGCGCGGTTTCACCCAGAAGGGATCGGGCTTCATCCAGCGGTCGTTGTGACAGGTATTCGAGGAAAAGCGGCAGAAAGTCGGGAAGCTCGCTCGCCGTGATCTCCAGACCGTGGCTCTCATAGAGGGCCTTGAGATCAACCATTGCCTGACCACGGTCACGGCTTTCGCCATGCACATGCTCGAACAGGTGAAGCGACAGCGCACGAGAGCGGTCGAACAAGTCGACATATCGGGCTTGCAGCTCATAGAGGTCCTGCGAGGCGAGTTCCTCGATCAATTTCGTGACCCCGGCGCCCTCCTTCGGCGCGATAAGGGCCTCCGCCTCCAAAACGTCGGCAAAGGCCGGCGCTGACGCCCGGATATCCTCGGTCGGATAGCTGAGCAGGGCTGCATATACCTTGAAAGACAGGGTCATCAGCTTTTCTCCATCGGGGTGACCTGGGCGCGCCGACGCGGGCTGCCAAACAGCGAGGCCTTGCTCTCGCCATCCGAGCAGCCATTGCCGAAGCTGAAACCGCACTCGCCGCGAATGTCGAAGGCTTCTTCCGCCTCTTCACGATGCGAGGTCGGAATGACGAAACGATCCTCGTAATTGGCGATCGCCATGATCTGATACATGTCCTCGATCAGATCCTCGGTGAGGCCGACCCGTTCGGCGATAGAGGCGTCGATCACGCCTTCAACGGTTTTCGAGCGCATGTAGGCGCGCATGGCGAGCATCCGCTCCAGGCCGAGTGCGACCGGTGCTTCATCCCCGGCCGTCAGAAGATTGGCCAGGTAGCGAAGCGGGATGCGCAGGGAACGGACGTCCGGCATCTCACCATCGGATTCGAGGGCGCCGGATTCGGCCGCATTCTTGATCGGTGACAGCGGCGGCACATACCAGACCATCGGCAGGGTGCGGTATTCCGGGTGAAGCGGGAATGCGACTTTCCAGTCGATCGCCATCTTGTAGACCGGCGATTGCTTGGCCGCCTCCAGCCAGGCTTCCGGCACGCCGTCGCGGCGCGCCTGTGCCTGGACTTCCGGATCATGCGGGTCGAGGAAGATGTCGAGCTGGGCCTGGTAAAGGTCCTTCTCGTCTTCCATCGAGGCTGCATCCTCGATGCGGTCGGCATCATAGAGCATCACACCGAGATAGCGGATCCGGCCGACACAAGTTTCCGAGCACACGGTCGGCTGGCCGACCTCGATACGCGGATAGCAGAAGGTACACTTCTCGGATTTGCCGCTCGACCAGTTGTAATAGATCTTCTTGTACGGGCAGCCGGACACGCACATGCGCCAGCCGCGGCACTTCTCCTGGTCGATCAGGACAATGCCGTCTTCCTCGCGCTTGTAGATCGCTCCGGACGGGCAGGCCGCCGCGCAGGTCGGATTGAGACAGTGCTCACACAGGCGCGGCAGATACATCATGAAGGTGTTCTCGAACTCGCCGTAGATCTCCTTCTGGATGCCTTCGAAATTGTAGTCCTCCGAGCGCTTGGAAAACTCGCCGCCGAGAATTTCCTCCCAGTTGGGACCCCATTCGATCTTCTCCATCCGCTCGCCGGTGATCAGCGAGCGCGGACGGGCGGTCGGGAAGGCTTTCGACTCCTTGGCCGACTGAAGATGGCCATAATCGAAGGTGAACGGCTCGTAGTAGTCGTCGATCTGCGGCAAGTCGGGATTGGCGAAAATCTTCGCCAGAACCCGCCATTTGGACCCCATTTTCGGGTGCAAGGAACCATTGCCGGAGCGCTTCCAGCCGCCATTCCAGCGGCCCTGGTTCTCCCAATCCTTGGGATAGCCGACGCCTGGTTTGGTCTCGACATTGTTGAACCAGGCGTATTCAACGCCCTCGCGGCTGGTCCAGACGTTCTTGCAGGTCACGGAGCAGGTGTGGCAGCCGATGCACTTGTCCAGATTGAGGACCTTGCCGATTTGCGCACGAATTTTCATTCTGCTGCCTCCATTTCATCACCGGCAGGGCCTTCGAGCCAGTCGACCTTGTCCATCTTGCGGACAATGACGAACTCGTCGCGGTTGGAACCAACCGTGCCGTAATAGTTGAATCCGTAGGATTGCTGGGCGTAGCCGCCGATCATGTGGGTCGGCTTGAGGGTGGTCCGGGTGACCGAGTTATGGATGCCACCCCGCTGACCGGTCAGTTCCGAGCCCGGAACGTTCACGATCTTCTCCTGGGCGTGATACATGAACAGCGTGCCCGACTTGATCCGCTGCGAAACCACGGCCCGGGCCACCAGGGCACCGTTCGAGTTGTAGGCCTCGACCCAGTCGTTATCGACAATCCCCGCTGTGCGGGCATCGTCTTCGGACAGCCAGACGATCGGGCCACCCCGGGACAGGGTCAGCATCAACAGGTTGTCGGTGTAGGTGGAGTGAATCCCCCACTTCTGGTGCGGCGTGATGAAGTTCAGCACGATCTGCTGATTGCCATTGGGCTTGGAGTTGATCACCGGCGCCACGGTCGCGGTATCGATCGGCGGCCGGTAGACACACAGGCCCTCCCCGAAGGCGAGCATCCACTTGTGGTCCTGATAGAGCTGCTGGCGACCGGTCAGCGTGCGCCATGGAATGCGCTCGTGCACATTGGTGTAGCCGGCATTGTAGCAGACATCCTCGCTCTCAATGCCCGACCAGGTCGGCGAAGAGATGATCTTGCGCGGCTGGGCGACCACATCGCGAAAGCGGATCTTCTCGTCTTCCTTGGGTACGGCCAGATGGGTGTGATCCCGCCCGGTGTTCTTCGACAACGCGTCCCAGGCCTTGACCGCCACCTCGCCATTGGTCTCCGGCGCCAACATCAGAATGGTCTCGGCCGCATCGATCGCGGTCTCGATTTTCGGCCGCCCCTTGGAGACACCGGCCTCGCGCACGACACCGTTCAGGGCGCCAAGGTGTTCGATCTCGTCCTCGGTATTCCAGTCGATGCCCTTGCCGCCATTTCCGAGCTTGTCCAGCAATGGGCCGAGCGATGTGAACTTCTTGTAGAGGTTCGCATAATCCCGCTCGACCACACTGATCTGCGGCATTGTCTTGCCGGGAATGGCTTCGATCTCGCCCTTGGTCCAGTCCTTGACGTCGAAAGGCTGCGCAATTTCGCCCGGCGTGTCGTGCAGGATGGGCGTCAGGACGACATCGGTTTCAACGCCCAATTCCTCGGGGGCGACCTCGGACAGCTTCTTGGCCAGGCCCTTGAAGATGTCCCAGTCACTGCGCGCTTCCCAGGCCGGATCGGTGGCCGCGGTCAGCGGATGGATGAAGGGGTGCATGTCCGAGGTGTTGAGATCGTTCTTCTCGTACCAGGTCGCCGTTGGCAGCACGATGTCGGAATAGACGCAGGTCGTGGACATACGGAAGTCGATGGTGACCAACAGGTCCAGCTTGCCCTCCGGGCATTTTTCCACCCATTCGACCTCGGACGGACGCATCTCGGGTCCGGCCTCCTGACCAAGCACGCCATGGCTGGCACCGACCAGGTGCTTGAGGAAATACTCGTGCCCCTTGCCTGATGAACCGAGCAGGTTTGAGCGCCAGACGAACAGGTTGCGCGGCCAGTTGGCCGGATTGTCGGGATCCCCGCATGACATCTTCACGTCACCGGATTTCAGACCGTCGAGCACATAGGTCCTGGCATCGACACCGGCCTCGGCCGCCGCGCGGGACAGCTCCAGAGGGTTGGTCTGCAATTGCGGCGCGGACGGCAACCAGCCCATCCGTTCGGCCCGGACATTCCAGTCAATCATTGACCCGGACCAGTCGCCCTCGGGCGCCGTCGGGGACAGGATCTCATCCACGGCCAGCGTCTCGTAACGCCATTGCCCGGTGTGGGCATACCAGTTGGATGTCGAGTTCTGATGACGCGGCGGCCGGTTCCAGTCGAGCGCGAAGGCGAGCGGCTGCCAGCCGGTCTGCGGACGCAGTTTTTCCTGCCCGACATAGTGGGCCCAGCCGCCGCCGGACTGGCCGATACAACCGCACATGACCAGGAGATTGATGATCCCCCGATAATTCATGTCCATGTGATACCAGTGGTTCAGACCGGCACCGAGGATGACCATCGACTTGCCTTTGGTCTTCTCGGCATTGGTGGCAAAGGCCCGCGCCGTGGCGATGATCTTCTTGCGATCAACGCCAGTGATTGCTTCGGCCCAGGCCGGCGTGTACGGCGCCATGTCGTCATAATCGCGGGCGACGTCATCGCCGCCGAGGCCACGATCCAGTCCGTAATTGGCGCACATCAGGTCAAACACCGTGACCACCAACGCGTCGCCATCTTTCAGCGTCACGCGACGCGCCGGCAGCTTGCGCGACAGGACATCGGGATGATCCGTGCCGGCAAAATGGTCGTGGTGCTTGTTGCCGAAATAGGGGAAGCCGACCTCGACCTGCTCGTCATGCCGGTCGTCGAGGATGAAGGACAGTTCCAGCTCGACCATGTCGCCCTTGCCGGTGCGCTGCTCGAGATTCCACTTGCCCTTTTCACCCCAGCGAAAGCCGATGGAGCCCAGCGGCGCCACATAGCTGCCGCTGGTGCGGTCATAGGCGATGGTCTTCCACTCGGGGTTATTGTCCTCACCGAGATCGCCATCAAAGTCCGAAGCCCGCAGCAGGCGGCCCGGCACATAGCGGCCGTCTTTCTTCTCCAACCGGACCAGATTGGGCATGTCGGTGTTTTCGCGGGCGTAGCTTTCGAAATAGGCGGCCTGCCGGTCGAGATGGTATTCGCGCAGGATCACATGACCCATCGCCAGGGCGAGCGCAGCGTCTGTACCCTGCTTCGGGTTGAGCCAGATATCGCCAAACTTGGACGCTTCCGAATAGTCCGGACAGATCACCGCGCTCTTTGTGCCGCGGTAGCGCGCCTCGGTATAAAAATGTGCGTCCGGCGTCCGGGTCTGCGGCACGTTCGAGCCCCAGATCAGCAGGAAGCCTGCATTGTACCAGTCCGCTGACTCCGGCACGTCGGTCTGCTCGCCCCAGGTCTGCGGACTGGCTGGTGGAAGGTCGCAATACCAGTCGTAGAATGACATGCAGACGCCACCGAGCAGCGACAGGTAACGCGAGCCCGCCGCGTAGGACACCATCGACATCGCCGGAATGGGCGAGAAACCGAATACCCGGTCGGGCCCGTATTCCTTGGCGGTATAGGCGTTGGCGGCGGCGATGATCTCATTGACCTCGTCCCAGTCGCCGCGAACCATGCCGCCGGCACCACGCTTGGAGACGTAGGACTTGCGCACCTCCGCATCCGCCTGGATCGACCGCCAGGCCGCCATCGGCGTCAGGGTCTCGCGCGCCTTGCGCCATGCTTTCAGCAGCCGGCTCCGGATCAGCGGGTATTTCAGGCGATTGCCCGAATACATGTACCAGGAATAGCTGGCCCCGCGTGAGCAGCCACGGGGTTCGTGATTTGGCAGATCCGGACGGGTTCGCGGATAGTCGGTCTGCTGGGTTTCCCAGGTCACCAACCCGCCCTTGACGTAAATCTTCCAGCTGCACGAGCCGGTGCAGTTCACACCATGGGTCGAGCGTACGATTTTGTCGTGCTGCCAGCGCTTGCGGTAGGAATCCTCCCACTTCCGGTCTTCTGTCGTGGTGATGCCGTGCCCGTCAGAAAACGCTTCTGACTTGCGTGCAAAGAATGTGAGGCGGTCGAGAAGATGGCTCATATCTCTGTTTCCTTTACGGGTTTTTCACGTCAGCGCCGGGGCGCAGGTAGAACCACCAGTTGATGGCGATACAGATGGTGTAGAAAACGGCGAAGCCGATGAGGGCGTATTCCGGCGTCGTCGCGCGGATTTGCTCGCCGAAGACCTGCGGGATGATGAAGGCACCATAGGCCGCTACGGCGGAGGTCCAGCCAAGCACCGGACCGGCCTGCTCGCGGTCAAAGACGACGGCGATGGTGCGGAAGGTCGAGCCATTGCCGATCCCGGTCGCCGCAAACAGCACCAGGAACAGGATCAGGAAGGGCGTGAAGAAAACTTCCGGCGTGGCAGACGCGTAAGCCGCCTTCATGAACCAGGCGACGCCCAGCGCACAGATGACCATCACCACCGAGATGACCTGGGTAACGAGCGCTCCGCCGAACCGATCAGCCAGCTTGCCACCGACCGGCCGGATCAGGGCGCCGATAAACGGCCCGGTCCAGGCAAACATCAAGGCGCTCGGCCCGTTGGCATTGATCACGTCATGCGTAAGCACCCCGTCCACTTCGATATGCTGGAAGCCGAAGATGACCTTGATGGCGAGACCGAAAGCCGCCGCAAAACCGATGAATGATCCAAAGGTCATCGTGTAGATCACCGTCATCACCCAGGTATGGGTGTTGCGGAAGATCTTGTACTGGCGGTCGAGGCTCTTGCGGATCGCGCCGGGGATTGCCTTGAGTGCGAACACCGTGGCCGCAATCACCAGCGGCAGGACCAGCCATTTGGAAACACCCCAGCCGGACCCGTTGGCGTCCGACGGCAGCATCAGCCAGAGACCGGCGGCGGCCATGATGAGACCGATCGCGAGCATGCCGGCAATCTTGCCGAAGGCCGCAACAGGGGACCCGATATTGGGAGACACATGCTCGTCGCGGATATTGTTCATCCCGAACCAGGCTGCCACGACAACCGGGATCAGGATCGCCACCCAGATAAAGCCGGCATTGTGGAGAAAGGTTTCGGTGCCCGCTGGTATCCGACCGATCAGCGTGCCCGACGTGTTCTCGAGCACCATCGATGTGCCGCCGAACACGCCGACGGTCATCACCAGCGGGATCAGGATCTGCATGGTGGTGACACCGAAATTGCCGAGGCCGGCATTCATGCCGAGCGAGTAGCCCTGGACCTTCTTGGGGAAGAAGAAGCTGATATTGGACATCGAGCTGGCAAAGTTGCCGCCACCAAAGCCGGACAACAGCGCCATCAGCTGGAATTGCCACAGGGGCGCATCCGGGTTTTGCAGGATGACCGCGGTCCCTGCCGACGGCAGGAGAAGCAGCGCGGTGGTAAAGAAGATGGTGTTGCGACCGCCGGCGAGACGGATGAAGAAGGTCGACGGAATGCGCAGGGTAGCACCGGACAATCCGGCGATGGCCGTCAGGGTGAACAGTTCCGCCTGCGAGAACCCGTAGTTCAGATTGATCATCTGAATGGTGATGATGCCCCAGTAGAGCCACACCGCGAACCCGCACAACAATGACGGAATGGATATCCACAAGTTGCGATTGGCGATGGACTGGCCACCACTTTCCCATTGCGCCGGATCTTCCGGGTTCCAGTCTTTGAGGTCCTTGGCCATTGTCGGCATTTCCTTGTTGTTGGGTCGACTGCGGCGATGACGGTCGCGACCGGGGGAGGTTCGGCCGTCACCGCCGCGGCGAAATCAGCGCGCCGCCGGTGCCGGGTGGGGGAGGTCGGGGACGTCGCTGAGATGGGTATCGGTTTTGAGCTCGGGGAATTTGCGCCGTTCCATCCGGCGGATGGCCAGGTGCATCCAGATCGTCGAGACAAGGACGATGAGGAACATCAGCATGAAGCAGCTGGTCCAGACGCCGGTCAGGTCGTTCATGATGCCGAAGCTGATCGGCAGGATGAATCCGCCAAGTCCGCCGATCATGCCGACCAGGCCGCCTACAGCCCCGACATGATGCGGATAGTAGACCGGGATGTGCTTGTAGACGGCCGCCTTGCCGAGCGACATGACGAAGCCGAGGCCGCAAGCCAGGATCGCAAAAAGCGGGACGCCGATGCCAAAACTGAACTCGATCGGGCCGTTGATACCTTCGACGATGTAGGTCGTGTTCGGATAGCTGAGAATGAACAGGCAGATCAGAGACACGATGAAGGTGAGATACATGACGAAGCGGGCACCCCACTTGTCCGACATCCAGCCGCCCAAGGCGCGGAAGATCGAGGCGGGAAGCGAATAAGCCGCGGCCAGCATGCCGGCGGTCTGCAGGTCAAGGCCGTAGGCGCCCACATAATAACGCGGCAGCCAGGAGGCTAGCGCCACGAAGGCACCGAAAACAAAGAAGTAATAAGTCGCGAACCGCCAGACCTGAGGGTCTTTGAGAGGCTCGAGCTGCATCAGGGCAGACGCCGGGCGTGTTCCTGACTTGCGCTGGGCTACCAGGACCGGATCGTCCTTCGTGAACACCCAGAAGATCAACGCCATGATCAACAGCACGCCGGCATAGATCTGCGCCGTCTGTTGCCAGCCAAAGGCGACGACCAGGAAGGGCGCGCCGAAATTCGTCACCGCGGCACCCATATTGCCGACCCCGAATATCCCCAGCGCGGTGCCTTGCGACTTGGCGTCATACCAGCGCGACACATAGGCGATGCCAATGATGAAGGAGCCACCCGCCAGCCCCACACCCAGGGCCGCGAGGAGAAAGAGCGGATAGCTGTCGGCCATCGACAGCAGGAAGGCGGCGACCGCGGTTGTCACCATCTGGATGGGGAACATGATCCGGCCGCCGACCTGCTCGGTCAGGATGCCCAGAAAAATGCGACTGATCGAACCGGTCAGTACGGGGGTCGCCACCAGCAGTCCGAACTGGGTCTCGGACAGGCCGAGCTCCTGTTTGATCCGAATCCCGATGATCGAGAAGATTGTCCAGACCGCGAAACAGGTCGTGAACGCCAAGGTACTCATCCCCAGCGCCTGCGTCTGTTGGCCCTTTGTTACCCCGTCAAGCACATGCATGTCGCTCTCCTGCATCTCCTTCGACCCGAAGGCGTCATGGATTGATAGCAAACTGTACTTAATCGATGAACCATAACACTTGTCGCGCGTCAAACAACCGCACGTGCAAACAAGTGAAGAACACATATCAACTTGTATGTTGAAGATTTTAATGCGCGCATTTATTGTGAATCAACTCACCTCTTGATGTAGGTCAAGGATGCGTGTAGGTGGGCGTCAGCCGGCCAGACAAGGCATAGATCGGAGACGACATGCGCGACGAAGATCGCCAGACCATTCGAAAGCTGCCGTTGTTTTCAAAGATGGAAGAGCGTCATTTCGACCAACTCATGCGCGCCGCCTATGCCCAGCGCATCCCGCCGCATGTCGATCTGATCCGCGAAGGTGAACCGGCAGATTTCCTGTATCTGGTGATGGAGGGCAGCGTTGAACTCTTCTCGTCCAGCCACGGTCGGGAGACGTCAATGGCAATCGTGTCACCGGTCTCGACCTTCATCCTTGCCGCCACCATCAAGGACTTGCCCTTCCTGATGTCCGCACGGACCGCAACCGCCAGCGCATTGCTCCTGATCCCGTCCCAGAATGTCCGGGCAGTTTTCGAGGAAGACCCGGAATTCGCCCGCGCGATTGTGACCGAACTCGCCACTTGTTACCGCTCGGTCGTGAAATCGATGAAGAATCTCAAGTTGAGGACCGCGGTCGAGCGTGTTGGCAATTACTTGCTCCGCCTGCATGACAAGGCCGGACAGGACCGTGTGGTGACCCTGCCCTACGGCAAGAAAAACCTCGCCTCCATCCTCGGCATGACACCGGAAAACCTGTCCCGCGCCTTCGGCGCACTACAGGCACACGGCATCATCATGGATGGGGCACGGGTCGAGATTGACGACCGCGAAGCCCTGGCCCGTTTCTGCAAACCCAATCCGCTGATCGATGACCCGCGCAGCTGATACCTTCAAATTGACAGGCATCGTCCTGGCCGGCGGAAAGTCTCGCCGGATGGGTCGTGACAAGGCGATGCTGGAGCTGGACGGGGAAACACTGCTGGACCGGGCCCGCGCCGTTCTGGCGTCAACCGGATGCGGATCAATCCGTATCAGTGGCCGCCCGGGCCATCCGGACGGTATTCCAGACAGTCGCCCCGGCGAGGGTCCCGGACAAGCCATATACGATGCTTTGGAGCTGGCCAGGAAAGCCGGTCAGGACGGCGTCCTCGTCATCCCGGTCGACATGCCCGGCCTGTGTGTCGAAACCCTGACCCCGCTCTTGCAACCTTCGTCGGCCCGTTGCCGCGCCTGGGTTGATCATCCCCTGCCCGTATTCATCGCCGCCCAAGGGGGATTGCCGGACCGCACTGAAGCCGTATCGGTTCGCAGTCTGCTCGCCGCCCTTCGAACCGAGTGGTTGCCGATCAAGCCGTCTTACTCGGGTCATTTTGGTAATATCAATACTCCGGATGATTTTGCGGGCTTTGGCAATTTGGCGTGACATGCGACGAGACGTCACTTGCGGCGGCGCGGCGACATGATAATTGTCAAGCCAGAGTGATCAGGAGGCCCGGATGGACCGGCCGGACATGACCCTTCAGCGCGCGCCGCTCGTCGATACGTTCGGCCGGCAGATCACCTATCTGCGCCTGTCGGTCACCGACCGCTGCGATCTGCGCTGTGTTTACTGCATGAAGGCCAAGCCGACCTTCCTGCCCAAGGCGGACCTGTTATCGCTCGAGGAGCTGACAGCGGTGTGTGACAGCTTCATCGCCCGCGGGGTCACCAAGATCCGACTGACGGGCGGTGAGCCGCTGGTCCGCAAGGATATTTTGAGCCTGATCGGGAATCTGGGTGCGCGCATCGGCAAGGCCGGTCTGGAGGAGGTCTGCCTGACCACCAATGCGACCCAGTTGCCACGCTACGCCGCCGCCCTGGCCGAGGCCGGCATCCGGCGGGTCAACATCTCCCTGGACACACTCGATCGCGACACCTTCTCCACCCTCACCCGGGGCGGCCGGCTGGAGCAGACACTGGCCGGCA
Organism: Maricaulis sp.; assembly: GCF_048268525.1. Taxonomy (GTDB): domain Bacteria; phylum Pseudomonadota; class Alphaproteobacteria; order Caulobacterales; family Maricaulaceae; genus Maricaulis. The sequence continues at coordinate 163,074 of NZ_JBLWVH010000001.1, read as the reverse complement.
TCAAGGCCGCCAGCGCCGCCGGGCTGCAGGTCAAGATCAATGCTGTCGCCATGCAGGGCGTCAATGACCGCCAGCTGCCCGCCCTCATCGAGTGGGCCCATGGCGAAGGTCATGACGTCACCCTGATCGAGGTGATGCCGATCGGCGAGGTCGGCGTCGACCGGGCCGACCAGTTCCTCTCTCTCGCCCGGCTTCGTGAGACGTTCCAGGCTCGCTGGACACTCACCGACCTGCCCGACAATACCGGTGGCCCGGCCCGCTATGTCCGGGTCGAGCAGACCGGCGGGCGCCTCGGCTTCATCTCGCCGCTGACCGGAAACTTCTGCGACACCTGCAACCGCGTCCGCCTCACCTGCACCGGCAAGCTCTACATGTGTCTGGGGCGCAATGGCGCCGTGGACCTGCGCGACGCGCTGCGCAATGGTGAACCCGATGCGCTCGACGCCATGCTCGACACCGCCATGCGCCAAAAGGCACAAGGACATGACTTCGATGTGTCGCGCGGCGCGGCGGCCGCCGTTCCCCGCGACATGGCGACCACCGGAGGCTGACCATCATGCAGCTTGAACTCGAATTCTTCGGCCCCCTCCAGGACCAGATCGGGAGCCGCTCGACCCGCATCCACACCCGGCAGGCACCCGATACCGTCGACAGCCTCATCGCCCTCATCACCGAAACACAACACGGACGAGACGCCCTGCGGGCCTCACATGTGCGCCTCGCCATCAACGACAGGATGGTCGCACGAAACGCGCCTCTCAACCTCACAGACGGCGACCGCATCGCCTTCATGTCGCCCTTCTCAGGCGGATGACCATGAAACCACTCATCATCCGTCGATCTGTTCAGGTTTTCACGGGCCTGGCGCCGAACATCATTGGCGCATAGGCCAGGACAAAGAGAAGGAAGGCCGCGCTCCATAATATCGCGCCGGTCGCTAGCAGCACCGGGTCGTTCGCCATCAAGGCCGCCGCGACCCGCAATACAGCTCCGAGATGGACGAGACCGTAAATCCATAGCGTCGCCGTGTTTGCCCGACGCTGCCGACCTGTATGGCCAAGGCTCGCGCGCGTCATGACGGCGAGCGTCATCGAGCCGATGAGACCGGCGGAAATCGCGTGGAGACCCGCGCTGGCGGATATGAAGGTCGGGCCAATCACCCCGGCTCCCAACATAACGAGGCCAGCGGGCAGCCACGCATATCCAAGATGAAGCGACCACATCAGCGGTTCAAGAAGCGTTGCACCTCCCTGCCACCGCAGCAGTCGGTAGCAATGAATGATGCCGGCGAGGAGCAGGAGTCCACCGGTCAGGAGGTGGGCGGGCCACAGCACCCAGGCCACGAGCGCGACAGCCAACAGGCCTATCGATAGCTTGTCATACGCCATCATTGGCGGCACCACCCTGGAAGCGGCCTCATTGTCCCGCCCCGCCAGCCAGTTGCGGGTAAAGCTTGGGACAATGCGCCCGCCGATCAGGGCGATAAGAATACAGGCGACTGCCAACGCCCCCTTGATCGCCTGCGTACCTGTCGGGGACCAATGATATGCCACATGGGCCAGGGCGTAGATCGCGATCAGGCCCGCGACCGGAAGGTTGCGCCAGTTTCGGCCAGCCCCGATCTCCCTGAAGACAACGGCCGCCAGCACAATCAGGAACGCCGCGTCGATCAGGGTCGCCACCGGACCTGGCAGCATCAAACCGGTTATTCGTCCAAGGCCCCACAAACCGAACAGCAAGGCCAGCCGCCAGCCGGCAACAGGCGCCCGCCCGGTCCAGTTCGGGATGGCGGTCAACGCGAACCCGCAAACAATGGCGGACAGAAAGCCAAAAACCATTTCATGAGCATGGCCGGAAACACCGGAACCGGCGAAGGGTAATGGAAGTCCCAGATACTCGACCAACCAGAGGGGCACAAGGAGCCCGGCCCAAGCAGCTCCACCCAGAAAGAATGGCCGGAAGGCATTCTGGAAAACCGGCCAAGACCTGCGCCTTTGCGCGCCTCGATCAACACCATCCGACATTTGCGACCCCATAAAATTGATATTTCTCAATTCTAGTCGCTGAAGGATATTTGAGAATGAGGCGCATTGACGCGGCAAGATGTTCGCAAGACATGCGAACCGGGCAGATCGGGATCATCGGGCATTGGCGGCGCGGGTCCGGTCTGCCAATTGCCGCGCTCGACACCATAATCCGCGCACCGACAAGCCGCCCAATTGAAGGCCAGACCCAACCGCGTTCAGGCGTGCCGGCCTGGACCCGGCAATTGCAGCTAACCGATCGGAGCCGGCGCCGTCACGGAGTCACGTTCGACAAGCTCATATTCGAGGAGAACGGCTGCATTCGGCGGATCCGCGGGGAGTGATAGCGAGTCAATCAGCCTTTCGACGGCCATCGCACCATACTCCACCAACGGCTGGCGAACGGTGGTCAACGCCGGCCAGGTCCGGTCAGCAATCTCGGAATCATCAAACCCGACCACGGACAGTCGCTCAGGCACTGCGACGCCTCGACGGTGTGCGGCCATGACGATCCCGGCTGCCATGTCATCATTGGCGGCGAAGACCGCTGTCGGGGGATCATCCCGGTCGAGCAGGTCGTCACCAGCCTTCAGCCCCGAGGAAAATTCGAAATTGCCCGGAAGCACGAGAGCCGGATCGAATTTGATGCCGGCCGTATCCAGCGCATCGCGGTAGCCGCGAAACCGTTCCTGGGTGGCGTTCTGGTTTTCCTTGCCCCGCTGAAAGGCAATCCGTGTATGGCCCCGGTCGATCAGGTAGTGAGTCAAATCCCGGGCCGCCGCCTGTTCGTCGATCATCACCGTAATTGAGGACCCGGGCAGGTCATGCGGGCCGATACGCGCCACCCGTACATCAAATTCGGACAGGACTTCCGCCAGACGAAGATTGTTGGACAACGGAGGCACCAGCAGCAGGGCATCCGGCTTGCTGACCTCCATGAGCCGGGCAAAGCGCTCGTGCAACTGGCTCCAGTCCATATCCTCTATTCGCTCGAAGAGCGAAATCATCAGCTGATATCCGCGTGCCTGACAGGCTCGTACGGCACCGAACTGGATCGCATTGACATAGCTGGACCGATCCGAATGGGAGACCATGTGAACGGAATAGGAGCGCCCTCCCCGCAGCTGACGCGCGGATGTGCTGGGTACATATCCGACTTCAGCAGCGGCCGCCTGGACGCGTTCTCGGAGCGCCTCTTTCACATGGGGCTCATTGTTGAGCACCCTCGACACAGTCTTGACAGACACACCGGCCTTTTCGGCGACATCAACCATTCGTGCCATGCATTGCCCCCAAGGCGGTCAGTGCGAACGAATCTCTTCGACGATCTTTGCGTGCAAGTGCCGGTTCAATGGCAGGCGCAGGATTACGAGAGAAGAAAGGAACAGCAGTATCGACGGCCCCGCGAACATGTAAAGCTCAAGCCTGTCAGCCGTTTCAACAGATTGCTGGGCCAGGTCCGGGTCATACCCGACCGCCTTGAGCATGACGCCGACCAGGAGACCGGCCAGCCCGCCGGCGGTTTTCTGCGACAGGAGAACCGAGCCGAATACGGCGCCTTCATTGCGCGTGCCACTCTTCCACTGGCCGAATTCCACCGTATCGGGCACCAGAGCCCAAACCAGTACACCAAAACCACTGAACCCCACGCCATAGAGCAGGATCTGCAAGGGCAGGCCCCGGAACAGGACCGGACCGAAGGCCGTCAGGAGCAGGCCCGTCACGATCACGACCCAGCAAGCAGCGATCCAACCGACGCGCTTGCCGAAGTGGCGGATTACCGCTGTCCAGATCGGGATGGATGCCAGGGTTGCGACCGCATATGCGGTCATGACGGTTTCCTTGCGGGCGAAATCAACCTCATGGGCTTCGATATAGAAGGCCAACGGAATCAGAAACGAAGCCCCGGCCCCAGACTGCAGGAATATTGCCAGAAGCAGGACTTGCAGGGCCCGATTGACCCGCACGGCCCGCCAGAACCCCCGGAAGCTCAAATCGGCCGGCGTTTCATGGGTTGTCTCGAGCGTGCGTTCTCGCGTGAAGAGGAAACAGGCGAGAAGGGCGACCGTCGCGACAACACCGCCCATTATCGCTGCCACGAGAAACCCGGACGGCGAGACATCCGAGCCGCCCCCGAAGGCCCGCACGACCGGAAACCACAAGCCGGACACGGCAAGCAATCCGAGAAATGCGAAAGCCATGCGTGTGCCGGAGAGGACGGTACGCTCGCGGCTGTCAAAACTGAGGCGGGACGCCAATGCAGAATAGGGAACCGCCACGATCGTGTATGCCAGCCGGAACACGATGTGCGCCATCGCCAGGGCAACCATCAAGATCCAGCCCTCGAGCGGCGGCACCCAGAACAACAGTACGAAAGCCGCTCCCAAAGTGACGCCGCCGATGGCGAGATAGGGCCGGTAGGTTCCGTATCGGGTCCGGGTCCGCTGGGTCAGATTGGCCACTACGACATCCGAGACGGCATCCCACGCCATGCCGATAAAATAGATCAAGCCAGCGGCGTCGGGCGACAAGCCGACCACCTCCGCATACCAGAACACCAGGATCAGCGAGAGCGCGTTCCAGTAAATGTTCAGGCCAAAATCACCGGTGCCGTAGCCAAGATAGGTCTTCAAATCGCGCTCGTCGGTTTTGCTATCGGCAGGGTTTCATGGATTCCCGCTCGGAAGGAAGCCCGCCTTCCAGAATGCAACGGGGCGGCAGGTCAGATATGACCTGCCGCCCCTGCATGCTTACTCGCGGAGGGAGCGAGCTAGAAGCGACCGCGCAAGACGAACGCAAAGCGCCGGTCATTGCGGAAGTAGGCCCGCGGTGCCTGCACCAGGGTTGGATTGATGACCGCGCTGGTTTCGGAGACCTCATCCAGCAGGTTCACCGCCTGCAGACCGACAGTCAGGCTGTCCGTGATGTCGTAGAAGATAGAGCCATCAAGCTGGCCCGTACTCTCGTGGACGACAGGCGTGAACGGATAGATCACGTCCCGAACGGTCAGCGTGTATTCTGACCGCCAGTTATAGGCGAGACGGGCACTCCACTGGTCGGTCTCATAGAAGCCGACAAGATTGACCGTGTGCTCGGACATGAGCGGTAGACGCAATTGCGACACGTCGAAGTTCGGGGCATTGCCACGACCGTTCGGTTCGTCGTTCTTGGGACCGATATTCGGAATGCCCTGAGCATCGATATAGGTGTAGTTGGCTTGAACGCCCAAGCCGGACCACATCCCGGGCAGGTCATCGAAGGTTTGCTGATAGGCAACTTCGAAGCCCTTGATCTCGCCGCTGTCGGAGGCGTTGCCAACGCCGTCGACATCGACCGCGAAGGTTTCACCGTTATTCTCGATATCCCGCTGCAGAATGGCCGGAACGATGTAGTCGCTCAGGTTTTTCTGGAACAACGAGAAGGTCAGCGAACCAACGTCATCGAAATACCATTCGAAAGCGAGATCGAACTGATCGGCAGTGATCGGGTCCAGTTGGACGTTGCCGGTCGAGGCATTCGGCCCCAGCCATGCACCGGTCACGGGATCGTCACCGCCTTGCTCAATCACAAGGTTGCTTTTCATCAGGCCAAAATCCGGACGGAAGATTGCCTGGGACAGGCCCAGACGGATCTGGAATTCATCCGTCAGACCGAACACCACGTTGGCACTCGGAAGCCAGTTCTCGTAGGAGTGACTGTCGGTGCCGGTCTGATTGCTGCCATCGGCCCAATCAAAGAACGCCGCTTGAGTCGCCGCGTCTTCCAGACAGATGCCGGGCGGAGTGCCGGCGATACCGGCACAATAGGCCGTCGGCGTCATACCATTGAACACCAGGGCACGATCCGGGAAGGACAGCGCACCAACCGCGCTTGTTTCCGTTTCTACATAGCGCAGGCCGACATTGCCCGAGATACGAACACCGTCAGAGCGGTGCTCGTTATCGAAGTCCAGGCGACCGTAGAACGCGGTCGTGTCTTGGGTCACATCGGTGATCTCGGAGGGCAGGAATGCCGTGCCCGGGACAACTCCTCCGCGCTGGGCCAGAGGGACCCAGCCACCGTTTCCGGCCGCGTCGCGCATCGCCAGGATGCCGGCAACAGCCTGGTCGTAATTATCACCCAGAGCGCCGGTATACATCGGCACGCCGCCTTCGAGTCCTGTCGTCATGCCACGCATGTAGTTGTCGAAGGTATAGAGCTCGAACGTTCCCGGCGGGATGGCCGGATTGTCGAGCGCGAAGGGCGAGTTCCATGTCGCGGAAATATTGCCCCAGTTATAGACCGAGCTACGCACAATCTGCTCGCGGTTGGAAACACGGCCACCAAAGCGAACAGACCTCAACCAGCTATCGCCTTCAAAGTCATATTCGGCGTCTGCACGGAATGAGACCGATTCCCCCTCATTGTCAGAGAGGTGGTCCATTGCCGAGCGGAGATAGTAGTTGCTGGCGTCGGAGAAATAGGGATCCGAGCCATCGGCAGGACGGCTGTAGATCACGCTGGGCACATCACCGGTCACATCCAGATCGATGTCCGAGAAGAACGCACCGTGAACGGTGACATCAGCGATGTTCACTTCGGACTCAACGAATTGCAGGTCGAAACTGGCACGGAAGCGGTCCGTTGGCGACCAACGGAGATTGAACCCGATATCTGTGGTCAGGCTTTCATCGACCTTGCCGCGCGCAAGGGCGAGTTGGCGCACGCCATTCAAAGGGTGGGTCGGATCATTGGAACGCCAGCCGACATTCTCCGAGATCACACCGCTTTCGAACAGGCCATTATCGTCATAGGTGAAGCTTGTCCCCGGAGCCGGCGTGATCCCGGGACCGTCGTCGATAGACGGCTCAATCGCGCGTTCCGACCAGGCGTTCTCGTAAGAAGCCCGGAAGAATTGCGCGGTCGCCTCCAACTCACCATCAGCACTGCGCCACTGAGCGGCAGCCGAAATCGTGTCCCGGGTCCGGTCAAACAGCTGCGTCCGGATACCGGCGCCTGAAGGTATGTAGAGACTTTGACCATCGGCGGGGTCCCGATCGAGCCACTCGGCGACGAGCGTGCCGTCGGCGCGGCTCTGCAACTCGGAATAGGATGCACCAAAGAGCAGACCGAATTCAGACCCGTTCCCGAGCTCCCAGCGATTGCTGTAGATGCCGGACACGGTCGGCGTGACTTCCTCGGCAAAGTCCGAGTAGTTCGCTTCCAGGGTGAATGCCATCATCTGGCCGCCCTGATCAAACGGGAGGCGGGTATTGAGGTTCACCGTACCGGCGAGTCCGCCTTCAATCATGTCGGCGGACTGGTTCTTGAACACCTCGACCGACCCGAGCATTTCCGGCGACACGTCATTGAAGCCGATTTGCTGACCATTGTCGGCAGAGAACACATCACGGCCGTTCAGCTCACTACGGGCGAAGTTGAGACCCCGAATGATCGCGCCAGACCCTTCGACCGAGAAGTGGTCCGGGTCATTTTCACCTTCAAACCGCGTGATGTTCACGCCTGGAACGCGCTGCAACGCCTCCGCCACCGAACGGTCCGGCAGGGCACCAATATCCTCGGCCGTGATTGCATCAACCAGAACATCGGAGTTACGGCGGATTTCCTGGGCGCTTTGCAGGCTGGAGCGGATGCCCCGAACCGTGATCACCTCGGTATTGGAGTCATCGTCCTCTTCGACCTCCTGGGCGTAAACCCCGGTCGAAACCATGGCTATGGACAGGGCTGCGAGGCTTGCTCCCCGCCACAATCCAGATCGCAGCCCTCTTCCAGGCCGATCCTTCATCCCTTTGTAAAACATACTCTTCTCCCCTCGTTTGGCTAAAGTCTCCGCCGTTGACAGCGTTGTCAATTTTTGCCACTTTCAATCAAACAACCTGTTCTGTCAACAAGAACCAGCGATGGTCGAGGTGCAGAGTTGTAGGGAGAATGCAAAGATGCCAAGCATCGGCTGCGCTCCGGGGAGGGAAGATTGGGGCAGGATGTACCCAGGCGGATCGTCGTCGTCGGCGGCGGCACCGCAGGTTGGATGGCAGCAGCCGCGCTGGTGTCGGTTTTGCCGGCTCGGCGCGTGCAGGTCACGCTGATCGAATCGGAGGCCATCGGCATTATCGGCGTCGGTGAAGCGACGCTTCCGCATCTGCGCCAGTTCAACGAAACCATAGGCATAGACGAAGCCGAGTTTCTCGAAGCGACCTCCGCCACCATGAAGCTCGGAATCGAGTTCGTGAACTGGGCCAGGATCGGCGATCGCTATGTCCACCCGTTTGGTGATTTTGGTGCAGACATCGCCGGCCTGCCTTTCCATCAGGCGTGGTCACGAATGCGGGCAGCCGGTCAGTCTGGCGAAATTGGCGACTATTCACTGCCGGTCCGGATGTGTGCCGAGAACCGGTTTGAACGACCGGCCGATGATCCGACCGATTTCGCCTCCCGATTTGGCTATGCCTACCAGTTTGATGCGACCCGATATGCCCCCTTTTTGCGGCAACACGCGGAGGCGCGCGGAGCGAGCCGGGTCGAAGGCATTGTCAACGCTGTCCATCGCGATCCGGCGACCGGCAATATCCATCGGCTTGATCTGGACAACGGACAGGTGGTCGATGGCGACTTCTTCTTCGACTGCACCGGATTTCGGGGCGTTCTGATCGAGCAGGCCCTCAATGTCGGGTATGAGGACTGGTCGCACTGGCTCCCCTGCAACCGCGCGATTGCCGTGCCCAGTGAAAAATCAGGCCCGACACCGCCCTACACACGCGCCACCGCCCATCAGGCTGGCTGGCAATGGCGGATCCCGCTCCAGCACCGGACCGGAAACGGCCACGTCTACGCCAGCGACTTTACAGATGATGACGCGGCCCGCCAGGTCCTTCTCGACAATCTCGAGGGCAACGCGCTCGCGGATCCGCGACCACTCAGGTTCACGACCGGGCGGCGGAAGCAGTTCTGGTCACACAACTGTATCAGCGTCGGCCTGGCGGGCGGCTTCCTCGAGCCACTGGAGTCCACCAGCATTCATCTGACCCAGATCGCAATTACCCAATTCATCGAATTATTCCCGGTGACCGGCGACTACAAACTCGAGCGGGACAGCTACAACGCACACATCGCCCGTGAGTTCGAACGGGTTCGCGACTTTCTCATCCTCCACTATCATGCCACCGAGCGGACCGACTCAGCCTTCTGGAACTATGTCCGAACCATGCCCATACCGGACTCTCTGGCCGAGAAGATGGCCCTGTTCCGCGAAACCGGACGGGTGGCGCGCTATCAGCAGGGGCTGTTCCTGGAACCAAGCTGGCTCGCTGTTTACCTTGGTCAACGGGTCCATCCAAACCATTGGGATGGGCGCCTCGACGTCATTGCGGACGCGGCCCTTGATCAATCCTTGAACGCCATTCAGTCCGACATCGAGAGAGCCATTGCCCGAATGCCGGACCACGATACCTGGCTGGCGCGGCTTGCGACCCGGGCGGAGGACAGCCGCCATGGCTGATCCAACTCGAACAATCCGCATTCTGGGCAACGGCCTTGAAGCCTGGCTTTGCGCCTACGTACTCAGCGGCTCGGTCGCGAACGCCAGCCTGACGATCCAGATTCATCCTGACGGTACCGCGGTCAGGGAGGACGGTCTGTACACCATCCTGCGCCCATCCGCGCTCGAGACGCTGGAGACTTTCGGCATTGGGCTCCAGGACCTGCTTCGGCTTCCCTCAACCCTGCCAAGCCTCGGACAGGTGATTCAGACGGCCAATGGCGATGAGACCATCGTGCCCTATGGCGGTCGCGGCATCGATTGGGCCGGGACCGGGTTTCACCACCATTGGCTTCGTGCCCGGCAGGCGGGCCTGCGCCATCCATATTTTGCTTTTTCACCCGGCTATCACGCGATTGCCGGCAACCGCTTTGCGCCGCCGGACCGACGCAATGCAATCGGATCGATGCAACATGAAAGCGGGCTTCATGTCAGCGCTGGCGAACTGACTGAACAACTGAAGCAAAGCCTCGGCGACAAGGTGGCCGTCGTCAGTCAGTCAGACGCCTCATCGGAGGTGGACCTGTTGATCCATGCGACAGGTCGTGAGGACGCTGTTTCGGCTTCGCAGCGCTCGCACATCGGTCCGGTCAGACCCTGCGCAATCCGCCGCGAGGAGCCCGATGGCTCCCGCCTGCAAATACCATTGCGCACCGGCTGGCTTGACCTCGCCACCCCGGCGGCGCCGGCCGCGCGCCACCAGGGCAGTACGCCCTGGCGCGAAGGCGCGCTGCATGTCGGAAGGTCGGCCGCCCGATTGCCCGGCCTCGAAGACCGGGCAATGGACCGACTTCTCTTTGAGCTTCGGACTCTCCTGGACCTTTGGCCACGCGCGACCTCTCAGGCATTGCCAGCGCTCGAATACAATCGTCTTTGGTCGCAGGAAATGGACGAATGGGCGGCCTTGAGCGCGCTGGTCTCTGGCCTCGACAATCCGCGCTGCAGTGGCCGGCAGGCCCTGTTTCGGCAGCGCGGCTATATCGAGCCTCTCGAAAGCCAAACGATTTGCGCGGAAGACTGGGTAGATGCCCTCATCGCACGTCATGTGGTTCCTGCTCAGTATGACCGTTTGAGTGAGCGCCTCAATGACCCACAGCTGAAGTCGGAATTGCAGACGCTATCCCAGGCTGTCCTTCGCACTGTTCGGGAGTTCCCGGCATTTCCAGCGTATCTTGACGCCATTGACCAGGCGCTCGGGCGCCCACCCCCATCCACGACGGAGTCAACGGCATGACAGGGACCATCTCCAGAGTTGTGATTGCGGGAGGCGGAACAGCCGGCTGGATGACTGCGGCGGCCCTGTCGCGCTTCCTCGTCCCGACCGGCGTCACGGTCGAGCTGGTCGAAAGCGAGCAGATCGGGACGGTCGGGGTCGGAGAAGCGACCATCCCCGGCATCATCGATTTCAATCGAATGCTCGGCATTGACGAGGCGGACTTCATCGCCGCCACCAAAGGCACGTTCAAACTGGGTATCGAATTTGTTGACTGGGACCGGATCGGCAGCCGCTATCTCCATCCATTTGGCGATTATGGATTTGATCTCGAGGGGGTCCCCTTCCACCACTACTGGCTGCGCGACCGCTTTCGGGGTAGCGACCAACCGCTCGCCGCCTATTCCATGTGTTGCCAGGCCGCGAAGGCCGGAAAGTTCATGCGACCGGTCAGTGATCCGCAATCGCCGGTCTCGCAGATGCGACATGCCTATCATTTTGACGCCGGCCTCTATGCTCGCTACCTGCGCGACTACGCGGAAAAGCGTGGCGTGACACGCGTGGAGGGCCGGATCAAAACGGTTGAGCAGTCCGCCAGGAACGGCACGCTGACAGCCCTTGAACTGGACGATGGCCGTCGCATCAAGGGCGACCTCTTCGTTGATTGCACCGGTTTTCGCGCCCTGTTGATCGGGGAAACGCTCGGCGTCGACTATGATGACTGGCGCGCCTATCTGCCATGCGACCGAGCCATCGCGGTGCCATGCGAGAAAATTGATGCTGCCGCACCCTACACCCGTGCAACCGCCCGTGGCGCTGGCTGGCAATGGCGGATCCCGCTCCAGCACCGGACCGGCAATGGTTATGTCTATTCGTCGGCCTTCATGGGGGATGATGAGGCAGAAGCAGCGCTTCTGGCCAATCTTGACGCCGCAACCCTCGGTCCGACCAACAAGCTGCGCTTCACCCCCGGGCGGCGCCGCTCGGTCTGGGAGAAAAATTGTGTCGCTATCGGCCTGTCCGCCGGCTTCCTGGAGCCGCTGGAGTCGACCAGCATCCATCTCATCCAGGAGGGTGTCAGCAAATTGCTGGCGCTGTTCCCGCGCGACGGCATCAGCCAGCGCGAAGTGGCCCGCTACAATTCGATCATCGGAAATGCCTACGACTATGTGAGGGACTTCCTGATCCTGCACTACAATGCCACCGCACGAGACGACAAGCCGTTCTGGGACTATGTGCGCACAATGGACGTTCCCGACAGCCTCACCGAAACCGTCGAGCTCTTCGCCGAGAACGGACGCTTCTTCGCCCACAAGAGCGACCTGTTCAGCATCACCTCCTGGGTTGCGGTGATGGTCGGCCAGGGAATTCTGCCCAGAGGCTACGATGTGGTCGCTGACTCGATCACGGAGCAGGATCTCACCGCCACGCTCGCCAGCATGCGCCAGACCTACGCCCAGGCCGCATCAAAGATGCCGCCGCACCAGGCCTTCGTTGATCATCTGGTGAAAACCGCAAGCCAAAAGAGCCAAGCCCATGCCCGTTGATCCCATTCGTTCCGTACTCATTGTCGGTGGCGGCACGGCTGGCTGGATGACTGCAGCTGCGCTGGCGAAGATATTCGGCGGTCAGAAACTCGATATTCGCCTCGTGGAAAGCGAGCAAATCGGCACAGTCGGGGTCGGTGAAGCCACGATCCCGCAAATTCTGCTGTTCAACCGCATGCTGGGGATCGACGAGAACGAGTTTGTTCGCGCGACCCAGGGCACCTTCAAGCTCGGGATCGAATTCGTCGACTGGCGGCGGAAAGGGCATAGCTATATTCATCCGTTCGGCTCCTATGGCAGCGATATGGATGGCGTGATGTTCCATCACTTCTGGCTTCACGCGCGCCAGCGAGGTTACGAGGTCGATCTACCGGAATTCTGTCTCCAGGTGATCGCCGCCAAGCAGAACAAATTCCTGCGCCCGGTGCCCGATGCCCGCAATTCGCCGCTGGGACATATCGCCTACGCATTCCAGTTCGATGCCAGCCTCTATGCTGCCTATCTGCGCCGGTACGCGGAAAACCTTGGTGTCACGAGGACCGAGGGCCGGATTGCCGATACCCGTCTCGACCCGGAGACCGGTCATGTCCAAGGCGTGCAACTTGAGACAGGCGAAACGATTGAGGCCGACTTCTTCATAGACTGCTCGGGCTTTCGCGGCCTGCTGATCGAACAGGCTCTCAATACTGGCTATGAGGACTGGAGTTCCTGGCTGCCCTGTAACAGAGCCCTCGCGGTTCCGTCAGAGAATACCGGACCGCCCTCGCCCTATACGCGCTCGACGGCCCGGAAAGCCGGCTGGCAGTGGCGCATTCCGCTGCAGCACCGCACCGGCAACGGTCACGTCTATTGCTCCGATCATATAAGCGACGATGAGGCCACCAGCATCCTGCTTTCCAACCTCGAAGGTCCGGCACTGCGCGACCCGATCCAGCTGCGCTTCACCACCGGGCATCGAAAGAAATTCTGGAACAAGAACGTGCTGGCGATCGGACTGTCAGCCGGCTTCATGGAACCGCTGGAATCCACGAGCATCCATATGATCCAGAGCGGGATCGCCCGGCTCATGACGCTTTTTCCCGACCGCTCGTTCAACCAGGTCGACATCGACGAATACAATCGGCTGACCCTGCAGGAATACGCCTATGTTCGCGACTTCCTGGTCCTGCACTATCGGCAAACAGAACGCGATGACAGCGAGTTCTGGCGTTATTGCCGGAACCTGCCGCTATCCGACCATCTTGCCCGCAAGCTGGCAATGTACCAGACGAATGGTCGTGTCAGTCGCGAAAAGGACGAGCTCTTCAATGAAACAAGCTGGCTCGCGGTCATGGATGGGCAGGGAGTGGAGCCGCAGGGCCATCACCCGCTTGTTGCGGGTCTTGGAGACGCCGAGGTCGATGCCCGTCTTGAACAGGTATTGAGCGTTGTTCGGGCGTCCGCCCGTCAGATGCCGTCTCATGCCGAATTCATCGCCAACCAATGCGCGGCTCCGGCCGACATCCAACGGTTTCAGGCCTAGGAGATCATCATGCTCGTCGCGCTTGTCAGCTTGACCCAAACGATCGCCGCAAACGGCTGCGACATACCCGCCGGCGAAACACCGATCCTGTTTAACCAGACCGGATTTGAGACCGGAGCCACCAAGCTGGCGATCTTGCGAAATGGGTCAGGCACGCCAGCCCGTTGGGATATCCGCGATGCCGATGGCATGGTCCGGTTGAGTGGAGAAACTCTCGTCCACGGGATGGACGAAAGCTCCGGCGATTCCGTTCACCAGATCCGCTTCGACGCCCTGACCGACGCTGGCAATGGCTACCGCATCAGTGTTTGCGGCGAAGAAAGTCGACCTTTCACGATCACCGACCAACCCTATGGTCGATTGGCCGAAGATGCCTTGCGCTACTTCTATCTCAGTCGCCTCGGGACCGACCTGCTACCAGAGTTTGCCGGCGGTGCGATGTGGGCCCGCGCCGCAGGTTTTACCGAAAGCCACGCGACCTGCTTCTTCGGTCCGGACCAGGATGGAACGAACTGGCCCGGCTGCGACTACACCCTCGAAACGACGGGTGGATGGGCGGATGCCGGCGATTACGGCCAGTATGTAGTCAATGGCGGCATCTCGGTCTGGACCCTGCAACATGCCTATGAGCGCCTGGCAACACGCGGCCAGCTCGACACATCGGGCTGGACCGGTGAACGGGTGGCCTTGCCACAAGGTAGCGAGCCGGTCAGCGAAATCCTGCTTGAGGCGCGCTGGCATCTCGACTGGATGCTTCAGATGCAAATTCCGGATGGCGAAATGGTTTGGGTCGACCGGCGCGAAACCGGTGCGGCAGAGGCTCACCTGCAGGAGATTGATGGCTCGGGCCTGGTCCATCACAAGCTGCATGAACGGGCCTGGCTTCCGCTACCATTGCTGCCGGCCGATGCGGAAGAGGAACGCTTCCTGATACCACCCTCGACAGCTGCGAGCCTGAATCTGGCAGCCGCAGCGGCCCAGGCTTCACGTCTCTGGGCCGATCTCGACCCGGACTATTCAGTCCGAACACTCTATGCTGCCCGACGGGCCTATCAGGCCGCTCGCCGCCATCCCGATCTGCTGGCCCGAAACAATTTCGATGGCGGCGGCGCCTATGGCGATACCGACGTCCTGGACGAGTTTGCCTGGGCTGCCGCCGAGCTCTTCCTGACGACCGGGGACGCCGGGTATGCGGATGACTTCGCTGCCACGCTGTCGAATGATGCCTATGTTCCCTCAGCCATATTCTGGGCCAATACAAACCTGCTGGCGGACCTGTCACTTGCGCTGGTCACCGAGCAAACGGACCTGCGCTCGGAGGCGGCGGAGCGCCTGATCGCGGAAGCGGATCGCTATCTCGAGGACGCGGCCCGGGAAGGGTATCACTATCCGATGCGTGCCAGCGCCATGAATTGGGGGTCGAATGCCAACCTGCTCAATCGGGGGCTTGTCCTGGCCAGCGCCCATGACCTGACCGGCGATGAGCGATATCGGAATGGTGCCGTCCACGCCCTGGATTATGTCCTGGGCCGGAACGCCCTGGATCAGAGCTATGTGGCCGGGCACGGCGTTCGCAGCATGGAAACGCCTCATCACCGCTTCTGGGCACGCGGTGCCGATCCGGAATTTCCGCCGGCACCAGCCGGGGCGTTGTCGGGCGGGGCCAACCATCTGAACATGGCCGATCCGGTCGCACAGGAAATGCGCGGCAATTGCGCCCCCCAACGCTGCTGGGTGGATCATGTCGATGCCTTCGCGCTCAACGAGGTCGCCATCAATTGGAATGCGCCTCTGTTTGCCCTGGCAGTGCAACTCGAAAGCACGACGCTCCAAGCCTCTGAATGAGACTGGCGATTGACCGCTGACATGATTTGCGCGCCCACAATTGACAACGTAGTCAATAATTGGGCATCTTTTCGGTGAGGGGAGACCAGAATGACCAGGAAGACGCAAAAGCTCGCATCCGTGTCGATTGTCGCAACTTTGATCAGCACGGGGCTGGTAGCCTGTTCCGACCGCTCTGACGCTGGAGTGGCGGACACGTTTGCCGCGGCGTCTTCGCCAGCGATCTACACGCCGCCAGCCGATGCCACAGCCGACCCGGAAGTCTGGCCGGAAATTTCGCCCTTGCCTCTCGATCCGGCTATCGAGGCCCGCATCGACGCGATCATGGCGCAGATGACGCTGGAGCAGAAAGTCGGCCAAACCATTCAGGCTGACAGCGGGTCGGTTACGGCTGAGGATGTCCGCAACTACAGGCTTGGATCGGTATTGAGTGGCGGCAACTCGGCACCCGGACCGCTCGCCTATGCCGACGCCCAAACCTGGCTGGATGCGGCGGACGCCTATTTCAATGCCTCGATCGACCCTGAGGGCGTCGAGATCGCCATCCCGATCATCTGGGGCATTGACGCGGTTCATGGGCACGCCAATCTGCGCGGCGCCGTGGTTTTTCCGCACAATATCGGCCTGGGCGCGATGAACAATCCGGATCTGATCGAGGACATCTACCGGGTAACGGCCCGGGAACTGTCTGTCTCGGGGCACGACTGGACGTTTGCCCCGACGCTGGCCGTCCCGCGAGATGACCGTTGGGGCCGAACCTATGAAGGGTTTTCCGAGGACCCGGCCATCGTCGCCGCCTACGGCGAACGGATTGTCTGGGGCCTGCAGGGCCGACCGGGTACCGACGAGTTCATGAGCGAAGGCCGCGTCATCTCCAGTGCCAAGCATTTTCTGGCCGATGGCGGAACTCTGGATGGCCGGGACCAGGGCGACGCCCGGATCAGTGAAACCGAGCTACGCGACGTTCACGCCGCAGGTTACTACACTGCGATCCCCGCCGGGGTTCTGACCGTCATGGCCTCGTTCTCAAGCTGGAATGACGCTCGCATGCACGGGAATGAGAGCCTCCTCGAAGGCGTCCTGCGAGACCGGATGGGCTTCACCGGCTTTGTGGTGGGCGACTGGAATGGCCACGGCCTCATACCGGGTTGCGTTTCAACCGACTGCCCTGAGAGCTTCAATGCAGGTGTCGACATGTTCATGGCACCCGATAGCTGGCGGGAGCTGTACCATAATACCCTCGCGCAGGTTCAATCCGGCGAGATTTCCATGGAGCGCCTCGATCAGGCCGTCCGACGGATCTTGCGGGTCAAGATCCAGGCCGGCCTTTTTGAACAGGTCGCACCCAGCGAGCGACCGTTGGCCAACAGCAATTCGGTCCTTGCGGCGGCCGAACACCGCGCTATCGCTCGCCAGGCGGTCCGCGAGTCGCTCGTCCTGTTGAAAAACGCCGACCAGACGCTGCCGCTTGATCCAGGGCTGACAGTGCTGGTTGTGGGCGAAGGCGCTGATCATATCGGCAAGGCGGCCGGCGGATGGACTCTTTCCTGGCAGGGCGGCGAGTTCCCGAACGAGGAGTTTCCGGCCGGCGAAAGCATCCTGGCCGGAATTAGGTCCACCGTTGAGGCCGCTGGCGGACAAGTCATTTTCGACCCTGAAGGCCGATCTGATGTGGCTGCTGATGCAGTGATCGCCGTCTATGGCGAAGACCCGTATGCGGAGTTTCAGGGAGATCGGGATCACCTTGATTTCGTCTCGCCAGACTTCGACACCGAACTCCTGGAGCAATACCAGGACCGGAACATCCCCGTCGTCAGTATCTTCCTCTCGGGGCGCCCCTTGTGGACCAACCCGGAGATCAACGATTCCGATGCCTTTGTGGCCGCCTGGCTGCCGGGGACGGAAGGCGGCGGCGTGGCCGACCTGATTTTCCGGTCCCATGAGGACTATGACTTCACCGGACGCCTGTCCTACTCATGGCCTGCCGTCGCCAATTCCGGACCGGTCAATGTCGGTGATGCAGACTACACACCGCTTTATGCATACGGCTACGGCCTCAGCTACGAGGATACGGATTCCGGATCGACGCTCTCCGAAGAGTCCGGCCTGTCCTCCGACGACCACAATGAAGACGGAAGCTTCTATGCCCGCGGTCAGGCAATCGAGCCTTGGACTGTTCAGATCGCGGACGGTCGCGGCTGGCACACACCCGAGGAACGCCTCGCATCAACCGATCATGTGGCACTTGGGGTGCTGGACCGAATTGCCCAGGAAGACAGCATCCAGCTTGTCTGGTCGGCCGGCGGCGAGCTTCTGCGCCTGCACGGTACCGATCCGGTTGATCTGTCCCGCGAAACCAACGGCGCCATGGAGCTGTCGTTCCGCGCCCGTGGTGTGAACAGCCAGACTGCCCGTGTGGAAATCGGAATGGGTTGCGCATCCGGGCCCGAATGCCTTCACTTTGTTCCGATCGATATCCAGCAGGGCCCTTGGTCCGAATATCGGATCAGCCTGAGTTGTTTCGCCGATGCCGGCGTCGACATGAGCCAACTCGACACACCGTTCATTATCCGGGCGCGCGACGAGGATGGCGAGATCGGGATCGGTGAGATCGCTCTCGGATCGGATATTGATGCCATGCGGACCTGCGGCGACGAGTGACAGGCCCGCACCTCTCCGGTCTGCGCGCCGGCGAATTGTGATCGGGCTCAGACCACCAGAACAGCGAGCAGGCTGACCGCCAGGCCGGTCAGGCTCAGGGCCAGCGTGGCAATTGTCCAGCTGCGGAGGGTCTCGGCCTCGCTGAGCCTGAAGACCCGGCTGACCAGCCAGAACCCGCTATCATTGACGTGAGACAAGGCGCTGGCACCCGCCGCGATCGCGACGACCACAAATGCCCGTTCGAGACCGGAAATGTCCAACCCTGACATGAGTGGCGCGGTCATCCCGGCGGCCGTGATCATGGCCACCGTTGCGCTCCCTTGAGCGACCCGGACAAGCAGGGCCAGGAAGTAGCCTGCCAGCAATGGCGTCAGACCAAGCGTCAGGGCCAGTTGCGCCAGCTGCGCTCCCGCTCCGGTATCGACCAGGACCTGTTTGAAAGCGCCGCCCGCCCCGGTCACGAGAATAACGGCGCCGGCCGGTTCGAGTGCACGAGCGATCGCCAGATTGATACGGTCACGGGCCGCCGGTCCTGCCCGTACGGCAAGGAAAGCCGCCAATGCACATGCCAGAAGAAGCGCGCCAAATGGATGTCCGATCAGATTGAGCACATCGACCAGCCCGCCAGACGCATCAGTAAAGCCTGCAGTCGCTCGACCCAGGATGAGGATCAGGGGAAGTAAAATCAGGCAAAGCACCTGTCCAGCCGGCATCGTCGGACCCGGACCGGTCTCCTCTGGCTTCAGCAGGTCCTGCCCGGTCGGCATCTGCCCGAGACGCTCCAGGACGGTGGCAAACATTGGCCCCGCCAGGATCAAGGCCGGAACACCCGTCACCACGCCCGCCAGAATGACCCAGGCCAGATCCGCCTCGATGATTTCGGCCACGGCGACAGGCCCCGGGGTGGGGGGTATGAAGGCGTGGGCAATCGCAAGCCCCGCCAGAAGGGGCAAGCCATAGGCCATCACCGGTTTACCGGCGCGTCGAGCCAGAGCCAGCGCTACCGGCGCCAGGATAATAAGTGCAACGTCAAAGAATACAGGGATGGCCACGATCAGACCAACCACGCCGATTGCGGTCTGGCTGCCCCGGACGCCACTGCGACCGATGACGGCATTGGCCAGGTTGGGGAGGCCGCCCCCGGCCTCCAGAAGTGCTCCGAAAAGCGCGCCCAGCCCGACGATGACCGCTATGAAGCCCAGCGTGCCACCCATGCCGGATGTGATTGTGGCATAGGCATCATCCGCGGGCATTCCTGCCGCGAGGGCAGCCGCCAGCGCCACACCGATCAAGGCGGCAAAGGCCGGAACACGCAGTCTCAGGACAAGGACAAGCAGGACCGGGATGGCCAGACCCGTAACGATCAGCGGACGCAGGCTCTGCGCCAGTTCGGTCAGCTCCATTGCACGCCTCGCATTGGCAGACGCATTCGCATGAGGCGGTCCTGGGCCGTGATGTATAAATCATGGCCGTCGCCGCCGAACGCGCAATTGGCGGTCGCGCTGCCGGTCCGGATCCGGGCCAGCGGGCGACCATCGGGCGCGAGCAGGAACACACCGCCGGGCCCGGTCATCAGGATATGCCCGGTCGCCGTGACTGCCATGCCGTCGGGAAGACCCGGATCACCGGAGGCCAGGTACACCGACGCGTCAAATATGACGTCACCGTTGCCAGCCACTTGACCATCATTCAACGCGAAACGCCGCAAGACCGGGGCCGCTGGGTCAGATTGAGCGACGTAGAGCCAGGCCTCGTCCGGTGACAATGCGATCCCATTCGGGAAGCTCATCGCGTCGGTCAGACGATGGCATCGACCATCCGGCTCAAGACAATAGACTCCATTCCAGGGCAGTTCCTTGAGCGGCGATGCGTCAAGACCTTCCAGCCCATAGGGCGGGTCTGTGAAGTAGATTCGACCATCACGGGAGAGCACAAGGTCGTTGGGACTGTTGAACCGATCCGCGCCGAACCGGTCGACCAAGGTCACGCGTGAGAGGTCGTCAAGATCAAGCCTTTCAAGCGACCGGGTGCCGTGATTGCAGACATAAAGCTGACCATCTGCGCCGTACCACAAACCGTTGGCGCCAGGCTCGCGCAAGCCGACCGCATGTTCCGGTTCCACGCCCGAGGGGTCAAGAAAGACCTCAAGCCCCGCCTCCGCAGACCAACGATAGGCCCTGTTCTCGGGAACATCGGTGAAGTACAGGCATCCCCTCATGCGGTCCCAAGTTGGCCCCTCCGCCCAGGTGAAGCCGTCGGCGAGGCTCTCCAATCGCGTATTTCGCCCCATCAGCGATTCTGCGTCACGGTCGATAATTTCAACTGCGGCGGTCCGATCGGCGACTGTCTCGACACACGCGCCCAGAACCAGGCTGGCGCCCGTCGTAAGGAGGAATTCGCGACGGGTCCCCATCATTCGACCTCGGTCCGGGTCTCGATCGCCGTGGCAGGAACTTCGCTCGTCCCGCCGGACTCAACATGCACACTGGCGCTGGAACGGAGGTCGGCGGAGCTGGATCCCACGTGGAAGAGCAGCTCTCCGGCCTCGATCCGCCAGGAGCCCGGTCGCTCGAAAATGGCGCTTTGTGCCGGTATCAGATGGAAATGAACCGTACGCTGCTCGCCCGGCATCAGCGTAATTCTCCGATACCCTCGCAGCTCCAGTTGCGGTCGCGCCACGAAGGCCAGCGGATCGCGCATGTAGAGTTGAACGACCTCGTCCGCTTCACGATCACCGGTATTTGTCACATCCACGCTGAGACGGATGCCGGCGGCATCGTTTTGCGCAACAAGCTCGCCATAGCTGAAATCGCTGTAGCTCAGACCATGCCCGAACGGATAGAGCGGCGTGATAGGCTGGTCATGATAGCGGTTGGTGTCCCGGTCGAGATCCGGGTCAGCCGGGCGGCCACTCGGGAATTCAGAATAGCTGTATGGGACAGCCCCGGTGGTCCGCGGGAAACTTACCGGCAGACGCCCGGACGGCGACACCTCACCGTACACAATATCCGCGAGGGCCGGACCCGCCTCCACTCCAAGCATCCAGGCATTCAGAATGGCGTCGGCGCGCTCGGCAAGATCGGGGATGGCCAGCGGGCGACCTGTCACCAGGATGACGATGACCGGTTTGCCGGTCTCGAAAATGGCATCTGCCAGTGCTCGCTGACTGGCTGGCATGAAGAGGTCCGACCGGCTTCGGGCCTCGCCGGACATGTCATAGCCCTCGCCAACCACCAACACGACCCTGTCAGCGCTCTCGGCCAGCGCGACGGCCTCGGCGATGCCTGACAGGTCGTCGTCGGCTGGATCGGCGCCGATCGCGTGAAGGACATCAACCCCTTCCGGCGCTCCGGCCTCGAGCCCGTCGAGCAGTGTGATCACATCCTCTGGCCGGCCTTGCGCCCGCCAGGAGCCCAGCTGCGTCCACGCATCCGTCGCCAGGGCACCGATAACCGCGACCCTGCCCGCGCCCTCGCCCAGAGGAAGGGCGTCCGCCTCGTTCTTGAGCAGGACCATGGAGCGTGTCGAAACCGCCCGGGCCAGCGCCCGGTGGTCCTGGGCCAGCAGTTCCGACGTTTCACGCGCGGTCTGGTGATAGGCCATAGGGTCATCGAACAGGCCCAGTTGTTCTTTCGCCGTCAGGATGCGGCCGACAGCAAGGTCGAGATCATCCAGCAATTCCGGGTCGGCCTCGATCGCCACCCTCAGATCGTTCACGAACACGGAACTGGTCATGTCCATGTCAACCCCGGCGCGAAGCGCGAGCGCTCCGGCTTCGGCGCGGTTATCCGCGACACCATGATTGATCAGTTCGGCAACCGCGTTCCAGTCGCTGACAATCATCCCGTCAAAGCCCCAGCGCCCCCGCAATGTTCCATCGATGAGGGTTTCGTTTGCGGTGGACGGCACGCCGGCTATGTCGTTGAACGCCGTCATCATCGACCCTGCGCCGGCGCGGCTGGCCGCGTAGAAGGGCGGCAGGTAGATTTCGTACAGGCTTCGTTCGGACAGGTCCGCCGTCCCGTAGTCCCGTCCACCTGTCGGAACGCCATAGGCGCCAAAATGCTTGGCCGTCGCCAGGATCGTGTCCGCTTGCGCCAGGTCTTCTCCCTGATAGCCCGCGACCTGGGCGGCCGCCATCCGGGCTCCGAGATAGGGGTCAGAGCCGCCACCTTCGACGATCCGGCCCCATCGGGGATCGCGGGCGATGTCGACCATCGGGGCGAAGGTCCAGTGCAGACCGGAAGCGCTCGCTTCCTCTGCTGAAATGCGGGTCGCCGCCTCCCAGTCCGATTCATCCCAGGTGGACGCCATGGCGATCGGAACCGGGAAGATCGTACGGTAGCCGTGCACAACATCCATCGCGAACAGCAAAGGAATGCCGAGCCGGCTCTCTTCAACGGCGACGCGCTGCAACTCGGCAAGGGGCTCGGCGCCAGCGACATGCAGGTAGGAACCGACTCCACCTCGCCGGACCCGGTCCAGCTCGTCGTCGGTCAGACGGGAGTTCAGATTGCGACTGCGCCCACCAGCGGCCTGGTGCAGCTGTCCGAGCTTCTCCTCCAGCGTCATGCGTTCGAGAAGATCACTGACGCGCGGAGAGAAGGCGTCGACATGGGTCGATGGCGCCTCGGTCGGACCGCACGCCACCAAGGATGCTGCCATCGCAATGGCTGATACAAACTTCAACATCATTCCCCCTCGTCGCGACTTCGCGAACTTTCCGATCCAGCTGGATGAACGCCGCAAACCGTCACCCGGTCCCGCCCCGCCGCGACAACTCCCCGGACCATCCGAAGCCGGAGAGGCAGATATCTGCTCGATCGACGTGGCAATTGTCAACGTTGTCAAATTTGCGGATGCGCGTGTGATAGTCAAGCGAGGAACCGTCAGTGCCCCCTAGCTTCGCGAAATGACTGGTGAACCGGCTCGCAGGATCCGGAGCGCCTGCCCCGCCAGCTGCTCAACCGGCAGATCCGCCTGCAGGCGATGAGCGTCCGCTGGCGGTCGCAATGCGTCGAACTGTGAGGTTACCAACTTGGCGGGCATGAAATGGGCTGACCTGGCCGCCACACGTCGACCCGCCTCCTCGGGCGAAACGTCCAGCCACAACCAGGTCAGGTCACGCGGATTGTCCCGGCCCAACCAGTCCTGGACCGCCGGAGTCAGCGCAGAACAGGAAAGAAGGATATCGGGCTCGGGTCGACTGTCGGCCTCGGACCTTATCGCCCTGACCCATTCCTTCCTGTCCACATCGGTCAGGGGACTGGCCGCAGCCATTTTCCTGATATTGGCCGGTGGGTGAAAGTCATCCCCCTCCAGCACCGGCCAGCCGGCCTTCTCTCCAAGTACGTGAGCGAGTGTGGTCTTGCCACACCCGCTCACGCCCATGCAGACAATGAGCCGGCACACACCGTCACCAGAAGCGGACGTAGATCGCCACCAGGATCGCGATGATGACCAGGCTGGCCAGATTGAACACCGGCTCGGTGGCAAACCGGATACCGCTCAGCTCGACCGGTCGGTTTTCTGCCGGCTTGCCGGTCAGCAAGGACACCAGGACGCCGATCCCGACACAAAGCAGGAAGACGATCCAGATCCTTACCACGAAAGGCAGGTCCAGTGCCGCCAGTCCGAACGCGGCCAGAATCGTCGAACCTGCGCCCCCAACAGCTGCCGGGTTGGCCAGAAGCCAGAACAGGAAGGACAGTCCGACGGACGAGATCAACAGGGCGAACGCGCCCATTGTGTTGGTTCGTTTCCAGAAAAATCCGAGCAGGAAGACCGCGACCACGCCCGGTGCCACGAAGCCGGTATACTCCTGGATGGTCTGGAAGGCGCTTTCCATTCCGCCCAGGAAGGGCTGGGCAAGAACCAGCGCGATCAGCATCGCGGAAAAGGCCGCAATCCGCCCCACCCCGACATAGTGCTGCTCGGACTTTTCAGGTCGCATCGACCGATACATGTCCATGGTGAAGATTGTCGAGATCGAGTTCATCATCGACGCCAGCGACGACACGATGGCTGCGATCAGCGCCGCGAAAACAAGGCCTCGCACCCCAGTCGGAACGAGCGTCATGAGGATGCCATAAGTGCTGTCCGGACGGTCGTCGAGAACAGCCTGATCGAGCAGGCCATTCTGCGCCAGATACAGCGCTGCAATACCCGGCACCACCACAATGACCGGGATCAGGAGCTTGAGTCCCGCTGCAAAGGCCAGACCCTTGCGGGCTTCACTGAGGCTCTTCGATCCGAGCGCACGCTGGATAATGTACTGGTTGAAACCCCAATAGGAGAAATGAAGAACCCAAAGCCCGCCCAGCAGGGTCCAGATACCGGGAAGATCGGAATAATTGGGGTGATCCGAACTGAAGATCATCTCGAAATGCCCGGGAATCTCGTCGATCAGTCGCGTGGCGCCCAACCAGGCTCCGCCGCCCTCGCTGACCAGGCCGAGGGAAATCCAGGTAATCAGGAGGCCGCCGACAATCAGCACCACGACCTGCACAATGTCGGTGAGGGCTACGGCTTTCAGTCCACCATACAGCGAATAGACAACCGCGAAGGCGGCCAGAGCCATCATGGCTGGCAGGACCGCCATGCCGGTCACCGCATTCAGAGCCAACCCACCCAGCCATAATACACTGGTCAGATTGACCGCCGTGTAGAGCGCTATCCAGAAGACCGCCATGATCGATTTGACGCCGCCGCCGAAGCGTTGGTCGAGGAATTGCGGCATCGTATAGACGTTGCGTTCCAGAAAGATCGGCAGGAAGAATTTGGCAACGATCAGCAATACAATCGCGGCTTGCCATTCATAGGCTGCGATCGCGAGGCCGACCACATAGCCTTGCCCCGACATCCCTATGATCTGCTCCGCCGAGATATTGGCAGCGATCAACGACGCACCCACGGCCCACCACGGCAGCGCCTTGCCCGCCAGGAAATAGTCCGTGGAGTCCTTCTTGTGCCCCGCTTTTTCCCGACTAACCAAAAACGCAATTGCAATCAGCGAAATCGCGTACCCCGCCACAATAAACAGATCCAGGCCAGACAAGCTCATATTTCCCCCCGCTTTGCCGTTGATCGGCAACATGTCAGCGTGTTTGTGATCACGCTTGATAACGTTGTCATACCGTTCGCCAATACGACGCCCATGTCAATCCACAGGACGAAGGGGCCGGACAGCCACCAAGTTGGAGCCCGTTTGGGGGGCCGTCAGACGGTTTTGAGCCCAAAGCTGAAAAGACAGGAGCGAAGTGGCCAGCCCCTGGAAGATCGGATCGCCAAGGATGACCGGGCCTTTCGCCCGCTAGATCGCTCTGCATCCGAAATCAGGCGGAGGTCAGAAAAGTGCTGCCAGACGACCGCAAACCGTTTCGGGTCTGACACCGCCCACACGAGCGTCGGATGCCTCTCAGAACCTGCTGGTCAGTCATCCTCCGCCAAAACAGGCGGCGGTTGCCAGTCCCAATCGGGACGGCCGATATGGCGACCATACCAGTCCAGCTCGGCATTGATGCGGAACAGGCGATGATGTGGTGAAGCAAAGCTGTGCTCCTCGTCGGGCACGAGGTAGAGGCGTACCTCGACTCCCAGATTCCGCAGCGCCTGGTAGAGCATGATCGACTGGGACGGGTGCACGCGCTCATCATCTTCCCCGGCGAAGATCAGGGTCGGTGTGGTCACCGCATGCAGGTCACGCAGCAAGGATTGCGGGACAAAGGCCCGATCATAGGTCCCCTCGGCCCAGACATCAGCATCGAACAGGAGTCGACGGGCACCGCGGACATCGCTGGTCAGGTGGTGCACGGCCCAATCGACCGCCCCGGCACCGCTCATTGCCGCCGCGAACCGGTCGGTCTGCGTGATCAAGCGGTTGGTCATGTGACCGCCAGCACTCCAGCCGGAAACAATCATGCGCTCCGGGTCCGCCAAGCCTGACGCGACCAGATGGTCAACGCCCGCCAGGACATCACGGTCCGCGTGGGCGAAATACTCACCATGCATGCCCCTCATGAATTCGTCGCCATAGCCGACACCACCACGGTAGTTCACCCACAGGACAGCATAGCCCTCCGCTGCCAGCACCGGCACAAAGCGTGACCACTTCCATTGCCCAAACTGGTCGCCTGACCGTGGTCCGCCATGAATCTGGACCACCAGTGGCGGCGGACCGTCACCGGAGTGCAAGGGTGGAAAATAGAAGCCTTCGATCATCGTGCCGTCATGACTGCGCCATTCAACAAGCTGTTGTCGCGGCAGGGCGACGGCTGACACACTGGCCGCGCCGATTGTCGTGAGGCGGTCGCTCTCGCCGCTCGGGGTGACACGCCAGAGATCACCATTGCTGGTTTCCGTCTGGAACAAGGCCAGCACCTCGCCAGTCTCATCCGCCAGCGACCAGTCGACCAGGGCACGGTCCTCGAGCGAAATCACGGTCAGGCTGCCGGCATCAACGTCAACACGGACAAGGCCGGAGCGGATGCCGTCATGGACGGCAACGACAAGACTCTCCCCCCCCGGCAACCAGGCGAATCCATCGACTTCCCAGCTGGCATCGGGCGCCAGGACGCGGGTGACGCCGCTCTCCAGGTCGAGCACGACCAGTTTTTCCTGTACGTAATCAAGCCCGTCCTGGCCCAGTCGTGCGCGGTAGGCGATCCGCCGCCCCGCCGGCGACAGGCGGGCATTGCCTTCCGGCCAATTGTTCGAAGTGACACGGCGGAAGGGCTCACTCGGCCCGTCCGCGACCATAAGCTCGCTTTGATAGGTCGCATCGGCATGGGTTTCGGCTGAGACACGGACCAGGATCGCGCCATTGGCTGCGAGGTGAAAGCCGCGGACATGGACATCACCCTGGGTGACTTGTTGACGCGCACCGCTATCCACCCGCACTCGCCAGAGATGGCGGCGGCGCGTTGCTTCATAGTAAGGGTCAACAATATGGGTGGTGCGTCGGCGTTCGCGCTCCGCCTCGGACCGGGCATCGCTGGCGAGGTAGTACACAAACAAACCGTCCGGCGACCAGGCGATCGAGCGGACGGCAGAAGGATGACGGGTCAGACGCTCCAGCTCGCCCCCGTCGAGATCGCGGATATAGACCTCGTCATTGCTGCTGCCTTCTGGCGAGATTTCCGCAGCGATCCGCCGACCGTCCGGCGACAGGACGACCCGGTCGGCAGTATCGAGATCCGGTTGATGGCGCAGGCTGGTCTGGTCATGTCGCCAGAGCCAATACCCGGTTACGCTCTCGTTCTCGGCCCAATCCGTGGTGACACGCTGAATCAAGGCGACCCGGCCATCATGGGACAGATGAACACCGTCCAGACGGGGCATCTCGATCATGTCGACCGGCGTCATCTCACGTCGCGCGGTCGCTGCGACCGGATTGAGGGCCAGCGACGGCGCATCGTTGGCGTGAGCGGTCGGCGCCAGGGCGAAGCTCAGCCAGCCCGCAAAGGCCAGACTGGCCAGAACGGTGGATCGGATCATGTCAGACTCCGCGGAAATGTCAGGAAAGCAGCGGGGCGCAGGCGGCCTGCGCCAGTCGGATCCGCCCGCCCCGACCGCCGCAGGGCGGGGTCGGGGCGGGCGTCACCGGAGGGACCGGTCAGGCAGCGCGATCAGAACTCGCTGCGAATACCGAAGTAGAATTGCCGTCCCACGAGGGAGTTCTGCGGCGAGTTGATGTTCGAGCTCGAACCGCTGGCGAAATTGCCCGGCATGAACGGACCCATTTCATCGAACACGTTGGTGACACCGGCATAGACACTCGTCCGGTAGTCATTGTCGAAGCGGTAACGGGCATAGACATTGGACCGGAACTGGTCATCCGCCACGAAGTAGAGCGGGTCGGTCGGATCGACGTCGAGATCGTCAACGCCGCCGGACTCGTAGCGCAACGTATAGGACGCGTAGAAACCGCCCTCGCTCCAGGACAACCGGGCCCGAGCTTCATGCGTCGGATCATACATGGAGCCGTTGGAGTCCTCGCGGACCGGCTGACCGGCCTCACCGACAAACTCGAACTCATCGGCCAGCGAGCGCGAATAGCGCAGGTCGAGACCGAATTCACCCGGCAGGCTGTCGACCTCGAAGTCCCACATCACCGAGACATCAATGCCTTCGGAAAGAAGCTCGTTGAGGTTTTCCTGGCGGTTGATGACTTCCACAACCCGACCGTCCGATGTGTCACGGGTGATGACGTCACAGAAGCGGTTGTTCGGGAAATCTGCGGCGCCATAACACAGATCGACCGTGGTCTGGGTCGAGATCGAACCGATCGCATCTTCAACGCGGATATTGTAGTAATCCACGATGATGTAGAGGTCTTCAGCGAAGCTCGGAGCCCAGACCGCGCCAACCGTGAAGGTGTCGGCTGTCTCTTCGCGAACGTTCAGATTGCCGGCATTGGGGCCGTTGACCGAACCGTCGAACTCGAAACGCTGGCCGGCATTGTTGGGATCCGCAAAATAGGCTTGGATGCCCGCTTCCGAAAGACAGTTCGCAGAAATCGTTGCGGCGGAGAAATCACTTCCGGCCGGCGGCGTCACACCGCTGCCATCCGGCATCAGCCCGTCACACGGGTCGAGCAGGCTGTCGGAATCCTGGCGCGGGGCCGAGAAGATTTCCGTGATCGTCGGTGCCCGTTGCGAGCGCGAATACTGACCGCGAAGGCGCAGGCTGTCGGTCGGCTCCCAGTAACCACCGGCATTATAGGAATAGATCGTGCCGATGGTGGAATAATCCGCGACGCGGCCGGCAAGCTGCGCGGTCACGTTGGAAAACAGCGGAATTTCCAGCTCGGCAAAGGCTTCAACCACATCGAAACTGGCCTCGATCTCCGGGACGACCGAGAGGCTGGTCGTCTCCTCCAGGATGAGGGCGTCGACATTGGTGTCCTGGCTTTCTTCACGCCATTCAATGCCGAATGCGGCAGCAACGGTACCGGCCGGCATCTCGAACAGATCGCCATCGACCGAGCCGCCAAGGACGGTCTGCTCACGGATTTGCTGAACATGGCCGGCAACCCGGATGTAGTCCGCCATTTCCGGCGTGATCGATCCCTCACCGAAAATGTCGAGCGGAACGCAGCCATCAGCCCGCGCACCCGCATCGACACATTGATAGCCACCATTTCCGTCGGCCTCGATGTCCAGCGCATAGTGGATGTTGAGATAGTTGAGATTATTGCCCTGGATCTGGTTCTGCTCGAACCGTCCATACGTGGCAAAGGTCTGCCAGCGCCAAGTGTCGCCCAGATCGCCGGCAAGGCCGACGGCAGCCCGCGCCGTCGTGCGCTCATTGTCGCGGGTTTCCTGACCGACCTCGTTGAAGCGGCGATACCAGCTGACCGACCCCACGCGGGTCTCTTCGACCGCCGCCGGGATGAAGGGGTGATTGCTGGCGATCTGGCCGATGTCGAACGTATTGCCCAACGGGCCGACATCGGTGGAGTAAATCGCCGCCTCGTAAGAGCCCTCGTAAAGGCTGTCGACCCGCGACCAGAGGAAGTCGGCGGTTGCCTCGACGCCACCATCGAACTCGTAGCGGGCGGCGAGCGCAGCGGTGTAGGCCGTCACTTCCGGCGACAGGGTGCGGCCGGGACGGAAGTTGTAGCCGTCGAGGGCCGTCTCAAAGCCGACCGATGGCGTGCGGCCGTCATTCGGGGCAAGTGACCGGTCATTGTACCAGACGCCGTCGATATTCCAGGCATCGTCGCTCTCAAAACGTCCGCCAGGAAGGTAGGACGAGAGATAGATGTCATTGAACTCGCCATTGCCCGACCAGTCGTCAGTCCGGAGCGAATCCGGACGCGTTTCGTCGGCATAGATCGGGGTTTCATGGTCATAGCTGGCGCCGAACATGATATTGCCGCGCTCATTGTCGAAATTGCGGCCCATCGTCAGTTCGATTGTGGTCTCTTCTTCGCCGCTGGCATCAGCGAAGCCGTAGCGGGCATTCACTTCAATCCCGTCGAAATCACGCTCGAGGATAATGTTGGCAACACCGGCGATGGCGTCCGACCCGTAGATCGCGGAGGCGCCGCCCGTGGTGACTTCAATCGACTGAACAAAGCCGGCCGGGATGGTTTGCAGGCTGACCCGCTCGCCATTGCCCGAGTTCGAGACGGCACGACGGCCATTGATCAGCACCAGGGTGCGATCGGCGCCAAGTCCCCGCAGATTGACCGTCGACAGGCCTGAATTCTGGATCGAGAGCTCGGAGTTCTCCGGCGACAGGTCTGCATCAACGCCCGGCATCGCGGCCAGCAGCTCACCGACATCGACCGTGCCGGATTCGACAATGTCATTGGTCGTGAAAATCTGCGTCGGGATTGCCGTCGTCGCATTGGTCCGGCGGATACGCGATCCAGTGACGACAATCGTGTCATCCTGGCTGGTCGCTTCCGGCGTCTCGCCGGCCTGCTGCGCCAGACCGGTCGTGCTTGCCAGCATGATTGCGGACATCGCCGCGCCAACCATCAGCCCGCCCCGCGTCGTTGCCCGGCCCACTCGTTTGAACTCCCGCATCAGATACTCCCCTCAATGCATGCCACGCCGTCCCCTCGACGGCGGATCACCACGCCTGTCTAGGGAGGACACGCCAGGGCCGGCACCGGGTACCTGCGCGACGACATTTTTATGAATTTCCGTCCGACGCTTCTCAGCGGAGGGGTTACCAGTTGCGCCTCAAGCCCAGATAGACCGTGCGCCCCGCGACGTCATAAGCCGGATTGAAATTGCGCCGGTCGCCACTGTCGGTACCACTGGGAAGGAAGGGGCCGTAATCGTGGAAGACATTGTTGACCCCGCCAAACAGTCGCCAACCTTCGACCAGGTCGATCCGGGCCGACAGGTCATGTTGCAGCCATGGGTCAACAGCGAGAAAGAGCTGGTCATCGGCATCGCCCGCGTCTGCACGGTCGTGACTATCAAGACTGGCGTCCTCATAGCGCGCGCGCCATTGCAGTTGCCAATCGCCCCGTTCCCAGCTCAGCGAGCCAGTCCAGCGATGGGTCGGCGTGCCGACTTCCCCGTCCCAGCGATTGATCTGGACAGATCCATCGGTCCGCGCAAATTCCTGCTGCAAACGATGGGTGTAGGCATAAAGAATTTGCGCGCTCCACTCGCCTTGCAGCCAGCCATCACCAACACGCCAGCCATCGCGGACACGGACATCGACGCCGCTTGATTTGAGTGCATGCAGATTGTCGGTACGATTCAGCATTGCCACCAGCTGGCCGGTCCCGGACCGTTCAATCGCATCACAAAAACTGTTCGCAGCGAGCGGTAGCGTTGCGCCATAGCACTCCCGCAACAGGGACTGGCTGCTCAGGGACGAGATCGCGCCATCCACGCGGATGCCATAGGCGTCCAGCATCAGCGAGAAGCCGGGGCGCTGCGGGGGTGTGAAGACAAAGCCGAGATTCCAGCTCCGCGCTGCCTCTTCGGTCAGATCGGGATTGCCGGAATTGGGCGCATAGATGTTTCTGCCGCTCTGCGTAAAAACGCCATCGCTTGCTATCACGGCGGCGATGCGGGCATCAGCGCGGCAATTCTCTGCCACCACGCCCGACGAGGCTGCCGTGACGCCGTCGCAGGGGTCAGACACGCTGTCATAATCGCCGCGCGGCGCCGAATACAATTCACTCATGCCGGGCGCCCGCTGGGCGTTGGCGATCTGCGTGCGCACTTGAAATCCGGGCGAGACGACCCAGCTGGCGCCAAGCCGGAAACTACCGACCCCGCCAACACTTTCAATGTCGTAACGGGCCAGTCGCCCAGCGAATTCAACACCGAAATGCTCGATCATGGGGCGCCCGGACAACAGCGTTACCGAGGTCTCGAAGAACGCTTCTGTCGCATCCACAGCCGCATCCAGATCGGGCACATCGACATAGCCGGTGTCACGCGACTGGGTAACCGGGTCTCCGACGGTGCGTTGCCGATCACGTCGATGCTCGACGCCCACGGCCAAGGGTATGGCGCCCAACCCCGGGAAGACCGCCTCGCCGGTCAGAGTGATGCCGAAAGTATCCTGGCGGACATCGATATCGAGCCTGTCGGTCGCCCGGATATAGTCCGCCGCTTGAGGACTGATCGACCCGATGCCGAACATGTCGAGAGGCACGCAGCCGGCCAGGCGGGCAGCGCTGTCGCGACATTGATACTCGCCCGCCCTGCCCGCGACCGGTTCAACATCCAGGGCCTGTTGGACATGGCGGAAATTGAGTTCTCCGCTGCGTATCTGGGTCTGCACATATCGACCATGTCCGAGGTAGGCCTCCCAGTTCCAGCCCGCCGCCTGTCCGCGGAGCCCGGCCCAGAAACGGTCGGTCGCGCGATCAATATCGCGGTATTCCGGCCCCAGTTCGGTAAAGCGTCGACGCCAGGTGATGCCGCTCAACCCGTCGGCCAGCGCGGCTGCGCGGATCGGTGCCGGCACGAAGGGATTATCCAGCGCGATGCGACCGATATCCTCCCGCGCGGGGCCGAAATCCTGTCCATAATAGGCGGTCTGAGCTTCGCGTGTTGCCTGGCTCTGACTGCGTGAGACAAGCGCCGTCGCGAACAATTCAGCCTGTCCGGCAAGGTCGTAGCGCGCGTTCAGCGACAGCATCTGGCGCTCGCGCGGCAGGCTGATCGTAGCGTCAGGCCGGATCGAGACACTGTCCAGTTCAGAATCGAAATCCTGCCGCAGGCCGGATTCGTCAAACCAGAAATCATAGCCGATGAAACGGCCACCGGACGTGTAGGTGCTGCGGTCCGTCTCCAATTCCGTGCCGTCATCGGAAAGGGCGACATCCGCTCGTGCCCAATCCCGTTCATCGGCCCCTATACGGCTGACCTGATCGATCGTGAGGTTGGCAAGCACATGACCGCGACCGGCGTCGAACGGCCGACCAATGGTCATGGAGCCGACCGAGAACCCTCCGCCGCCATTTTCGGTCATGCCCGACTGGAAAAGCGCTGAGCCGCCGGTCATGTCGTCACGCAGCACGAAATTGACCACGCCGGCGATGGCATCCGAGCCGTAAAGTGCCGACGCACCACCGGTCGTGATCTCAACCTGCTCGACAAACTCGATCGGGATCGAGCCCGATCCGAAACGACTGGCATTGCCACTATTGGAGACCGTGCGCCGCCCGTCGATCAGCACCAGGGTCCGGGTCGTGCCCAGACCGCGCAGCCCGACCGATGTGAGACCTGCATTCTGGGCGCTCAGATGGGTCGATTGCCCGGAAAACTCCAATGTCGCGGGAGATTGTGCTGCCAGCAATGCTCCCATTTCGTACGCACCGGACGCCTCGATTTCCGCACGACCGACCACGAAAACCGGTGTGACCGCAGTCAGGTTGGAGCGGGCGAAGCGTGAACCGGTCACCACGATCACGTCACCCGGATCGGCCGGGGCCGTTTCCCGGGCCAGGGTCAGCCAGCCAACGGGCCGGCTTTCCGGGGCCTGCCCCGCCGCGGAGGGCAGGGCCGTCGGCAAGTCTGGGGATGTCGGGGCCAGCGCCGAGACTGACAGGACACCGGTGCGGGCATCAACGCGGTCAACCTGCAGGCCGGTCCCGGCCAACAATTCATCAAGCGCATTGCCAGGCGTTGCCAGACCGCGCAGGGCCGCGACGCGATGACCGTCGACAAGACGCGACTCGAACAGGAGCTGACGGCCCGTGAGGATAGAGTAGCGGCGCAGCGCATTGGCGAGCGGGCCAGCCGGTATATCAAACAGGATGCGGGTTTCGCTGCCGGTTTGAGTGCTGGGCGGTCGATCAGCCTGCGCCATAGCGCTCGGCACCAGAACGAGACTCATGGCTGCGCCAGCCAAAAGCCGGGCAGAGAAGCTCAGACCTGACCGCCCGACGCGCATGCCGTCCCCTCAAACCTTTCCGGACCCGTCCCTCGAGCGTGTTGTGGTCACACGCCGCCCGTCACTCATTTGTACTGTAGAGCTGTATCCGATCGGCGCCGCGCTCGATCCCGACCGGCCCCATCCGGTCCAGTGCCGCGAAGAAGGCTTCGCTATCACGCGGGTCGAACACACCGGACACGGCGATTTCGGCAACGTCTGCATCAGCGAACTCGACCGTGATATCGCCATAACGCCGGAACTCGTCGACGACATCAGCCAGTCGCCGGCCATCGAACACGAGCCGACCGGAGCGCCAGGCCACGGCCAGGTCGGCATCGACCCGCAGCGGCGCCGGGAGCGGTGTCCCCGGAGCCAATTCGACCTGGTCGCCAGCATGCAGCAAGGCCGGGCTGGCCGGGGCCACCGTATCGTGCGCCTGTACGATCCCCTCGACAACGGTGACCATCGTGCGCCCGTCATCCCGGGTGTAGACGTTGAAGGCGGTGCCGATGGCCCGCACTTCATAGCCGCCCGCCGCGACAATGAAGGGGCGTGACGGGTCATGCGTAACCTCGAACAGGGCTTCGCCCTGCGGCAAGGCGATGCGGCGCTCATAATCACTGAAACTGACCTCAATGCGCGAGGCGGTATTCAGTGTCACCGTGGACCCGTCGGCCAGGACCCTGGTCTGCATTTCACCGCGCCCGGTCGAAAACGCCTCGGCAACAACCTGTTCGGCTGGCGGCGTCGGAGCACCCACCAGAAACGAGCCGACCAGGAACGGGGTCACGGCCAGGAACAATAGGACCGAGGCCGCCAGGGCGACCGACCGCCAGCCCAGGCCGGCGAAAGGACGGACGACAGAACCGGCATGCCTTGGCACGGACCCACCTTCGGCCTCCTCCAGCTCCGCCTCGACTTCCGCAATCAATCCCTCTGCCCAGCTGCCGGTCCGCATCTGATCGAGCGCCGCGTCCAGGTCGAGACAGGCCGACAGCGCATCGCCATGGCGCGGGTCGGCGTCCAGCCAGGCCAACAGCTCGGACTGGCGCCCAGGATCAAACGGCGCCCCGGCCTGCAGCCAGATGGCCCAGCCTGCGGCGTCGTGGTGAATATCGGACGTCGGATCAACCGGCATCATGCCCAGCCCCTGTGGTATTGCTTCCGGGTTTGGTCCCGGATTGCAGACGCGCAGCGCACAGCGCCATGCCGCGTTGGATGTGTTTCTTGACCATGTGCGACGACACGCCCATGCGTTCGGCGGCCTGCTGATAGGTCAATCCTTTCAGCTTGCACAGCACGAAAGCCGCCCGGCATTTCGGCGGCAGGCTGCGGATGGCGGCCTGCAACGCCAGTTCGCGCGCCTCGTCCGGCGGCGCATTTTCAACCTGTGACCGCGACTGCACGAACACGTCGGTATAATGGTGCGCGACGCTATCGGCATGGCGTTGCACCGTATCGCGGTGGCGCAGATGATTACGGGCAAGATTGGTCGCAATCGTGGTGAGGAAGGCGGACTCGTCGCGTACCGGTCGCGCCTCGACATCGGTCTTCAACAAGCGCTCAAAGGCCGACTGTGTGATGTCGTCAGCGTCCTGCGGATTTTTGACGATGCGGCGGACAATCCAGCGCAGACGCGAGCCATGCTCGCGGTACAGGTTTTCGACATTGAACGCGTCACTCACGGCCACGACCAAGCCCCACGCCTGCAGCCTTGCCCGCCGCAAACGCTTTCCCCGTTGGCCCGCACACCGGACCCGCACGCCAGACCACGCCTGACACAAGACTGTCATCGTCGCCCGCACAGGCCGACCGCGCAAGGTACCCGATCAGCCACCCCGCGTGTCTATTCCAGATGGTGCCGAAATCTCCGAAAGGTGTTCCCAAACGACAATCCCGCGCACCATCACGAGGGTGCCGTCAGCTACATACGCTCTGGTCTCGAACGACGGGGGCTGTGCCTTCGCTAGGCCAGAAGGCCAGCCTGGATAGCCTTGACGACAACCTCTGTCCGGTTGCGGGCCTCGAGCTTCAGGGCAAGGGAACGCAGGTGGAGCTTCACCGTTGTTTCCTGAATGTTGAGACTGCGGGCGATTTCCTTGTTGGCCTCGCCGCGCTGCAGGCAGAACAGGACTTCGCGCTCTCGCGGTGTGAGCGAGGCCGGCGCGTTTTCCGGGTCGGTCGTGTGATGGATGGGCGAGAAAACCTGACCGGCCAGGATGAGCCGGACGGCCGCGACCAGACCGTCGGCCGGCATGGTTTTCGGGATAAAGCCGCGGGCACCATTTTCCAGCAACATCTGCACCTCCATCGGCGCAGCCATCCCGGACAGGATCGCAACCGGCTGGTCGCCATGCCGCTTCATCAAATCCCTGACATCCTGCACACCGGCGATACCGGGCATTCTGAGATCCAGCAGGACGAGGTCATATCGGCTGCCGTCAGAAAGAATGCGCTCGACCTCATCGCCGGACCGAACCAGTTCAACTTCGACATCGGGAATGTCGTTTTCGAGCAAGGACCGGACAGCGTCGAGGACGAGGTCATGATCGTCGGCAATCAGAATTTTCATGCTCTGTTTCCTGTGTTCGGACCTGGCCGCACTAGTCGGCCAACGGCGCTCCGATAGTCTCAATCAGATCGTCGAGCGTAGCCGGTTTGGCAAGCGTAGCGGCGAGTCCGGCCGGCAGCGGTGGCTGCAGCGCGCCTGAACACATCACGATACGCGTATCCGGGCGGATGGCGAGCAAAGCACGCACCAGTTCATCGCCTGACATTTGCGGCATCCGGCGATCTGTAACCACCACGCCAAACGCCTTGGGCGCAGCCCGGAATACCTTCAGTGCCTCGACAGGGTCTGTGAAGCCGACCGGGTCCCAGCCAGCGCAGCTGGCCGCCTCGCAAACGAAATTCATCAAGGTCTTGTCATCATCCACGACGAGGGCGCCGGTTGCATGATTGGCCTCGCCCTCACTGTCGTCAGCCGCCGCCGGCACAGCGATTTCCGCGATCTGAAGCGGCAGGTCTACCACAAAAACAGTGCCTTCGGCCGGGCGGCTATAGGAGGCGACACAGCCTTCCTGGCCGGTCAACAGGGCATCGACCGTGGCCAGGCCCAGCCCGCGCCCACGCCCCTTGCTTGACTGAAATGGTGTGAACGCCTGGTCGAGCGCCTCCTGGGGCATGCCATTGCCATCATCCTGCACCACAAGGCGAGCTGCCGGGTAGTGACGAAGCTCGCCGCGATGATTGATCGCTGATGGCTGAAATGGAAGGTCAAGCGGCTCGGCCTCTTGAATGCGCATGGTACGCACTGTGACCGTTCCGCTTGTCCCGAGCGCCTCGTGGGCATTCTTGACCAGATTGGCGACAAGGCGGGCAAACAGGGTGGGGTCGATTTCGCAAACGAGCCGCTCGTCATCGGCAACGAGTTCGAGGCGATGGGGCGCCGTGAACTGGTTGGACATCATCTCCACGACGTCCCGAACAATCTCGTCGATGGCCCGCGCTTCCCGCACCGGGTTGGCATCAAAAGTCATCAAATCGTCGACCAGATCATTGGCCTGGCTGCACGACGTCACGATGCGATCAAATATCAACGCGTCTTTCAGCGATGTATTGCTGTTCCGCAAAAGACGCGCCGACGCATTGATCGCGGTCAGGATATTGGCGAAATCGTGCGCGACAGACGAGGCCATGCGCCCCAGCGCATCGCGGCGCTCGGCATCGGCCAGCATCGCCTGCAACTGTTCGCGCTGACTCTCGCGACGCTTGTCGATGGCAATATCGCGCGAAACACAGAGGATACCGCCGTCAGAAAGCGCCGTCAGGGAGAGGCTTTGATGGACTGCCGAGCCGTCCTGAGCGCGCCCCGTCGCCTCGCCGCGCCAATATCCGTCGCGCGTGAAGGCGGGCATGACCTCGCGTTCAAAGACGGACAAAATCTCATCGTCGTAAAGGGAGGTCCATGGGCGCCCGAGACAATCGTCCACACTGGCATAGCCGAACATGCCGGCATGCATCGGATTCATATAGGTAAAAATGCCGTCCGCGTCGGCAATCGCAACACCATCGGCTGAGACATCGATGGCTGTGCTCAGCCGCTGCACCTTGGCAGTCTCTTCACTCAGACGTTCCTTGGCTTCATAGAGGCTCGCCGACTTGGCTTCGAGCACACGCTCGGCTTCACGGCGGGCGGCGGTTTCCCGGGCCAGCCGCCTTTCAAGCCTGCCAATCTGATCATCCTTGTCAGTCAGTGTTCTGCCCCAGACACGATCTCGAAGCGGGCTTCGCGCAACGGCTTGTCGGCGTTGTCATCCCTGTGAACTACGTATTCGTCCGCTTTGCCATAATGGTCCAGAGCGGCAAGGATCATGCCTTCGCAAAGATCGGCCATCGGGCGGGTCGAGTGATAATCGACGACGAGGCGGGCATTGCCATCACGCGCCGTTACCAGGATCTCCGGAACTTCCGCGTCGGGATAGAGTTTGCGGACATCACGGTGGATGACGCCGTGAATACGCTCCATCAGATCAAACGGATGGGTGATCCCGGGTTG
Organism: Maricaulis sp.; assembly: GCF_048268525.1. GTDB lineage: Bacteria > Pseudomonadota > Alphaproteobacteria > Caulobacterales > Maricaulaceae > Maricaulis. The sequence continues at coordinate 124,306 of NZ_JBLWVH010000001.1, read as the reverse complement.
CTCGTGCGAGGCGATCAGGGCCGCAAACAGCGAATTGCCGAAACCGACCAGAAGTTCACGGACCGACTGGCCAGTCAGCTCTGCTGTCTTCCCGACCAAGGTCAACATTTCGGTGTGATCGTAATAGCCGACACTCGTATACGCCCCGCCGGACGGCAAGTCCGCTTGATCGAACACCTTGTCAACCAGAGCCTCGCCGAAAGCGTTTTCTGCGTGGTCAATGAACTGACGGAAAACAACGCCCTTCATGTGTCTACCCTTCTTCTCAATCCCGACGTCATTGTCGCGCGAGCGGGCGCGAAGACAACCTGACCATTCGGACAGGTAGGGCGGCCCCGGTTCGATCGGTCGGCCCGGCCTGACCAGGCGAACATGTCCCCTGTCCGAATGGTCAGGTAGGCCTGTCCACCTGCCGCTGAGAATGGGCCACATGGTTAATATCGCCGCCCTGCGCCGGCTGCCAACTTCGGATCAACAAACAGATGACCCCGAGGAGGCAGACATGCCGATCGCCAGTTTCGCCCTTGCCGCCGCCCAGATGGCGACCCCCGTCAGCCTGGACTCCGGATTTGCCGTCAACCAGGCAATGGGGTTCCAGCAGGACGCGCAAGGCAACCGGGTTGTGATCTCCGGCACCAGCCAGCTGTCGACCGGCACGTCCGGCGGTGGCACTCAGAGCCGGCTCATGCCCAGCTGGGGCGTGACCGCCACGACGAGCCAGGCGACCGCCATCGGCAATCTCGTCAGCGTCACGATCACCGGCAACAACAATACGGTCCAGCTCGACACCACCCAGATCAATCTCGGCAGCCAGACCGCCATCGTCGGCGAGTTGCCGAACGGTTCGGGGAATTAGGATGAGCTGGTTGCCCCCCCTCAAAGCCGGCGTATCGGCTCTCACCCTCTGCGCCATGACAGGCTGCGCCAGCCTTTCCGGTGACTTCCATGACCACATGGCCGGCTATACCGGCGCCCGGGTGATCGACAACTCGACTGCCTATTCCCCAGACCTGGTCTGCCTGGCCCGGACCGCCACGGCGGGTCGCCCGCGGATTGCCGTCGGTGACGTCAACGACCTGACCGGGCGGTTTTCCTCGCTCGACGGAACGGTGGCCACCCAGGGAACGGCGTTGATGGTGATGTCGGCGCTGGACCGGGCAGGCTTCCCGCTTGCCGAACGCCTCGACACGCGCGTCGCCCAGCAGGAGCTGGAATTCGCGAACAGCCGTCTGATCGGACCGGATGGCCAGCCGACAGAAAACTACCGCCGGGTCATGGCGGGCTCCATCGCCGGGAGCGACTACATCATTCTCGGCGGCATCACAGAACTGAATTTCAATCTGCATTCCGGCGTCGCGGAAGCGCGTATCGGACCGCTGATTGGCGGCCGTCGCCACTATGCGATGACCGTTGGCCTGGACCTTCGCCTGGTCGATGCGACTGACCTTCGTGTCATCGATATCGTCAGCCAGAGCAAGGTGATCCGCGGACACGAGATCCGCGCCGGCGTGTTTGAATTCATTGGCGACACGACGCTGGACATCGGCATGGGCGAACGCGTCCAGGAGCCGGTCCACACCGCCATCCGAACGATCGTCGAAAGCGCCGTTTTCGACCTCGTCTCAGGCCTTGCCGGCCCCGCCGCGCAAACCTGTTCAACCGCAGGGACAGCCGCGACCGGCACCCCTGTTTCCTTCCAGACCCCCACTTCCGGAGATTAATCATGAAACGGTCTGTTCTTCTCGCCACTGCCCTGGTGGCACTGTCTGCCCCGTCCGCCTTCGCCCAGAACAAGGGCCGCGGCATCGAAGTCGGCGTCGGCCTGGGCCGCGTCAACGCACAAGTCAGCGAAATTGACGCAGCCGCAGAACTGGATGCGACGGGCATCATCGATACGATCGACTATGCAACCGATCAGCTGAATACCGGCAACCAGACGTCCGTGCTGAACCTCACCAGTGGTGCGCTTGGCGAACTGTCGGGCACGGCTGCCTCCATCGGCAACTCCTTCTCGCTCGACGCTGCCGCCCGTGTCACCAGCGATCTCGACCAGATGAATCTCGGCCACGCTGTCTCGGAAGCCAATGCATCCGTCTCGGCTGTCGGTACCGCGGCCGTGACCGCCGCGTCGATCGGCAACTCTGCCTCCGTGACCGCCACGGACGCCGTTGTCGATGCTGATATTGCCCAGGCGAATCTCGGCTCCATGACCGCGACCGTGAACGGTTCAGTCGGCAATGTATCGGAAGCGACGCTGACCGCGGCCTCGATCGGCAACTCCCTGTCGGTCGAAATGCCCGGCGGCAGCAACCTGACCGGCAACCAGTTCAACTCCGGCACGATGGTGGCAGAGCTGAACGGTTCTCTCGGCGGCTTCTCCGAGATCGCGGCCACTGCGGCGTCGATCGGCAACTCCGCATCCCTGACCAGCCTGAACACCGGTATTGCCGGCAATATCGCCGCCAATCTGAACCAGTGGAATGCGGCAGGCCAACTGTCCGTGCTCAATGCGGCGATCAGCCATGGCGGCGATGCCGCAGCCACAGCGGCTGCCATCGGCAACTCCGTCAGCATCAACGTCAATTGAGTCGGAGAAAGGCGCCGGGCCTCCCCCCCTTTTGGGTCCGGCGCCTTTCAGCCCTCTAACCATTCAGAGAAACATTGCGATGAAACCGATCCTGGTTGTCCAGAACGAGCCAATGATGACAACGCTGCTGTGCCACCGCCTGACCATGAATGGTCACTCGGTGCTCACCGCGATCGACGGCCGCTCCGCCCTCGATCTGGTCAGCTGGGCCCGACCCAAGCTGGTCCTGGTCGACATGCTGCTGCCGGACATGCGCGGCTTGGAAGTCCTGTCGCGCCTGAAGCGAGTGGCGGCCACCGCCGACGTGCCCGTCATGATGTTGCTACCCTATGCCCATGAAGGCGATACGGTGGCGGCGCTCGAAGGCGGGGCGCATGATTGCCTCGTCAAGCCGATCCAGCCGCGTGAATTGATTGCACGTATCTCGGGCGCCCTGTCTCGCCAGAAAGTCGCGGCATGAGCCTCCGATCCTGCTTGTTTGGCGGCCTGGTAGTGACCGGCCTGGTGGCCGGTCCCGCCATGGCCCAGCCCGATGGCGACTGGACCGCCGATCTGGTGGTCGAGCACGCCGCCCTGTCGCGAACCGCGCTGGACGACTGGTCTGCGGCCGGCCTGCAAGTGGGCTACCGCAATGCTGATGCTCGCCTGACCTGGGGCCGCGCCGAATGGTCCCGCCGTTTCGGTACGCAGGACATCTTCCTGCAGGCCGGTTTGCAGGAGCGTTTGGCGGGCGGTGTCGCTTCAGTGGCGCTGGGCAGCGCATTCGGTGGCGATTTTCGCGAGGATATCGATTTGCGCCTCGCCTGGACCCGCCCCGCCTGGCGGCCCGCTCAAGGCAGCGGCGGGACCGATTTCGACCTGACCGCGCGCTTCGCTGACTATGGCGACGGCGTGGTGACCGTGCTGGCACCTGGCCTTGTCCACTATCTGGCAGGTCGCGATGCCTGGCTTTCGGTCTCGCCGATTATTGTGCGCGCGTCCGGCGGCGATTGGGAAAGCGGTCTCGCCCTGCGCGGCGACACGGCCCTTGGCGCCAAATGGCGGATCCGCGGCGGGCTGAGCCTCGCGCCTGATGTCGAGGCCGGCCGCGTGGCCCGTACCCGAAGTGTCGAATTCGGCGCTCGTCGCACCTTTGGACCAGACCGGGAAATCGGCTGGACCGTGTCGCAGGTCGACCGGTCGGGCAGCTATGCGCGCACAGGCCTTGCCCTGTCCATGCGCCAACGTTTCTGAGGACAATCATGCACTCGCTCGAATGGATAATGACGGCAGCGGCAATCTTTTGCGCGCTCGGGCTCGGCCTGGTGGCCAGCGCCGCGATCATCGTTCTGTTCGAGCGCTGGCAGGCACCGGTGCGCGCCAGTCGGGATGCCTACCGCACAGCCTGCCTTCTGGACCATGTCGCCACCGGCGCGCCGCTGCCGCGGGTCAAGAGCCGTCGTTCTGCCCGGGCCTGGTCGCGGATCGCCCGCGAGCTGGCCGAGTTGCTGGCCGGCATGGAGGGCGATGCCCTGCGCGACCTGTCCGACCGCTTCGCTGCCCTGGCACCGTCCCGCCAGCGACCACTCTGCCTGCCCACCGTCCGGGGTGACGCCTCGCTGGACCTGGCTATTGCCGACTTGGACAGGATGGCGACATCGTCCTTGGCTGGCGAACGCCGCAAAGCGCTGCGTGCGCTGGTGTGGCGCGGTCATCCCGATGCCACGAAAACCTTTATCCGCGCCTTGCGCGATAACGACGCTGAAGCCCGCATCCTCGCCCTGGCGGGACTGGCCGACCTGCGCGTCACAGCCGCCTCCGACCGCATCGCCGAGATGCACAATGATCCGTCCTGGCGGGTGCGGGAGACCGCGCGTCGCGCCTTGCGGATGATCAATGAGCCTGCCCGTCAGGCCGAGCAGTCAGGAGTGATCCAATGGATATGATCATCGATTTCTTTGTATGGCCGGACGTCACTTTCCCGGTCACCTTTCTCATCCTGGCCAGCGCCCTGTTCCAGGACACGCTTTACGCCGTGCTGATCGCGATCGCCGGTGTCACCCTGATGCGACGCCGCTTCGAGCCCAATGCGCACAGACTGATGCGGCGGATCGGACAGGCAGCGCCCCGGGTCAGCATTCTCGCGCCGGCCTATAATGAGGCCGAGACTGTGGTTGACTGCACCCGGGCCCTGCTGCGTCAGAACCACTCGAATTACGAAGTCATCGTAATCAATGACGGGTCGGGTGACGACACCTTGAACCGGTTGGTGCGGGCTTTCGATCTGAAGCCGGCGGAACGGGAATGTTCGGACCGCCTGGATTTCGCGCCGGTGCACGCGGTCTATCACCGGCCCGGACCGGTTCCGCTCTGGGTGATCGACAAGGCCAATGGCGGCAAGGCCGACGCCCTCAATGCGGGAATTGCCCATGCATCCGGCAGCCTGTTCTGCGCCATTGATGCGGATTCCCTGCTGGAGGCCGACGCCCTGATCCGCACCAGCCAACCCTTTCTCGACAATCCCGACACCGCCGCGGTGGCCGGGACGGTCCGTGTCGCCAATGGTTGCCGACTGCGGGAAGGCGCGGTCGAAGAGGCCGGCCTGCCGCGCCGTTTCCTGCCACTGGTGCAGTCGCTGGAATATCTGCGCGCCTTTCTGGTTGCCCGTTTCGCCCTCAGCGAACTGGGCGCCCTGATGATCGTGTCCGGCGCGTTTGGCATGTTCGACCGGGCCCGCGTGGTCGAGGTCGGCGGTTATGATCCGCGCACGGTCGGCGAAGACGCCGAACTGATTGTCCGCCTGCACCGAGACGGTCGCGACAGCGACCGCCCCACCGTGGTGCGTTTCATTCCTGAACCGGTCTGCTGGACCCAGGTACCCGAACGCCTCTCCGATCTGGCCGGCCAGCGCCGACGCTGGCAACGCGGCGCGCTGGAGACACTGTGGCGCCACCGCGACGCCGCGCTTCGCCCCGGCTACGGCCTGCCCGGAACGCTGGGCCTTGGCAGCATGATCGTGATCGACGTGGTCGGGCCCTGCCTGGAAGTGCTCGGCTATGTGCTGGCCTTGCTGCTCGCCGTGACCGGACAGATTTCCTGGACCTGGTTTGCCGCCCTGTTCGCCCTTGTGTGCAGTTTCGGTTTCCTGTTGTCGGCCTCAGCCATCCTTTTGCAGGAGATCGAATTGCGCCGCACCGCCTCCCTGAAAGCAATCGGCCAATTGCTGTTTGCCGCAGCTATCGAGAATTTCGGCTATCGGCAGTTGAGCAATATCTGGCGGTTCGCCGGAACCATCGATTTTCTCAAGGGCCGAAAACATTGGGGCCAAATCAAGCGCTCCGCCTTCGATACGACAGACGCGCCAGTCAACCCGTGCTAAGTCTGGCTCGGCCCCAACCGGGTTGCAGCGCGGTCAGTGTCAGGTCGATCGCGCCCCACGGGCCAAAATCGACGCGGCTGCTGTCGTCGACATGGGCTTCGTGAACTCCGGTAACCGCTCCGGTTGAAATACGACTTCCCGCTTCGAGGGCGATGCCACGCATCTGCATCAATCGCAAAGTAAACTCCAGCGCGCCTATCGGGCCTCCGGGCAATGATGCGGCTGTCGTTGCCCCCACCCGGGTCCCGTTGATGGTTACTGACGCGGGCATGTCCGACCAAGGTCGCGACTGCCAATCGCGGATTTCCGGCCCGACAATCAGTCCGAAATTATTGCCAAAATCAGTCACGACGCAGATTGGACCGAGTTGATTGATACCTGGAAAAGGGCTGGACGCGATTTCAACGCCCACATGCAGTTTTCCGGCAACGCGACGGGCCAGCTCTGGCGTAATCTCCGTACCCACCGGCACTGACTCGGCAAGTACGAAAATGAACTCGGCCTCGATCGCGGCAAAGCCATCGGCGAAAACCGGCATCGCGTGCACTTCACCATCGGCATGCCCCCGGATCAGATCCGAAAAGATCGGACCAACCAGTCGTTCGGCACCGACCGGGTTCCGGAACGCCGGCGGAACCAAGCCGATTTTCCAGCCAGCAACCATATCGGGCCACCGGGCAATCGACATGTCCTGGATTGCATAGGCATCCGCCAACGTCGCCGGAAGTTCACCGGGATAGTCCCTCAATCCAAGCGCCGCCTGACGCGCGTCGACGAAGGCTGCGGAAATGATTTTCTGGTTCGGCGTCAAGTCATTCTTCCCTGATTTTCCTCGCCTTGTCGGCCGACGAGTTGCTCTGACGAAGGGGCTTGCGCCACTCTCGATATTGGTTACGGTTCCGATAAAGGAAACCGGTGTCATTTTTCACGGTATGCCCTCAAGATCAAGCCGCGAGCAACAATCAGCGGCACGTAACGACGATGGTCACCGACAAATCGGGACCGCTGGGGAGGAGATAGAAATGATCAGATGCGCTTTGCTCGTTGGCGTTTGCGCCATCGCAACTGGTTGCGGTCACATAGATGCATTGACGACAAATTTTTCTGCCGACGGCGCCACGTCTCCAGCAATTGTCAGTGACGGCCAGATCGCTTTCCCGGGCGCAGATGGCTTCGGGCGCTTCAGTCGCGGTGGCCGTGGCGGCGATGTCTACACGGTGACACATCTCGGTGATGCCGGTCCCGGCTCTCTGCGTGAAGGCGTCGAGGCTGACGGCCCGCGCACGATCGTGTTCGCGGTATCCGGCACGATCCAACTGGAAAGCCCGCTCCGTGTTCTGAACGATCACATCACGATCGCTGGCCAGTCGGCCCCCGGAGCCGGCATTGCCCTGCGCGACTATCCGCTGCAGATCCACGCCAATCACGTCATCGTCCGATACATCCGCTCGCGCATTGGCGGCGAGAGCCAGGTCGAGGATGACGCCATTTCGATCGTCGGCGGGTCGGACATCATTCTCGACCATGTCTCGACCAGCTGGGCGATCGACGAAACCCTGTCTTCGTCACAAAGCTATCGCGGAACGCCCGGCCAGAAGCACCTGACCAATCTGACAGTGCAGTGGTCGATCATGTCCGAGGGACTCTATCAGGCCGGACACGAGAAGGGCGACCGCGCCTATGGCAGCCTGATCCGCGGCAATAATGGCGCCCGCTATTCCTGGCATCACAATCTGTGGGCCAACCACAATTCCCGCATGCCCCGCATCGGGAATTACGCGACTCCCTTCGCGGACCCGGAAGGCCTCTTCCTCGATTTCCGCAACAATGTTTTCTACAACTGGGGGCATGGCGCGGAGACTGATTTTTGGGACTGGGTACCTGCCAGCGCCGAGTTTGATCCCTCGACCCAATTGGGCCTCAACCAGGACCCACTCTATGGCCGTGAGAACACGGATTACCACCATGCTGCCGGTACCGATCTCGATCCGGCCTCCGTCGCCCGCTACAACTTCATCAACAATGCCTATGTCCAAGGACCGCAGACGCTGGGACCGGTCATTTTCTACATGCGCAACACGACCGGGCGGGCCCATTTCTCGGGCAATACGATGGATCACGAGCTGCGTGACCAGCGGCCGATGTTGCGTTCTGCGGCGCACGATCTGAGCTGGGTTGATGAGCCGTACGAGGCCGATTTCATTCGCACCGACAGCGCCGATGAGGCCTATACAGCAGTGCTGGAAGGCGTTGGGGCGTCGCTCTGGCGTGACTCGGTCGACCAACGCATCATCGATGACGTGATCAACGGGACCGGGCAGATCATTTCATCCGAAGCGGAAGTCGGCGGATGGCCCGACCTGCCCTCCGAGGCACCGCGCACCGACAGCGACGGGGATGGCATTCCGGACGAGTGGGAAGTCGCCCGCGGCCTCGACCCTCACGATCCGGACGACGGCTCGCGCGACAATGACGGCAACGGCTATACTGAACTCGAGGACTGGCTGAACGAACTCGTTGAGTAGCGAAAGCTGTTCGGACCCTGGGGAGGGATCATGATCAATCGCAGACACCTCATCGCGACAGGGGCCGCCGCCGCTGTGGCCGGTTGCGGGCAAGCCGACCGGCCACTCTATTCCGCCGACGCCCATGTCGCCGACTATCCGACGGTCCAGGGTGTTGAAGCCATGGCCCGCATGGTCGAGGAACGGACCGGCGGACGCCAGCGCGTGAAGATTTTCGCCGGCGCCCAGCTGGGGTCAGAACGCGATACGCTGGAACTGACCGTGTTCGGCGCACTCGACCTCAACCGGGTCAACCTGGCACCGCTCAATTCGATCGCCAATGAGACGATCGTGCCCAGCCTTCCCTTCCTGTTCAGTTCGATCGACCACATGCGCGCCTCGCTGGATGGCGCGCCTGGCCAGACAATCCTCGATGCGCTGCGTCCACACGGCCTGGTCGGCCTGTGCTTCTACGACAGTGGCGCCCGCAGCTTTTACAACACCCGTCACCCCATCAACGAGCCGGATGATATTCGTGGCATGAAGATCCGGGTGCAGAACTCCGATCTTTATGTCGGCATGGTCGAGGCGCTGGGCGCCAATCCGACACCTATGGCTTTGGGCGAAGTCTATCAGGGCCTGGTCCAGGGCGTGATCGATGGCGCTGAGAACAACTGGCCGTCCTATGAATCGGCGAGGCATTTCGAGGCTGCCCAGCACTACAGCCTCACCCGGCATGTCATGGCGCCGGAAATCCTGGTGATGTCGAAACACCGCTGGGATCGCCTGTCCGGTGAGGACCAGGAGATTTTCCAGCAAGCCGCACGGGACAGTGTGCCGGTCATGCGTGAGCTCTGGGATGCCCGTGTCGCCGACTCCCGAGAACGGGTGCTGGCGTCTGGTGTCGAGGCCAATGAGATCGGCGATATCGCGGCCTTCTCCAACCTTATGGAAGGCGTCTGGGACCGTTTCGTGGTCACCGATGTCCAACGCCGCCTGGTCGAGGACATCCGAAATCTGGGGGGCGCGGCCTGATGCGTATTCTTGCCAATCTTCTCGGTTTTGCCAGCCGCTCTTTGCTGATGCTCGGCGGCATCGGCTTGGCCATCATGACGTTGATCATCGGCTGGCAGGTGTTCGCCCGCTACGTGCTCAATGCCAGCCCGTCCTGGTCGGAACAGGCCTCGCTTGTCCTGATGATCTGGTTTGTCAGTTTCGCCGCCGCGGCCGGGGTCAAGGAAGGCTTCCACATCCGGATCTCCGCCTTCGCCGACAGCCTGCCCGGCCGATGGCCGAACCGCCTGCAGCTTGTCTCCCACCTCATCGTCGCCCTGGTTGGCGCGGCCATGGCTTTCTGGGGCGGGGAACTCATCATGCGGACCTGGGAGCACACCATTCCGACGCTCGGCATCTCGCGCGGCTTTGCCTACCTGCCGCTGCCGATCAGCGGCGTGTTGATCGCCCTGTTCGCGCTGGAGAACATTCTTGAACAACTCAATCCGGCTATCGCCGACGATGCGGAGTCCTGAACGATGGAATTATCAGTTCTCCTGGGCGTCCTTGTCTTCCTGTTGATCATTGGCGTACCGGTTGCTTTCTCACTGCTTGGCGCGACGCTGGTCACCTTCTTCATGATGGACATGCCGGCCATCGCCGTCTTCCAGCGCATGGCGGGCGGGATGAGCATTTTCTCGCTGATGGCCATCCCCTTCTTCGTCTTCGCCGGCGAGCTCATGCACCGATCCGGTATCGCCGAGCGCCTCGTACGTGTCGCGGAAGCGGCTTTCGGACGATCTCGCGGCGGACTTGGACAGGTGGATGTTGGTGCCTCGATGCTTTTCGGTGCGGTCTCGGGTTCGGCCATCGCCAGCGTGTCGGCCATGGGATCGACCCTGATGCCGATGATGCGCGAGCGCGGATATGATGCCGACTATGCGGTCAATGTGACCTCGACCTCGGCCGTATGCGGCCTTCTGATCCCACCGTCGCACAACATGATCATCTATGCCGCCGCGGCCGGTGTCGGCGTGTCGATCGGCGAGCTCTTTGTCGGCGGGATTGTGCCCGGGATCCTGACCGGCGCGACCTTGATGGTTGCCGCCTGGCTGGTTGCTGTGAAGCGCGGCTATCCCAAGGGCGAGTTCCCGGGCTGGATGGCTTTCCTGCGCGCCTTCATCATGGCTCTTCCTGGCCTGTTTACCGCCATCATCATTGTCGGCGGTGTCCTGGGCGGCCTGTTCACGGCAACAGAATCCTCGGCCGTCGCGGTCATCTACACGGTCGCCGTCGCTGCCCTGCTATACCGCTCAATGGGCCCGCAGGCTTTCCTTGACGCCGCCATCCAGGCCGTGAAGACGACGGCCATGGTCCTGTTGATCATCGGTTCCGCCTCGGGTTTTGGCTGGATGCTGGCCCTGCTGGAAGCGCCCTCGCAACTGGCCAACCTGATCACCACGGTGACCGACAATCCGATCCTGATCCTGCTGATCATCAATCTGATACTGTTGGTGCTGGGCACCTTCATGGACATGTCGCCGTTGATCGTGATCACCACGCCCATTTTCCTGCCCATCGTGGTCGGACTGGGCATGGATCCGGTCCAGTTCGGCGTCATCATGATGCTGAACCTTGGTATCGGCCTGGTCACCCCGCCGGTCGGGTCAGTCCTCTTCGTCGGTGCCGCCATCGGCAAGGTGAAGGTCGAGGAAACGGTCAAGACGATCTGGCCCTTCTATGGCGCCCTGTTCGTCGCCCTGATGGTGGTGACCTATGTGCCGTCGGTGACCATGGGCCTGGTCAATCTGATGCGGTAGGGCACACCTTCTCGACTTCGCACGCAGAATGCGCCGAAGGATGGGAGGGAAACGGGATGCCGGCCAATGCCGTCAACCGGTTTGATCTGAAAAACGTGACATCGCCGACATCCCGTTCGCGGAGTTTTCCCGGACGCTCTCGCCCCCGATTCCAATGCGCCAGGTACTGAGGGTCGGTCGTTTAGTGCCCCTGGACCTGATCGCACGCCCTGCCGGAGCTTTGGAGTGTCACATCCAAGGCGCGGACAGGCTCCGCAAGTTTCCGGGCACAAGTGACTGAGCTCGTGCCTCCCGTCCCGAAAACCGAGGGCATTATGGGTCGGCTGGCGAGGGGGGAGGACTAGTTCGTGTCTATCCCCACCCCACACACCGTCATCCCGATGGCAATCGGGACCCAGCCTGCGATGCCAAGCCATTGCCAAGACAGGTGAAATCCGGCCTGCGAGACTGGGTCCGGACTTTCGTCAGGATGGCGGTGTGGTACGGGTTATGCGGAGGATAACCCGCCCCTCCCTGACCGGTGAGAGGACCCGGCGCGCGAAGCGCGTTGCTCGCGGCGGATCTCAATCTAGGATTTCCCCAAACGGGGTGAGGGTGCCCGGCCGCCAAAAAAAAGCCGACCCCGAAGGGCCGGCCGGAGGGAAGGTTCGGGAGTTGCTTGACTAGCGGGCGAGCCAGCCACCATCGACGGCCAGCACTGTGCCGTGGACGTAGTCAGCCGCCGCGGACGACAGGAAGACAGCGGCGCCGCCAATATCCGACGGGTCGCCCCAGCGCCCGGCCGGAATACGGCCGAGTATCTGTTCATTCCGGTCGGGATCAGCCTGCAGGGCCGCCGTGTTGTTGGTTGCGAAATAGCCGGGAGCAATGGCATTCACATTGATGCCCTTTGCGGCCCACTCATTGGCAAGAAGCTTGGTCAGGCCGGCTATCGCACTCTTGGAGGAGGTATAGGACGCCACCCGAATTCCGCCCTGGAAGGACAGCATGGAGGCAATATTGATGATCTTGCCGCTGCCTTGAGCCACCATACGCTTCGCCGCCGCCTGGCACAGGAAGAAGGCCGACTTGATGTTAACATCCATGACGCTGTCCCAGTCTTCCTGGGTGAAGTCGAGCGCGTCATTGCGTTTGATGATGCCGGCATTATTGACCAGGATATCGATCCGGCCGGCTTGCTCGACCGTTGTGGCCACCACATCTTCAACACAGGACGGGTCGGAAAAGTCGGCCTTGATTTCATAGAATTTGCGGCCAGCGGATTCGACCGCTTCGCCGGTTTCTGCCGCACTGGAGCGACCAGCCACGACAATGTCGGCTCCTGCCTGGGCCAGGGCGATGGCCATCGCCTGACCCAGCCCTGTATTGCCACCGGTCACCAGCGCGACCTTGCCGTCGAGGTTGAATGAAAGGCTCATGGATCTCTCCGTTTCGGACTCGTTGGCCAGGTCAGCGTCTAGGACGCCAGCATGGTGCGGATATAGTCGGCGATCGCCTCGTCCTGACAATTGGCGAAGAAGTATTCCTGGAAGCGCTCACCGGCGATCGCCGCTTTCAACAGGTCCTGGTCGACGGTCTTCAGCACGGTCAGCATGTCGTGGCATGAAGCAGCCTTCAATTCCGCCACGATGCCGCGATTTTTGGCCATGACGGCGGCTCGCTCCTTGGGGTATCCGACGCCGCGCTCGTATTCGAACAGCTTGCGGAAGCAATCCTGCAAATTGAGCTCGGCGGCCCAGCCAAAGCCCTTGGCATAAGGCATCGAGATGGCATTGCCGTCATTGATCTGGCCGAACAGGAAAGCATCGGTCGGATCGACAACGAGACCACAGAAAACGCCCGGCATGGCGTTGCAGGCGAGGTTGGAACCGACACCGGTGCCGCAACCGGTGACGACGAAGTCAGCTGCCTTTGAATTGAGAAGGAGGCCTGCCAGCAGGCCATTCATCGGATAGGTGAGCGAAGCTTTGTCCTCGGGCGTGTACATGCCGTAATGGTGCACCTGATGGCCCAGCGGCTCTGCCACAGAGGTCAGGGCGTCCTGGACGATGCCGCTCTTGGCGGCCTGGCTGTTTTCGATGATGAGCGCGATTTTCATGGCGTTGTCCTGTTTCAGTTTTGTGCGTCGAGCTTGTAGGCGCGTTTCGCCAGATTGTAGGCGAGGTCGCGGGCGGTTTCGTGGGCCTCGTCGAGGCCGAGTCGATGCTCGGCGACCAGACGGGCGAGAAAGGCGCAATCCACCCGACGCGCCACGTCGTGGCGGGCCGGAATGGACAGGAAGGCGCGGGTGTCGTCGTTGAAGCCGACCGTGTTGTAGAAGCCGGCGGTCTCGGTGGTCTGCTCGCGAAAGCGCATCATGCCTTCCGGGCTGTCGTGGAACCACCAAGCCGGACCCAGCTTGAGGGCGGGATAGTGACCGGCCAGCGGCGCCAGTTCCCGCGCATAGCTCGTCTCGTCTAGCGTGAAGACGATGCAACCGAAATCCGGCTCATTGCCAAAGCGGTTGAGCAGCGGGCGCAAGGCCTCGACATAGTCGGTCCGGGTCGGGATATCGGCCCCCTTGTCACGTCCATGCGAGGCGAATAGCGGGCTGTTGTGATTGCGGAACGAACCGGGATGGATCTGCATGACCAGGCCATCCTCCAGGCTCATTGCTGCCATTTCGGTCAACATCTGGGCGCGGAAGAGCTCGGCGTCCCCGTCCCTCTGCTGGCGGCTGACGATGCGGTCAAACAGCGCCTTGGCCTCACCACGCCCGAGGTCGGCAGTGCGGGCTGTCGGATGGCCATGATCGGTCGAGGTTGCACCGGCCGCCATGAAATCGACCCGGCGCTGGCGATGGGCGGCGAGATAGCCATCCCAACCGAATACATCCTCACCGGTAATGTCGCCAAAGGCCTCCATCGAGGCTTGGAAATCCTCATGGTCGGCATCGATCACACAATCGGGCCGATAGGCTGTGATTACTCTACCGGACCAGTCCGAAGCGGCGATGGCGTGGTGGTGATCAAGCGTGTCGACGGGCGATTCTGTTGTCGCGATCACTTCGATGTTGAAGCGGTCAAACAGGGCGCGGGGGCGAAAGCCCGGTGTTTTGAGCGCGGCCTCAATGGTGTCATAGGCCGTGTCCGCCGTGTTCGCGTCCAGACGGTCCCCGATACCGAATACCTCGACCAGGACATGGCTCAGCCAGATCGAAGACGGTGTACCGCGGAAGAGATGGAAGTTCTCGGCAAACAGGCGCCAGGCCGCTCGCGGATCGGTTGCCGGCACGCCGTTCCGGTCCGGGATTGCCAGATCAGCCAGCCGGATGCCCTGGCTGTAGAGCATCCGGAACACATAATGGTCCGGGGCCAGCAGCAGCGCCGTCGGATTCTCGAAGGCTTCATTGGTGGAAAACCAGCGCGGATCGGTATGCCCGTGTGGCGAAATGATGGGCAGGTCGCGAACAGCTGCGTGCAGCTCCCGGGCGATGCCGCGTACGGCCGGGTCCGCCGGAAACAGTCGGTCCTCGTGGAAAAATGTCGACGTAGGCATTGTTTCAAGCAACCCGATGCGCGAAGAAAGTCAGCAAGGTAACCGGTGTCATTCCGAAGGGCAACCGGAGTCAAACGGGTGAATTCAGTCTGATTTCAGAAATTGCAACGGGCCAGGGTCAGGCCGGTGAAGCCGTGGTGTCGCGGACCACAAGGCTGGGCAAGGCACGCGGATCCTCACGCTCGGCCTCGACCGCGGTCTGGGGATTGACCAGTTTGGTCGAGGCCCGCCGCCCGATCTCACGGGTCGGCGTATGGACCGTCGTCAGCCGCGGCCACAGGCGCTCGGCAAGTTGAAAATTATCATACCCAACCACTGAAAGGGCATCGGGGACGCGAATATCAAGCGTCCGGGCTGCCTGGAGGACTCCGGCAGCCATTTCGTCATTGGCGGCAAAAATCGCGGTAGGACGCTGAGGCCTTTTGAGCAGGTCCAATGCGCATTCGTAGCCGGACTCGAAGGTGTAGGCCCCCGAGACGACCAGGTCCTCCGCGAGAGTAAGGCCCCTTTCCGACAACGCCTCCTCCAATCCGCGCCTTCGCTCGTGAGAGGACCGGAAGCTTTCGCGACCAGAAATGAAGCCGATCCGGGTGTGCCCCAACTCGGCCAGGTGGCGTCCGGCTGCCGCGCCTCCAACATGGTCATGCGAGACAATCATGTGCTCGGGCTCGTCCAGAGAGACCGAGGCGATGCGAATGAATTCACATCCGATCTGGCGCAGGATCGGGGGGACTCGCTCATCCTCCGATACAGACGGGGTCAGGATCACGCCATAAAGCTTCTGGCGTTCCACGAAATTGCGGACATCGGTCAGAAAAGTCTCACTCGAGCGATCACAGGGATGGACGACCAGCTCGAAGCCGGTCCCGCGCATACCGTCGAGCAGGCCCTGCTGCATGTTGACGACATATTGCGGATTCGGGTTGTCATAGATCATCCCGATCAGGAAAGACCGCCGGAAGGCCAGCCCACGCGCCTGCGGGTCGGGCGCGTAGCCAATCTCGTGCATGACGCGCAGGATTTCCTCGCGCGTATTCTCCTTGACTGCGGGCGACTTGTTGATGACCCGGGACACCGTCTTCTTGGAAACGCCGGTCAGACGCGCGACATCATTGATGGTGGGGCGTCGATCTACAAACTCATCGCGCAGGCTGCCACCCCCCGTCACATCGGCCGGTTTCTCGCCATCTGTCATCTGCGCCATCCCCCGGCGATCACCATTCCATGAAATGTCCACTACAGGACATCTCCTTGCTTGTCATGCAATTCGGCGATGTTTTCACCGGCGATGAAATTTTCCCTTTCCGTGAAAAATGACACCGGTTACCATTGAGGCCAGCAAGGGTGAGAGACGTCATGAGTGTCGTTGAAGAAACTGCTGTCGCCAGAGGTCTGATTATCCACCCCGAAGACGGGGTCGGAGTAGCCACGACGGCATTGCAGGCTGGTGAACGCCCGGGACCCGGCTTGCCGCGCCTGGTCGACGCAATTCCGCGCGGACACAAATTTGCGCTGGGTCCCATCAAGGCCGACAGCCTCGTCACCAAGTACGGCGCAACGATCGGTCGGGCCCGCCAGGACATCGCGGCCGGAGCGCACGTCCACAGCCACAACCTCGAATCGACGCTGAGCGGCGAACAGCAATACGACCATGCGGGCACGCAACGCGCCCATGTCGGCCAAGGGCGCGCCATAGCCGACACATTCATGGGATATCGCCGCTTCGACGGGCGTGTCGGCATTCGTAATGAAATCTGGGTGATCGCGATGGTCGGCTGCGTCAATCGCACCACCGAACGCATTGCCCGGATGGCCGCCAACCAGGTTCGGGGGCAGGTCGACGGCGTTCACGCCATTACACACCCCTTCGGTTGCTCACAGCTGGGCGACGATCTGGCCAATACCCGCGCCATCCTGGCCGGGCTGGCGCAGAATCCGAACGCTGGCGGCGTGCTGCTGGTTGGCCTGGGTTGCGAGTCTAACCAGTATCGCGACCTACTCGACGCCATGCCGGACACCGATCCGCTCCGCGTACGCGCCTTCGCCTGCCAGGATGCCGGCGACGAGCTCGATACCGGCATTTCAGCAGTGGTGGAGATCGCCGAACACATCGCCGCTGAAGACCGGCGCGAGCCCTGCCCTGTCTCCGACCTGGTCATTGGTCTCAAGTGCGGGGGCTCGGACGCTTTCTCCGGTCTCACCGCCAATCCGCTGCTCGGGCGCATCACGGACCGGCTTGACAATGCCGGTGGCAGCACCATCCTGACCGAGGTCCCCGAAATGTTCGGCGCCGAGCAACTGCTGATTGATCGGGCAGTCTCGCGCGACGTGTCCTTTGCGATCGGCACCATGATGAACCGCTTCAAGCGCTACTTCAGCGGCCACGGCGAGCCGGTCCACGCCAATCCGTCACCCGGCAATCTTGAAGGCGGGATCACCACTCTGGAAGAAAAGTCGCTCGGCGGGGTTCAAAAAGCTGGCAACGCACCGGTGGTTGATGTTCTGGCCTATGGCGGACGCCTTCGCGAAACCGGTTTGAGCCTCCTGGAGTCGCCCGGAAATGACGCGGTTTCGACCACAGCGCTGGCAGCCGCTGGCGCCACGCTCATCCTGTTCACAACAGGCCGCGGCACGCCGCTCGGCACAATGGTGCCAACGATCAAACTTGCCACACAGTCGGACCTTGCCGAGCGAAAACCGAACTGGATCGACTTCGATGCGGGACCGGTGCTGAACGGCGAGCCCGCGGACGTCACCACTGATCGCCTGTGGCAGACCATTCTCGATATCGCCGGCGGAAAACGGGCTCGCAACGAGCTCTATGACGAACGCCAGATCGCCCTGTGGAAGGGCGGCGTAACGCTCTGATGCGGCCCCAATGACCCACAGCTTCCTGCCCATCAAACCCGCCGGGTCAACGCGCTGGGACATCGCCGCTCTCGGTGAAGTCATGCTGCGCCTCGACCCGGGCGAAGGTCGCGTCCGCAATACCCGCCAGTTCCAGGTCTGGGAGGGCGGCGGCGAATACAATCTGGCCCGTGCCGCCAGCAAATGCTTCGGCCTGTCGTCGACCATTGTCACGGCCCTGCCGAAAAATGATGTCGGCTGGTTGGTCGAGGACTGCATCAGCCAGGGCGGCGTCGATACCTCGCACATTCTGTGGCGGGATTTCGATGGCATCGGACGAGAGAACCGTGTCGGCCTCAATTTTGTCGAGCGCGGCTTCGGGCTCCGGTCCGCTCGCGGGGTTTCCGATCGCGGTCACAGCGCCGCCTCCGGCATCAAACCCGGCGAGATCGACTGGGACGAGGTGTTCGGGACCCAAGGCGTGCGCTGGTTCCACACCGGCGGCATATTTGCTGCGCTGAGCGAGACCACTGCCGAAGTGACTGTCGAGGCTATCAGGGCCGCCCGTGCGCATGGCGCGGTCGTCTCCTTCGATCTCAATTACCGGGCCTCACTGTGGGCGTCTCGGGGTGGCTCCGCGGCGGCCCGTGATCTCAATCGTGCGATCGCGCCCCATGTCGACGTCTTGTTCGGGGCCGAAGGTCTCGGCAGCGCCCCGTCCGGTGGTGACCCGCGCGCCGCAATCGAGAGCGCCGTCGCCGATTTCCCCAATCTGCGCGTGGTGGCCACGACCTGCCGCACCGCCCACTCCGCCAGTACCAATGACTGGTCGGCCGTCCTCCATGCCGGTGGCGAATTCCATGCCTCGCGCGAGCGCCCAGGGCTGGACATTCTCGACCGGGTAGGGGGCGGAGATGCGTTCGCTTCAGGCGTCTGCTGGGCGCTGATGGCCGGCAAGTCTCCGGCCGAGGCGGTCGAGTACGGCGCGGCACACGGGGCCCTGGCGATGACGACGCCTGGCGACGCTTCGATGGCGCGCCTGGACGAGATTGAACGGGTGATCCGAGACAGCGACGCAGGTGTGATCCGATGAGTTCCGATATCAGTCGGCGGACCCTCCTCGCCGCAACCGGGGCTGCGGGGAGCGTCCTGACGACCGGCACCGGATTCACTCAACTCAACGATCCCGTGGTCACGACCACAAATGGCCCGGTTCGGGGCGCGATTGAGGACGGCATCAACCGCTTCCTGGGTGTTCGATACGGCGCTGACACCGCCCGTACGCGTTTTCGGCCTCCCGTCCGCCCGGAAGCCTGGTCCGACACCCTGGCGGCAACAGAATATGGCCACGCCTCACCGCAAGGCAGCCGCGAGGCCAACCAGTCGGAAGACTGTCTCTTCCTCAATGTCTGGACACCCGGACTTGAAAGCGGCGCTGCGCGCCCGGTCATGGTCTATTTCCACGGCGGCGCCTATGCGGCGGGGTCTGGCTCCTCGCCGCTCTATGACGGCACGCGTCTGTGCCAGCGCGGCGATGTGGTGGTGGTGACGGTCAATCACCGTCTCAACGCCTTTGGCTATCTCTACCTGCAACGCCTGCTCGGGCCTGACTTTGCGGCATCGGGCAATGCCGGTCAGCTGGACCTTGTGCTGGCGCTGGAATGGGTGCGCGATAATGCGGCCCGCTTTGGCGGCGACCCGGGCCGGGTCATGGTGTTCGGTCAGTCAGGCGGCGGCGCCAAGATCGCCAGCCTGATGGCCACCCCGGTCGCCGACGGCCTGTTCCACAGCGCCGCCACGATGAGCGGTCAGCAGGTCACCGCGTCAGGCCCGGCCAATGCGACCGCCCGGGCCCGCGCCTATCTGGCCGGTTTGGGCCTGGACGACGCGCATGCACATGAGGCGCTCGACCTGCCGATGGAGGCGCTGGTCGAGGGATTGGGCGTCGATGACCCGGTACTGCCCTATGGCCGTGTCTATTTCGGCCCGGTGCGCGATGATGTCGTCCTGCCCCGCCACCCTTTCTATCCGGACGTTGCCCCGCAGTCGCGGCACATCCCGATGATTATCGGCAATACCCATGACGAGACCCGCGCCTTCCTGCGCGGCGCGCAATATGAGGCCATCGACTGGGACAATCTGCCGGAATTGCTGATCCCGAACATGCGGGTGGATATCCGGCCGGAAACGGTGATTGCCCGCTATCGCGAGCTCTACCCGCGACGCTCGGCCGAAGAGATTTTCTATGCTGCCACGACAGCGGCGCGGTCCTGGCGCGGTGCCGTCATCGAGGCGCAGGAGCGGGCCCTGGCCGAGTGTCCGACCTGGGTCTATCAACTCGATTTCGGCACGCCCCATGCGCCGCACACTTTCGATATCCCGCTGGTCTTTGACAATACGGCTGTCGAAGGCGCCCTGCCCGGCGATGGTGAGACTTCCCGCAACATGGCCGCGCTGATGAGCGAGGCCTTTATCGCGCTCGCCCGCACCGGCTCACCGCAACATGGTGCGCTGCCGGAATGGCCCCACTACACACTGCCGGACCGAGAAACGATGATCTTCGACTGGCCGCCACGCCTGGAGAATGATCCGCGCGGTGCCGAGCGGGAGCTCTTCGCGAGCGTTCCCTACGTCCAGCCGGGCACCTGACCCCTCGCCAGTCACACCGGTCACAACCATTCAGAGCAGAACGCCTGTGCGCCAAGCCGGTTCCGGCTTGATCTCTTGTGTTTGCGTTCGATCAAGCCTGTGCCGGGCATCGCTTGCGGAAAGTTCAGCGCGCGACATTCCGGAGCCCGCCAACTGACTGGCTGGGATGGAGGACGACACTATCCATTCAATTGAAAAGGCCCGGCGCAGAAACTGCGCCGGGCCTCCTGTTCTCGACCGATCAATACGATCAGAACGTTGCGCGGACCCCAAACAGGTATTCCGTGCCCGTGTGATGATAGACCGTCGGCAGATAGCCGGAGTCATAGGTCTGGTGCTCAAACTCATCGGTCAGGTTGATCGCCTCGAAGGTGAGATCGATCATGTCGTTGACGCGGTAGGAGGAGGCGAAGTCGAGATTGAAGCTCGCTTCCACACCCCGTTCGTTACGACCGGAACCATTGGCCCGGGTCGTCACATAGGCATCGCGGTAAGCCGAGGAGATGCGGGCCGACAGGCGGTCATCTTCATAATAGATGGTCGCATTATAGGCATTCGGCGAGAAGCCGATGATCTCGTCACTATCGACATAGGTGTAGTTGCCCTGGAAGCCGAAATTGTGGAACGGCGCCGGCAGGAAGGTGAAGGGCTGTTGATAGGCCACTTCGAAACCCTGCACCGAGGCACTTCCGCCATTCGACACCTGGCTGATCTCGACCAGCGGATCGCCGCCGGCCTGGATCAGGTTGAAGAGCGGGCTGGACGCCGGCGGCAGGTTGGCCGGCAGGCCGGACAGGCTGTAGGCCACTTCAACCGACTGGGAGGAGGTGAAGAAGCTCGACACATCCTTGTAGAAGAAGCTGACCGCGAACAGGGCTTCGTCATCGAAATACCACTCGAATGACGCGTCATAAGCTGTCGCCCGGTAGGGGTCGAGACCCGGATTACCTGCATTGTAGGAGAAGGGAGGTCCGGTGAAGCTGTCCAGCGAACCACCCGGCGTCAGATTGCCGAGCGACGGACGGGCCATCACCTTGGCAACGCCGAAGCGCATCAGGAAGTCCTCGGACATCTCGAATGTCAGGTTCAATGAAGGCAGCGTATCTTCATAGCTGCGCTCGACCGTGACTTCCGTACCGCTGACCAGACCCGTCGCCGAGGTGGTGGTTTCGACATAGCGGATGCCGACATCACCGCGAACCGGGATGCTGCCCAGCTGGGCTTCGAAGTCGGCCTGGACGAAGGCGCCCAGATCCTCTTCGCTCACGGCGCGCTGATTACCAGCCCGAACCGTTCCCGGAATGTTGTAAATTCCGGCAGCCGCGGCAGCGGCCTGGATGTTCGGGACCAACCAGGCAGTGTCATTGCCCGCCGGCATTCCCAGATCATTGCCGAAACCGGTGAGCACCGATGAAAGTCCGCTGGTGATCGGCAGGCCGCTCGCACCAACCGGGCAAGACACACCTGGCAGGTTACAGACAATCGAGCCATTGGTGCTTTCGCGCCGGGCTTCGCGGCTTTCAAAGTCATATTGCTTGAAGTTCAAGCCACCCGAGATGATCCAGGTTTCATTGGCATCGAATTCGAGCGTGGCCGAGAAAGTGTCGAAGCTGTTGGTCACTGACTGCGGACGGTCGCGGATCTCGGTGAAGGCAAACTGCGAAGCATCCGTCACGTCAAGCGACCCGAAATCGATCGCCGGCGTGTTGAGATTGCCGCGGAAGTCATACGAGTATCCGGTCACATCGCCGATGGCGTCGAACAGGATGGTCGTCTGCACCGGGTTGTCGAAATCCGATGTCACCGTACCAGCCAGGAAGTTGCCGCGCAGACGGTCCGAGAAGTCGTGATCGACGTTCAGGGTGAACTGGGTGAACTCGGTCGTCAGCTCATCATAGCGGCCTTCCGAGCGGATCGGGTGGGTACCGTTGGCATTGGCACTGATGTCGAAATTGCCCGAGTCGATGATGCTCAGCCCACTGTCGACCGTGAAGCTGTTGACGTCGAACTGACCCTGCTGGCTACGAATGAAGACTTCCAGGAAGTTCTCGGTACGGGTCGCGTCGAAGCTGGAATAGAGCGCATCCAGCGATACCGTCGTGCTGGCACTCGGACGGAATTGAAGACCACCAGTAATGCCCAGACGCTCCTGCTCATTGGTCAGACGACCATAGCGCGGGATGCGGGGGTGATAGACGGTCGAGCTCGAATTGATGCCGGCACAATCCGGTCCCGCCGGACAGGCGACGCCATTCACCGAGCGGAAGTTGCCGTCGTCCCAGCGAACCGTCGAGAAGCCTTCCTCGATGATGGTGCGGTCAGAGAAGGCGATCGACAGATTGGCGCCGAAAGTCTCTTCTTCATTGACCCAGGACACAAGACCGGCAACGCGCGGGCTGGTCTCTTCGGACAGGCTGTTATAGCCCATCTGGCCCGACATGGCGGCCGTCAGCCCCGAACCATAGTCGAACGGGCGCGCGGTGCGCAGATCGACGGTGGCGCCCAGGGAACCTTCATCCATCGATGCGGACGTCGTCTTGGTGACGCGGATCTGGTTGAACAGGTCGGACGCAAACGTGTTGAAGTCAAAGCCGCGACCACGGTTCGAGCCGCCCGAGGCATCGGAACCACCCGTGGTCGACATGGCTTCCATGCCGTTGATGCGAACGCGGGTGAAGTCCGATCCAAGACCGCGAACCGTGATCTGGCGCCCCTCACCGGCAACACGGTTGATCGAGATGCCCGGAATGCGCTGGATTGATTCGGCCAGGTTGAGATCCGGGAACGCCGCAATATCCTCCGCGACGATGGCATCGACGACACCATTGGAGTCGCGCTTGACGTCCAGCGCTTGAGCCAACGAGCTCCGGAAGCCCTGAACGGTGATGACATCCTCGTCCTGCGCTTGCGCCGCCGCCCCGAGCGCTGTCCCCAACACCAGACTGGCCGTGGCACAGCCGGCCAGAAGGCGCAGTTTGCCTGTTGGCGTAATTGAATTCCTCATCATTTCCTCCCCGCTGCGGCCGGTTTCCGGTCCGCGTGTGATATCTCGACCCCGAAGCAGTGCCAGGCAATTTGCAATGACACCGGTAGCATTTCTGTCTCGACCAATCCAGTTTCAATCGACGCTGAAACTGAACGCGGTCGGACCAGTTTGGATCGAGGCCATGCTGCACAACAATGACACCGGTGGCAATTTGTTTTTCAAACTTTCCTTGCTGCGCCGCAACAATGAACATCGCCTGCAGTTTCACATCTGCCGCCATGCAAGCTGTTACGTTGGGTCGGGACCCATTGCGGGCCAGTGAATACTGGCTACTCTGGACAAAGGTAACCGGTGTCATGGATCAATGAAGCTCAACCTTTCCACACTCGACCACCTCGCGGCTCATGTGCGTCGGCCGGACTATGTCCCGCCTCAGCAGGCTTGCGGCATTGTTCATTTGGGCGTTGGAGCATTCCATCGCGCCCATCAGGCGGTTTACACCGATGCGGCGATGAATGCGGGAGAGCGCGACTGGCGCATCATGGGCGTTTCTTTGCGCAGCCGCTCTGTCCACGACCAGCTCACTCCCCAGGACGGGCTGTACGCGGTCAGCACGAAAAGTGAGGCAGCCCCTGAAGTTCGCGTAATTGGCGCTATCGCCGGCGTCCTGGTCGCGCCGGACAACCCCGCGGCAGTCGTCGACGCCCTCGCCTCAACCGCAACGCAGATTGTCACGCTGACGGTGACAGAGAAAGGATACCACCAATCCGCCGGCGGAGGGCTCGACATGAATGCGCCCGCTATCGCAGCTGACCTCACTCATTTGGGGGCCACCACGATTTTTGGCTTTCTTGCCGCCGCCCTGCACAGGCGAAGGCAAGTATCCGCAGGCGGCCTCACCCTGCTGAGCTGCGACAACATGGCGGAAAATGGCAACAACCTGGCCCGCTCGCTCAACGATTTCCTGGAACAATATGACCCGACGCTCGCCGATTGGACGCGACGTAATTGCAGCTTCCCGTCTTCCATGGTCGACAGGATCGTGCCGGCAACCACGGATCCCGACCGCACGGAGCTACGCGAAACATCCGGCCTGGAAGATGCGGGTGCCGTGTTCACCGAACCATTCAGTCAATGGGTCATCGAAGACAACTTCGTCGGGTCCCGGCCAGGATGGGAGCAACATGGCGCCGAGCTCGTCAGCGATGTCGCACCCTATGAAACAGCCAAATTGCGGATGCTCAATGGTGCACATTCCGCACTCGCCTACCTTGGTCTGGCAAAAGGCCTGAGCCTCGTTTCCGAGGCGATCGCGGACCCCGAGCTGGGGCCCCTGGCCAAGCGTTTGATGCGGGAAGAAGCCGCCACCAGCTTCACCCCCGCACCAGGCCAGAACCTGTCACACTACGCAGACGAACTGGAAGCGCGCTTCTCCAATCCGGCCTTGCCCCATCGCCTGATCCAGATCGCCATGGACGGGTCTCAGAAAATTCCGCAACGCTGGCTCAGCACCCTGTCGGCCCGCCAGGAAGCTGGACGTGAGAGTCCGGCTATCCTGCAGGCGCTGGCCAGCTGGATCCTGTATGTGCGCGGCACGTCATGCGCGGTGGATGACCCGATGCGAGATCAACTGGCTCGCACCTGGCAAAGCGCCGGTCAGGCGGGAATCGCCAGCGCCCTCTTCGGCAGGGACGGACTCTTCCGCGAACACTGGATCGCCAGCGAGGCAACGCTGGAAAATCTGGGCAATCTTGTCCGCACGGAACTGACCTGACCCGGAACCGACCCACCAGTCGACAAACGTCGAACCGATTGGCCAAGGCGGCCCGACATCAAGCAGCCGTGCCTCACCAAGCCATCAACCCGAAATTGGCGCGGCGCCAGGAGTTTGCTGCAGGCACGGCCGACTGCGTCAGCGATACTCGCCCGTGCCCTCGTTCAAACCCAGCGCCCGGAATACCATCGCTGCCGGGCAGAAACCGGTGAAGCTGGTCTGGATCAGATTGAGACCGACAAACCCGGTGAGCAGCAGCCACCAGGGGCTCACCTGCCAGGCAAGAATGGCGGACAGGATCACCATGGATCCGGCAAACAGCATGACGGCGCGTCCGAGTGTCATGACGCATCTCCTTCTTGGGTGAGTGACTCTGTATCCGGAACGTGCGCCGCATCCCCATCCTTGAAGATCACGTAGATCGCCGGAATGACGAGCACGGTGAGCAAGGTGGAGGAGGCCAGCCCGAACAGGAGCGAAATGGCCAGCCCCTGGAAAATCGGATCGCCGAGGATGACCGAGGCCCCGATCATCGCCGCTATCGCGGTGAGCAGGATCGGCTTGAAGCGGATCGCACCGGCCCGCAGCAGGGTTTCGCGCAGGGGCTCACCGGCCTCCGCCCCATGGCGGATGAAGTCCACCAACAGGATGGAGTTGCGCACAATGATACCGGCCAGGGCGATAAATCCGATCATCGAGGTCGCGGTGAAGGCGGCGTCGAACAGCCAATGGCCGAGGATGATGCCGATGAAGGTGAGCGGGATCGGCGTGAGAATGATCAGGGGCACCCGGAAGGAGCCAAACTGCGCCACGACGAGAACATAGATGGCGAGAATGGCGACACCGAAGGCAGCCCCCATATCGCGGAAAGTCACATAGGTGATCTCCCACTCGCCGTCCCAGAGCAGGGTGACCGTGTCATCACTGTCCGGCTGGCCATACATCCGGATTTCCGGCTGCGGCACCGCCTCGCTCCAATCGCGTTCAGCAAGCGCGTCCTCGACTGCGAACATGCCATAGATCGGAGCCTCGAAATCGCCGGCCAGCTCGGCCATCACCATTTCGGCATACCGGCCGTCACGACGGAAAATCGGGTGCGAGCCCGCCTCCTCGCTGACCGAGACAACATCGCCCAGCTCGACCACACCGCGATCACCCGGCAGGACATTGGCCGGCACCGGTGTCGAGGCCAGGCGCTCCGACCAGCTCAGCGCCTCGCGCGGCAGACCAACGCGTATCTCGATCGGATCGCGACCCTCGCCGCGATGTGAATAGCCGACCGGCACGCCCTCGGTCAGGGCCAGGATGGTGTCATAGACATCGCTCTGGAGGACCCGGAAATACTCGAGACTGTCCTGATCGATCTGCAGCCGCAGACGGGGCCGGGGCTGACCGAAACTGTCATCAATATCGGTGACATAGGGCACGGACTGGAAGGCCGCCCGAACCTCTTGCGCGACCGCGCGGCGGGTCTCGGCGTCCGGGCCGTAAATCTCTGCCAGCAAGGTGGCGATGACCGGCGGGCCTGGCGGGATCTCGGCAATCCGGACGGTAGCACCGTCCGGCAGCTCCAGCCCGGCCAGCAATTCCCGCGCTTCCAGCGCGATCTCGTGCGAAGACCGGTCGCGATGATGCTTGGCTTCCAGATTGACCTGGAGATCGCCCAGCTCGGGTCGCTCACGCAGATAGTAGTGGCGGACCAGCCCGTTGAAATTGAACGGTGCCGATGTACCGGAATAGAGCTGGATCGAATGCGCCTCCGGCAGCGCGGCGAGGCGCTGGGCGGCGGCCATCAGGACACGCTCCGTGCGTTCCAGAGTGGCGCCTTCAGGCAGGTCCACAATGACCTGGAATTCCGACTTGTTGTCGAATGGCAGCAATTTCACCGTGACCGTCCGGGTCGCGAATAGCGTCATGGACGCCACAGTCAGGACGCCGACTACCAGAAGCAGGGTCCAGGCCGAGCGGCGGCTGGCGACAATCGGCGTAGCGACACGGCGGTAGAGCCGGCCGAGCACGCCCTCGCTCTCGCCATGATGCCCGCCTTCACCCGGCTCGGCGTCTCCGCCGGACTTGGCCCGACCGGCGACCAGCATCATCAGCCAGGGCGTCAGGATCATCGCCACGAAGAAGGAGAAGATCATCGCCGCCGAGGCATTGACCGGGATCGGCGCCATATAGGGGCCCATCAGCCCGGAGACGAACAGCATCGGCAGAAGGGCAGCCACCACGGTCAGGGTCGCGACGATGGTCGGATTGCCCACCTCAGCCACCGCTTCGATCGCCGCACGCAGGCGCGGTCGCCCGTCGCGCATGGCCCAGTGTCGGGCAATATTCTCGATCACCACAATGGCGTCATCGACCAGGATACCGATCGAGAAGATCAGCGCGAACAGCGAGACCCTGTTGATCGTGTAGCCCATCAGATTGGAGGCAAACAGGGTCAGAAGAATGGTCGTCGGAATGACGATGAAGACCACAATACCCTCGCGCCAGCCGATCACGAAGGTAACCAGAAGCACGATGGAAACCGTTGCCAGGCCGAGATGGAAGAGCAGCTCATTGGCCTTCTCGTTCGCGGTCTCGCCGTAATTGCGCGTCACCTCGACCTGGATGTCGTCCGGCAGCAGCGTGCCGCGCAGCAATTCAAGCCGTTCGAGAATGCGCTCGGAGACCACGACCGCATTGGCCCCCTCGCGCTTGGCGATGGCCAGGGTGACGGCCGGCAGGGCGGTCCAGTCACTGTCATGATCGGTCCGGGTCAGCGTGAAGGCGCGGGCATTGGCCGGCTCAGCGCCGGTGATGACATCGGCGACATCGCGCACATAGACCGGTCGGCCATCGCGCGAGGTCAGCAGGAGAAGCCCGATATCGCGCTGGCCCTGCAGGGTCTGGCCGGCGGCCACAGATACCGTGCGGTCGAGCGCTGTCATCTGGCCGGCCGGGAAGGACTGGTTCGCCTCGGCGATGCGCCCGGCCAGTTGTTGCAGGGTCACGCCATATTGCGACAGGCGCTCGGGATCGGGCTCGATCCGGATCTGGTCGGCGCGACCGCCTACCAGATAGGTCAGGCCGACCTCCTCGACACTGGTCAGGGCGGCGCGCAATTCCTCACCCAGCGTGTGCAACGCACGGTCATCCCAGCGCTCGGCCCGGTCAGGGCGCGGCGACAGGGTCAGCGCGACAATGGCGACATCATTGATGCCGCGCGCCACGATGAGCGGCTCGGGAATACCATGCGGGATGCGGTCCATATTGGCGCGGATGCGCTCATGGACTCGCAGGATGGCGGCGTCGCGGTCAGTGCCGACATCAAAGCGGGCGGTAACCAGAACGCTGTCATCTTCGGTCTGGGAATAGACATGCTCGACCGCATCGATGGAGCGGATGACGGCTTCCAGCGGCTCGGTCACCAGCTCGACCGCGTCCGCAGCGCGCAAGCCATCGGCGCGCACCATGATATCGACCATGGGCACGGAAATCTGCGGCTCTTCCTCACGCGGAATGACCATCAGTGCGATCAAGCCGACAGCCAGCGAGGCCAGCAGGAGCAAGGGGGTCAGGGGCGAGCGGATGAAGGCCTGGGTGAGATGGCCCGAAATACCGAGTTTCATGGTTGCACCAGGAGGTCGCCGACCGACAGGCCGCTGAGGATTTCAATACCGCCCGGATGCGTTTCACCGCGCAGCACCGCGACATCGCGTTCGCCCTCCGGCGTGTCGAGACGGACATAATCGGTGCCGTAGCGGGTGACGATCAGACCCGCCGGGACCAGTAGCGCATCGCGCTCATCAACCGAGACATAGACCCGCACCCGCTCACCGACGAAGAAGCTTCCGAGCCCCTCCACCACAGCGTCGGCGACGACCCGTCCCTCGGCAATCCGGGGATAGACCTGGCGGATCTGGCCGCTTTGCGCCACGGCATCCCCGAGGCTGGCGGCATCGACTTCGACCGTGTCACCAACCTCGATGGACCGGGCGTGACGCTCCGGCAGTCGCAGGCGCAGGAGATAGAGGTCCGAGGCGATCACGGCGAGCGGCTCGCCGGGAAGCACCACGCTGCCGGCAGTGACATCGACCGACAGCACGCGGCCGCTTGAGGGTGCTAGGACATCACCTTCGCGGGCCTGCTGGACCAGCACATCGCGCCCGCGGCGGGCGGCATCGAGCTGATTGGCCAGCACATTGACCTGGGTTTCGGCCTCGTCCAGCCGCGCTTGCGGGAAAATGCCCCGGGCGAACAGGTCTTCGGCCCGCTCCAGGTCGATCCGCGCTTGCGCGAGTTGGGAATTGAGCGCCGCCGCGGCGGCATTGGCCGAGCCGATCTGCGGCGCCAATTGATCATTGATGACGACGGCGAGCACGTCACCCGCCTCCACCGCATCGCCCTCATCGACCCGCAATTCGCCGATCGTGCCGCCAATCCGGGCTCGCGCCCGCACCGTGTCGACACTTTCCACCGTTGCGAACACCGCCTTGCGGTCCGCGACCCGGCTCAGGGTCACTTCATGAGGAACAGCGTCCTGGGCCGCCGCCGGGGCGGCCAGGAGGAGAGACAGGATCAGGGCGCGCAGCATGGGAGACCTCAAACAGCCTGGGGATCGATGACCTGGCCGGTGGCCGGATCGATGCGAACGGTGGGCAGGCCAGCCGATTTCCAGGCCATCAGACCGCCGCGGACATGGGCGGTGATATTCACACCAGCCGCCTGGCACCGTTTCAGCGCATCCATCGACCGCTTGCCGGAGCCGCAGTGCAGCACCACGTCGCGACTGGCGTCAACGGGAAGCCGTTGCGGGTCGAAGGTGGACAATGGGTGCAGGCTGGCCCCGTGCAAACGCTCGGTGGCGAACTCGCCCGGCTCGCGCACATCAATGACGACAGCCTTGTCGTCCGCTATGGCGGCGGACACGTCCTGCGGTTCCAGTTCTCGAAGTGTCATCACTCTCTCCCGTCGGGTTGTGAAGCATGATTGACATCTAATTTAGTTATATCTACTTTAGTGTCAACTAATGAAATGAGTGACCATGCCCGATACGAATTCTTCTCCGCTGCACGAGCTGCAGCAACAGGCTGGCGAAGCCGCATCCCTCCTGAAATTGCTGGCGAATGAGCGACGACTGCTCATCCTCTGTCATCTCGTTGGCGGCGAAGCGACTGTGAGCGAGCTGCGTGAAGTCGCCGGGCTATCGCAATCAGCGGCGTCCCAGCACCTCGCCAAGATGCGCGCGGACGGTCTGGTGGAAGGCCGAAAGACCGGCCTTCAGGTTCACTACTCCATCGCCGATCCGCGCCTTGTCGGCATTCTGTCCCATCTCAAGGCCCAATTCTGCACCGCGGCCGAGGCTTTCGGTCGCTAAATCACTCCGCATCCCAAAACAGGCGGAGATCAGGGAGGTAGCATGGCTCATATCGTTGTACTCGGCGCCGGCCTGGGCGGCGTGCCCATGGCTCTGGAAGCCCGCCGCGAACTCGGTCGCGATCACAAGATCACCGTGGTCTCGGACAAGGACACATTCCACTTCACACCGTCCAACCCCTGGGTCGCGGTCAACTGGCGCAAGGCCGAGCAGATCAAGGTCGATCTGGCACCCATGTTCGCCAAGAAGGGCATCGAATTCGTCCACGCCGCCGCGACCGAGGTCCGGCCGGAGGCCAATGAGATCGCGCTCGAGAATGGCGAAACGCTCGCCTATGACTATCTGGTGATCGCCACCGGCCCCGAGCTCGCCTTTGACGAGATCGAGGGTTTGGGACCGCATGGCGGCTTCACCCAGTCCGTCTGCCATGTCGACCATGCCGATGACGCCAGCGGCGTCTGGGACAATTTCGTGGAGAACCCGGCCCCGATCGTTGTCGGCGCTGTCCAGGGGGCCTCATGTTTTGGCCCGGCCTATGAATTCGCGATGATCCTGGAAACTGATCTGCGCAAGCGCAAGATCCGCGACCAGGTCCCGATGACCTTCGTTACCTCGGAACCCTATATCGGCCATCTCGGCCTCGACGGGGTCGGGGACACCAAGGGCCTGCTGGAAAGCGAGCTGCGCAACCGGCACATCAAATGGATCACATCGGCCCGCGTCACCAAGGTCGAGGACGGGGTGATGCATGTCGAGGAAGTCAATGAAGACGGCACGGTCAAGAAGACGCATGAATTGCCCTTCGGCTATTCGATGATGCTGCCTGCCTTCCGCGGCATCCCGGCCGTCCGTGATGTTGAAGGCCTGGTCAATCCGCGCGGCTTCGTGCTGATCGATGAACACCAGCGTAATCCCGCCCATGCCAATATCTTTTCGGTCGGTGTCTGCGTCGCCATTCCGCCGATGGACACGTATGCGGTCCCTGTCGGCGTGCCCAAGACCGGCTTCATGATTGAGTCGATGGTGATGGCCACCGCTCGCAATATCCGCGACGAGCTGGACGGCAAGGAAGCGCGCCATGTGGCGACCTGGAATGCGGTCTGCCTGGCTGATTTCGGCGATGGCGGGGTGGCCTTTGTCGCCATGCCGCAAATCCCGCCGCGCAATGTCAACTGGGCTGCGGAGGGCGGCTGGGTCCATCTCGGCAAGATCGCCTTCGAGAAATACTTCCTCGGCAAGATCCGCTCGGGCCAGGCCGAACCCTTCTACGAACGCGCCCTGTTCGAGATGATGGGCGTGCACAAGCTCAAACCCGACAACTGACCTGCCGCGACCGACGCGGACACCTGACACAGAAACGGCGAGCCGGTTACCCGGCTCACCGTCTTTTTTGTTGGGTCTGTGCCAAGCGGGCCTATTCGGCGCAGTCGATCTCGTCGCAATTGACCGCGTCGGGGGTGAATTCCAGCCACAGCGCGTTCAGGATGCCAAAACCGAGTGCCGCCGCGAGGCCGAGTATCCAGGTGAAATACCACATCACTTATTTCCTTTCCGGCTCAATAGGAGCCCGGTGACTGGGCGTCATCGGTCGTCACACGCCCCCACAGGACCTTGAACACCCAGGCGGTGTAAAACAGGATGAGCGGCACGAAGATCGCCGTCATGATCAACATGAAGAACAGGGTACCGGCGCTCGACGAGCTGTCCCAGACCGTCAGGCTGGCATCGGGATTGAGCGAGCTGGGCAGGATGAAGGGGAACATCGAGACCCCCGCCGTCGCAACCACGCCAGCGACCGAGACACCCGAGCTCAACAGGCTCATCGCATTGCGCTTTTTGGCCAGACCGAAAGCCGCGACGGCAGCACCGGCCACCGCCATCAACGGTGCGATCACCATCCAGGGATGGCGGCCGTAATTGCCAAGCCAGGCGCCGGCCCCGACCTCCACGGTCTTGCGCAGGGGATTGGACGGTCCGTCGGTGACGACTTCCGATGTGATGGCATAACCCGGCAGCAGGGAAGCAACCCAGATGCCCGCCACGACAAACAGGATCACGGTCACGATGGCGGCGACCGAACCGAAGCGCGCAGCGCGGTCGCGCACCTCACCCTTTTCGGCCTTGACCACAAGCCAGGATGCGCCGTGCATGACCAGCATGGCCACCGAGATCAGGCCGGCCAGCAGGCCGAAGGGATTGAGCAGGCCGATCAGGCCGCCCTCATAAGTCGCCCGCAGCATGGGATCGAGGTCGAAGGGTACGCCGCGCAGGACATTGCCGACCGCGACACCGAAGATCAGCGCCGGAACGAAACCGCCCACGAAAAGGGCCCAGTCCCAATTGCGCCGCCATGCGGCGCCGGGACGCTTGGACCGGTATTTGAAACCGACCGGGCGCAGGATCAGCGCGGCCAGGACCACGAACATGGCGAGGTAGAAGCCGGAAAAGCTGATCGCATAGACGAATGGCCAAGCGGCAAAGATAGCGCCGCCGCCGAGGACCAGCCAGACCTGGTGACCCTCCCACATCGGGCCGATCGTATTGATGACGAGACGACGCTCGGCATCGGTCTTGGCGACAAAGGGCAGCAGGGTCGCAACCCCGAGATCATATCCGTCCGTCACGGCAAAGCCGATCAGGAGGACGCCCAGCAATACCCACCAGATAAGGCGGAGCGTGGTGTAATCGAGTGGCAATTCCATCATCACCTCCTATTGATCGTAGAGCGGCGCCGGGATGGCAGCGTTCGGCCCCACGGGGGCAGAGCCGGGCACCGTCTGCGCTGTCGGACCGGACGTGACCGGCCCCTGCCGGATAGCGCGCACCATCAGCATCACCTCGATGACCGCCAGGACGCCATAAAGGGCGGTGAAGCCGATCATGGTCAGGATGACCTGGCTGGCCGACAAGCTGGACACGCCCATGAAGGTCGGCAGCACGCCGTCAATCACCCAGGGCTGACGCCCGGTTTCCGCCAGCACCCAGCCCAGCTCGGCCGCGATCCAGGGTAGCGGAATGATCGCCACCGCCAGTCGCAGGAACCAGCGCGGCAATTGCCGCTTCATGCTGGAGAAGTAGAAAGAAGCACCAAACACGGCGATGAAGAAGAAGCCGAGGCCGGCCATCAGCCGGAAGGACCAGAAGGACATCGCCACATTGGGCACGGTGTCCCAGGCGGCCTGTTCGATCTGCTCCGGCGTGGCCTGGCGCGGATCATCGAGATGGCGCAGCAAGAGCATGCCATAGCCCAGATCGCGCTTGTGGAGCTCGAACTGTTCGCGGGCAGCCACGTCTTCATGATCAATCGCGAGGCGCTGCACGGCATCATAGGCGAGAATGCCATTCTCGATCCGGTCCTCGGCTATGGCGACCAGCGGCAGGATGCCCTCGACCTCTCCGTCGAGGCTGCGGGTCGCGATCAGGCCGAGCACCCACGGCACCTGGATCTCGTAATGGGTTTCACGTCCCTCCTGGTCGGGGATGCCGACCAGCGTCAGCGGGGCCGGCGCCTCTTCGGTGTGCCACATGGCCTCGAGGGCCGCGAGTTTCATGCGCTGGTTGTCGGTCAGCGTGTAGCCACTCTCATCGCCCAGGACGACAACTGACAAAGCCGAGGCGAGGCCGAAGGCCGAGGCGACAGCGACCGAGCGCTTGGCCAGACCACGATGACGTCCCTTCAGGAGATAGAAGGCCGAGACGCCCAGTACGAAGACCGAGGCGGTCACATAGCCGGCCGAGACCGTGTGAACGAATTTCGCCTGGGCGACCGGGTTGAACAGGACTTCCATGAAGTTGACGACTTCCATCCGCATCGTGTCCGGATTGAATTCCGAACCGACCGGGTTCTGCATCCAGCCATTGGCGATCAGGATCCACAGCGCGGAGAGATTGGAGCCCAGCGCCACCAGGCCGGTCACCATCCAGTGGATGGGACGTGACAGCTTGTCCCAGCCAAAGAACATCAAACCGACAAAGGTCGCTTCGAGGAAAAAGGCCATCAGGCCCTCAATCGCCAGCGGCGCTCCGAAGATGTCGCCGACATAGTGCGAGTAATAGGACCAGTTGGTGCCGAACTGGAATTCCATCGTGATCCCGGTGGCGACACCGAGCACGAAGTTGATCCCGAACAGGGTCATCCAGAATTTGGTGATGTCCTTCCAGACCTGTTTGCCGGTCAGGACATAGGCCCCCTCCATGATCACCAAGATCATCGAAAGACCCAGCGTCAGGGGGACGAACAGGAAATGATACATCGCCGTGAGCGCGAATTGCCATCGCGACAGGTCGGCAACAAGAAGCTGTTCCATGGCTTGCACTCCGGGCTCAGCGCTTTAACTTGCACTCTACATACGACTTATGGAAAGAGCCGCAATGGGCGAAACGTCGCATGCGAAAATAGGGACCGACGCCACCGGGAACACCCGGCCGGACGGGCGCATCGAGCTGGCCCGCTGGTCCCGAAACGCCGCACCCTATACCCGGCTATCCATGCTTGCCAACGGTTTGCAGACCCTTTGCGCCATTGGCTTCGCCGCGGCCTTTGCCACCGCCATCGCCGCCCTGGCCGACGGGCGCGACGCGGCGGTCGCCCTGGGTCTGGCGGCATTGTTTGTCGGTCTGCGGGCCGGTCTTGGCTATCTGGGCCAGCTCACCGCGGAGCAAGCCGGCGAACGGCTGGTCCGCACCGCGCGACAAGACATCATGCGCCTCACGGGCGACGGCGGACCGACGGTGCTCGACGGCGCCCCGACCGGGGAACGAATTGCCCAACTTGTCGACCGGACCGCCCTGCTGGCGGGTCACACCGCGCAATGGCTGCCCGGACGCATGGCGGCCATCATCACGCCCGTGCTCGTGCTGATCGCGGTTCTCACCCAGAGCTGGCTGGCCGGCGTGTTGATCCTCGTCTCAACCCTCATGTTGCCGGTCTTCATCTGGCTGACGGCCTCGGAGACCGCGGCCCTCGCCCGTGCCCAGCAAGCCTCCCTCGACGCGCTCGCCGGCGTGTTTGAGACCCGAACCCGCATCGCGGGGACGATCCGGGCCTTCAATGCGGTCACGCGCGAAGCCGATACGATCCACGCAGCGACCGGGGAGCTGGCCCGCAAGACCATGGCGATCCTGCGCGTCGCCTTCCTGTCGACCGCCGTGCTGGAATTCTTCAGCTCGGTCTCGATCGCCCTGGTGGCGGTGTATGTCGGCTTCAAACTGCTCGGCGTCTTCCCCTTCCCGACCGGCGAGATCCTCACCCTGCGCGAAGGCCTGATGGCGCTGATCCTTGCGCCGGAATTCTTCGCACCGATCCGCCAACTTTCCAGCCTCCACCACGCCCGCAGCGACGCTGCCGCCGCCGCGGAATCGCTGGCGGGACTGACCAATGCCGAGCCATCAATCCCGCCCGTTCACCTTCCCCCGCTCAACCATGCCCCGACGATCGACTGGCAGGCCGTCGCGCTCGGCCGGGGCGGTCACTGCGTCCTCGACCCGGTGACGGCGACCGCGCGCGCTGGTGAGATGACCGTCCTGTGGGGGCCCTCGGGCAGCGGCAAGACCACGCTCCTCCTCTCACTGCTGGGCCTCGCCGAGACCTTGACCGGGCAGATTCGCGTTGATGGCACACTGCTGGAGACAGGCCACTCGCTGGCGGCCTCAGCCGCCTATATCGGCCAACGCCCCTGGGCCGTGGAAGGAAGCGTTCGCGACAATCTGCGTCTGGCCGGGGCAGCCGCCGATGACGAGGCCATGCGCCATGCGCTTGTCGCTGCCGGGTGCGACAGCTTTCTCGGTCCGAAGGACAGTATGCTCGATGTCGAAATCGGGGCCGGTGGTGCGGGGCTGTCCGGCGGCGAGCTGCAAAGACTGGCGATTGCCCGCGCCCTGGTCGGCGAGGCCCGCCTTCTCCTGCTGGATGAACCGAGCGCGCATCTCGATGAAGCCCGCGAGCAGGCCCTGCTCGCCACCCTGCGCCGCCTTGCGCCCGATCGGACCGTACTTGTCGCCAGCCACAGCGCGGCCGTGAAGCAAGTGGCCGACCGGGTCATCGCGATCGAGACCCATACCGCCAATGCGGAACGCGCCTCATGATCCGCCTTTGGAACCATCTCGGTCGCCCCCAGGCCGGGCG
Source organism: Maricaulis sp. (assembly GCF_048268525.1). Lineage (GTDB taxonomy): Bacteria > Pseudomonadota > Alphaproteobacteria > Caulobacterales > Maricaulaceae > Maricaulis. Next base: position 87,765 of record NZ_JBLWVH010000001.1, on the reverse strand, counting down.
CATACTTGTCGCCATCGCCCTGAGCGCGGCGGGCGGCATACTCGCCGTCGTCCTGCTCGGTGTCTCTGGCTGGTTTCTGACAGCCAGTGCGATTGCCGGCAGTGCCGGAGCCGGGCTGCTCTTCAATCATCTCTATCCCAGCGCGACGGTACGCGGCACCGCGATGGGGCGCATTGTCGCCCGCTATGGCGAACAGCTGGTCGGCCATGATGCGACCTTGCGAATGTCGTCAAGCCTGCGCCGCGCCCTCTTCCTCGCCACCGCCCGGGCCACCCCCGGCCTGCGTCGTGGCAGCTCTGATGAATTATCGGTGGTGCTGGACGATGTCCGCCATGTCGAAGCCGGCCTGCTGCGTATCGCGCTGCCTGGCGTCACAGCCCTGGCCGGTTCCCTTGCCGCGCTCGGTTTCGCCGCCTTTGCCGGCATACTCACCCTGCTCACGGTCGCACTGGGGCTGGGCGCGGCGCTGGCGCTCGGCACGGGGCCGGGACTGCGCCAACAACGCCGCGCCGATGCCCAGCAGGCTGCGATCGCGGATCGACTGCGCCGGGATGCCGCGGAGCTGGTCGAGAACCGGATCGAGTTGGAAGCGCTGGGCCGGTTTTCAGATCATGGTGCGCGATGGGCCGAATTGGCCGTTGAGGCCGAAACCGCCGGGCTTGCAGCGCGCCGCCGCGGGCATGTCCTTGCCGCGACCACCAGTGCTCTGGGCGGGCTGACCGCCCTGATTGCCGTTCTCGCCGGCCTGGCGGACGGAGCCGGTATCGCCATCCTCGCCGGCATGGCGCTCGCCGTGCTGGCAGCGCATCAAGGCTTGGCGCTCTTCCTCGCCGCCCTGGCCAACCTGCCGGCGACCCGGATTGCCCAGTCCCGTGTACAGGCACGGTTGGAGGCCACGCCCGTCATCCGGGAAGCGGATCCGGCCGCGGCGCAGCCGGTCAGTGACATCCTGCCGCTGCGGCTGGACGGTCTGACGGTCGGCTTCGAGCCGGGCCATCCCATCACAGAGCCAGTCTCCCTGGAATTACAGCCTGGTGCGGTCCTTGAAGTCACCGGCCCCTCCGGTACCGGCAAGACGACCCTCCTGGAAACCCTCGCCCGCCTGCGCGAGCCGGTCAGCGGGGAGCTGCTTTACGGTGGCATCAAGGCACAGACCTGCCGGGCCGCCGCGCTCCGCCAGTCGATCGGGATCGCGCCGCAAATCCCCGATGTCCTGCCGGGCGACCTGCGCGAGACCCTGCGCCTCGCCAAGCCAGACGCCGACGATGCCGAACTGATGGCGGTCTGTCAGATCGCCGGCTTTGATGTGCGGCTGGAGGCCGACGGGACCGGGCTCGACCAAGCTGTCGAGGAAGGTGGCGCGAATTTTTCCGGCGGCGAATTGCGTCGCCTCAGCCTGGCCCGCGCCCTGTTGCGACAGCCGCGTCTTGTGCTGCTCGATGAACCCTTCGCCGGACTTGACGCCACTCTGGCTGACCGGCTGGCAAGCCGCCTGTCCGGATGGGCGGCGAAAACACAATCGGCCCTGATCGTGGTCACCCATTCACCCGACCAATCCCGATGGCCCGACCTGTCCTATCAGCAGGCCGAGCTGAAACCACTCGCCGGGCGGGATCGCTCGGCCTTGTCGCCAGACTCAGGAGCACACCCATGAGACTGACCCATTTCACCAATTATGCGCTGCGAATGCTGCAATACGCCGCACTACGCGATGGCGAGGTCAGCCGGGTCGCGGACATCGCCCAGATCCACCGGGCCTCGGTCCATCACATGATCAAGGTGGCCAACATGCTCGGCCGGGCCGGGTATCTGGAGACCCTGCGCGGGCGCAGTGGCGGCATTCGTCTGGCGAAACCGGCGCAGGACATCACCGTGGGAGAAGTCGTCCGGATCACGGAAGCGCCGCTGGAGCTGGCCGAATGCTTCAACGCCGAGAGCAATACCTGCCCGCTGATCGGCGCCTGCAATTTGTCGAGAACCTGGCACCGCGCGCTCGCTGCCTTTCTGGACGTGCTGGATGGGGTGACGGTCGCCGACATTGCCGCCAATCGGGGCGAGTTGATGGACCGTCTCATGCTGCCGCCGGATGACGAGCCAGATGACATACCGGACCCAGCGCAGCACTGAGCTGACCGGACCCCGAGCCCGGCCCAGGCCGCGATACGCCCCGAATGCGCCAAGGTCGTTCAAAAGGACATGCGCCGACCGGTATGAAACCGGCCGGCGCATGCATCGGGGCCATCGCAAGGACAGAGGGCAAGCGGCCCCGATTGGGGGTTCAAAGGTCGCGGGTGGAGAAGTACCAGTCGACCGTTTCATAGCCTTCCGAGAAGCGCTGCTCGGCAAGCGCATCGGTCGCCGGCGGCGGCACGATGACTTTCTCGCCCGGCTGCCAGTTTTCCGGTGTCGCCACCTTGTTGGCGTCCGAGGTCTGCAGCGCCGTGACCAGGCGAACAAATTCCTCGATCGAGCGGCCATTGGACATCGGATAGTAGACCATCGCCCGCATCACACCTTCGGGATCGATGATGAAGGTGGCACGGACTGCCGCGGTGTCGGACGCGCCCGGCTGGATCATGCCATAGGCACGGGCCACATCCATCGACAGGTCGGCGATGATCGGGAATCCGATCTCGACGCCGAAATTCTGCTTGATGCTGCGCACCCAGGCGATGTGGGCGTAGTGGCTGTCGATCGACAGGCCGAGCAGTTCGGTGTTGAGAGCTGCGAACCGGTCCTGGGCTTTTGCGAAGGCCATGAACTCGGTCGTGCAGACCGGCGTGAAGTCGGCCGGGTGGGAAAAGAGGATCAACCACTTGCCACGATAGTCCGACAGAGAACGCTCGCCATGTGTGGTCAGCGCCCGGAAATCCGGGGCCGGTTCGTTGATACGGGGCAGGCTGGCGCACTCACGAGCCCGCTCGCGGAGACGTCGACCGCCGCCATGACCTTCGCCATGGCCGTTTTCGAATTCGGTTTCATTTGCCATTTCAGATGCCTTTCATCCTGGGGTCAAACAGGCTTTCGCCCTTGGCCAGCAGAGAAGCGTTTTAATCAGCATCTGCAAAACTAGTATTTTCAATACCTATTAAAAAGGAAATTTATGGCGTCCGATTGCCGCAGATTCAAAGGGCCGCGTTGCTTGATCTGTCACGACAATATCCCCTGACCCATCCAATTGCTCTCAGCTGGAATGAGCAGGCCAGTACGCTTGGATGTATTGACGGAAACTTCCCTGTTCGGCCAACCTGTCCGTCCTGGTATTGGGCGAAGGGATCATCCCGCGAAGGCGCGGAAACACCGCGGGAATTGCGCGATGCCATTTTGTCTAATTATTTCAAGAAGATATGTGGCGGTGAGGGTGGGATTCGAACCCACGAGACGGTTACCCGCCTACACGCGTTCCAGGCGTGCGCCTTCGACCACTCGGCCACCTCACCGCGAAGGCGCGGACTATACCCATCGGGGCGCATCCTGCAAGGCGTCTTGCTCAGCGTTCTGACCGCTCTGACCGAGATTTGTCAGCGGCGCGTGCCTGCAACAGCGGCAGGCGTATCGCGACAGACAAATACAGGCTCATTCCCGAGACCGGTTCTGCCCCCGACATCTTGCAGGCGGAGCTCTTCGGCGGGCAGTCGATACAGCGGGGGCACTGGTTTTTGAGCGCGTGACGCCTATCTTGACAGCAATCACCAAGGTGTCGGAGCCCGTCATGTCAGACCCGGTCTGGAAATCACGCATCATCCCTGCCGACCAGGCCCTGCCCGGTCGGTCAACGCCTGTTGCCACCGCTCCGACACACTTCGTCACCGGTCGCGACATCCGGGTCGGATGCCCGGCGGGCATGGCCGAAATCTACCTCGGACTGGGTTGCTTCTGGGGTGCCGAACGGATCTTCTGGGAGACGCCCGGCGTATGGCATACAGCGGTCGGCTATGGTGGCGGCACCACACCCAACCCGACCTATGCGGAGACCTGCACCGGGGCCACCGGGCACACCGAACTTGTCCGCGTTGTCTTTGACCCGGACCAGCTGTCGCTCGATCAGGTCCTGAAACTGTTCTGGGAAGGGCATGATCCGACCCAGGGCATGCGCCAGGGCAATGATCGCGGCACCCAGTACCGCTCGGCGATCTACGCGACCAACGCCACCCAGCTGGCTGCGGCGCGGGCTGCCGCCGAGCGCTACCAGGCCGAACTTGACGCCGCCGGACTTGGCGCGATCACCACCGAGATCACCGAGGCTGGCCCCTTCTACTATGCCGAGCAGGAGCACCAGCAATACCTTGCTCGCAATCCGTCAGGCTATTGCGGAATTGGTGGCACCGGCGTTGTCTGCCCGATCGGTCGCCCGACGACCGCCTGAGTCCGCGGCAATCAAAAACACTGACAGCTCCCCATGGCCTGTCTAGACTCAAGCCGAAGGGTTCAGGCTGGAAATTCAGGATGGCGGCGTGACACGACTGATTGCCTTTGACGTGGATTCCACACTGCTGCGGGTCGAGTCGCTGGACACGGCGCTTGAGGCGGCATTGGCCGGGCGCGAGGACAAGGTCGCAGCCAAGGCCCGGCTGCACGAGATCACCCGGGGCGGCATGTCCGGCAGCATGGCCCTGCGCGACAGTCTCGAAGCGCGCCTGCAACTGGCGGCCCTCGACCGTGAGGGCGTGGCTGCGGTGGGCGAACAATTGCGCCAACGTGTGACGCCCGGCATGGCGCCCTTGATCCGGAAGCTGCGCGAACGCGGCGATGTGCTTCACGCCATTTCAGGCGGATTTACCGACTTGCTGGAACCCGTGCTGGCAGATCTCGGATTTGGCCAGGGCGATATTCACGCCAACCGGTTTGTCTGGAGCGGCGACACGGTCAGCGGACTCGATACCGACTACCCGTTGTCGCGCAATGGCGGCAAGGCCGAGATATTGAACAGCATCGCCGCCAAGGCGGATGAAACCATCATGGTCGGTGACGGCATGACCGACTTCGAAGCTTTCGAGGCCGGCGCCGCCGACCGCTTCATCGGCTTTGGCGTCATTGCCAAACGCGAGGTGGTGGTCGCCGCCTGTGAGTGGTCCGGCGCCAGCTATGTGCGCACGGTGGGCGGTCTGGCCAAGGCGCTGGGCGTCTGAGGCTCGGCAGGCGAGCCGGCCTGACATTCCCGTTTGGCCGATTTCCAAATCGGCAAGACAGGTCAGCCGACCAGGTTTTAGTGTGGCACCATGTTCCACGCTGAAACCGGAGTCGTTATGAGTTCTGCCCCCCGCCCCGACAATCCCGTCACCCTCGCCCGCCTGTCGGGCCTCGCCTATCTCGCCATCATCCTGTGCGGCATTTTTGCCCAGATCGCCGTCCGCGGAGAACTGATCGACTGGCAGGCTGCCAGCGCGACTGCCGACCGGATCCGCGAGCAGACGGGCCTGCTTCGCCTCGGCATTCTCGCCGATTTCACGGTCCTGTGTCTGGACGTCGTGCTGGCAGTGACTTTCTACCGCCTGCTGGCCCCGGTCGACCGGGGTGTGGCCCTGTTTGCCTTGGCCATCCGCCTGGTCATGAGCGGCGCCTTGGCCGTGGCCTTGCTCGCGCAGATCGCACCCCTGCTTCTACTGGGTGACTCACCCGTTGCCGCACAACTGGACCCCATAATGGCGGGTCAGGCCGCACTGACCTTACTGGCGCTCCACAATGAGGGCTATATCCTCGCCCTCATGCTGTTCGGCCTGCACTGCCTCTGTCTTGGCGTGCTGCTTTTCAGGGCACCCTTTTTCCCGGCCATTCTCGGCTTGGCGATGGGCGTGTCCGGGTTCAGCTACCTGGCACTCGGCATTGTCCATTTCGCCTTGCCGGCATTGGACGGGGTTGGCGGCCTGCTCTTGTTGTCGGCGGCATTGCCCGAATTCATTCTCGCTGGGTGGTTGCTGATTGTCGGCCTCAGTCGCCGGAAGTGGGAAGCAACCGGTTAGCGCACCAGCCGCGCCCGGATCGATCCGTCGAGCGCCCGGACGTGATCGATGAACCCGCTCGGGATGTCCCCCTCCAGATCGGCCGCCACATAACCCAGCTCGCCCCGCGTCTCGAGGTGCTGCGCGGCGATATTGGCGCCCGAGGCGCTGACCGCGTCATTAAGGCGCGACAGGAAGCCGGGCGCGTTTGAGTGAAAGCTCAACAGACGCGTCCGGCCGGGCTTGACGTGGCCCGGCTCGATTTCGGGTACGTTGACAGCCCCCTTGGTCGCACCCAGCGCGACATAACGGGCCAGCTTGCCCGACACATCCTCACCGATCGCCTGCTGGGCCTCCAGCGTCGAACCGCCGATATGCGGGGTGAGGATAATGTTGGAGAATTTCTGCAGCGGCGAGACAAAGGCCTCGTCCTTGGACGCCGGCTCCTTGGGGAAAACGTCGACAGCCGCGCCGATCAGGTCGCCGCGCTCCAGGGCGCCGGCCAGAGCATCGATATCGACCAGGTCACCGCGGGCCTGGTTGATCAGGATGGCACCCTTTTTCATCTTCGCGATGGCGGCCGCATCCATGATGTTGCGGGTCTGCTCGGTCGAGGGCACGTGCAGGGTCACGACGTCGGAGATCTCGAGCAATTCATCCAGACTGGCGCAGGCACGGGCATTGCCATGCGCCAACTTCGGTTCGGTGTCGTAAAAATAGACATGCATGCCGAGCGCACTGGCCAGCACCGACAATTGCGAGCCGATATTGCCATAGCCGACAATGCCCAGCTTCTTGGCCCGGACCTCGTGCGAATTGGTGGCCGACTTCTGCCACTCGCCGCGCTGCGCCGCCGCCGACCGCATCGGGATGCCGCGCATCAGCATGATGATCGAGGCCAGGGTCAGCTCGGCGACCGAGCGGGTATTGCCGAACGGTCCGTTGAAGACCGGGATGCCCCGAGCCGCCGCCACGTCGAGATCGACCTGGTTGGTACCGATGCAGAAACAGCCCAGGGCCAGCAGGTTCGGCGCCGCGTCGAAGGCGGCCCGGTTCATCTTGGTGCGCGAGCGGATACCCGCCAGCACCGCCGGACCCAGCGCGGTGTGCAGATCGGCGATCTCCAGCGCAGCGGCATGGCGTTCGATCGAATAGCCCGCCGCGCCAAAGGCCACATCCGCAACCGGATGGACATTCTCGAACAGGACAACGGAACCGGCGTGGGCGGGGTCAGACATCGCGGCTTTTCCTTGGCGCATGGACGCGGCCAGAATCGCCGCTTTTCATGGCGCACCGCAACACGATGCAGGCGGACTTGTCCACCGCATGATATCGCTAACGGGTCGCCACTCCGGCCACCCGCCAAGCAATATTATTCGACATTCAGCGCCCGAACGGCGGCAAGCGTCTGATCAACATGCTCATAGGGGCTCATTTCCGACCAGGAAAAGGCAATGGTCGAATTTTGATCGATCACATAGGAGGTGCGATTGGTCCAGCCCGGACGCATCATCATGCGCGCGTCATAGTCACGAGCCATGCCGTCCTCGATCGCGAAGACCGGAAAGGCCGAGGCGCAATGCTGGGTCGAGAACTCGGCCAGACGGTCGGTATTGCCACCGGTCACACCGATCACGGTCGCGCCTTCGGCGGTGAAATCATCAATCGCCTCGGCAAAGGCCGCCGCCTGGGCTTCACAGCCCGAGGTGAAAGCCGCCGGGAAGAAGAACAGCACCACCGGTCCCTCGGCGAGCGCTTCGGCAAGATGGAAGGAGACCGGCTCGCCGGCCTGGAAGCCAGACACGGTGAAGTCGGCAGCCGCATCGCCGGCGTCCAGCTCGGCGAGAGCGGGGGCGGCAAGGGCAATGGTGGCGGCCAGGCTGGCAGCAAGGATATGGCGCATCAGGAAACTCCCCGTGTGATGCCGTCTGTCTGGCCACAAAGATGGGGCGTCTGCCTCACTTGGCAAGCCCCGATCAGTTATCATCCATCTTCAAGGCGGCGATAAAGGCTTCCTGCGGGATTTCGACCTTACCGAACTGGCGCATCTTCTTCTTGCCGGCCTTTTGCTTGTCCAGCAGCTTGCGCTTGCGCGAAGCGTCACCGCCATAACATTTGGCGGTCACGTCCTTGCGCAGGGCGGACAGGGTTTCGCGGGCGACGATGCGGCCACCCAGGGCGGCCTGGATCGGGATCTTGAACATGTGCCGCGGGATTAGCTCTTTCAACTTTTCGCACATGGCCCGGCCCCGCAGCTCGGCGCGGGCCCGGTGCACGACCATGGACAGCGCATCGACCGGTTCGTCATTGACCAGGATGGACATGCGGACCAGATCGCCGACGCGGTCCTCGATCCACTGATAGTCGAACGAGGCATAGCCCTTGGAAATCGATTTCAGGCGGTCATAGAAGTCGAACACGACCTCATTGAGCGGCAGCTCATAGACGACCAGGGCGCGATTGCCGGCATAGGTCAGCTCGATCTGGTTGCCGCGCCGGTCCTGACACAGCTTCAGCACGCCGCCCAGATACTCGTCCGGCACCAGGATGGTCGCCTTGATCCAGGGTTCGGCAATGGTGTCGATCTTGACCGGGTCCGGCATGTCGGCCGGATTGTGCAGGTCGATCTCGCTGCCATCATTCATGTGCAGGCGATAGACCACCGACGGCGCCGTGGTGATCAGCTCGATATTGTATTCGCGCTCGAGACGCTCGCGGATGACTTCCAGGTGCAGCAGGCCAAGGAAGCCGCAGCGGAAACCGAATCCGAGCGCCGCCGAGGTCTCCATCTCGTAGGAGAAGGAGGCATCATTGAGGGCCAGGCGCTCGATCGCCTCGCGCAGATCCTCGAACTCGGCACTGTCGACCGGGAAGAGACCACAAAAGACCACCGGCTGGGCCGGCTTGTAGCCCGTGAGCGCCTTTTCGGCCGGACGCCGGTCATCGGTGACGGTGTCGCCGACGCGGGCATCGCGGACCTGTTTGATCGAGGCATTGAGATAGCCCAGCTCGCCCGGGCCGAGGCTGTCGATGGCCTCTTTCTTGGGCCGGAACACGCCGACCCCGTCGACCGGGTAGGTCGCACCCGTGCCCATCAAGCGCACTTTCATGCCCTTCTTCAGCGTGCCTTCGATGACCCGCACCAGGCAGATGACGCCGAGATAGGGGTCATACCAGCTATCGACCAGCATCGCCTTCAGGGGCGCGTTGGGGTCGCCGGCGGCCGGCGGCGGCAGGCGGGTGACAACGGCTTCCAGCACATCCTCGATACCCAGGCCGGTCTTGGCCGAGATCTCGACGGCGTCCGAGGCATCCAGCCCGATCACGTCCTCGATCTGCTCCTTGACCCGATCCGGCTCGGCGGCGGGAAGGTCGATCTTGTTGAGCACCGGCACGATCTCGTGATTGACCTCGATCGCCTGGTAGACATTGGCGAGGGTCTGGGCTTCGACGCCCTGCGAGGCATCGACGACCAGCAAAGAGCCTTCACAGGCGGCCAGCGAGCGGTTGACCTCATAGGCGAAGTCAACGTGTCCGGGCGTGTCGATCAGGTTGAGGACATAGGTCTTGCCGTCCTTGGCCGTGTAGTCGAGACGCACGGTCTGGGCCTTGATCGTGATGCCGCGCTCACGCTCGAGTTCCATATTGTCGAGCACTTGCTCTTTCATCTCGCGCTGGGTCAGTCCGCCCGTCACCTGGATCAGGCGGTCGGCCAGCGTGGATTTGCCGTGGTCGATATGCGCCACGATGGAGAAATTGCGGATGAGGGACGGATCTATGGTCATGGAGCGGGCAGGTAGCATCGACAACGGGTTTGGCCAAGCGGGATAGGCTGTTTGAGCGAAATGGGGACAGGTAGAATTAGCGCCGCTATGCGCGCTAATTCTACCTGTCCGACGTTCAGCGGCCCTCCCGCCCGCCTGGCGACGCGGAGCGCGTCAGACCGCAATGCCCGAAGGGCGGGCGGGAAGGCGGGCCAAGAGGTCTCCTTTCCTGATGTTTGAAGTGATCGACAGGTTTGCCCGCGCCACGGTGTTTCCACCTGGCGGTTTGGGCCGTTGAGGGGTGCGAGGTGCCTTGCCGGTGCCTAGCTATGGAAGTGTTCGTGGGTGGCGCCGGGGGCACCTCGCACACGGAGATTTACTCAGATCCCTTACGGGTCCCGTCTCGAAACCGACAGGATCAAACGGTCGAGCTTTGTGCCGCCGTCCTGCCGATGGCCACGCCGGGTCTGGTGGTGGTCAACTCCACCCAACCGGACGAGCTCCGTCCTCCCCACGCCCCCGGATAACCAATCCGGGCCTCAAGATGGCCTGGGAACGGGAGGATTATGCGATGGGGCGGAAGGGGCGAGGATAAGTTTATGGCTATCCCCACTCCACAGACCGTCATCCCGATGGCAATCGGGACCCAGACTGCGACGCGAAGTCTTTGCCATGCCAAGCGAAATCGCGCCTGCGAGACTGGGTCCTGACTTTCGTCAGGATGACGGTTGTGGGTGCGTAGGGCGGGGATAAGTTCCGATTTCCGGCGCAATTGTCATCCCGGCCACCCGCTTTCGCGGGCGCATACGCCCGCCCTCCGCCAGCTGCCGCGTGCCTATCCCTCTCAAACCAAATCCATTTTTCCCGGCCGCAGCCCCGCAATTGCGGGGCTGAGAGCCGGGACCGACAGGCCTGTCCGGCAGGCGATGAGTCTCCCGTTGATCCCGGATGACGCTGCGCGACTCCGGGAAAAATGGAAGGAGGGATGGATCTGGGGATATAAATGCGGCGCCTGGCCTACACTGTCACCGCCTTCGGCTTGCCCAGCCAATAGGCTGGGAGGCCGGCCAGGATCAGCACGCCGCCCCAGGCCAGGACTTCCAGTCCCGAGCCCAGTACAGCGAAGGCGGAATAGGCACCGGCGGCGAGGGCGATGATGGCCCAGCCGCGCGCGGATCGCCAGGAATGGCGCAGCTCGGCCACCGCGCTGACCAGCAGCGGCAGGAGGAGGCAGACCGTGCTCATCATCGCCAGGAAGGTGAAGGCGCCTACCAGTCCGCGCGAGTAATTGGCGACCAGCAGGACCGAGCCGAGCCCCAGCGACAGGAGGAGGGAGAGTTGCGGCGCGCCGCCCTTGTTGCGTCGCCCCAGGGCAGCGGGTGCCAGCCGGTCCAGCGCCAGAGCCATCGGCATCTGGCCGGACAGGAAAATGATGCCGTTAAGCGCCCCGGCCGTGGACACCATCGCCCCGATGGCAATCAGGCCGGGGCCCCAGCTACCCAGCGCACGGGCCGCATCGGAGAAGGGTGAGGTCGAGCTGGCCAGATCGGCAGCCGGCACAACCAGCATGACCGCAGCGGTCGCGGCGATATAAATGAGGGCGACCGTGATTGTGCCGATCACGGTGGCGCGCGGAACGGTGCGGGCGGCATCGCGGACATCACCGGCGGGCACGGTCCCGGCTTCGAGGCCGGCAAAAGCCCACATGGTCAAAAGCGCTGTCGCGGCCAGCACCGGGAAGAAACCGCCACCGGATGGATTGACCTCCGGCAGGTTGGCGACATCGCCGGTGAAAAAGCCGATGCCGATCACCAGGAAGATCGGCACCAGTTTCAGGACCGTCGTCAATAATTGCACGATGCTGGCATCGCGAATGCCATGCAGCGAGATCAGGCCCAGCCCCCAGATCAGCGCCAGGCCGCAGCCCATCTGGGCCAGCGGCGAGGCGCTCAGGGCCGGGATGAAGACAGTCAGATACCCGACAAAGGCAATCGCAATGGCCGGGATGGATATCCAGTAGGAGGCCCAATAGCCCCAGGCGACAAGAAAGCCGGTGAGATCGCCGAACGCGTCATGGGCATAGGCGATCGGGCCGCCGGTCCGGGTCGTGCGATGGGCCAGTCGGCCTAGCACCAGTGCCAGCAGGATCGAGCCGCCAGCCGTCACCAACCAGCCGGAAAACCCCATCAAGCCGTAGGGGGCGAGGACGGCGGGCAGCATGAAAATGCCGGATCCGATCATGATCCCCACCACCAGGGACCAGCAGCCCCAAAAGCCGATCGCCTTGTGGGCCGGCTTGTCGAGTGGGGCAGCGTCGTGCGCAGCCGTCTTGTGGTCTGTCATGTTCGTCTGTCCCCCCGGACGCAGAACCCGTCAGCCACAAGCGGCGTAGGCATCCCGTAGCAGATTGTGCCAGTGCCAGACGCCGGCCTCCTGGTCGGGCGAAAGCCGACCGGGCTGGTAGGCGCCGGAGGCAAGGCCTTTCTGGACGTGCTCGCAGATCATGCGATCCTCGTCCTGGACGCTGTCGGAGAAGGCGTCATCGGCCTCGGCCCGTCCGGCTTCACCGTCGGCATAGTAGAAATCAAACTCGACCCGGCAGGCGTCCGGCCCGTTCGCCACCACCCGATTGGTCTGCATGCGACCCGGCAGGATATTGAGCATGGTGTTGGGCCAGATGAAGAAGTAGAGCGCCTCACCGGCCGCATAGGCCTCGGTCTCGGCATCGACCGGCGAACGCTGAAGGGACCAGTAGCGCCCCAGCTCGGTCTTGTAATCGGGGTATGAGACCACCTGCGTCAGGTCGGGATGGACGAAGGGCAGGTGATAGCCCTCCAGGTAGTTGTCGACATAGACCTTCCAGTTGCAGGCCACGTCATAGATGCGGGAATGATGATGGCTCAGACCGGCCAGCGCGACAGTGTCCGCAATCGCATCGATACCGGCCATGATCTCGTTGAAGGCTGGACCCGGGCGCGTGCGGGCAAAGACCAGCCCGCCCCAGACCTCGACCTCGATCCGCTCCAGCGCGATATCGTGATGATTGAAGCCTTCGGCGGCCTGCATTTCCGGCGCGGTGCGCAATTGCCCGTCCAGATCATAGGCCCAGCCATGATAGGCACAGCGCAGGCGCTTGGCGCCCTTGCCATCGCACAGGGCCAGCGGCCCGGCCCGGTGCCGGCAGATATTCAAGAACCCGTTGAGCTGACCGTCGCCATTGCGCACCAGCAGGATCGGCACGCCGCCGATCTCGCGCACGATGTGATCACCGGGCCCGGCCAGCGCACTGGCCGGCGCCACGACCTGCCAGCCGCGGGCGAGGATCTCACGCTGATCCAGCGCCAAGGCCTCCGGCCCGACATAGCGAGCCGGATCAAGCGCGCGGGCTGCCGCGAGCGGGCGTTTCGGGTCGGCCTTGTCAGTGGAAGGCGGGGCGGAATGATCATCCATGCCTGGACGCTAGCGACAACCGCCCTGCCTGCCAATGAATTCCCTGCCCGATCAGGCGTAGCTGATCACCTCGAACTCGATCCCGTCCGGATCGTCGAAGTAGAAACGCCGGCCCGGCTCGTAGTCGGCATGGGAGTGGGTGTGAATGCCGCTGGCGGTGATCCGCGCTTCGGTGGCGTCGAGATCATCGACCAGAACACCAATATGGTTGAGCCGTCCGGTTGGTGTCTCAGTCGGCTTGGCGTAGGCATAGACGGCGACATAGCTGTCCTTGTTGCCGACATGATAGGTGGTGCCGCCATTCTTGGCCGGGCCGTGCCAGCGCACCTGCCAGCCGAACCATTCGGTGAGGCGGCCGGCGGTGGCTTCAGGGTCGCTGACCGTCACATTGACGTGTTCAAGCATCGCATTTGTCATCGGAATCTCCTGTACTGCGACCGGCTTGGCCGCTGGAACAGGCTGTGAGATAATTGCTCAACCTTGGTTGAGGTCAAGCTATGGAATCGAAAAAAGTCACATCGCCATCTGCCAGTGATCCCCTGTCCATCGGACAGCTGGCCGAACGCACCGGCGTCTCGGTCTCGGCGATCCGTTTCTACGAGGACAAGGGCTTGGTCCAGCCGGGCCGGAATGCGGGCGGGCAGCGCCGCTTCAAACGCGCCGATGTGCGGCGCATCTCCTTCATCCTGATCGCCCAGCAACTGGGTCTGACCATCCGCGAGATCGGTGATGCCCTCACCGCCCTGCCCGACCGGCGCACGCCGACCCAGGCCGACTGGGCCCGGATCAGTCCCGGCCTCAAGGACCGGCTCGACCAGCAGATCGAGGAACTGACCCGGATGCGCGGGCGTCTCGACAGCTGTATCGGTTGCGGTTGCCTGTCGCTGAAGGCCTGCCAGCTCTACAATCCGCGCGACCGCCTCGCCGGCCTTGGCGCCGGCCCGCATTTCGGGGTGACCGACCCGCCGGATTGATCCGCCCGCATCGCAGCCAAAAAAGGCCGGCAAGAAAAAGGCCGGCAGGTTGCCCCGCCGGCCTTGTCTCAATCAGGCTTTGAAAAGCCCTATTCGGTGACCGGGAAACCGCGATCGCGCATCAGAGCCGATACCTCGGCGTCGCGGCCACGGAAGAGGCGATAGGCCTCGGCCGGGTCCATCGAGTTGCGCGGGGCAAACAGGTAGTTGACCAGATCGGCGGCAACTTCCGGGTCATAGTAGCCACCCGGTGCCTGCTCGAAGGCTTGGGCGGCATCGGACGTCAGCACGTCGGCCCACATGTAGCCGTAATAGCCGGCCGAATAGCCCTCACCCGAGAAGATATGCCCGAAATGCGGTGAGCGGTGACGCATGACGATCTCGTCCGGCATGCCCAGACGCTCGAGCGTTTCACGCTCGAACGTGTCCGGATCGCTCATCTCGGCCGGATCGGTGGTGTGATAGACCATGTCCATCAGCGCCGAGGCCAGATACTCGCCGGTCGAGAAGCCCTGGTTGAAGTTGGCGGCCGCCCGGATGCGGTCGATCAGGGCCTGCGGCATCGGCTCGCCGGTCTCGACATGAGTCAGGTAGTTGTTGACCACCGGATCGGTCAGCACCCAGCGCTCAAGCAACTGCGACTGGAATTCGGTATAGTCGCGCACGCCGCCATTCAGGGTCGGATAATCGACATTGGACGACAGGCCGTGCAGGGCGTGACCGAATTCGTGGAAGAAGGTCGTCGCGTCATCGAACGAGACAAGGACCGGCTCGCCCGGGGCGCCTTCGACGAAGTTGGAATTGTTGGTGGCCAGGACATTGGTCTCGCCATCAATCGTCGAGTGCGAACGGAAGGAGTTTGCCCAGGCGCCCGAACGCTTGCCCTGGCGGGCGAAGGGATCGAGATACCACAGGCCGACATTCTCGCCGGTCTCGCGATTGGTGACTTCCCAGACCCGCACGGTCGGGTGCCAGACCGACACCTCGCCCTCGGGCAGTTCGCGGAAGGCAAAGCCGAACAGCTCGCCAGCGACGTAGAACATGCCTTCGCGCAGATTATCGAGCTGCAGGTATTGCTTCACCTCTTCACTGTCGAGGTCGTAGCGGGCCGAACGGACCTGCTCGGCGTAGTAGCGGTAATCCCAGGGCGCGATGGTGATGTCATCGCCATTGGCATCGGCCAGGGCCTGCATGTCGGCGACTTCTTCCTCGATGCGGGCGACAGCGGCGGTCCACACGCCTTCCATCAGCTCCATGGCGCGCTCCGGCGTACCGGCCATGCGGTTTTCCAGACGCCAGGAGGCGTAGTTGTCATAACCCAGCAGGCCCACGCGCTCGTGGCGCAGCTGCAGGATCTCGCTGATGACGGCGTTGTTGTCGTACTCGCCACCATTATCGCCGCGCGAATAATAATTGTTCCAGACCTGCTCGCGCAGATCGCGCTCGTCCGAGAAGGTCAGGAAGGGATCCATCGACGAGCGGGTATTGATGATGGCGTACTCGCCCTCATGACCGCGCGTCGCGCCCGCCGCTGCAGAAGCGGCAACGAAGTCCGCCGGCAGGCCGGCGAGCTGGTCTTCGCTGAGATAGGTGACGTAGTTTTCTTCGTCATTCAGCACGTTGTTGCCGAAGGTGCGGTGCAGTTCGGCGAGACGGGCATTGATGGCGGCATAGCGCTCGGCTGCTTCGCCTTCCAGCATCGCGCCATTGCGGGCGAAGCCGTCATAGGTCAACTGCACGACGCGCTGCTGGGCCGGCGTCAGCGTCGCCATTTCCTCGCCTTCATAGACCGCACGGACGCGACCGAAGAGGGCTTCATTCTGGGTGATCTGCGACGAGAAGGCCGACAGTTCGCCGGACATTTCGCGCTGGATGTCGCGGAATTCCGGCGACGACATGTTGGACGACCAGATACCCCAATGGCTGAACACACGCCCCAGCGGTGCACCGGCGCGCTCCAGCTCGAGAATGGTGTTCTCGAAGGTGGCCGGCTCGGGATTGGCGGTGATGGCGTCGATCTCGGCCAGGTTCAGCGCCATGCCTTCACGCAGCGCGGCGCTCAGATCATCAAGGCTGGCGGCGTCGAAGTCCGGCGTGCCGCCATAGGGGCCGGTCCACTCGGCCAGCAGCGGATTGTCGAATGTGGCCGGCGCGGTGTCAGCCGCGTTGGCTGCGGTGTCGGTGGTGTCGGTCATCGCGCTGGTTTCACCCGTATCGGCGGTGTCTTCGGCAGGCGTGCAGGCGGCGGCAAAAAGCGCGGCCGTGCTCGCAGTGATCATCATAAGTTTGCGCATCTGGAATGCTCCCCGGAAAATCCTGCGCGCACCCTACCCGCCTACGCCCTGTCGCAAAAATGAAGTTTTCACCATCTGCACAGCGAAAGTCCCGGCTCCACCCCGCAGCCGCGCCTTGATCTGACGCCGCCGGACCGTCACCTTCGCCGCCGAAGGAGACACCGACATGCCGAAACTGGCCTTCGCCCTGTTTGCGCTGATCCTGCTGGGCGGCCTGTGGGGCATCTACCGGACGCCACCGGCGCCGATCGTGGGCGGTGAGCTCGAGCTGGCGGAGATCACGCCCGCGGCTTCGGGGAACAGCCCCCACCTCGTCGCCATCCAGCCATGGATGCGGACCCGCGATTATCGCAGCGCGGCAACGCTGGAACACCGTCTCGACGCCTATCTGTCCGAGGCCCGCGATGCCGGACTGCTGGCGTCGGGCAGCATTGTCGTGATGCCGGAACATATTGGCACATGGCTGGTCGCGGCCGACGCACCTGCCGCCAGCTTCAGCGCCGGTACGACCACAGGCGCCATGACCCACCTCATCCTCGCCAACCCCCTGCCCTTTGCTGCCGCCTTCCTCCGTTCGAACGAAGCAGACCGCATGGCCGCCGCCGTCTTCCGCATGCGCGGAGACCGGATGGCGCGGGACTATCAACGCGTCTTCGCCCATCTGGCCGAACGAAACGCGATAACGCTGGTCGGCGGCTCGATCGTATTGCCGGAGCCGCAGGTCCGCGATGGCCGGCTGATTGCCGGCAACGGACCACTCTACAATGTCTCGGCGGTTTTCCATGCCGACGGATCGATTGACCCGGCTCTGGTACGCAAGGTCCACCCGATTCCCGATGAGGCCGGCTTCACCGCCGCCGCAACCGTCGACAACCTGCCGGTCTTTGACACGCCGTCGGGCCGCCTGGGCGTGCTGATCTGTGCCGACAGCTGGCATCCCGATGTTTACGCAGCGCTGCGCGAAGGCGGCGCCGGCATCATCGCGGTGCCGGCCTATCTGCAACCCTCCGGCGTCTGGGACCAGCCCTGGGGCGGCTATACCACCGGCTGGCCGGACGATGTCGACCCGGCCGTGATGGCCCGGCACACCGAAGGCGACGCCTGGATGAGTTACAGCCTTGCCGACCGCCTTTTCTCGACCGATGCCCGTTGGGGTGCGACCGCCTTCATGCGCGGGGCGCTGTGGAACCTGGGTTCGGACGGGGCCAATATACTGGTGGCCGGCGACACGGCCTGGATTGCCGGTCAGTTGGACGGCGCATCGATTTCGGCCTTGCCGCTACCCGCATCCAGACCATGATCATCCCAGGCCGTGACCAGGGCTTCGGCGACATCCGGACGTCCGGCCTCGATCGCCGGCAGGATGTGCGCCTCCGCTGCGGCGATGCGATTGCGGACCTGGTTTCGGCCTGACGGGTCACGGGCCAGCGCGTCATGACGCGCCGCGCCGTTCTCCCACAGCGTGTCCGACAGCAGGCTGGACGGACCGTCAAAGGCCACAGGGCGGTAGAGCGAGATACAGGGCGTCTTACTGCCGGTCATGGCGATGGCCGGGGCTTCGCCCGGCGCCATCCGTACCAGCATGGAATTGGTTGTGTGGCTGGGGCGCATGAGGCCGCCATGATGCAGGCACAGATCGCGGTTCGAGCCCTTGGTGAAACCGTCGCCCCGGTCATGCGAGCGCATGATGCCGGCCAGAGCGGTAAAATCCGGCTTCTCCAGGCCCTCAAGTGCGTTCAGCGCGCAGGCCCGGCGCTCGCGGGCGCGACCGAATTTCGGGCGCAGCCAGGTCTCGTCATTGGCACCAAAACCTTCTGTCGGCGCGCCCTCGGAGGCCATCGTTACAGGGCCTTCAAGTGAATACGCATTGGAAATCGCCGCGTGGCGCTTCACGCGCTCCAGCCGCCAGTCGCGACCGCAGGTCTCCAGCACCAGAATTTCAGCCGCATCGGCGATCAGGAAGCTGTTGTCATAGCGAAACCCCTTGTCGCGCCAGCCCGCCGGTCCGCCCTGCCCATGTGTCTCCAGCAGATGGATGATGATCGCCGCCGATTCATGTGCCGAGCCGCCCCGCTCCAGTCCCAGACGGACAAGGTCCATGCCCAGCAGGGCCTTGCCCCGCTTCATCACCCTGCGCGAGAACACGGCTTCATTGCCGATCACCACGCCGGACGCATTGACGCCCATCTCGGCGCCCCACATCCATGAGGGCCGCGACAGGATGGTCGCCTGCCGGTCGGGGACCTGGTCAATCTCTATATGGGTGCAGGCGAGTTTTTCGGTGGGGTCATCGATCACCGCTGCATGTCGCTCGACACGCTGGACCTCGCCCGGCTCGCGGTCGGAATTCTTGGCAAACCAGACGGCCCCGCCGCCACGAATGACCAGCGTGTCGCACATCACCCGACCTCCAGTGCTGCTCGCACTTCACCCACCGCCCGTTCGGCCGCTTCCAGCGCGCCCTCGAAGTATCCGTAATACTGGCTCGCGGTCTCGGTACCGGCCATGTGGACCGGCCCCAGAGATGTGCGCAAATGCGGGCCATGCCCTGTCCACACGCCAGGCCCCATCAGGGCCGCATAACAACCGCGCGACCAGACCTCCGACGTCCAGTCCTGGTCAACATAATCGATCGGATCAAGCGCCTGCTCGCCATAACAGGCCGCGAAGGCTTTCAGCACGGCGGCCTTGCGTTGCTGCGGGTCGCGGGCGGCCCACAGGCGGGCGTGATCCCCCTCAATGAAACCCAGCAATTGCCCGGCCGCCTTGCCGGACTCGGTGTTGTCGAAAGTGACCCGGACATCCAGTTGCGGCGCGACCGCCTGACCGGCCAGCCCGCTATCGCGCCAGAATGGCGTGTCATACTGCGCGACACATTTGATGCAGGCGCCCGGCGGCATGCGCAGCCACAGGCCGGACTTGGCAGCCGGCAGGACCGGGTCCCAGTCGATCCGCATCGCCTGGTTGGGCGGCAAGGCGAGAATGGCCCGCCGGGCGGCCAGCGGACCGGTCGAGGTGTCGAGCTCGACGCCATCATCACTCCAGCGGATCGTCCGGACGGCCGAGGACAGACGTACCCGCTCTCCCAGCCCGTCGGCGATCCCAGCTGCCAGACCGGCCATGTCACCATGTACCCGGTCCTGTTGGGCCCCGCCGGTGGTCGAGACCAGATTGTCGAGGGAGGTGCCGGCGCGGGCGTAGAAGAGACCGTGCAGGAGCGAGATTTCATGCGGCTCGGCGGCGAAAACCGCGCCAATGCCGACCGCGAACAGGTCGAAAGCGTCGCGGGTCCAGGCTTTCCTGCGCATCCATTCGGCAACCGTCATCGAGTCCCAGAGCGCCGCCTTGGGATGCAGCCAGGGCGAGACCGGGTCGATTTGCGCCGCCAGGGCGTCAAAGCCGCTCATCATCAAATGGACATTGGCCAGGACATGAGGGGCGAGTTTCGGAATCGTGCCCGTATACCGCGACAACCGTCCGCGATTGAGCATCAGCCGGTCGCCCGCATCGTGCAGTGGGTAGGTGGTGCGCCCCTCGGCCTCGATGAGCGCGTAAAGACGGTCCTGACCCGGACCGACCCATTGGCCGCCGACATCGACGGTATCGCCATTGTCGAATGTATGCGCGAGTGCGCGACCGCCAACACGGTCGCGCGCTTCCACGACACAGACGTCAAGATCATCTGCCAGCAATTGCGCGGCGCGCAGTCCCGACAGGCCGGCGCCAATGACAGCTACATCGTGTTTCGTCTGTGTCATGGCGTGCCCGCCCTTCCCCGCGATCGCGCAATCATGGCACGGTCGCGGAGCGACGTTAACGAAGCCATAACCCTTTCGCCGCTCTGTCGCCCCAATCGCCTGCGAAAAGCGGCAGGTCCCGTTTGCCAATGGAGCTTTCCATGCGTGCCCTCATGACTGTCATCGCTGCGCTTGCCTTCGGCTTTTCCGCGCCGGTCTTCGCACAGGAGCAGGAAACCACTGATTATGGCCAGCCGAGCGAGTATTCCGAGCCGGTCGAATCCTATTCCCAAGACGAGATCGTCGATGCGGTTTCCGACTTTTTCGGAGTCACCGCTGAAGCGGCGGCGAGCGCCATGGAGCGCGTGTTTTCAGACCTCGGACGACCGGTCGGCTATATCGCCGGCGAGGAGGTCGCGGGTGCCGCCGGGATCGGTCTGCGCTATGGCGAGGGTTACCTCACCCTGCGCGGCCTGAATGAACGCCAGAAGGTTTACTGGCGCGGACCGTCGATCGGATTCGATGCCGGCGGCAATGCCAGTCGGGTCTTCGTGCTGGTCTATAATCTGGACGATGTGGACCGCCTCTACCAGCGCTTTCCGGGCGTCGAGGGCACGGCCTATTTCGTCGCCGGGCTGGGCGTCAATTACCAACGCGCCGACGAAGTCACCCTGGCACCGATCCGTTCGGGCGTCGGCCTGCGGGCCGGAGCCAATATCGGCTATCTGGCCTATTCACGCCGCCGCGCCTGGCTGCCCTTCTGATGCAGATCCGCGCGTTTGAGGCCGATGACGAAGCCGGTGTCGATGCGCTGTTGAAGACCGCCTTTCCCGGCCCGGGCGAGGCCCGCCTTGTGACGGCCCTGCGCGCCGCCGATGCCGATACGCTGGAGCTGGTGGCGGTCGATCACGGCACGGTCGTCGGCACGGTCATGTTTTCGCCGGTGACGGCCCGAGCCGAAGACGCTGACGATCTGTTCGGCGTCGGGCTGGGGCCGGTTGCCGTTGTGCCGGAACACCAGTCCCGCGGCATTGGTGTCGCCCTGATCGAGGCCGGACTGACCTATCTGGCCACGCTGGGCGTGCCCTGGTGTGTGGTGCTGGGTGAGCCGGATTACTACAAGCGCTTCGATTTTGTGCCCGCGGCGACCTGGAACTGGTCCTGGGCCGGTGATCCGGAGGGGCAGTTTGCGGCGGCCTTCCAGGCCCGCGCCCTGAATGGAGCGCCACCGGATGCCGGCGTCGCCACGCTGCACTACCACCCGGCCTTTCTCGGCGTGTGAGTCCAGACGGGACAGCCTCACCCCATCATCCCCCTTTTCGCTATGGCTGTGTCGGTGCCATACTTCCCACTGTGATTGTGGCAGCGCCCGGCGTTGCGGAGTGAGGGGGTATTCATGAGTGGCATCATCCTGTTGGTCAGCATCGGGGTCCTGTTCGTCCTCGCCCTTGCCCGCCAGATACCGCTGCAAATGCTCGGTCGCCTGCTCGGTCCGATAACCCGGCCCCTTGGCAAACTCTTTGGCATGAGAGCCATTACCCGGGCCGGACCCGGCACTGTCCGACCGGCCCATATGGGGCCAAGCGCCTGGGCGGCGCTGTCACGGGCGGCCCGCCACAAGACCGAAACCGAATCCGTGATGGGCGACGGTTTCGAGCATGAGCGCTCGCACATGAGCCGCAGCGGACTGTTGTTTCACTGGCTGGCGGTGAAGGTCGGCTATATCCGCATTCCGGGCGAGCTGACGCCGGACGTCGCCGAGGACTATTTCAAGCAGGGCACCGAGTTTCTCAATGGCCGCGTGAAAATCTCCGCCAATCCGCAAAATCTCTATGAGGACGAGGAAGGGGCGCTGATCGCCAGCTATTTTCCGATCGATCACGGCGCACTCTATCTGCTCAACCAGATGCGCTCGACGATCAATTCGAATGTGCGCAAGCTGACAGTCGTCTTCTCGACCATCATCGCCTTCGTGCTGGTCATCAACCTGCTCTACAATGACGGTTCGATCATCGACCTGCACGCCATGCTGGGTCTGACCGGACCTCTGGGTCTGGGTCCTGCGAGCATGAGCGCCGCTGACATGAACCAGGCCTTCTTCGGCGCCCTGTCGACCCTGGGCGGGGCCTTCCTGATGTGGCTGATCTACTTCGTCGAATATGTGCCCTACCAGCGCAATAATTTCCGCGAACTGTCGAACTTCGTGACCCGCTATCTGGCCCGGCTGAACGATCATTTCCGGACCGCGGCCGGGCAGGCCAAGTCGGTAACGGTGGGTCAGGAGACCGACGCCAGCAAGGTCTCCCATGAAGCGCGGCAATGGCACACCAATGTGCTGTGGATCGCCATGCGGATCTTTTTCCTGGAGAGTTTTGTCCGCAACATCATGTTCCAGATGTTGCGCAATTCCGGCTACTACCTGGTCTTCGTCCCGGTGCTGTTCCTGGCCGTGCTGGCCGGGCTGAACATCACCCTCGTCGAGCTGACCGGCTTTGACGCCGGGGCCCGGCTGGCTGATCTGGGCATCATCTTCGTGCTGTTGTTTGTCAGCATGTTGATCATCTATGGCGGGTTTCTGCGCCGTTCGATGATGAGCATTGACGAGATCAACCAGGATGAGTGGATCGGCTTCGACAGCCTGTTGCTGGAAAACGTGCTCGGCGAAATTGTCGGCAAGTATGCCGAGGATGTCGGCTACTGGAAGAACCGGATGGGTCGCGGCTAGGCGCGCCCGTCCGGACTGTGGTCGCCGTCACACAGGCCATGGTCCGACAGGGTCTGGATAACGCGGCAGTCATCGACCGCGCCGTGCGAGCACTGGGCCACCATGCGCTTGAGTTCGGTGCGAACGGCGCGCAGTCCGGCCAGTCGCCGCTCGACATCGGCCAACTGCTGCCGGGCGATACTGTCCGCGGCGTCGCATGAGGTCTCTGGCTGGCGCGCCATCTCCTGCAGCGCCCGCAAATCATCGAGACCAAAACCGAGATCCCGGCCGTGACGGATAAAGCGCAATTGCTCGAGATGGCTGGCGTCATAGCGTCTCTGGCCGCCGGCAGAGCGGCCGGGAACGTCCAGCATCCCGATGGATTCGTAATAGCGGATGGTCGGGACCTTGACCCCGGTCTGGCGTGACAGCTGGCCGATGGAAATATCTGACATCACCCCTTGAACCTCCAGTCACTAGAGGGATTAGGTTTGACCCTAGTTGATTTGAAATGACAGGAACAGGCCATGTCAGCCAGCTGCGGAAACCATCAGGACTTCGACGGCAGCGCCCCGGGTTTCCGGCGCGCCCTGTGGATCGTGATCACGATCAATGCCGTCATGTTTGGCGTCGAGATGCTGGCAGGAGCCGCAGCCCGGTCCCAGGCGCTCAAAGCGGACGCCCTCGATTTCGCTGCCGATGCAGCGACTTACGGCCTGTCGCTCTATGTAATCGGCAAGCCGGCGCGCTGGCGGGCCAATGCGGCGATGATCAAGGCCATCAGCCTGCTGGCCATCGGCCTGTCCATTCTCGGTTTCGCCCTGTGGCGGGTGATTTTCACCGAGCAGCCCGAGCCGGCCCTGATGGGCTCGATCGCGGTGCTGGCCCTGCTGGCCAATCTGGCCAGCGTGCTGATCCTGATGCGCTGGCGCGAGGGCGATGCCAATGTACGGTCGGTCTGGCTGTGCTCGCGCAATGATGCGATCGGCAATGTCGGGGTTCTGGTCGCGGCAGGGCTGGTCGCCTGGACGGCCTCACCCTGGCCTGACCTGATCGTCGCCGCCATCATGGCTGGCCTGTTCACCACCTCCGCCATCCAGATCCTGCGCCAAGCCCTGGCGGAACGGCGCACGGGCGGCGCGGCCCACCACACGCAATCCGGGGATCAGTGCCCGTCGGTGGAAAAGACCGAGCCGATCGTCTCGTCGGACTGACGCCGACGGTCGGTGTGACCATCCCGGCCATGTCGGCGGGAACGGTCATGACTGCGCGGCGCGGAACAGTCCGAGCAACCCGTGGCGATGCGTTCGCGCACATCGGCCAGGGTCTCGGAGAGGTCGTGGAAGCGGTCCTGCCCGTCATGCCACAGCGCGGCGGTATCCTGGCAGGCGGCCTCGTCAAACCGGTTTTCTTCCAGGCAGCGGTTATAGGTGCGACAGGACGCGGTGGCGAAGCGATAGGACGCATCCAGATCGGTCTCGAATGCCGCGATGATCTCCTGTGTGCGGGTATCGGCGACATTGGCGCCTGCCAGCGCGTCAGCGCGAATGGCCTCGCGATAGCCATGCACTTCGCTCAGCATTTCAAGGCGTTGTTCGGCGAGGGTGTCGACCATGCACATGTTGACTGCCGGCGTGACCGTGTCCCGCGCCACCGGCGGCGGCCGGTGGACCACCGGACCCGGAGCAGTGGGCCCCGCAGGCGGGCGCGTATGCCCACCGCAGGCCCCCAGAGCCGTTGCGGAGGCCAGCATGATCGTTAACATCGTTTTCGAGGTTTTCATCGTCCTCATCCTCCATCATCCCGCCGCCTATTCGGCCGCAGGCGGGGCTCCATCCATTGCCGCCTGATAACAACCGGGCTGGTGCAGTTCATTGCCGTTCGACCGGCGCATTTCGTCGACGCGCCGCTGCCAGGCGAGATAGAAACGGTCGCCATTCTCCTGCGCCTCGTCGATCAGGGCCTGGGAAATCCGGGTCCAGCGCGCGCCCGGCTCGCCATTGACGCCCACCACGCTGCGCAGTCGACGCGCGCGGTCATGACCGAGATCGGCGGCGCGGCGCAGATAGCTGTCAGCGCGCTCCGGGCTCTCGACGATGCCGCACAGGCGGTAGCTGCCCTGGACGGTGCCGGTGCCATACATCACGGCGAGATTGAAATTGGCGCCGGCATGACCGCGCTCGGCAGCCGTTTCCAGCCATTCCAGCGAGGTGTCGATATTCTGCTCGAGGCCAAGACCGGTCGCGAACATGATGCCGAGCAGATTCTGGGCGTGAGCGTCACGGGCTGTCAGCGCGGCGTGACAGACCAGCGTCACGGTCTCGGCCGGGGTCAGCACGCCGGTCAGGTCAAAGCCGAGATCGCTCTGGAAGTCGCGCACCGAACGGCGGGTCATCGGCCCGTAATTGCCGTCGATCTCGCCATTGTAATAACCCAGGGCCGACAGGGCACGCTGGCGCAGGGCCAGCTCGATGATGTCGCCATCATCCTCGGTCTGGTCAAAGCCATAGGCGATCCGCGCCAGGCTCTGCGGCGTGGTCGGACAGGAGCGTTCCAGCACGGCGGCCTGCAAGCGCTGGTGGGCGACCAGTGAGGCCTGGGCGCCACCGACCGAGGAGCCGATCAGCAGGGCTTCGTCCCAGGCCGCACGTGCTTCATCGATGCGGTCGACGGCCTGGTAGGCATCTCCCACACGCAGCCAGCACCGCGCGATGGCGCCGTCATCGACATCATAGCTGTCGGGCGTGCAGATTCGCTCACCGGGGTCTCGCGTGAAGACCGGCGGCCGGGTGATCGGACGGGCCTGGATCGACGAACCGGGGCCGGCAACGCCGGTCGATACGTTGAGCCCGCCCGGCAAAGAACCGTCGCCAGGATTGGTGACGCCGGGCCGCACGTTTGGAGGCGGATCCGGGTAGCCGGCAGGGGCGCTGCCAGTCTGGCTGACACGGCCGGGTTGGACCGGTGGCGAATTCTGTGCGCCCGTCCGGCTATCATTGCCGAACGGCCACCAGCCGCCGCCGCTGGCTTCCGGACAGTACTGCCCGGAACAATAGCCGGCGTCGTAAGCGCGCGCATGGGTGTAGCCCAACACAACGACCAGCCCGATCAGGACGAGGATCGTTGCAGCGGCCTGGGCCAGAAGGGCGGTTACACGCTCCATGTCAGACGTCATCTCCCCCGAGGATCGTCGATCTTGCCGTTAGGTTTCCGTTAACGACCCTAGCGGTTGTGCGGCGGGCTTGCCATACGCCTCACGCGCGATTGACAAAAATTCGACGTTTCGGAGAGGATTTCTTGCGCGCACTCACCGGACAGTTGAAACCCGGGTCGGAAAATTCGCGTCACACGGGAATGGAAACAAAATCCAGCTCGGGCCAGAGCCGGCCTTGCTCGGCAACCTTGCGATTCCAGGCGTCTGGACCGGCTAGATCAGGCACGGGCCGAATCGTTTGCGAGAACACGGCATCGAGACCGAAGGGCGCCAGCAATTCCGGCTGGCCATCACCATCCAGCCGGATCGCCACTGCATGGGTCAGGGAGGCAAAGTGGCGCAGCGCGTCGGTGGTGTCAGCCAGTGGCTCACGCCGCGTGCCATAGGCCTCGTTGAACCAGATATGCACGCGGGCCTGATTGCAGACCTCGACCGGAACCGGCAGATCGGCGAAATGCGCTTCGGCCGGACCCGCCACCGCCGCCTCGGCGTCAGCACCGAGATCGCTGGCGTCAAAATAGGCGAGATCATAATCATTGATCCCGTGGCCACCGGCTCGCCCGGTCTGCGCATTCCACACGGCCTTGTAGACCGCGCCCGCCATCAGCGCCCAATCGGGAAGGCCAAGGCCATGCGCCCGCTGCAGGACCGTCACGGCCAGCGGGTCGGCCATCACCGCATCGATCACAAACGCCGCCTGCTCCGCCGCGGGCGGAACAGGCCAGCCGGATGTGCCTCCGGCCATGATCAGCTGCGCAGGCTGGCGCCGGTGGCCTTCTCGACCTTGGCCACAATGCCCGCAGCGATCGCCTCGATCTCTTTTTCGGTCAGTGTCTTGTCGCGCGGCTGAAGCGTGACCTCGATGGCCAGCGAGACCTGACCGTCCGGCACGCCCTTGCCGTCATAGACGTCGAACACGGACACATTCGTGATCATCTGCTTGTCGGCGCCCTTGGCGGCGCGGACCAGCGTATCGGCGGCGACCGACTTGTCGGCCAGGAAGGCAAAGTCACGGGTGACCGGCGTCAGGTCGGCCCGCTCGAGCGGGGTTCGGGCCTTGAGACCGGAGGCCTTCTTGGGCTGCGGGATCGCGTCGAGCACGATTTCAAAGGCCAGAACCCGGCCATCAATATCGAGCGCCTTGAGCACGGCAGGATGGATTTCGCCGAACTCGGCCATCACATTCTTGGGCCCCAGTCGCAGCACACCGGAACGGCCCGGATGCCACCATTCGCGCGCTTCGGCGGCAACCTGCAGGCTGTCGACCGGCGCACCAGCGGCAGCCAGCGCGGCGAGGGCATCGGCTTTCGCGTCGAAAATGTCCGGCTGGCGGGTGCCGGCCCAATGGCGCCCGGCCTCGACACGGCGAACGCCGGTCGCGACCAGTTTCTGACCCTTGTCGGTGTCGTCGAGATAGATCGGTCCGACCTCGAACAGGCGCGCATCATCCTGACCGCGATCGGCATTGGCCTGCAGCGCGGTGAGAAGATGGATCAGCGCTGTCGGACGCATGACGTCGAGCTCGGAGGAGATCGGGTTTTCCAGTTCCAGCCCGTCGCCATGACCGCCAAACAGCTTGGCCTGCTCTGTGTTGCAGAAAGACCAGGTGACAGATTCCGAATAGCCCCGACCGGCCAGCGCGCGGCGGGCATGACGGGCGCGCAACTGCATCACCGTGGCCGGCGCTTGCCGGCGGACCGGCGGACGCGGCAGCGAGACAGCGTCGAGCTTGTCATAGCCGTGAATGCGGGCGACCTCTTCGACCAGATCGGCCTTCTGGGTACAATCCATGCGCCAGCTGGGAACACCGACGGTCAGCACATCGCCCTCGCCTGATGGCTCAAAGCCCAGCGTTTCCAGGATGCGGATGATCTCGGCGCGCGGCAGGTCGAGCCCGGTCAGGCGCTTGACCTCGGTGATCGGCAAATCGATATCGGCGGGCGCTGCCGGCGTTTCACCGGCGACAATCACCTCGGAGGCTTCACCGCCGCAATATTTCAGCACCAGCTCGGTCGCCTGCTCGATACCGGCGCGAGGAGAGGCAGGATCAACCCCGCGCTCGAAACGGTATTTGGCATCGCTGTCGATACCGGTCGCCTTGGCGGTGGCGCGGACCTGCAGCGGTTCGAACCAGGCGCTTTCGATGAAGACATCGGTGGTTTCGGACGTCACGCCGGAATAGGCGCCCCCCATTATACCGCCAAAGCCGAGACAGCGGGCGTCATCGGCGATCACGCACTGGTCGTCGCCCGGCACATGTTCCTTGTTGTCGAGCGCCTCGAACCGATCCGCCTCGCCCTTGCCGCGCCGGGCCCGGATCGTCCCGTCCAGCTTGGCCAGGTCATAGACGTGCAGCGGGCGGCAGCGATCAACCGAGATCATGTTGGTCATGTCGGCGAGGAAGTTGATGGGCCTGAGGCCGATGGCCTTGATCGCCTTTTTCAGCCAGTCCGGGCTCTCACCATTCGTCACACCCCGGATCACACGGCCGGCGAAGACCGGGCAGGCTTCCGGCCAGTCCAGCTCGACCTTGACCGGACAGGGGAAGTTGCCGGGGATGGCGTCGATATCATGGGTCTTGAGCGTGCCAATCCCGGTCGCGGCAAGGTCACGGGCAATGCCGCGCACGCCGAGCCAGTCGGGGCGGTTGGGCGTGACTTCAAAATCAAGCACCGGATCAGCCTGGCCGAGCGCGACCACCGCCGGCGTACCGACCTCGAAGGGCTCGGGCAGATCGATGATGCCGTCATGATCCTCGCCCAGCTCGAGCTCTTTCGCCGAGCACATCATGCCATGGCTCTCGACACCGCGGATCTTGCGCGGCTTCTTGTCCAGCGCGAAATCGAGGCCCGGGATATAGGTCCCCAGCGGCGCGTAGATGGCATACATGCCGGTGCGGGCATTGGGCGCGCCGCAGACAATCTGCTTGGTGCCATCGACGGTCTCGACCGTGCACACTTTCAGCTTGTCGGCATCGGGATGCTTTTCCGCATGCGTGACATGGCAGACCGTGAAGGCCGCAAATTTCTCCAGCGGATTGTCGATATGCTCGATTTCCAGACCGGCCATGGTCATGGCGTCGGCGATCTCCTCAAGGGAGGCGTCGGTATCGAGGTGGTATTTCAGCCAGGAAAGCGGGAATTTCATCGTCGGCTCCTGCCGTCACTTACAAGTTGGAATCCGGATCGGCCGCCGGGCAGGCGTCGATCGGTTCGGGATGATTGGTCCGGCCATCGCGGCGGGCCGTCCAGCACCGTCCATAGACGGAGCAGTAACAGGCCTCGACCGTGACAGCGAAGAAGTCTTGCTGGTAGTCACGGATGAGCGGCCAGCGCTCTTCACTGGCCGGCCATGTAATCTGGGCCAGGACAACGGTTTCACCCGGCGCGAGGATCGCGCCCTGGCTGCCGCCGGTCCACATGTCAGGGCGTGGCAGACCGTCCGGCCGACGCGTCCCCATCTCTTCCCAGTGGCGCAGTGCCTCACCGGCAAAGACCGCGTCGATCCGGTTGATCAGGGCCGGACCAATACCGTCATTGGTCATACCGACGAGAAAGATGTGCTGGCCATCCTCGGTCGACATCTGGGTCTCGACCTGCACCGCCGGCCAGACATCGGCATGCTGCTGCGCCCGCATCACCCGCGACTGGTCCCACGCCACGAACAGCGCGATGGCAGAGATCAGGATCGCTGCCAGCGAGGTGATGGCGGTGTGATTGGATTTGAGCCAAGCGATGATCGATTTCATGGGACTGGCACCTCCGCCCCGGTGGCGATGCGTGAAGCCTGCCCGCCGTTCGGTCCGCCGGCCACACCGATGCGCTCAAACGGATCAACATCGACCACAGGACAGCTGCGCACAGGGGACCGGCCCGCATTGTCGGACGACGCGGTCCAGCATCGATCGAAGACCGAGCAGTAACAGGCGACAACTGACCATTCCTCCCATTCCGCCAGAAGCGCACCGAGCTCGTCTTCACTGAGCGAACCGCGTTCCCACACGAATGTGACCGGCTCGACTTCTCCGCCCGGCGCCAGGGCCCGGCCGTTCACGCTGGACCAGGACCGGTCAAAGCCGGCCGGCAGGAGCGCTATCAAGGCATTGAAGTCATCCAGCTGAACACCACGACGCCTCAGGCTGACACTTTCGATCATCGCCGGACCGACACCATTATTGACGACCCGAAGGCCGACACTGCGCAAGTCGGGGGTGGAGCTCACAAAGCCGTCAAGCTGCAACACTGGCACCACCGCCCCATGCTGCTGCGCCCGCATCACCCGGCCCTGATCCCAGGCAACGAAAAGCGCCGCAATGCCCACAAGCATCGCGCCTATCCCGGTCAGGGTCTGGTGGTTATTTGTGAGCCAGCGCCACATGGGTCCCTCAGCTCAGCCCCGTCGCCAGATTGGCCTGCAGCAGCGGGCTGAACCCGTAATGGGCCATCCAGCGGACGTCGGAATTGAAGAAGTCGCGCAGGTCCGGCGCGCCGTATTTGAGCATGGCGAGGCGGTCGACGCCCATGCCGAAGGCGAAGCCCTGGTATTCGTCCGGATCGAGACCGCAATTGCGGATCACATTCGGGTGGACCATGCCGCAGCCGAGGATTTCCATCCATTTGTCGCCGGAGCCGACCTTCACCGCATCGCCGACGCGCTCATAGCGCACATCCATCTCGGCGCTCGGTTCGGTGAAGGGGAAGTGGTGCGGGCGGAATTGCGCCTCCACCTGGTCTGTCTCGAAGAAGGCGGCGATGAAGTCCATCAGCGTGCCCTTGAGGTGACCCATATGGGTTTCCTTGTCGATCACCAGGCCCTCGACCTGGTGGAACATGGGCGTGTGGGTCTGGTCCCAGTCGCAGCGATAGACACGACCCGGCGCGATGATGCGGATCGGGGTCTTGCCTTCCAGCATGGTGCGGATCTGCACCGGCGAGGTATGCGTGCGCAGGACTTTGCGCATGCCGTCGGCGTCCGGCTTCATGAAGAAGGTGTCCTGGGTGTCGCGCGCCGGGTGACCTTCGGGGAAGTTGAGGGCGGTGAAATTGTGGAAATCGGTCTCCACGTCCGGCCCTTCGGCGACAGCAAAGCCCATATCGGCAAAGATCACCGCCAGCTCTTCCATCACCTGGGTGATCGGGTGCAGCGAGCCCTTCGGTTCCGGCCGCACCGGCAAAGTCACATCAACCGTCTCCGACG
Source organism: Maricaulis sp. (assembly GCF_048268525.1). Lineage (GTDB taxonomy): Bacteria > Pseudomonadota > Alphaproteobacteria > Caulobacterales > Maricaulaceae > Maricaulis. The sequence continues at coordinate 56,493 of NZ_JBLWVH010000001.1, read as the reverse complement.
CCAGCGCCGCATTGAGGGCTGCCGCTTCCAGATCAGACTTGCGCACCTCGATGGCGTCATTGAGCCGGGCCTTGAGACCATTGAGGGCCGGGCCCATCACCTGACGCTCTTCCGGGCTCATCTTGCCCAGCTCGCGCATCATCAACGACACCGAGCCCTTCTTGCCCAGCGCCGCAACGCGCACCGCGTCCAGCCCGGCCTCATCGGTCGCGCCATCGATCTGGCTGCGGACCTCGGCTTCAAGCGTGTCGAGATTGGAAGTGTCGGTCATGTCATGTCGTCCCATACGGTCGGGAATGGATTTAGCGGCTGCGGTTTTGTGTGTCGACCATGTGGCGCGGTGAAGGGCAAACAGGTCCTCGCTCCGCTTTTCCACTACCGTCATCCCACGGGGACCGCGAAGCGGGCATCCGGGGACCTGTGCTTCCCTGTCTGCCGGAGGGGCGAGGTCACCCGGATCGCGACGGGGTCGCGACCGTGGGATGACGGTGGCCAGTTTCCGACGGGAGATGCCCACTTCGTTTAGGCACCACAATCAAAAAGGCCCGCCAACATCACGCTGGCGGGCCTCTTCAAAACTCGAACTGCCAGGCGTTTAGCCCAGAGCCGCACGCGCTTGGTCGACCAAGGCCTTGAAGGCGTCCGGCTCGTGCATGGCGATGTCGGCGAGGACCTTGCGGTCGACTTCGATGCCGGCCTTGGTGAGGCCGTTCATGAAGACCGAATAGCTCATCTCGTGCTGGCGGGCGCCGGCATTGATGCGCTGGATCCACAGGGCGCGGAAATTGCGCTTCTTGGCGCGACGGTCGCGATAGGCGTACTGGCCGGCCTTTTCCACGGCCTGGACGGCAACGCGGAACGTATTCTTGCGGCGGCCGTAATAGCCCTTGGCTTTCTTGATGACGGCCTTGTGGCGTTTTGCGGTCGCCGGTCCGGATGTAACTCGAGACATGTCTAAGTGCTCCTACTCGGTGCCAGCGGCTTAAAGGCCGTTCGGGATGTATTTTTTGACGATCTTGGCGTCCTGGGGTGACAGGGTCACCTGGCCGCGCTTGTTGCGGATCTGCTTGGGCGTCCGCTTGATCATCCCGTGGCGCTTGCCGGTCTGGCCCGCCTTGATTTTACCCGTGGCGGTGAGCTTGAAGCGCTTTTTCGCGCCGCTCTTCGTCTTCATCTTCGACATTTTCATCTCCTTTGCAGGACGCGGCGAGCGCATCCGGTGGATGGTTCAGCCAGCGGGCATGTCGAATTCGGCCCGGTTGGCTGGTGTTGGAAGCGGGGGTTTATACCCTCAATGACCCTGATTGCAAGCGGTCATGCGAGTCGCGGGCGCACGCAAACTCAGTGCGAATGATCGTCACACAGCCCGCAATCGCGCTCATGCACGTGCCCGGCCCGGGCGCGCGTCCGCCAATTGGCGAAATGAGCCCCGGCGAGCACGGTCACGCCGGTCAGCGTCAGCACAGTCTCGATCGTCGTCGAAAACACATGGGAAGCCCCCAGCGCCATGACCGACAGGCCGGCCAGACCAATCACGAAGATCGGCCAGCCAGCACGGGTCGCCCGCACACTCCAGCCGAGACCGACCAGCGAGACAGGCGCCGCGATGGCGAGCAGCAGGAGATGCCAGTCATGGCTCAGCCCCAACAATTCACCGGCCTCGGGCGCCAGCATCGGCGTTGCCGCGGCGGCGGCCGGCAGGAACAGGCAATGGGCGATGCACAGGGCTGACAGGCCGACGCCGGTGGCGTCGAGCTTGCCCTGGTTGTCGGCGATGTGGCGGTGAAGAGGCATGGGGCATCCGGCTGCGTTGCCTGAATGATATAGTATAACATTCCCGACTTGCAAAGGACCGAACTGCGCCGCCGGGCCATTTATTTCCCGGGCCACGAAAACAAGAAAGGGCGACCCGACCGGGCCGCCCTCTCCTGATCCCCGCGCGCTGCGCGGCTGCTTCGCGGCTTACTCGTGGAAGCCGAGCTCGGAAATCGCCAGGACCGCCGGCGACACATCGCCACCGGAATAGGTGCCGACCCAGATATCGTAGACACCGCCCTGCGGATCGGCGAAATGGACACCCGGGTTCAGGTTCCCGGCGCCGTCATCATTGCAATACCATTCCCCGTCCGGGCCATTGATCACCAGGGTGGTGTCGCGATCGGACACGGCCGAGATGTAGAGGTCCAGACTGCCTGGCTCAAATCTCAGCTCGACATCCGGGGCCAGGGTGACGAAACCGCGGCAGTGCTGGCCAGACGCCGATTCAGCCTCGACACCGCCGCCGGCCATCAGCTCGACGAGATAGGGGTCAGGGACAAAACCGCCGGTCAGCTCAACATTGCCGTAATTGGCCGGGAGCGAGTAATCCAGCGGAGTTTCCGGCAGGAAGCCGCCACCAAAGCCCAGCTCGGACACGTGCAGCGTCGCCGGACCGCCATCATGCTCGCTATAAGTGCCGACCCAGACATCATAGCGACCGGACATCGGATCATTGAACACGATGCCCGGGTCGAGTTCGCCGGCGCTGTCATCATCGCAATGCCAGCTGCCATCCGGCGCGTTGACGATCATGGTGGCGTCGCCGTCATAGCTGGCTGACAGGTAGAGATCGAAATCACCGGCCTCATAGTCGAGGTCGAAATCGGGGGCGCTGTCAGCCCAGCCGCGACAATTCTCTCCGACCGCCTCATAGATATCGGTTTCGCCACCGGCGATGACATCGACATTGTAGGGATCGGGCACGAAACCGGCCTGGAGTGAAGCGGATCCGGACTGCGACGGCAGCGAATAATCCAGCACCGCCGGCTCGTCGACATTGCCCAGGAAGCCAAGCTCGGAGACATAGAGCGTCGCCGGAACATGCGCGTCAGACGCATAGCGAGCCGCCCATACAGCATAGCGGCCTGGCAGCGGGTCGCGGATCTGGACTCCCGGATTCAGGTTCTCGGCGCTGTCATCATCGCAATGCCATCCACCGTCCGGCGACTGGACTGCGAGCGTGGTATCGCTCTCGGCCTGCATGGAGAAATAGAGGTCGAACGTGTCGCTGCCCGCATAGTCGACCCAGACGTCCGGCGCCCGGTCTGCCTGGCCCCAGCACATGCCGTCGGCGAAACGATCCAGCTGCAGTTCACCACCCGCCTGGACGGCCATTGTCCGCGGGTCATTGGCAAACCCTTCGCTCAGGCTGAGTGTGCCCGATTGCGGAGGCAGATTGGCCGACGGCGCTTGCGAGTAGGGATTGTCATCCTCGAAGCCGAGCTCGGAAATGTGCAACATGGCCGGCTCATAACCGCCGCCCGAGCCATAGGTTCCGACCCAGATATTATAGAGACCGCTCTGCGGTTCATCGAACATCATGCCGGCATTGAGGCCGCTTCCTGCGCCATCATCATCGCAATGCCAGGCACCGTCCGGCGTGTTGACGAGCAGCACCGTATCGACATCAGAGGCGGCCGACAGGTAGAGGCTGAAATCGCCGGCCGAATAATTGAGATTGTAGGACGGCTGGTAGCTCACGAAACCCGGGCACCACTCCGAAACCTCACTGGCAGGCATGGCGCCGCCGGCGCGCAAGCCGACCGAGACCGGATGCGGAATGAAACCGGCGTCAAGCTGGCCGGACCCATAGGCGGGCGCGGCCGAGATATCCTGCACCGCGTGTGCGGGTGCGACGAACAGAAGGGCGGCCACTGCGGCGCCGGTCATCAATTGCAACTTCATCATGTTTCTCCCCCAGGATTGAAGTGTCACTCACTGTAAAGTTCGGAAATCGACAGGCGGGCCGTCGCCGGGCCAGGCCCGAGAAAACGACCGACCCAGATATCATAATTGCCGGAGACGGGTTCACCGAACCGGATCGACGGGTTGAGGCCGCTGCCGCTGTCGTCATCGCAATACCATTGGCCGTCCGGCGCATTGACGACCAGCGTCAGGTCGTCGTCGGAATCCGCCGAAACGATGAGCGGAAATGGCCCGGCATTGTAATAGACGGAAACATCCGGCTCTTCGCCGCTGATGAAACCGTGGCAGGTCTCCGATATCTCAATGGCGGAATCGATGCGGGTCTCGAGTTCAAGATCAATGGTCTTGGGATCCGGTGTGAAACCGGCCGACAGATAGAGACTGTCTCCCGGACCCTCGCCGACACCCCAAGCCTCGCCCGACACGGCAGGCAGGGCCAGCACTGTCAGTGACATCAGGGCGGAGTGCCAAAGGCGCATCAATCTGTCTCCTGTCCGGTCGTCTTCGCGAAACGCCGTCGCTCAGCGCGTCAGTTGAACATGCTTCGTGTTGGATATCATCAGAAAACCCGGCGGCTGAATATGGTCTGAATGGGTGAGCCGCGTTTCCGGCATACACGCGGCGGCAATAAGGCGCCAAGACCAGCCAATCGTCCAGCCTGTTGAATTTTCGCGTGAAAGCGAGTTAATCGGCGCTCCTGCCGCGCCCGCGGCGTGCTCCGGATATGTCTCGTGCTCACGCCTTCCCTGTCGATTTTCTCCAATCAGCCCTACCGGCATTACTGGATCATGCGGCAATTATTGTCGGCAGCCCGGCAGATGCAGGCGGTCGCGATCGGCTGGCAGGTCTATGATGTCGCGCGCCAGACCCGCTCGGTCGAGGAATCGGCCCTGATGCTGGGCTTTGTCGGCCTGGCCATGTTTGCGCCGGTATTCTTCCTGTCCCTGCTGGGCGGACAAGCCGCCGACCGGCTCGACCGCAAGCTGATCCTCGTCGTCACCAACCTGATCCGGGTCGCCTGCGCCATCGCCCTCGCCATCAGCCCCTTCCAATCCGGACCGGTGACGCTGGTCATCGTCTTTTCGGCTGCCACCTTTCTCGGCGTGACCCATGCCTTCTCTCCCGCCGCCTCCAGCGCCCTGATGGCGCGGATCGTGCCGCGCGATGACATGCGCCAGGCCATCGCCTGGAACTCGCTGGGCTTCCAGGTGGCAGCCATTGGTGGCCCGGCGATCGGCGGGCTGCTCTATATTATAGGACCTACCACCGTCTATCTGGTCAGCGCCGCCATGCTGGTCGCCGCGACCGTGGTGATCGCGACAGCGAGAACACCGAAGCACGAAAAACTGGAGGGTCATCGCGGCCTGTCGATGGTGATCGAAGGCCTGCGCTATGTGCGTGACAACAAGGTCGTACTGGGCGCGATCTCGCTTGATCTGGTGGTCGTGCTGTTTGGCGGCGTCACGGCACTTCTGCCTGTTTTCGCGCGCGATGTTCTGCACACCGACACGGTGGGTTTGGGCTTGTTGCGGACCGCGCCGGCCATCGGAGCCGGACTGATTGCCTTCCTGCTGGCCGTGCGACCGCTGACCCGCAGGATCGGCATCTGGATGCTGGGGGCGATCGGCGTCTACGGTGTTGCCATGATCGGCTTTGCGCTGTCGGAGATCTTGATCCTGTCGATGATCGCCCTGGCGGTGACCGGCGCTGCCGACATGATCTCGGTCTTCATCCGCCAGTCGATCATCCAGCTGGCAACGCCGATTGGCATGCGCGGTCGGGTGTCGGCGGTCGAATTCATCTTCATCTCGGCCTCGAACGAGCTGGGCGAATTCGAGTCCGGCGTTGCTGCCCGCTTCATGGGGCCCATTGGCGCGGTCCTGCTCGGCGGTGGCATGGCGCTGGTCACCGCCGCGGCCTGGTTCCGGCTCTTCCCGCAGCTGGCGAAGACCGACGCGCTGGACCAGGTCGAGGAAGACCCGGCAAAACCGACCGCCTGACCCTCCGGCAGACAAACAAAAACGGCGCCCCGAAAGGCGCCGTTTTCGGATCGGACATGTGAGGTCCGCTTAACGCGGCGCCATCACCATGACCATCAGTCGACCTTCGAGCTTCGGCTCGAATTCGACCTTGGCCACTTCGCCGAAGTCTTCCTTGACGCGATTCATGATGTCCATGCCGCGGTTCTGGTGAGCCATTTCACGGCCCCGGAAACGCAGGGTCACCTTGACCTTGTCACCCGCCTCGAAGAAGCGATGCATGGCCTTGGTTTTCACCTGGTAGTCATGGATATCGATGTTCGGACGCATCTTGATCTCTTTGATCTCGACGGTCTTCTGCTTCTTCTTGGCCTCGGCCTTTTTCTTCTGATCCTGGTATTTCAGCTTGCCATAATCGACGATCTTGCAAACTGGCGGATCGGCATTCGGCGACACTTCAACGAGGTCGAGCCCAGCCTGTTCGGCGGCCTCCAGGGCCGCTTCCGTCGGCATAACGCCTTGCTTCTCACCAGTTTCGTCGATCAGGAGCACCCGCGGTACGCGGATATCCCGGTTAATGCGCGGGCCCTCTTTTTTGGGCGGTTGCGCAGCGTGTGGTCTACGGGCTATGGCATCTTCTCCCTGGTTGCCCCAAAGCTGAACCTTACTAATCCTCCCGGGAGGGCGCTGGATCAAGCCCTAAACAGGCAAATAGCGCCTCAGGTCCGCCGGGAGGCGGGCACTATGGTGAAATGATCACAATTGGCAAGCGTGGTGAGCGGTTCACGCGGCCGCCGGGGCGCGGTCGAAACCACCCGCGAAGCGCATGGCGGCGATCGCCTCTTCCGGTGTGACCTGGGCCAGCGTTACCGCGTGCATCAGGATGACCGGCGCGGACCCGCGCGGGGCGATCGGGGCCGGGTCATCTGTATTGCCGTAAAGAGCCAGCGCCGGAGCTCCGGCGGCGGTCAGCAAATGGACCAGCGGCGTATCTTCGGAAAAGACGAAATTGGTCCGTCGGGCCAACCCGGCCAGCTGTGGCAGCTTGGCCTTGCCGGTCAGGTCCCTCGCGCCGGGCGCGACCTGCGACACATGACGGCCGACATCGCGCGTGTCCGGGCCGCCGATCAGCGCCGGTGTGATGCCGGACTGCAAAAGCTCGTGCGCCAAAGCCGCCCACTGCTCTTTCGGCCAGCGCAACGCCGGCTTCACGCTCTCGCCCGCCGGGGCCAGCAGGGCAAACGGTCCGTTGAGCCCGAAATACTCCGGATCAAGCATGCGCGACTGCTTGGCCAGGAAGTCGACCCAGCTGGCATCCGGCGAGGGCGCGCCACCCAGCGGGAAAAAGGTCGGCTCGAGGCCCAGGGCGCCATTGAGGGCCCCCGCCATCTCATCAACCGGATGCGCACCGCTTTCAGCGCGAACCGCGATGTCGTGCCACTTGCATTTCGAAAAGCGGAAATTGCCCTTGATCCGGCGCGAGTCAGCGCTCCCGACCAGATCGAACACCCGCACCGGCTTGGCCAGCTTGATACGCTTGTCGCGCAGACCGACCATCGGCCGCGTATCCGGACAGGCATCAGTCTCGATCGCGTTGAACCACGGGCAATGCTTGAGAAAGCTCTCATAGTCCGGCGTGGTCAAAAGGATGATGCGGTCACGCCGGAACGTGTCGCGAATGGTCTTCGCGGCGGCCAACATGCGCACCGTCGAGGTCAGGTCACCCCAGTGAAGGATATAGGTTATGTCGCGCTGCGGCTCGGTCATGGGGTGGAGTTTAGGACCTCACGATAGACCCGCAAAGTCGAAGCTTGCAGGGAGACGGTAGAAAAATGCGTCGCGACATGGTCGCGCGCGGCGGCGACCATGCTGTCATGCACATTCCGGTCCAACGTCAGAGCCGCCGCGATGGCTGTGGCCAGGGCCGCCGGATCACCCGGTGCAACACGCCAGCCCGTCTCGCCATCCAGAACGACTTCCCGGGCGCCGCCATGGTCAGCGGCGATCACCAGACGCCCCATCGCGCCGGCTTCTGCCGCCGTGCGGCCGAAGGCCTCGGGATCAACCGACGGGGTCAGGACCAGATCGCTCAGGGCAAATGCCGCCGGCATGTCCGTGCAGTGCCCGACCCGGTGAACCCGGTCCGTAACGCCGAGTGTCGCTGCCAGCTCTTCAAGTTCCCGGACGTAGGCATCACGCCCCTGGGCATCGCCGACCAGCAGGAGGTGGGGGAGTGATGGTCCGACATCGCCAAGCCCGGCAAGCGCCCGGATCGCCTCTCGCTGGCCTTTCCAGCCCGTCAGCCGTCCCGGAAGCAGCAATAGCGGGGCCTTGCCGGCCAGGCCGGCAACACCCCATTGCCCGGCCAGCGCCGCGACACGCTCGTCCGGCACCGCCGCCGGATCAAACCGGGTCAGGTCGACACCGCGTGGAATGACCGTCAGACGCGCACCGTCGACGCCGTGCTCGCGCCGGACATGGTCAGCGATAAAGCCGGAATTCGCGATCACCCGCTCGCCGCCAGCCATGACCGAATTATAGCGCCGCTTCAGCCCGGACCTGGCGTTGTAGGTGCCGTGATAGGTGGTAATGAAGCGCGCCTCGGTCCGGTCACAAGCCCACTTGGCGCTCCACGCGGGCGCGCGCGAACGGGCATGTACGATCTGGACGCCTTCGCGCCGGATCAGGCGGACCAACGCTGTCATGTTGGACCACAGGGTAAGCGGGTTCTTGCTGGCGACAGGCAGGCGGACGAGTTCACCGCCGAGCTCTGCCAGTTCACCCTCCAACCGCCCGCCCTGGCTGGCAACGAGTGCCCGCCCTCCGGCAGCGACCACGGCCTCGGCGACCTCCAGCGTTGTCCGCTCGGCGCCACCAGCCTCGAGTTCGGGTATCACCTGGAGAACGATCATCTCGGGGCGGGCTCTTTCATACGCGCGACCGGTCCGGACGCCTGTTGCGGAACTTCTTCCATAGCTCGCGCCGGAAAACAAACGGGCTTTGAGGTGAGACAGGGGCTATCGCCCCGGGGGTCCGTTGCCGTATCTGGATCAGGTGATGTCTGTTTCGGGGGAAGAGCGTCACCGGTAATTCATGCCAGCCGGTCACGGACCGGCCCGACCCGACGGAGTTGACTGATGCGTATCACCCCGACTGCCTGCATTTTGGCGCTGGCCACGATTTCGCTGGCCTTCGCCCCTTTCGCGCAGGCCCAGAACAGCGCCGCCTATCAGGAACGGGTCCGGTTGGACGCCTGCCTCGGGCAGATCCAGATCGACCCTTCAGAAGCCCTCGAACGGGCCCAGACCTGGCGCCTGGAAGGTGGAGGCTGGCCGGCGGAGATGTGTGAGGCGCGCGCCCTGATCGAGCTGGGCGAAGCCGTGATCGGGGCCGACATCCTGGTCAGCCTGGCCGAACGGCAACCGATCGGCATGGTCGATGAGGAACGGGCCGAGCTTTACATCCTGGCCGGGGATACGCGTTTCACGTCTGGCCTGGTCGACGGGGCGGCCTTGGCCTACGACGCCGCCCTCACGCTGACACCGGACTCGGTCCCGGCCCGCCTGGCCCGCGCCCGCCTGCTCGCCGATGCCGGGGACTGGGCGGCCCTGGCCGTGGATGCGGACGCCCTGATCACCCACGCTCCCTACCTGGCAGCCGGCTGGCGCTATCGCGGACAATCGCATCTGGGACTCGGGGAGCTCGATCTTGCCTGGCAGGACATGCAACGGGCCCGCGAACAGGAGCCGGATGACATTCCGTCGCTCTTGCTGCGGGGTGCAATCCTGGAAGCGCGGCGCCTGGCCGCCGACTGATCAGCCTGCCTGGCGCAGGGGCGGGTCGGCTTCGCGATCATCCGCGCCGTCCAGCCAAACCTTGTTGCGACCTGTTTCCTTGGCCCGGTAGAGCGCCGCATCAGCCGTCTGCAGCAAAGTGTCCGGAGCCGAAATGAGGTCACCATCGGCGAGACTGGCAACGCCCAGGCTGGCTGTGACTGGAACGGCGACGCCCGCGTCGGTCGAGATCGTCATGGCCTCGACAGCGGCGCGGATGCGCTCACCGGCAATACCGGCAGAGTACAGGCCGGCGCCCGGCAGGATGACGCAGAATTCCTCGCCACCGAGGCGACCCAACATGTCATTGTCCCGCAGGCAGGCCTGAACGGCTTTGACGGTTTCAATGAGCACTGTGTCGCCAGTTGCATGGCCATAGGTGTCGTTGACCGACTTGAAGTGATCCAGATCGATCATGATCACGGACAGGGGAATGTCATCGCGCGTCGCGCGTTGCGACTGGATATCCAGATACTGCATGAAGGCGCGCCGGTTGGCGGCACCGGTCAGCGCATCGGTCTCGGCCAGACGCTTGAATTGTTTTTGCATGCGCACCAGACGACTGGCAGCGCGCAGGCGGGCCCTCAGCTCCGTCATGTTCACCGGCTTGCGGATGAAGTCATCGGCGCCCGCATCGAGGGATTCCTCGAGCCGCCGATCCTCGCCCGATGCCGTGATCACGATCGTGTAGACGGACTCGGTCTCGGCGTTGGCCTTCAATGACCAGCAGGCTTCCAGCCCGGACACCGCTCCGACCTCGATCCCCGTCAGGAAAATGTCGACCGTTCCCATCTGCAAAATCGCCAGCGCGTCTTCGGCACTGTTTGCTGTCTGCACGCTGTAGCCGGCCTGCCGGACGGCTTCGGACAGGATGCGCAACTGAACCGAGCTGCTTTCGCAGATCAACACCGAGATCGTCTCGGACGACATGTCAGTTTGAAAATCCGCCGAAGTCATCGTGCACGGCCCATGCTGATTGTTGTCATGACTGTCGCTCCCCCCGAAGCTATGTCCTTGCCCATTCTCGAGCCTCAGAGTGCATGACAAATAGATAACATCCCCTCAATTTTGATGCGTCGCGCTACGAATTCCCGCTCGCCAGGGTCGCCCACTCCATCCGGACATCACTGTCAGCCTCCGCGTCGGTCAACGTTTCGGACATGTCCGAAGCGAGACGTGGCGACAACTGTCCCAACGCCCAGACAGCCATGCCTCGCACCAGCGGTGATACGTCGTCCAGCGCCATTCTTGCCACCGGGACAAGTGCCTCGTCGCCGGAATTGCCGATCGCAATCATGACATTGCGGACAAAGCGGTCGCGCCCGATCCGTTTGACCGGCGAGGCGGTGAAAACCTGCCGGAATGCGGCGTCATCGAGCGCTGCCAGTTCGGCCAGCAGCGCCCCTTTCAACTCCGGTCGCGGGTGGAAGGCCGCCTCCGCGCTGGTTTGCGCAAACTTGTTCCACGGGCAGACCGCCAGACAGTCATCACAGCCATAGATCCGGTTGCCCATCGGCTGGCGGAATTCGAGCGGAATGACACCCTTGTGCTCGATGGTGAGATAGGAGATGCACCGCCGCGCATCGATCCGGTAGGGCTGCGGGAAGGCTTTGGTCGGGCATACATCAAGGCAGGAACGGCACGAGCCGCAGGTGTCGCGCTCGGCCTCATCCGGCTCCAGCTCCGCCTCGGTCAGCATCACACCCAGAAACAGCCAGGAGCCGAATTCGCGAGAGACCAGATTGGTGTGTTTACCCTGCCAGCCGATACCCGCTTTTTCCGCCAGCGGCTTTTCCATCAGCGGCGCGGTATCGACGAAGACCTTGACCTGCTGACCGGTTTTCCCGGCAAAGGCGCGCGCCAGATGCTTCAGCCGCTTCTTCAGAAGGTCATGATAGTCGGAGTTTTGCGCATAGACGCTAACCACAGCTTCCGAGCGCCGCTCAAGCAAAGGCAGCGGATCGTGCTCCGGCCCGTAATTCAGGCCCACCACCACAGCAGATTTCGCCTCCGGCCACATGGCCGTGGGATGCTGACGCCGCGCCAGCGTCTCCTCCATCCAGGCCATCGACCCGTGATGCCCGTCCGCGACATACGCGGCCAGGCGATCACCGGCGACCCAGGCCTCATCGGCGCGGCAGATGCGGGCCGTGGAGAAGCCGAGCTCGAGGGCGAGGGATTTGAGATCGTCGGGGCCCATCCGTCGTGCCTAAAAATCCAGATCCGCATAATGCGCCGCAGCCGGCACGCCCGGCAGCTTGTCGGCCAGCAGCCCGCGAAAGGCCGGGCGGCACTTCACACGGGAATACCATTGCTTGACCGGCTCGAACTCGTCCCAGGGGACGTCGCCGAGATAGTCGGCGCAGGACAGGTGCGCAGCGGCGGCGATATCCGCGAGGGTGTAGCGGGGGCCGGCAAGTCCGTCGCGGGCCTCGAGGAGCCAGGCCATGTGATCGAGATGCCAGCGCAGGTGATCACGGCCGGCGCGCAGGGCGGCAGGATCCGGTGCGCCAAGACCCTGGGCCTTTTTCTCCAGCTTTTCGTGCAGGAGATAGGCGTTGACCTCGCCATCATATTTGCGGTCGAACCAGTCAACGAGACGGCGCGCTTCGGCGCGCTCGGCCGGACCTCCCGGCAGCAGGCAGGGGCTGGGCGTGGTTTCCTCAAGATATTCCAGGATGGCGCGGCTCTCGACGATGACCCGCCGACCACCGCCGCTCTCATCGATCAGGACCGGTGTGGTGCCGGCCGGATTGAGAGACAGAAGATCGTCCGGCCGCTCCCACGGCACTTCCAGCTGCAGCTCATGGCGCAGGGATTTCTCCTCGAGCACGAGGCGAACCTGTCGGGAGAAGGGATCGAGGGGCCAGAAGTGTAGCGTTCGCATCGCGACAGGCTAACCCGCTTCAACCAGAAGTCTAAGCGCCCTTGGTCGTGCTTTCTGCATTGAAAAATTCACCGCCATGCGGTTCCGCAACCCCGTGCGGGTCGGCATGGATGAGGATGTCGGCGGCCGGGAAGGTATCGTGCAGCCGCCGTTCGCAGTCGATCAAGATGGTATGGGCCTCGCGCAGGGTCAGATCCGGCTCCAGCGAGACGTGAAACTGGATGTGTACCAGCGGACCGGCGGCTCGGGTGCGCAGTTCATGAACATTGATGATGCGCGGATCATCGCTGGCGAGGGCACAGATCAGGTCGCGGGCCTCATCAGGCAGTTCGCGGTCCATCAACTGGTCACCGGCCGAGCGGGCCACGGTCCAGGCAGTCCAGAACAGCCAGAGCGAAACGGCCAGGGCAGCCGCCGCGTCGAGCCATAACAGGCCGAGCAGGGTCGAGCCGGCAATGCCGATGATGACCACCACATTGGCCCCGAGATCGGAGAAATAATGGGCGCGATCCCCCTCGACCGCGATCGAGCCGGTCGCGGTGACGGCCCGGGTCTGGATGATGACCAGGCCGATCGTCATCGCGATCGAGAGCAGCATGACCGCAAAGGCCCAGCCGCCGGCACGCACCTCGACCGGATTGATCAGATGCTCGACCCCTTCGCGCATCAGCAGCGCCGCCGAGACAGCAACAAAGATCGCCTGAAGGATGCCGGCGAAGGCCTCTGCCTTGCCATGCCCGAAACGGTGTTCCGCATCGGCCGGCTCGGCGGCGTATCGCACCGACAGATAGACGGCGAGCGAGGCGGTCAGATCGAGCAGGCTGTCGGCCATTGAGGCCAGCAGGGCCACCGATCCCGACATCCACCACACGCCGGCCTTGGTCAGGGTCAGGATCAACGCCACCACGACAGACGCCGCCGTCGCCTGGCCAGTATGGCTCAACGCGTCTTTCGGGCTCAGGCGGCCGGGCCCACCCGGTCCTGCGGCAAAATCATGGGGCATGATGTTATCCTTCGACACCGGTTTTGCTGTGCCGCAGGGCGGTCGTCAATCCGGGCAGTGCGCCACCTTGTGAGCAAGGTCTGCCCCGCATCTGGCCAAGCGCGGCGGATTGTTCAACTATCGGCGCGATCCTTGCTGCCAGGAATACCCCATGAGCCTGTTCTTTCTCGTCATCCTCGCGCTTGTGCAGGGCATCACCGAATTCCTCCCGATCTCGTCCTCGGCCCATCTCATCCTCGCGCCACAAGTGCTCGGTCAGGCTGACCAGGGTCCGTTGATCGACGTGATGGCCCATGCCGGCTCGCTGCTGGCCGTGCTGGTCTATTTCCGCAGCGACATCGTTTCCGTGGCACTGGGCAAGCTGGCCTTTCTGCAGGGCCGGGTCACGCCGGGCGGGCGCCTCGCTCTGCTGGTCGCCGCCTCTATGCCGCCGATCATCATTGTCGCCGGGGCCCTCGTCGCCTTTGACCTGGTAGACAGCCTGCGCTCACCGCGTGTCATCGCCATTGCCACCCTGGTCTTTGCCCTGCCGCTATGGCTGGCCGACAAATATGGCCGCCAGACCGTAACCATCGAAACAATGAGTTTCAAACAAGCCGCCCTGATCGGTATCGCCCAGCTGTTCGCCCTGATCCCCGGCGCGTCGCGTTCCGGCGTGACCATGACCGCCGCCCGCGGCCTGGGACTGACGCGTACCGACAGCGCCCGCTTCTCCATGCTGATGGCAATCCCGGTGATCGCCGCCTTCGGTCTGGTGTCCCTGATCGAGCTGGTCCGCGCCGACGGCATGGCAACCGGCGCCAGCCTGTCCGACGGCTTGATCGTGGCCGGCCTGTCCTTTGTCACAGCCTGGGCCGCCATCGCCGTGCTGATGCGACTGGTCGAGCGGATCGGCTTTTTGCCCTTCGCGCTCTATCGCGTCGCCCTAGGTCTCGCCTTGTTGGTCTTTTTTGTTTAGGAAGAAGCCGAAATAGCTTGCCCGGAACCCTGCCCCGTGATTGATTAGGAATAACCCTAATTAACGCGGAGGCTGCCATGCGTGCCATTCTGGTTTTCCTGCTGATCGCATTTGGCTTCAGCTGGCTGGTCGCCTGGCAGATCCATGCCAGTGGTGGCCTGGGCGCGCAGGGCCCACTGACCGGGGTCGGCTTGCTGTCCCTGATGATGATGGGCCCGGCACTGGCGGCGATCGTCTGCATGGCGCTGTTCGACAAGGGCCGACGGCTCGCTGCGATCGGCTTGCGGGGGCATGGGTTGGGCACGGTCGCCAAATGGACGGTCATCGCCTGGCTGGTGCCGGTCATCGTCTGCGCCCTCGCCGTCCTGGCCACACTGGCACTCTCCGGCCAGACGATCGGTGACCCGGTCGCCGTCATCGCGGCCCAGCTCGAGGCGGCGGAGCAGGATGCGCCAATGGATCCCGGAACCCTGCTGGTCATCCAGCTGTCCGTGGGCCTGCCGGTCGGGATCGCCTTCAACACTGTTTTCCTGATGATCAGCGAGGAACTGGGCTGGCGCGGCTGGCTGCAACCGCGTCTCGCGGGTCTCGGCTTCTGGCCCATGTGCCTGGCGGTCGGTGTGCTCTGGGGACTCTGGCACGCACCGATCATCCTGATGGGCTATAATTACCCCGGCCTGGGCTGGACCGGCGTGGCCGTCATGACCGTCTTCACGACGCTGTGGACACCCTATCACGCGCTGGTCCGCGAGCGCGGCGGACTGGTCGCGGCGGCGGGCATGCACGGCGCCCTGAACGCCGTTGCCGGGGTGGCGCTGCTCTTCCTGTCCGAGCCCGAATGGCCCTGGAACGGGCCGCTGGGCGTGGGGGGGCTTGTGGTGCTGGCCGCCGGCCTGCCGCTCATCGCCTGGGCTCGGACAGGCAAGAAAAAACGGGCCGCGTAAAGCGCGACCCGTCTTTCAATCCATCATCCGGATCATCCAGGGACAATAGCCCTGGATCAGGCTTCGCGCTCGTGGAACTGGCCATAGCGACGATAGCGTTCCAGATAGCTCGGAACGATGGCCTCAACGGTTTCACCGGTGACGCCCAGATCGGCCAATCCCTTGGCACTTTCCGACACCACATTGTCAGACTGCAGCTGCACCAGCTGGTCGCGGGTGATCAGGACCGGCATCAGGGGCAGCGCTCCGACCAGTTCGGAGACGGTCGCGATCACCTTGCCGATCACCCAGGGCAGCGGCAGCAGGAGGCGCGGACGGTCGGTCTCGTCGAGGATGAAGCGCATCAGCTCTTCGAATGTATAGACGCCCGGTCCGCCCAGCTCATAAGTCTGGCCGCGCGCTTCGGACCGCTCGAACGCTGCCAGGACGGCCTTGCCGACATCACCAGCGAAGACCGGCTGGAAACGGGTCTTGCCGCCGCCAAACAGCGGCAGGGCCGGCACAAAGCGCGCCAGGGCGCCGAAACGGTTGAAGAAGCCGTCCTCGGTGCCGAACACGATGGACGGACGCAGGATCGTCGCCTGCGGCAGCGCCGCCAGAACGGCGGCTTCGCCCTCGGCCTTGGTGCGGGCATAACGCGAAGCGCTGTCTGCCGAGGCACCGATGGCGGAGACCTGGATCATGCGCTCAATGCCGAGCCCGGACGCTGCCTTTGCGATGGTTGCGGCGCCGACGGCGTGCAGGCGGGAGAAGGTCTGACGGCCGCTCTCATTGAGCACCCCGACCAGATTGACCACGCCGCTGGCGCCATCAAGTGCCCGCTCGACAGAAGCCGCGACCCGCAGATTGGCCTGGACCAGCTGGACCTGCCCGACCACACCCATGACCCGCAGGTCCTGGGCCAGGTGCGGGCGACGCGTCGCCACGCGGACCCGATAGCCGGCTTTCGCCAGCGCCCGAACCACATGACGCCCGACAAATCCGGACCCGCCAAACACGGTGATGATCTCGTCTCGCAGCATGGTTTGCCCTCATACAGATGGGATTTGATCCGGATAGACCAAAAAACCGCGGCGCTGTCCATGCGGCAATGCGCTTGCGGTCCGACTGCAGAACACAGCGATGCGTGCATTGAGCCCGTTGACAGCGCCCCGCCCCGGCTTTAGTTACCGCGCCTCGCACACCTGCCCAGGTGGCGGAATTGGTAGACGCGCTGGCTTCAGGTGCCAGTTCCCGCAAGGGAGTGGAAGTTCGAGTCTTCTCCTGGGCACCATTGCTTCGCAACTGTTGCGACGATTGAACGGTCCGCCTGGCGGGCCGTTTTCGTTTTTGGGGTTGGTGCACACGAAAGCGCCCGACTGCGGGGGACCACAGCCGGGCGTCTTTCAACCTGAATGCTTCGTACAGGTTATATCGTCGGGCGCTTACGAGCCGGTCGAGACCGGGGTCGTGCGGCGCTGGATGTTGAAGCTGCCGCTGTCACCGGGCTGGAGATAGGCGCGGCAGAAGCCGGCTTCGGTCACCGTGAACGGGCATTCCAGCTGGGTATGCTCGACATTGAGGGTCAGGCGAAGCTCGCCGCGGTCCGGCACCGAATAGGTGCACAGGCCGCTGACCACATCACCGACCGAGAAACGGCCATTGTCGAGCAGGCCGCGGCCACGCTCACGGGTGGCGACGCTGTCGCCATCTCCCTGGGTGAGCTGGCAGGAAACTTCCCAGGCGCGCTCGCCCATCATTTCGAGATAAAAGGCTTCCCCACCGTCGGGGGCTTGAGCCGTGGCCGGTGCCATGAAGGCGAAGGACGCGGCGAGGGAAGCAGCGATCATTTTGCTCTGGTTTTTCATGTGTTCTCCCTCCTGCGAGAAACGTGTCAGGATCTTGTATGACACTAATGTTACAGAATGGCCAGTGATTGTAAAGTCCGTATACGGACGTTTCGGTTGTTTTCGCAATATCCTGCTTGTGCAGTAATTATGGGGAGTTCCGCTGCACTCCTGATGCAATTCGATGCGATTTTTATTCGTTAACAGGACATTAATCGGGTGAGATGTGACACTGGTCGGCCCGCCCTGTGGATAACCCTGGTGCGTGCAGGCCTGCCTTGCCGCCCGGGTGGCGGGCGGCTAGCGTCCCTGCCACCTCCGGCGCGGCGCGGTCATGATCTTCAATTCCTTCGAATTCCTGTTTCTTTTCCTGCCCGGCGTGCTGCTCACCTATTATCTGGCGCGTCGCTATATCTCGCACTGGACGGCGCTGAGCCTGCTCGCGGCGGCCAGCTTCTTCTTCTATGCGTGGTGGGATGTCTCGCGGGCGCCCTGGCACGAGCTGGATGGCTGGACGCTTGAGAGCCTGATCCGCTCGCTGTGGTTCATCCGGCATGTCCTGCTGCTGCTCGGCTCGGTGATCATCAACCACATCGTGGCGCGCCTGATGCGGCGCTGGGGCAATCAGCCGCTGCTGGCCATCGGCATCATTTTCAACCTGTCACTGCTCGGCTTCTTCAAATATGCCGACTTCCTGGCCAGCAATATCAACGCGCTGACCAGGCTCGACATTCCCGAGCTGGGCCTCGGCCTGCCGCTGGCGATCTCGTTTTTCTCCTTCCAGCAGATTTCCTACCTGGTCGATGTGGCACGCCGGAAGACCGAGCCGGGCCGCTTCTTCGCGCATGCGCTGTTCGTCTCATTCTTCCCGCACATCGTCGCCGGACCGCTGATCCAGCACCACCAGATCGCCTCGCAATTCAACGACACCACCCGCAAGGACGACCTGTGGGACAATCTGGGCGTCGGCCTGTCGCTGTTCGCCATCGGCCTGGCCAAGAAAGTGCTGATCGCCGAAAGCATCGAGCCCTACGCCTCCTCCCTGTTCGCCATGGCCGAGCGCGGTGACACGCCGGGACTGGTCGCCGCCTGGCTGGGCGCGACGGCCTATGCGCTGCAGATCTTCTTCGATTTTTCGGGCTATTCCGACATGGCGCTGGGCCTGGCGCGCTGCCTGGGTTTCCGCCTGCCGGTCAATTTCAATGGACCCTACAAGTCAGCCTCGATTGTCGAATTCTGGCGTCGCTGGCACATCACGCTGAGCCATTTCCTGCGTGACCATCTCTACATCCCGCTGGGTGGCAACCGGCATGGCGAGACGCGGCGTTCGATCAATCTGATGGCGACCATGCTGCTGGGCGGCCTCTGGCATGGCGCGGCCTGGACCTTTGTCATCTGGGGCGGGCTGCACGGTCTGGGTCTGACGGTGAACCATTACTGGGCCAAATGGGGACCCAAGGGCTGGTTTGACGGCCATCGCCGCATTCTGGCGATCGGCCTGACCTTTGCCTTTACCACCATCGCCTGGGTCTTCTTCCGGGCCGAGAGCTGGACCGGCGCCGGGCGCATCCTGGCCGGCATGTTCGGCATGTCCGGACTGGGGCTTGAGGGCGTGTCGGGCGAGTTGGTGATCTGGGTCGCCTTCGGGCTCGGCCTGGTCTGGTCCCTGCCGGACACGCCGGAACTGTTTGCCGAAGTGCTCGACGAGCAGACCCTGAAAGACGCCCAGATCAAGCCCAGGCCTGGCCCGCGCTGGCGCTTTACCCACTGGGCCGCCATCGGCGCCGCCGTGCTGCTCTTCCTGTCGGTACTGAACGCCTGGAAGACCTCCGAATTCATCTATTACACCTTCTAGGACCCGCCCCCGATGCAACGTTATGCCGCGACATTGCTGATTGCCCTCTTCACCGCCCTGGCGGGGTTTGCCGGGTTCAACGCGTTGGTCGACCCGTTCGGCATCATGGGCACGCCGGACATTGCCGGACTGACAGCGCGTGACACCCGCCTGTATGAAGACGGCGGACGCGTCCATGTCGCCGACCAGCTGGCCCGCGGCGACGACCCGGCCATCATCCTGGGCTCCTCACGCACGGTCGACGGTTTTCCGCGAGATGCGGCCGAGCTGCCCGCCGGCTTCATCAATGCCGGCATGCGCGGCACCAATATCTTCGAACTGTCGCAGGCCGCCGCGCTGGCCGCCGGAGGCGCCCGGCTGCGCTGTGTGGTGATCGGGCTCGATCTCGACGAATTCGGCACCCACTCCAAGGCCAAGTCGACCTATTGGCTGTCGGCACTGCGTGACGGCAATGCCGACTTCGCCCGTGCCCGGGTCGCCCTGTCGCCGAGCACGTTCGGCGCGTCGGTCCAGCTCCTGGCCGACAATCTGACCGGCTCGTCGCCGCGCGTGCCCTGGGCCGACACCTATCCGGCCGGCGCCCAGCGGACACGCTATGAAAATGGTGCCCGCGGCATTTACCGCTTCTATCTGGGCTATCGCTTCGACGCGGAACGGCTGGCCCTTTTCGAAACCGTGCTGGACGATCTGACGGCGCAGGGCGTGCAGGTCACCGGCTTTATCCATCCCCTGCATGCCTGGCGGGAAGAAGCGCTGTTCCGGGCCGGGCGCGGTGAGGACTTCCTGGCCTTTCGCGCCGCACTGACCGAGACCTTCGCCCGCCATGCCGACCGCGAACCGGTCGGGGCCTGCCTGCCCGGCCCTGCCAGCCAGTTATACGATTTTTCCGGCTTTCGCCCCTTCGCCGCGCTGCCGGCGCCCGCCGCCGACGCAACCGATGCCCACCCGACCTTCTATGAGCCATCCCATTACCTGCCGCATGTCGGTGCCGACATGCTGGCCATCATGGCCGGCGACGCGCCGGAAGATGCCGGTGTCACGGGCGAGCGTCTGACGCCGCAAAGGCTGGAGTCTTCGGCCGAGGCCCTGCTCGCCCGCCGGGCTAACTGGCTGGCGACGCCCGACGGCGCGACGGTCACGGCGCTGCTCGACGCGGTCATCGCCGGCAATCCGTCGGCCGAGCTGGAAACGCCGCAATTTCTCAACCGGGACGACGAAACCAGCGTCGCCGACAAGCTGGCGCGCATTGCACCGCGCGCCGCGCGGCGCTAGACGCTGGAACAAACAAGGATGACGCCATGACCGTTCACTATCACAAGGGCGACCTGCCCGCTGACCTCGACCTCGGCCCCATCGTCGCGGTTGATACGGAAACCCTGGGATTGTCGCTGACCCGCGACATGCTGTGCGTGGTGCAGCTGTCGTCCGGCGACGGCGATGCCCATGTCGTGCAGATGAACCGGGCCGATTATGACTGCCCCAATCTCAAGCGGGTGCTGGCCGACAACGCCGTCGAGAAAATCCTCCACTTTGCCCGTTTCGATGTGGCCATGGTCGAGAAGTATCTCGGCGTGACGATGGCGCCGGTCTTCTGCACCAAGATCGCGTCGAAACTGGTGCGTACCTATACCGACCGCCACGGCCTGAAGGATGTGACCCGCGAACTGGTCGGCGCCGATATGAACAAGCAGCAGCAATCGTCTGACTGGGGCGCGGACGAACTGTCTCCCGCACAGCTGGACTATGCGGCCTCCGACGTGCTCCACCTGCACCAGTTGCGCGAGAAGCTGGGCATGATGCTCGAACGCGAAGGCCGCACAAAGCTCGCCAGGGCCTGTTTCGACTTCCTGCCAACCCGCGCCAAGCTTGACCTGGCCGGCTGGCCGGAAATCGACATTTTTGCCCATTCCTGACCTTGGCCGCCTTGAAAAGGCCTGCAAAGGCTGGTCTTTCTGGCGTACGGGCCTGATGCGAGCGCCCGATCGGATGTGTATGACCCCGTGACCAGTCTGACCGCTTCCTCCGGCCGAGATGCCTTTGAACCTGCTGCGTCCGGGCGGTGGGAACCCAGACGTGCGCTTGCGCTCAGCGTCGCCCGCAAGCGCACGGCCTTCGTGCGCGGAATGCGACTGCTGTTCACGGCGGGGGCCCTTTCGATCGCCGCCCTGCTGGTCGTCCAGCTCGTGCTCGGATCGAGTGGCAATGCGACGGGTGAGACTGAAGCCGTCAGCGCGGATGTCCGCATGACCAATCCGCGTTTTACCGGACGCGACGAAAGCCTGACCCCGTACGTTGTGACCGCCGACACGGCCATCCGGCGGCGGGATGCGGCCGATGGCGTGACGGAGCTGGAACGCCCGCGCCTCGACTATGACTTCCTCGAAGCCGGTGCGGACGTGTCCCGGGTGCTCGCGGAGTCGGGCCGATACGATTTGCCGAACCGCATTCTCGACCTCTATTCCGACGTCAACTTCCGGACCCGGGCGGGCTATACTTTCCAGTCCGACCACGCCCGCATCTTCCTGCGCGAAGAACGCGTGACCGGTGAAGAAGCAGTGGAAGGTACCGGCCCGATGGGTACAATCCGGGCTGACAGCTACGAAATCACCGATGGCGGCAATCGCATCATCTTCTCCGGCAATGTCCGGGCCCGCCTGATACAAGACCGCACCGCGCCCATTCCGGATGCGTCGCCCGAAGAAGGAAACGACTGATGCGCCTGCTTGCAATCACCCTGTTCGGATTGGCCGCGGCAGCATTGCCGTCCACAGCCGCGTCGGCGCAAATCGGAAACTCATCCTTGCCGCTGGATATCGAGGCCGAGACCTTCGAGGTGCTCGACGCCGAGCGTCACATCGTCTGGCTCGGTGACGTGCATGTCGTCCAGGGTGAATCGAGCCTCCAGGCCGACCGGATGGACGTTTATTACACCGGCGAGGGTCCCGGCGGCGGCTGGGGTGATATCGACCGGATCGTCGCTACCGACAATGTCTTCTACATCACGCCGACACAGAGGGCGCGCGGCGATCGCGGCGTCTACGAGCTGGCCGAGGAAGTCATCACCCTGACCGGGGAGGTCGTCATCACCCAGGGCGACAATGTCATCACCACCAACCGTTTTGTGAACAACCTGACCACCGGCAATTCCAATTTCGGCGAGGCCGGCACCGGTGAACGCGTGCGCATGGTTCTGCAGCCGGCCCGCTCAACCGACACCTCCGAATCGACCGAAAATCCCGAAGGCTGACAGCGCGCCTGCTCGCGGGCCTGCGGAACAAGGACACTTTCCTTCATGGCGATCACCGAACCCACGCCCCGGGCAGAAACCGACACGGCGGGCGGCCTTGTTGTCGAACAGATCGGCAAGGCCTATCGCAAGCGCCCGGTTGTGAAGGGGGTCTCGGTTTCGCTCCAGCGCGGCGAAGTCGCCGGACTGCTGGGCCCCAATGGCGCCGGCAAGACGACCTGTTTCTACATGATCACCGGCCTCGTCGAGGCCGACTATGGCCGCATCCTGCTGGATGGCGAGGACATTACCCGCCTGCCCATGTACCAGCGCGCGCGTCTGGGCATCGGCTATCTGCCGCAGGAAAAATCGATCTTTCACGGCATGACGGTTGAGCAGAATGTGCTCGCGGTCGCCGAAGTGGTCGAAAAGAACCGCGATGCGCGCCATGCCCTGGTTGATCAGCTGCTGGAAGAATTGCGCATCTCGCACTTGCGCGAAGCGCCGGCGCCGTCACTGTCAGGCGGCGAACGTCGACGCATGGAAATCGCCCGCGCCCTGGCGACTCGCCCCTCCTTCATGCTGCTGGACGAGCCCTTTGCCGGTATCGACCCGCTGGCCATCACCGATATCCGCGACCTGATCCGCTTTTTGAAGGAGCGTGGAATCGGCATCTTGATCACCGACCACAATGTCCGTGAAACCCTTGAAATCACTGACAGAGCCACGATCATCCATGAGGGTGAGGTGTTGTTTGAAGGCTCGCCTGCGGCGATCCGGGCCGACCCGGATGTGCGGCGCGTTTATCTCGGAGAAAGCTTTGGCTGATTAACCTCTGCATGAAACGTACCAAACAGAGGTTCACATGGCCGGATTGATGCAGAAGCTGGATATGCGCCAGGGACAATCCCTGGTGATGACGCCCCAGCTCCAACAAGCCATCAAGCTGTTGCAGCTCTCGAATATCGAGCTTGCCGAGTTCGTCGAAGGCGAGCTGGAACGCAATCCCCTGCTCGAACGCGATGACAGTGGCGAATCAGCCGAATCGCAACGCGAAGAGGGCCAGGGCGAACCGCGCGAGCTGGAACTGGCTGCGCCCTCGGCCGATGCCAATGATTCCATCGATGCCGATGTCGACATGATGCATGGCGATGATTCGAAGTCGGACCTGTCCGGCGTTGACGGCGTCGAGAGTGGTGCTGCCATGGGCGCCGGCTCGGTCTCGGGCCACACCTCCGGTGGCAGTCGCGGCCCGGCGAGCGAAGACTATGACGCCATCGCCAATTCCTCGCGCGAGATTTCGCTGGCCGAACACCTGCATGAACAATTGTCGATGGCGACCGGCGATCCGGTCGACCGCCTGATCGGTGCGCACCTGATCGACCTGGCCGATGATGATGGCTATATGCGCTCGGACCTCGACGAGATCGCAACGCAGCTCGGGGTCGAACGCGCCCGCGTCGAAGCCGTGCTCGACCTGACGCAGACCTTCGACCCGGCCGGCGTGATGGCCCGCGACCTGCCCGAATGCCTGGCCCTGCAACTCAAGGACAAGGACCGGCTCGACCCCGCCATGGCGACCCTGCTCGACAATCTCGAGCGCCTCGCCAAGCATGATTATGTCGCCCTGAAATCCCTGTGCGGCGTCGACAGCGAAGACCTCGACGAAATGATCTCCGAGATTCGCGCCCTGACCCCCAAGCCGGGACATGCCTTCGGCAGCGATTCAACCCGGGCGGTCGAACCGGACGTCTTCATCCGCCAGTCGCCGGATGGCAGCTGGCAAGTGGAACTGAATTCGGAGACCCTGCCGCGCGTGCTGGTCAATAACAGCTATTTCAACGAGATCAGCGCTGTCGCCAAGTCCGAGACCGACAAAACCTTCATCACCGAGTGCTCGCAGAACGCCTCATGGCTGGTGAAAAGTCTCGATCAGCGCGCCCGGACGATTCTCAAGGTGGCGAGTGAAATCGTGCGCCAACAGGACATGTTCCTGGCTCATGGCGTCGCCTATCTGCGTCCCCTCAACCTGAAAACAGTCGCCGACGCCATCGGCATGCACGAATCGACCGTCAGCCGCGTCACGTCGAACAAATATGTCGCGACAGCGCGCGGCATGTTCGAGCTGAAATATTTCTTCACCTCCGCCATTCCGTCCGCCGGCGGCGGGGAGGCCCACTCTGCCGAGGCCGTCCGCCATCGCATCAAGCTGATGATCGGCCAGGAATCGGCCGACGGGGTGCTGTCCGATGACAGTCTCGTTGAACAATTACGGGATGAAGGGATTGAAATCGCCCGCCGGACTGTGGCCAAATACCGGGAGGCGCTCAACATCCCGTCCTCGGTCCAGCGTCGTCGCATGCTAAAACGCGCTGGCTAGGGATCGCTTGAACGGGCGCCCCGGTGGTATTCTTCCACCGAGATCGCGGCCTGCAGGCATCCGGAGAACAGTCATTGACTCCCCCTGCGGCCCGCGACTAGGTTCCGCCCGCTTTCCGAGGAGAGGCGGAACTGCACGTCAACGCCTCACGTGCCGGTGAATGGCCGGCGGGAAGGAGCGCATGCATATACAGGTGGTCAGCAAAGGCATCGACGTCAGCGGCGCGCTGCGAGAACAGATTCTCGGGCGCGTGGAAGACGGAGTTGCCAAATACTTCAACCGTCCCGGTGAAGCTTATGTATCGATCTCGCGCGAGGGCACAGGCTTTCGCGTGGAGTGTTCGGTGCATCTGCCATCGGGCGTCATGCTGCAGGCCCACGGCGAAGCCGAGGATGCCTACAAAGCAGCGGAAAATACCATGGAGCGCCTGGAGAAGCGCCTCCGCCGCTACAAGCGGAAACTGAAGAACCACCACAATGACAACAAGGCCGAACTTCCGGCCGAGAGTCTTCCGATCGTCGTCCTCAAGGGCATGCGCGACAGCCATGTCGATGACGAGGACCTCGACGACGAAGACACAAGTGATGCACCGCTCAATGGTGCCCCTGAGCCGATCGTCATCGCGGAACAGGTCGGAGAAGTCCGCACCCTGACCGTGGGCATGGCGTCGCTGGAACTGGATGCGGCGGATTCGTCCTTCCTGATGTTCCGCAACGCCGCCAATGGCGGTCTCAACATCGTCTACCGGCGACCGGACGGCCATATCGGATGGCTGAACCCGGCGCGGGAAGACCGCTCAGAGCCAGCCTAGGAGCGTGTAGTCGGACAATGGCGTTAGCTGATTTGATCCCGGGTTCGGGAGTGTGCATCGATTTGGGTGCGTCCAGCCGGAAACAGGCCCTGCAGGCCATGTCCGAACTGGCCGCCGGCATAACGGGACAGGCGTCCCGGACGATCTTCGATGCCGTGCTTCAGCGTGAACGCCTCGGCTCTACCGGGGTCGGACAGGGTGTCGCCATTCCCCATGCCCGCCTGAGCGGGATGGATGAGGTGGTCGGTATCTTTGCCCGGCTCCGGACGCCGGTCGACTTCGAGTCGATCGACGGCCGGCCGGCCGATCTGATTTTCATGCTTCTGGCACCGGAAAATGCCGGTGCCGAGCACCTCAAGGCACTGGCCCGCGTGTCCCGGCTGTTGCGCCGGGAAGATGTCCGCCAGCGCCTGCGCGCCGCGCCGAATGGCGATGCCGTACACGCTGTCCTGTCCGGCGAACCGGCGTCCGACGCCGCCTGAACCCGCCCGGCCTGAACAGGGCACTCATCACACGTTCAGCCACACCCTGCTTTCCTGCGGCTCCACACTGTCAGGAGACCGGGCATGCTGCGCGTCTGTCTACTGGCCGGAATCGTGGCGCTCACCGGCGCTGCGGCATCGGCCCAAACCCCACCCCCCAGCCTGCGTGAACAGGCCGAGACCGGCGATCCTGTCGCGGCCTTCGAGTATGGCTACTCGCTCACCTTCCCCGAGGACGGCGAACCCGACACGGTGACGGGGCGCTACTGGCTGATCCAGGCCGCCGATGCCGGGCACCAGCCCGCCAATCACATGTTGGGCATTCTCTATCGGGATGGTTTCGGCGTTCCGACGGATATCGACCGGGCTCGCGCTTTCTTTGAACTCGCCTGGAATTCCGGCGACAAGGCCGCTGGCCACGACCTCGCCGAATTGATGCTGTACGACTACAGCGACGAACGCGACGAAGCCGTGGCGATCCTGGAATCCCTCCTCGGCGATGTCGACACGGGTCCGGGAGCCAGCCTCACCCTGGCCGAGACCCTGATGTTTGACGGCGACAGCGATGGCGACAGCGACGCGATCCGGGCCGTGACCCTTGCGCGTGACGCGCTCGATCGGGACCCCGAACTGGTCCGCGCCCAGTATCTGCTGGGCATCGGTGCGGCCGAAGGTCTGGCCGGACCGGTCGACCAGGCCGCCGCCCGCCAGGCCTGGGAAGCCGGGGCTGAAGCCGGAGACACGCTGGCGCTGATTGCGCTGGCGGACAGCTGGCTGGACCCGGACTGGGGCGTCAATGATCGCGGCGAAGCGATGGCGCTTTACACCCTCGCCGGAGAGCTCGGAGACGACCAGGCGGCCAGCCTCGCCGAGACCCTGGCCGATGATCTCGATGACACAGAAACCGAACGGGCCGGGATCCGGCGCCAGGCCTGGGAAAACCGCATGGGATGGAGCCCGTCGGAAGACTGATTCCCGAACCATAGCAGCCGGATACGAAAAAACC
This sequence comes from Maricaulis sp., assembly GCF_048268525.1. Lineage (GTDB taxonomy): Bacteria > Pseudomonadota > Alphaproteobacteria > Caulobacterales > Maricaulaceae > Maricaulis. The sequence goes on along the minus strand of NZ_JBLWVH010000001.1, from coordinate 29,559 downwards.
CCGCCGGAAACCGGCGGGGTTTGATCTTGGTGGAGCCAGACGGAATCGAACCGACGACCTCTTGCATGCCATGCAAGCGCTCTCCCAACTGAGCTATGGCCCCGAAACTCGGGTCACCGCAGGCGCTTGGGTATATGCCCTAGGCGAGAGGCGCGGAACCTAGTCCCGGTTTTCCCCGGGATCAAGCCTCTTTTGCGCAGCAAATGCAGCGCACCTGCCAAGGCCTAATTGTCCTCGTCCTTGTCGATGTTGAAGTCACCGAAATCGTCGTCCTCATCATCGTCGATCAGCACGCCGGTATCGTCAGCATCATCGTCGTCATCATCGTCGGCATCAACGCCGCCCTCGCCGAAACCGTCGGGAAGGTCGTCGCTCAGACCTGATGCGCCATCGTCATCATCATCGTCATCATCATCGTCGCCAGCCGGTTTGCGGGCGAGCGTTTCGGCATCGACTTCAGGCGTGTCATCCGCCTCGTCGCCATAGCCGTCCTCGTCGTCCGCTTTCGCTGACTTTTTCGGCGCTTCATCCTCTTCGACGGCTTCGAGCTTGGCCTTCAGACGCGGGTCTTCGCGCTCCGGGTCAAACTCGGTTCCGCACTTGGGGCACCGGGCCGGCCGGCGTCCGAGGTCGTAAAATTTGGCGCTGCAGCTTGGGCAGGCGCGCTTGCTTCCTAGTTCAGGCTTGGCCATGGCTTCCCTACATAACCAGTTTTCTAAATCGGCGCGCCCCGTTGCCACGATCATCGCGCTCTGTCAAAACCTGATCGCCGTCATGTCACCTCAAACCTTGCAATTCCGTTGATGACCCCATCTTTGAAGCGCCTTTCCGGCGCCATGCGGGCCGTGCCCGCCTCTGCCCTGTCCGGAACCATCAAGGCTCCGGGCGACAAATCAATTTCCCATCGTGCCTTCATACTGGGAGGGCTCGCGAAAGGCGTGACCGAAGTCACCGGCCTGCTGGAAAGCGATGATGTGATCAATTCCGGCCGCGCGGCAGCCGCGCTGGGCGCCACTGTCGACCATCTCGGCCCGGGCCACTGGCGGATCGACGGGTGCGGCGGTCAATGGACCACCCCTTCGGCACCGCTGGACTTCGGCAATGCCGGGACCGGTGTCCGCCTGATGATGGGCGCCGTCGCCGGAACCGGGGCCAGTGCCGACTTCATCGGCGATGAAAGCCTGTCCTCCAGGCCGATGCGTCGTGTGACCGACCCGCTTGGTGAAATGGGCGCCCGCTTCACGACGACCGAGGGGCGCCTGCCCGCCCGGCTGGATGGCGGCCCGCTGACGGGCATCCATTACACCCCTCCAGTCGCCTCGGCCCAGGTGAAGTCCGCCGTCCTGCTGGCGGCGCTCGGTGCGACCGGAACCACGGTGGTGCATGAGCCGCAGATCACCCGGGATCATACCGAGACCATGCTGAAAGCCTTCGGTGTGACACTAGCGGTCGAGCGAGCCGGCACTGCCGCGACCATCACGCTGACCGGACCGCAAACCCTCACCGCCTGCCCCGTCGACGTGCCGGGGGACCCGTCCTCCTCGGCCTTCGCGATTGTGGCGGCCCTGATCATTCCCGGATCGGACATCACCCTGGAAGGCGTGATGGACAATCCGGCCCGGACCGGACTGATCGACACCTTGAAGGAAATGGGTGCCGACATCGTCCTCACGCCGGGTCCGGACATGGCCGGCGAGAAAACCATGCATATCCGGGTGCGACACAGCCAGCTGCACGGCATCACCGTGCCGGCGACAAGGGCTCCGTCGATGATCGACGAGTATCCTGTACTGTGTGTTGCCGCGGCCTACGCCAATGGCACCACTCACATGCCGGGCCTTGAAGAGCTGCGGGCCAAGGAGAGCGACCGCCTCGCCGGCAGTGCGGCGATGCTGCGTGCCAACGGCGTTCCGGTCGAGGAAGGACAGGACAGCCTGGCGGTCACAGGCATGGGTGTCGGCGGCGTCCCTGGCGGCGGCCTGACCCCGACCCATCACGACCACCGCCTCGCCATGAGCGGCCTGGTGATCGGATTGGGTGCACAGGCCGCATCATCGGTTGATGATGTCGCCATGATCGCCACCTCCTATCCCGATTTCTTTGACCACATCGCCACCCTCGGCGGCCGACTGGAGCCAACCGGATGATCATCGCCGTGGACGGACCGCTGGCCTCGGGCAAGGGAACCATCGCGCGCGCCCTGGCGGCTCATTTCGGCCTGCCCTATCTCGATACCGGATCGCTCTACCGGGCGACGGGGATCGCTGTGCTTGATGCGGGCATCGACCAGACGGATCCCGAAGCCTGTGCCGCGATCGCGCGATCACTGGACCTGGCCGCCATTGACGAGGTCCGCATCCGCACGGCCGAAGCCGGTGCCATGGCCTCACGGGTCGGCTCGATCCCGCAGGTTCGCAAGGCCCTGTTCGACCTGCAGAGGGCCTTTGCGGAGCAACCGGGCGGGGCGATCCTGGACGGGCGCGACATAGGAACCGTGATCTGTCCGGACGCCGATGTGAAACTCTATGTGACCGCCGACACCGAGACCCGGGCCCGGCGGCGCTGGCAGGAACTGAACGCCCGCGGCGAGACGATCAGCCTCGAAGAAATGCTGGCCCAGACCCGCGAACGCGATCACCGCGACGCCGGTCGCAGTGATGCACCCATGCGCCCGGCCGACGACGCAACCTTGCTAGACACGTCATCCTTGAGTATAGACGCGGCCGTTACCGACGCTGTCGCGATTGTGGAAAAACGCCAAAAGGCGTGATCATTCCGGCGCCAAGGTGACAGATAGCCGGGCGTTCTGACCGCGGAATGTCGTGACCCAGTCGGGTCGCGGCCCCGTTGCGAGCGCCCATACAGTTCAATTTCCAACCGGCCGAACCCGGCCAGGCAGCGAGACGACACAGGTAAAACGACCCGTTTCCAACCTCGCGGCTCCGGAGCAACCCTTTAACATGTCTACAGAAACTCTTACCCCGTCGACTGATGATTTCGCCGCCATGCTGGAAGCCAGCCTGGCCGGCCGTGATCTGGCTGAAGGCCAGGTCATCAAAGGCAGCGTGACCGCCATCGAAAATGGCGATGTGGTCGTCGATGTCGGTCTCAAGACCGAAGGTCGTATCCCGCTGCGTGAATTCACCGGTCCGGGTTCCGACGCCCCCAAGGTGGGCGACGACGTCGAGGTTTACCTCGAGCGCATCGAAAACGCCCTCGGCGACGCCATCCTTTCGCGCGACAAGGCTCGCCGCGAAGAGAGCTGGGATCGCCTCGAGAAGTCCTTCGACAAGAAGGAGCCGGTCAACGGTGCCATCGTCGGTCGCGTCAAGGGCGGCTTCACTGTGGATCTGGGTGGCGCATCCGCCTTCCTGCCGGGCTCCCAGGTTGATATCCGTCCGGTCCGCGATGTCGGCCCGCTGATGAACCAGGAACAGCCGTTCGCGATCCTGAAAATGGACCGTCCGCGCGGCAATATCGTGGTTTCGCGCCGCGCCGTTCTGGAAGAAAGCCGTGCCGAACAGCGCGCCGAGCTCGTTGGCCAGCTGGCCGAGGGCGAAGCCCGTGACGGCGTCGTCAAGAACATCACCGATTACGGTGCGTTCGTTGACCTCGGCGGCATTGACGGCCTGCTTCACGTCACCGACATGTCGTGGAGCCGCGTCGGCCACCCGTCTGAAGTGGTGGAAGTCGGCCAGACGGTCAAAGTCCAGATCATCAAGATCAACAAGGAAACCCAGCGCATCTCGCTCGGCATGAAACAACTCATGTCCGATCCGTGGGAAGGCGTTGCAGCGAAATACCCGGTTGGCGCCGTCTTTGAAGGCCGTGTCACCAATATCGCTGAATACGGTGCCTTTGTGGAACTGGAAGAGGGCGTTGAAGGCCTCGTCCACGTGTCCGAAATGTCCTGGACCAAGAAGAACGTCCACCCGGGCAAGATCCTGTCGACCTCCCAGGAAGTCCAGGTCATGGTCCTCGATGTCGACGCCGACAAGCGCCGCATCTCGCTGGGCGTCAAGCAGACCCAGCGCAATCCGTGGGAAGTCTTCGCGGAAACCTTCCCGTCCGGCACCGCCATTCAGGGCGAGATCAAGAACATCACCGAATTCGGTCTGTTCGTTGGCCTCGAAGGCGATATCGACGGCATGGTCCACCTCTCCGACATCTCCTGGGATCAGTCGGGCGAGCAGGCCATCGAAGGCTTCAAGAAGGGCGACATGGTCGACGCCAAGGTTCTCGACGTTGACGTCGAGAAAGAGCGCGTCTCCCTGGGTATCAAGCAGCTCGCTGGCGATCCGATGGACTCGTCCGGCGTTGGCCGCGGCGACACCGTCACCTGTACCGTCACCGAAGTGACGACCGGCGGTATCGAAGTTGCCTTCGGCGACGACAGCCCGGTCAAGGCCTTCATCCGCAAGTCCGACCTGTCCCGCGATCGCGGCGAGCAGCGTCCGGAACGTTTTGCGGTCGGCGACAAGGTTGATGCCCGCATCACCAATATCGACAAGGGAACGCGTCGCATCTCGCTGTCCATCAAGGCACTCGAGATCTCCGAAGAGCGTGAAGCTGTCGAGCAGTATGGTTCCTCGGATGCCGGCGCTTCGCTGGGCGACATCCTCGGCGCCGCCCTGCGCGAGAAAGATGACAAGGCCGAATAGGCCCTGATCCGACCTCAACGGTCATGAAGAACGGCCGGGGCTTGCGCTCCGGCCGTTTTTTATTGCGCTAAATTGTCCGTGTGCATTGACGCGGCGAGCGCCAGACGTAAGGATTAGGCATTCACACGCGGAGGGTTAGCATGATCAAGTCCGAATTGATCGACCAATTGGCCGAAGCAAATCCCCATCTCTATCACCGCGATGTGGAACGCGTCGTCAACACCATCCTCGATGGCATCACCGATGCCCTGGCCCGCGGCGAGCGTGTCGAACTGCGCGGATTTGGTGCCTTTTCGGTCCGCCACCGCCCGGCTCGCGTCGGTCGCAATCCGCGCACCGGCGAGAGCGTTGCCGTCAAGGAAAAGCACGTCCCCTTCTTCAAGACCGGCAAGGAACTGCGCGAACGCGTCGACGCCTCGCGCGAAAGCAATCCGGAAATCGCCTGATCCGGACCGCCCGGCGCGCCTTTTACCGATTCCCATAACGAGGCCTTAACGCGGATCCGCGATCTTCGGATCAATGATCGCGTCGTCCGTATCTTCTGTCGTTTCGACCCCGGCGATCGCCCGGGCCGCGAGAACGATTGCCACCGAACAGACCAACAGGCTGGCCGCCTGTGGATCGTGCGGCAGTGCGGCTTGTGGTGGCTGCGGCGGCGCGTCGAAGGCGAAGGAAGCCGCCGAGCTCTCTGACGAGGAGCGAAAGCAAGTCGACGCCCTGAAAGCGCGGGACCGCGAAGTCCGTGCGCACGAACAGGCACACCAGGCCGTTGGTGGCCAGTATGCCGGCGCTGCCAGCTACACCTTCCAGAAAGGCCCGGACGGCCGCTCCTACGCGGTGGGCGGCGAAGTCCCCATCGATGCCAGTGAGATCAAGGGCGACCCACAAGCCACGATCGACAAGATGCAGCAGGTCAAGGCCGCCGCCCTGGCCCCGGTCGAACCGTCCGGCCAGGACCGCAAGGTCGCCGCACTGGCCGACGCCAAGATTGCCCAGGCGCGGGCCGAGCTGAACCGGGCTCAGGGAGACGAAGGCGGTGAGGACGAGCCGTCAGCGTCTGGGGAGAAGCTGCAACCCTCGCTGAATCAGCAGATCGCGGAAATGCGACAGGCTGATACCCGGTCGGTAACGTCATCGGCATCAACGGCGCCGACCGACCTCACCGCCTATGCGGCCAATGCCTATCGGCATCAGGCATCAGCCGTATTCATGGCAACGGCCTGACACTCAGACCTTGCGGTTCCAGTCGGTGTGACCGTCCAGCCAGGCAAAGCGGCGGACCATCCAGCCCAACCAGTCATGGCGCCCCGAATGCCGCGGCATGATCGCGCTCACGCGCTGTGGCTCGGTGGTTTCAATCATCAATTCAACCAATGTCATGGCCGCCTCCTGTTCAAGCGATGACTTGATATAGGGGCCTCAACATGGCACTGACCAATGTGTTCTCACTGGTCTTTCATAAGCTAATTTGATGTCTGAACGACCCAATCTACCTCCCATCAACGCCATCCGCGTCTTCGAGACGGCCGCTCGGCTGGGCAATTTCACCCGCACCGGGGAGAGCCTCGGCATGACCCAGGCCGCGGTGAGCTATCAGATCAAGATACTGGAAGACCGGCTCGGCTTTGCCCTGTTCGAACGCAAGGCCAGGCATGTTGAATTGACACCCCGCGGCGCACGTCTGGCCCATGGCACATCCGACGCCTTCCGGCTGCTGGAACGCACCTTCCGCGATGTGCGCGAGGACCGCGATACGGTTCTGTCAATCACCGCCCTCCCAACCTTCTGCTCGAACTGGCTCGTGCCCCGGATCGGCGCTTTCCAGCTCGAGAATCCCCACCTGGCAGTGCGCATCGACAGCCGCTCCGATCTGGTCGACATCAAGGCCGGGGAAGCCGATATCGGCATCCGGATCGGCAAGGGCCAGTGGCCGGGCCTGGAAGCCCGCCGCCTGTTTGGCGACACCACGGCGCCGCTGGTCTCCCGCGCCGCCATGGACCGCCTTGGTCCATTCGAGCGCCCGGAGGACCTGCTCAGATTACGCTTGTTCGGACCGATGCGTTGGTGGCGTGACTGGTTGCGCGAGGCCGGCGGCGACCCATCCCGGCTTCCCGACCGGCCGGCGCTCGAGTTGGAGACCCAGACCATGGAGGTCTCGGCCGCCATCGCCTCAGGCGATGCCGCGACCATGGTCTCGCCGGTCTATTTTGCCGAACAACTGGCCTCGGGAGCGTTGGTGGCACCTTTCTCAACCGAGCTTGACCTTGGCGACGGCCACTACATGGTGTTCGACCCGACCCGCGCCAAAGAGCCCAAGATCAAAGCCTTCATCGCCTGGATGCTGTTCCAGCCCATGGCCTTCTGCCTCAACCGCACCGAGCCGGCTTTTCCAGAGGCCGGCAAGGCGGTGGGCAAGGGCTGATAGTCGTGGAGACTGTCGACCCCGTCCTGATGATTGCGCGTTGCGCGGATGTCGCCATAAATCCCTTGCCGGGAGAAAGCCGTATCCAGTTGTTGAGCTCAAGGGGCATGCCCGCGAAGCGGCGCCTGCGGCGCCCTTGCCGGATACGGCCTGCTGGCTGCCATGAGGATTATGGATGGATCCGCGCACAGCGCTCGAAAATTGAAATGAGTACGGCCTGTTCTGGCGACAGCATCTTCCTTCATCAAAGACTTCCCCCGCTGCGCTGAAACCGCTAACGCTCAGCCCATGACCGACATCAAGTTCTGCGGATTGAAGACCGGACGGGATATCGCGGCGGCCGAGGCGGCCGGGGCGCGCTGGACCGGATATGTGATCTTCCCCAAAAGCCCTCGCCATGTCTCACCCGCCCTGGCCGGTGAGCTGTGTCACCTGACCAAATCAAGCGAGACGGTCGCAGTGACGGTCAATCCGGATGACGACTTGCTGGCCCAGATCCGCGACGCCATGCGCCCGGACTGGATCCAGCTGCACGGCTCGGAGAGCCCGCAGCGTGTCATCCAGGCCCGGGCCTATGCAAAGCGTGGCATTATCAAGGCCTTGCCGGTTGCCGAAGCGAGCGATCTGGAAGCCGCCAAGCCCTATGACCGTGTCGCCGACATGCTCTTGTTCGATGCCAAACCACCCGCGGGCGCCGACAGGCCGGGCGGGCTGGGTCATGGCTATGATTATGCCTTGCTGAAATCCCTGCAGATTTCCGTATCCTGGCTCTTGTCCGGCGGGCTTGATGACACCAATGTCTGCGCCGCTGTCGCGGCTGCCGGAGCCAAGGCAGTGGATGTCTCTTCCGGTATCGAAAGCGCACCCGGCATCAAGGATGCCGATCGCATTGCCGGCTTCGCGGCTGCACTCGCAGCCTGCTGAGCCCCACCCCAGCGCACAAGGAGCGTGCCATGAGCGAAACCGTCTCTGCCGACACACGACCGAATGCGCTGTCGGCCTGGCCAGACGCACGCGGCCATTTCGGGCAATTCGGCGGTCGTTTCGTCGCCGAAACGCTGATGCCGAACATTCTCGAGCTGGAAAAAGCCTATGAGGCGGCCAAGGTCGATCCCGGCTTCAAGGCCGAGATGGACCTCTTCCTGAAGGATTATGTCGGCAAGCCCAGCCCGATCTATTTCGCCGAACGCCTGACAGAGGAATTCGGTGGCGCCAAGGTCTGGTTCAAGCGGGACGAGCTGAACCATACCGGCAGCCACAAGATCAATAATTGCCTCGGCCAGGTCCTCCTGGCCCGCCGCATGGGCAAGACCCGCATCATCGCCGAAACCGGCGCCGGCCAGCATGGCGTAGCGACGGCGACGGTGGCGGCACGCTTCGGTATTCCCTGCACCGTCTTCATGGGCGCCACCGATGTCGAGCGCCAGGCCCCGAATGTCTTCCGCATGAAGCTGCTGGGCGCCGAGGTGATCCCGGTCACGGCCGGCACCGGCACGCTCAAGGACGCCATGAATGAGGCGCTGCGCGACTGGGTCACCAATGTCACCGATACGTTCTACGTCATCGGCACGGTCGCCGGCCCGCACCCCTATCCGGCCATGGTGCGCGACTTCCAGTCGATCATCGGCCGCGAGGCCCGGGCCCAGATGATGGATCGTCTTGGGCGGCTTCCCGACGCTTGTGTGGCTTGCATTGGCGGCGGCTCGAACGCGATGGGGCTCTTCCATCCCTTCATCGAGGATGAGGAGGTTCGCCTGATCGGCGTCGAGGCCGCCGGCCATGGCGTCGAGACCGGCAAGCATGCTGCCTCGCTCAAGGGCGGACGTCCCGGCATCCTGCACGGCAACAAGACCTATCTGCTGCAGGATGATGACGGCCAGATCATTGACGCCCACTCCATTTCGGCCGGGCTCGACTATCCCGGCATCGGCCCGGAGCACGCCTTCCTGCACGACATGAAGCGCGCCGAATACGTCTCCGCCACCGACGAGGAGGCGATGGAGATGTTCCAGCTGTGCACCAAGCTGGAAGGCATCATCCCGGCCCTGGAACCCAGCCACGCCCTCGCCCGCGTCCGCGATCTTGCAAAAGAGCTCGGCCCCGACGGCGTCATCCTGATGAATATGTGCGGCCGCGGCGACAAGGACGTCCCGCAAGTGGCGCGGATGCTGGGGGTCGAGTTGTAGTTCAGCGTTTCTCCCTGCAGCGCCCTTGATTGTAATGACAATTGTAGTTACAATTATCCATGTTCGAATGGGATTCAGCGAAGAACGCGGCGAATATCGCCAAGCACAAGCTGAGCTTCGAGGAAGCCATCCAGGCTTTTGACGGACCGGTCTTCACAATCGTCGATGACCGAATGGACTATGGCGAACGTCGCGAAGTATCGATTGGCCTCATCAAAAGCCGCGCTATCGTCGCCATTGTCCATACCGACCGGCAGGGCCGCACGCGCCTCATTTCGGCAAGGCGGGCCAACAAGAAAGAAAGGGCGCTCTATCATGGCCACTATCCGCAAGAAGCTCAGTGACATCCACGTCTCCGAAGCACGGATCGCCGAGATTGAGAACATGCCGGACGAGGATATCGACTATTCCGACATCCCCGAACTCGACGAGGCCTGGTTCGCCAAAGCCGAACTTCGCATGCCAGCTGCAAAGAAACAGATCACCTTGCGCCTTGACGACGACATCATTGCCTTCTTCAAGGAGAGCGGAAAAGGCTATCAGACGCGCATGAATGCCGTACTGAGGGCCTTTGTGGATGCGAAGAAGAAGCGGGCGTGAGTGAGATCGTGAAGAATTTTGAAGGCACCAGATCAGCGGTGCAGAGCGGCCGCGGTGTCAAGGATGTGCCTCAAGTAGCGCTGATGCTGGAGGTGGAGTTGTGATCGGGGCGATTGCCGCATTGATCGCGCTAGCGGGCGTTAGCGACAACACTCATATCAATGTTGCCACGTCAGAAATCCCCATTCCTGACGGAGCTAGAGTTCAACTGGAGTGTGTCTTCTGGAACTCGGATCGGGCAATCGATTGGATGGCTGATTTTTTTCCGGTGCAGCCAAGACAATATGGCGGTGCTCTGTGCGTTGAGTATCCCGCAACAATCACAAACCATGGTGTAGACGCATCTGCGGCGCTGATTTCGCAAGGATGGGCACTCGCGGCCATGACCGACGCACATGAAAATCGCGCGTTCACGGTTTTCGAGCGGCCCGCCGAGCAAACAAGTTCGTGCGATCGTATTGTGATGGGGGGGTTCCGACGACATCCGTTCGAGCCAGGACAAGCTATGGCGCCCCACACAACGGTGCTTTCTTTCTCAACCGCACAATCGGTGGAGTGTTTCCTCCAATGACCAACCGCCTCACCACCCGTTTCGCGGAGCTGTCCGCTTATAATCGTGCCGGATTTGTCGCCTACATGATGGCCGGCGATGGTGACAGTCAGGGCTTGCTGAATGCGCTGCCCGCGGCTGGCGCCGATGTGATCGAGCTGGGCATGCCCTTTACCGATCCGGCGGCCGATGGCCCGGCCATCCAGGCCTCGGCGCTGCGGGCGCTGGAGGCGGGGATGACGCTGAAGGGCACGCTGGCCCAGGCCGCTGAATTCCGCAAACACGATCACGACACGCCACTTGTTCTGATGGGCTATGCCAACCCGGTCTTCTCGATGGGCTGGGAGAAATTCGCCAAGGCTGCGGCCAAGGCCGGTGTTGACGGTCTGATCTGTGTCGATGTCCCGCCGGAGGAGGACGACGAGCTGCGGACCGCGCTGACCAAGCAGGGCATTGCGCTTATCCGCCTCGCCACCCCGACCACCGATGATGCGCGTCTGGCGACCGTGGTCGCCAATACGGCGGGCTTCGTCTATTACGTTTCCACGACAGGGGTGACCGGGGCCGGAACCGGCGTGGTCACCGAGGTTGGCGCCGCTGTCGACCGGGTCAAGGCCGCCTCCGGCCTGCCGGTCGCGGTGGGATTTGGCGTTCGCGAGCCACAGCAGGCCGAAGCGATCGCCAAGCGGGCCGACGCTGTCGTGGTCGGATCGGCCATTGTCGACGCCATGCACCAAGGCGGCGTCGCGGCGGCGACCGGCCTGGTGAAGACATTGTCGTCGGCGGTGCATGCCGCCCGGCGCGCAGGTAAATAGGCCTTCGGGCCGAAACGCGTTGAAAACGAGTACGAGGCAAGACGCATGACCGAGAAGTCGAACGGAATGAGCTGGCTGTCGAAGATCACCCCGCCGGGCATGTCGAAGATCTTTTCCAAGCGCGACACGCCGGACAATCTGTGGGTCAAATGCCCCGTTTCCGAAGAGATGGTCTTCCACAAGGACCTGGAAGCCGGCCTGTTCGTGACCCCCGCCGGTCATCACATGCGTATCGCTCCGGCCTATCGCTTCCAGTTCACCTTCGACGGCGAATATACCGAAGTCGAGACCCCGGAAGTGGTCAAGGACCCGCTCAAATTCCGCGACGACAAGCCCTATACGACCAAGCTGGCCGCGGCCCGCAAGAAGACCGGACGCGACGACTCGATGGCCATTGCCACGGGTACGATCGGCGGGCTCGATGCCGTTGTCCTGGTCCAGAATTTCGCCTTCATGGGCGGCTCACTCGGCATGGCCGCCGGTGAAAGCTTCATCAAGGCCGCCGAGACCGCCCTGGCCCGCAAGGCCCCGCTGATCGTCTTCACCGCTGCCGGCGGTGCCCGCATGCAGGAAGGCGCCCTGTCGCTGATGCAGATGCCGCGCACGACGCTGGCCGTCGAGATGCTGCGCGAAGCCGGCCTGCCCTATATCGTCGTCCTCACCGACCCCACGACCGGCGGCGTCACCGCGTCCTATGCCATGCTGGGCGATGTCCACATCGCCGAGCCGGGCGCCCTGATCGGCTTTGCCGGCCCGCGCGTGATCGAGCAGACGATCCGCGAAAAACTGCCGGAAGGCTTCCAGCGCGCCGAGTATCTGCTGGAAAAGGGCATGGTCGACAAAGTCGTGCATCGCGCCGACATTCCCGCTACACTGGCACGCATGTTGAGGGTCCTGATGAAAAAGCCCGGCACCTCCATGCCCGCCGCTCTGACACCCCCGGCACCCGATCATGTGGTGGCCGACGGGGGGAGCCATTAGCACGCGCCGACAAGCCCTCGACGACGCGCTGGCGCGCCTCGCGCGCCTGCATCCCCAGAAAATTGACCTCTCCCTGGGCCGCCTGCAGCGGCTCCTGGCCACGCTCGGCTCGCCGCAGGATCAGCTGCCGCCGACCATCCATGTCGCCGGCACCAATGGCAAAGGCTCGACCTGTGCCTATCTCGCAGAAATGGCGCGCGCCAAGGGCGAGCGGGTCCACATCTATACCTCGCCGCACCTGGTCAATTTCAACGAGCGCATCCTGCTCGATTCCAAGCCGGTCGATGACCGCACGCTGATCGAGGCTTTCGCCCGCTGCGAAGCCGCCAATTTCGGCGAGCCGATCACCTTCTTCGAAATCACCACGGCTGCGGCCTTTCTGCTCTTCTCCGAACACCCCGCCGACCGGCTGATCCTGGAAGTCGGCATGGGCGGACGGCTGGACGCCACCAATGTCATCGCCAAACCGGCCCTGACCGTGATCACACCGGTCAGCCTCGACCATCAGGAATTCCTCGGCGATAGGCTGGCCGACATTGCCCGCACCAAGGCCGGCATCTGCAAGTTCGGCGTCCCCGCCGTGATCGCCAACCAGTGCGACGTGGCCGAAACCGCCATTCTCGACGAAGCGACCAAGATCGGCGCCCCGACCTATGTCTGGGGCCGCGACTATAATGCCTACATGCAGCACGGGCGGCTGGTATTCGAGAATGACCACCAGGTCTGGGACCTGCCGGCACCGGGCCTTCTGGGCCCGCACCAGATCCTCAATGCCGGCGCAGCGGCGGCCTGCGCAGCGATGCTGCAATGGCCGGAAGAGGCAGTGGCCAAAGGCATTGGCGATGCCCGCTGGCCTGGACGCCTGCAACGGGTCTCGTCTGGTCCGATCGGCGATATTGCCCGCAAGGCCGATGCCGAGCTGTGGCTGGACAGCGGTCATAATGAAGCCGCCGCCAAGGCCCTCTCCCACGCCCTCGCCGACATGGATGAACGCGAGGACCGACCGCTGGTCATCATCGCCGGGTTCACGCCGGGCAAGGATGTCGAAGCCTGGTGCAGCCAGTTCGCCGGTCTGGCCCGCCGCCTGATCGCGGTCGAGTTCAAGTCCGGCCGGGGCGGCTCGCAGGACGCGGAGCATGTGGCTGCGGCGTCCGCGCGCGTCGGCCTCGAGGCCAGCGTGGCGGCCGGCCTGATACCGGCGATGAAGAATGCCGCCAAGGAACGCCCCTCACCGCGCATCCTGATCAGCGGCTCGCTCTACCTGGTCGGCGAGGCGCTGGCCCTGGGTGACGAGCCGCCGCATATCACGCCGGGGTGATTGCCCAGACCGGGCCACGCATCCAATTCCACCCCGACCGGCATCCTCTTTCCGACGGGCTCGATTGCCCCAAGGAGACTGGACCTCATGACACTTTCACCCATGCTCGCGGGCCTGCTGGCCCTGATACAGGCATCAAGCCCCGCAGCGGCGGTGCCAGACACAACCGACATGCTCCCGGTCGCACAGGCGATCACGACCCTGATGCGTGACCACCACTATGACCCCGGGGAACTCGATGCCCCGGCCTATCGGGCCATTGAGGCAGCCATGCTTGACCTCGGAGCCCAGGCATCCGGCCGTGATGACTTCCTGAGCGGGTTTCGGGCGATCTGGACCGACGCCCCCTTCTCGCATGTCGTTCTGTCGGAAGCCCGGGGCACGGCGGCCGAGATGGCGGCCCATGTCGACACGCTCCGCATTGGCGGCGGCGGCGCCACGCTGGACTGGCGAGGCGAGACCGCCATTCTTACCGTCACAACCATGATGGGTCAGGATACGATCGAGGAGATCAATGCGGCCTATGCCGAGATCGCGGCACTGGGTGCCGAAGCGTTGGTGATCGATCTGCGCGAGAATGGTGGCGGCGCTTTCGCGGTTCTTCCGCTTGTCCGCCACGTCCTGGCCGAGCCGCTCGAGGCCGGCATCTTCGTTTCGCAACCGTGGAATGCCGCTCATGATCGCGCGCCCACGGCCGCCGATATCGCCGAGACGCCGTCCTGGGAGGGTTGGTCGCTGCGCTCCTTCTGGCAGGCCGTCCAGGCCAATGCCTTGACCCCGATACGGTTCGAGCCGGTCACCGAGAACCGTTTTGACGGCCCGGTCTATGTCCTGGTCAGCGAGACCACCGCCAGCGCGGCCGAGATGGCGGCCGACGCGTTGAAAGCCTCCGGTCGCGCCACGCTGATCGGTGAAGTTACCGCTGGTGAAATGCTGTCGCAGACCGTGTTCGACCTGCCCGAAGGCCTGCAGCTCTGGCTGCCGATCGCGGACTATTTTTCCGTCGCGCACGGTCGCATCGAAGGCGCAGGCGTTACGCCCGATATCAGGTCCGAAGCCGATCTGGCCGACGATGTGGCTTTCGGCTTGATCGACGAAGGCTGAGCTCGCCGGTTACCGCAAACAAAAACGGGCCCTCCAGATGGAGGGCCCGTTTGCTTGTGTCAGGTGGGGAAGAAGCGCTTACAGCGTTTCCTGGACCCACTCGGAGATCTTGCCCTTGGCCATGGCACCGATCTTGGTCGAGACGACCTGACCGTCCTTGAAGATCATCAGCGTGGGGATGCCACGCACGCCGTACTTGCCCGGCGTCATCGGATGATCGTCGATATTGACCTTGGCGACCGTCAGCGAACCTGACATTTCCTCGGCAATCTCCTCGAGCGCCGGGGAGATCTGCTTACACGGACCACACCATTCCGCCCAGAAGTCCACAAGGACCGGGCCGCTGGCATTGATCACATCACTCTCGAAGGATTCATCGCTGACCGCTTTGGTCGCCATGGGACACTCCTTTGTTGGGACGAATCCGCGGGGGCGGACTCCGTTGATGGCGCGTGAGGTAAGGAGGGCCGGCCCTCCCGTCAAGCCGCGCCCGTGTCGAAGATGATATCGAGAACCGCGTCGGGAAGCTCCATCAGTCGCGCCGCATCGGTCCACAGCAGGGCGCAACGCACGGATTTACCGGGGTGAACGGCGCGCAGGAGAGCCCGATAGGTGGCCATTTGACCGAGGTAAACTTTCGCCACTGCAGCAACATCAGCCGGTGGCGGGCGGTTGGTCTTGTAGTCGATTATCAGCACTTCATCGCCGGTCACGACCAGCCGGTCGACCTGACCGCGGATGATCGTATTGGCCGGCAGGCCCGGCGCCTGACCGACCAAGGCCACTTCGGCCCGACTGCCGGGTCCGAACAGCGGCGCGAAATCGGGATGGTCCAGAATGCCAAGGGTTTCGGTCAGGATCTGCGCCCGGTCCGGCTCGGCGATATCGGTTTGCGCGGACAGAAAACGCTGCCCGGCGGCTTCGCGGCGTTCAGGTGGCAGGTCGGGCAGGGTCTGCAACAGTTTGTGGATCACATCGCCGCGCCGGAACCGATGCCCGCCCGGGTCTGCCAGCGGCGACAGGACAGCCGGCTCGCTGTCGGCGTCGGCCAGCAGGCTGGACGGTGCAGCGCCCAATATCTGTCCGCCTTCGGAGGGCGCCATGGTCCGGGCCCAGATCGGGGTGTCGGTTGCCTCCGCACCCGCCCGGCTGGCCGCACCCAGCGCCACCGGCGCCGGACCGAAGCGCAGACCAAGCTCTGCCTCCTCGACGAGGCGTGACACCGGCGTTTCAAAGGCTGCCCAATCCTCACCCTGCCAAGCTTCTGCCAGTTGCGTGTACCAGCTGTCGTCGGAGATCCGGCCCGGATGGCCTTGCCCCTGGCGCCAGCCACACACGATCAACCGGTCGCGCGCTCGGGTCAGCGCGACATAGAGCAGGCGACCATGTTCGGCCAATTGCCGATTCTCGGCTTCCTGGCGCAGCGCCGCGACCGCGTCAGTGTCGTCATCCTTGCGCTGCGACCATAACAGACCGCAATCCTCATGCGCGAAGATTGGCGTGGTCTTGCCGGTCAGCGGACTGCGCGTGGTGTCCGGCAGGATGATGACCGGGCGTTCCAACCCCTTGGACGCATGCACGGTCATCACCTGAACCTCGTCGCGGTCCTGGCTCATCTCGCGCTTGATCTGGACGTCTTCGCCCTCGATGCGGGCGATGAAGCTGGCGAGGGCACCGCCCTCTTCACGCTCGTGCTGCAGCGCCCGCGCCAGGAATTCCTGCAGCGGATCGCGCGCCTCCTCGCCCAGACGGGCAAACATGCGCGCCCAGCGCGTCTCGCCGGTGGGTGTCCGGGCATTGAGAAAACCGGTGAAGAAATCATACAGGCGCGACTTGTCGGCCTGGTCGCGCAGCGCCGACAGGGCGGTGCGGGCATCGGCGAAGCGCGGATCCTCGCTGGTGAAGAGCGCATTCCACAACGTGCCGCGGCGTTTCAGGTCGGTGCGTGAGCGAGCGAGATCATAGAGCGCCTGCTCGTCTATCCCCGCCTCTGTCGGGTCGACCGGGTCGAACAGTGGCGACCGCAGCACCTCGGCCAGCGCCAGATCATCACCGGAGGTCATGGCAAAGCGCCCCAGCGCCAGCATGTCCTTCACCGCGGTCTGGTCGCGCAGCACCATCCGGTCCGCCCCGGCGACCGGAACGCCGGCCAGCTTGAGCTGGCGGATCACCTCTTCAAAGAAGCCACCCGTCCGGCGCCAGACCAGGATGGCGATATCCGAGGGTCGGACAGGGCGCTGGCTGAACTGCCCACCCTTTTCCTCCCAGACCGCGTCACCACGGGCGATCATGTCGGCGATCTCACCGGCCACCGTCTGGGCCAGCACATCGCGCGAACTGCCGCGGGCCCGCAGATCGACCGGGTCGAAGATCGAGCTCTCCTCGGCCTTCTCCGGCTTGGGAATGGCCGGCCAGATCTCGACACAGCCCGGCGTGTGCGACCGCGCGGCCCGATGGCCCTGATAGCGGGCAAAGGGCAGATCGGTCGCGCCGGCGACAAACTTCATCTCCGGCGCCGGACGCTTTGCTTCGAAGGCCTTGTCGACCGCAGCGAGAATCTCCGGCGCCGAGCGGAAGGAAACATCCAGTCCCGGGCGTTCAAACGGCAATTCCACCGCAGCTGCGGAGGCCGCAAGCCGGTCGCCCTCTTCGATGAAGCGAGCCGGTTCGGCACCCTGAAATGAATAGATCGACTGTTTCTCGTCGCCGACCACGAACAGGGTCCGGCCCGTCTCCTGCGCGCCGGCGCCAGCGAAAAACTCGGCCGTCAGCCCGCGGATCATGTCCCACTGGCGCGGCGCGGTATCCTGGGCTTCGTCGATCAGGGCATGGGCGAGCTGACCGTCGAGCTTGTAGCCAACCCAGCCGGAAAACGGGTTCTCCGGCGCCAGCAACAGACCGGCCAGCCGGATCAGATCGTCAAAGTCCAGCGCGCGAGCCTGTTCCAGGGCGTCGGAATAGGCGCGCGTGAAATCGTCAACGATGCGCAGCGCCACAGCGCTGGCCCGGGCGATATCGGCCCGTTTGATCATGTCCCTCAGCGCATCCAGCCGATCAGCCTCGGCTTCCAGCAGGGACATGATATGGGGAAAGCGGTCGGAGATGGTCTTGGTGGCCAGCTTGGCCGCCCGCGTCCCGGTGCCGTTCTTGATGAAAAACGCGGCCAGATAGGTATCGAAGGCCAGGACCGGATCACCGGCGGTCAGCGCCAGACGGATGGTCTCGCCGCGCGTGACATCGGTTTTCGCCCCTTCATGGATCAGAGCGTGCGAAGCGGCCTCCACCTCGGTGCGCGGCATGGCGGCCATGGCATCCTGTTTGAGCGCCGCGGCATGGCTGCCCTCAGGCAGCTCCAGCACCGCCCACAACTGCGCAATCAGCCCGTCGCATCCACCGGCCCGCTCACAGGTCTCGGCGAAGTCGTGACGGTTGGACCGGGCCCAGCGCAGGATGGTGTTGATCGCATCGGGGCCGCCGGTCTCGATCAGCGTATTCACGGCCTCCGGTGCCAGACCGGACAGGACAGCCCGGCGCGCCGCCTCCATGGCCTTGCCGGCCGATATGTCATCGAGCGTATCAAAGCCGGGCGGGGCACCGGCCTCGAGCGGGAAGCGACGCAGCAAACCTTCGCAGAAGGCGTGAATAGTCTGGATCTTGAGGCCGCCCGGCGTTTCCAGTGCCTGGGCGAACAGTTTGCGAGCCTGGTCGGCGTCACCCGGTTTCAGATCACGGCCCAACAAATCCTTGAGCTCGACGGACAGGACCTCGTCGGGCGTCACCGACCAGTCGCCCAGACGCTTGAACAGGCGCTCCTTCATCTCGGCGGCGGCGGCCTTGGTATAGGTTACGCACAGGATCGTTTCCGGCTTGTGACCGGCCAGCAGCAGGTTGATCACCCGGTCGACCAGCACCCGCGTCTTGCCGGAACCGGCATTGGCCTCGACGAAGACACTGGCCTCGGGGCGAGCGGCACGCTGCTGGTCAGCGCTGGCCGATTTGAGGATATCCGGATCGAAACGGGCCTCGCTCATGCCTCGCCCTCCGATGAACCCTCGGCGGCCGAACCCCATTCGCCGCGCCGGGCGAGGTGGTCGAAATCACCGTAATCATTGACATACTGGGCCCGGATCTGGCTCTCATAGGGCATCGTTTCATCATCGAAACGAGCAATCCAGCCGGTCAGGTCGGCCAGCGCGCCCTCGACATAGCTGGTCACATCCGGATTGCGGCCGCCATCAATGCGGACCTCCTTGCCGCCCCCGGCATTGCCCGGCAGCGAGATGTAGTAGAGCCCCGCCGCCTCGCCCGTCTCCAGCGCCTCGAACGCGCCCGCCGCGGCCATCGCCGCCGTCAGCGGCAATTGCGGATCGAAGCCGGCCTTGATCGACTTGGCGCTGGCCGAGCCGCCGGTCTTGTAATCGATGATGTCGAGGCGCCCGTCCGGATGGCGGTCAAACCGGTCGGACCGGCCGGTCAGCGTCCATGGCCCGGCAGGCCCCTCAAAGGGCATGGAGCCAAAGATCTCGACCTTGTCGAGATGGATACCACGGGCGCGACGCTCGGCCTCCCAGCCAATCAACCAGGACGCCGCCCGCTCAAAACGGGCCCGCTCCAAGACCATCTCCTCCGGTCCGAACCCGGCCTCGGTCAGCTTGACCTCGGCATGCGCGACCAGCTGGTTCACGGCGTCATCGGGGATGCCGGCGGTCCAGGTCGGAACCACCGTCTCCAGGGCGTCGTGCAGCGCCGAACCACGCTCGCGCGCGTCCGGCGGCATGTCGGCCGGGTCGAGGCGGCGCAGCCCCAGCACATGGCGGGCATAAATCGAATAGGGATCGCGGACCCAGGTGCGGATCTCGGTGATCGACATCTGCCGCGGCCGGACGGAAACCGGCGGGGCCGGCTGTGGGCGCGGCGCGGCGCGTGGGGGCGCGCCGGGATCGTCAAGACGGCGCGACAGGGCCGCATAGTCCGTCTCGGGCGCGAATGCGGTATCGGCTGCCTTGCCCAGCGCACCACGGGCCAGGGTCTTCAGCCGCCACAGCCAGCGCGAGGCGACCGTCGGCGAGCCTTCCGACTTGCCCGACCGGGTCATGATCACATCCGGGGCCGCGGCCAGTTGCGCGAAATCATGGGCGGCGAGGCCATAGCGGCGCTCAGGCGCGCCGAGACCCACTGTTCGCCGCATGCCCGGCGACAGCCACGGGTCGGCACCGGGACCAGGCGGCCAGACGCCTTCATTGAGGCCGGCCAGGATGACCCGGTCGGCGGTTATCAGGCGAGCCTCGAGCGGGCCAAGCACCTGCAGGCGCGGATGCACGCCCAGGCGCGGCGCGACCCGGCGCGACCGGCACATTTCACCGAATGCCGCCGCATACTCGGTCAGACTCATCTCGGGCAGGGCTTCGCTTTCCTCCAGCAGGGAGCGCAAAAGGCCCGCAGCCGCCTCGCCGCCTTCACCTGCCCAGACTGCTTGCGCACCGGACCCGCTGTCATCGGAGGCCAGGGCCTCGGCGGCTTCGGCATGGGCGCGCGCCCAATCGCGGGCCGGGCGTCTTCCGGTTGTCACCAGTCCGGTCAAAGCGGTGTCGAGCTGATCAAGAATGGCGTTGATCGTCGCCCGATCCTCGTCGAACAGCTTGACGTATTTGCCATCGAGCCGGGCCCGAACAGCAGTCAGATCGCGACCGGGACGGGCGCCGCGCAGCGCTTCCGCCTCGAACTTCGCCAGCACCGTATGGGTCAGGCCGCGCCGATGGCCGGCCCGGAACAGGGGCGAGCCCCACAGCGCGGTCAGGGCGACAACGCTGCCGCAATCGCGTGCCACATCCAACAAGCGGGTCAAAAAGGCGCCCGCCATTGTTTCGGCCAGCGCCGCGCCACCGGAATCATCCAGCCGGACGCCAAAACGCGTCATCTCGGCGGAGACACGGCGGGCCAGCATGCGATCCGGTGTGACCAGAATGGCTGTCCGGTCCGGCGTTTCGAGCACCTCGCGGAGCATAAGAGCACAGGCGCGGGCCTCGCTGATCTCGTCTGCTGTCTCGACCAGGGTGAGCCCGGTCATGCCGTCATTGAAGAAGCTGTCGCCGAACCGCTCCTCCAGCTCACCAATCCGTTTCAGCCATTCATCGGTCGTGTCGGCCGGACGCAAGGCTTCGGCGATCAGTCGGCGGCGACGTTCTGCCAGGTTATCTTCCGCCGCTCCCGGCCAGGACGGCAGGGTTGCGCGATCCACACCGAGCTCTTCGACCAGTGTCTTCATCGCCCATTGCGGGTGATCGTCCTCGATCGAGTTCCAGGCCGATGCGTCGGCGTCCCAATCGAAGCCCGGCAGCACCACTGCGCCTTGCGGAAGGTTGGCGACGACCTGCATCAGCTTGCGGGCCGCCGGGATCGAGCCCGTGGACCCGACCACCAGGACCGGATGGTCCGGCGGCTGCCGGGTCCAGCGATCAACCAGCTCATGGAGAACCAGCGATCGCCGCGCGGCTGTATCGGTCAGGCCCAGCTCGGCCAGACGCTCCGGCCAGACACGCTGGACAATATCGATGAACTCGACGGCTTCACGGCGGTCGGCCGGCAGATAGGTCGTGACCGCGTCCTGCAGATCCGACAGATCGCGGACATCCTCGGTGGCGAGGTCATCGAGCAGGGCGGCCAGCGAGTCCGACAGGGCCAGCGCGCCGCCAACACCCAAGGGACGACCGAGCGCACTCTCCTTGGCGAGGATCAGTCGCGCCAGCTCATAGCGCCGCCGCTCGATGGAGATTGCCGGCGCCGCCAGCCCGGCCAGCTCACCCGGCTCGAAGGGCGGGTCGTCGACATCGACATCACCAATCGGTCGGATCAGGGGCAGCAGGGCGACACCATTGCCGGCCAGCTCGGCGAACACATCTCCCAGCGCCTTGGCGGCGCGGCGGGTCGGGGTCAGAATCAAAAGACGGGTCAGCGAGTCCGGATCACCGGCCGCGTCGAACTCGTCACGCAGCGTCGTCGCCAGGACGCGCAGAAAGTCCGCCTGTGGCGGAATGGTGTAGAGGCATGGGCCCGACGTATCGAAAAGACGTCCGCTCACCGCGCCAGCCGCGCCTCCGCCTCGGCCAGGGCGCGCGGATCACCCACATGCATCCAGAAGGCCGGCAGGGGAACACCGTGCAAACGACCCTTGGCCGCGATCTCGCGCCAGACTTCCATCATCGAGAAACGACTGACTGTCCGCCCGGCCAGAACCGCCGGATTGAGAATCTGGACACCGGCATAGGCATAGGGCGCCGTTTTCGCCTCACCGCGGAAACGGACCCGACCGTCATCATCAAGAAACGCGTCACCCGCACCATCAAAGCCCAGGGTGGCGTCCATCGGAGCGAGCAGGAGGAGGGCGTCCATGGACGCGCCATCCCAGGCCGCCCGCAGGCTGTCGAGCGAGGCAGCGCCTGTCTCTTCCCAGATGGCGTCGATATTGGCGATGAAAAACGGATCGTCTCCCAGCTCGGGCAGCGCCTTGACCACACCGCCGCCTGTCTCAAGCACTTCGCCACGCTCATCCGAGACGGTGATGGCCGGCCCATCCGGACGCGCTGACACATGCGCCTCCATCTGATCGGCGAAATGGTGGATATTGACCACGCAACGCTCGACACCGCCCGCAGCATAGCGATCCAGGGTCCAGTCGAGCAGGCATTTTCCGCCCACCTCGACCAGTGCCTTGGGGCGTGTCTCGGTGATCGGACGCATGCGCGTGCCCAGACCGGCGGCGAGCGCCATGGCGGTGCGGATCTCGATCATTTGTGGGCTTCCGCGAAAACCTGCGGCGCGTGCGACTTCATCCACATGTGAAGCGGCATCAGCGCCGGATGCTGGAGGTCGGCGACGAAGTGGCGAGCGACGCGTGGCAGCAGGTCCAGATAGCGCGCCTTGCCATCGCGCACCGCCAGACGGACGAAGATGCCCAGGATCTTGGCATTGCGCTGGGCGCCCAGCACCGCATAGGCGGAGTCGAAACCGGCAGCATCGTCTATGCCGGCCTTGGCGACAAAGCGGGCCTTCAGTGGCACGGCAAGCTTGCGCTCGACATTGCGGCGGGCATCCTCGATCAGCGAAACAAGGTCGTAGGCCGGGTGACCGATCAGCGCGTCCTGGAAGTCGAGCAGACCGATTTCGCCCTCACCTTCGCGCTCAGGCAGGTAGATCAGGTTCTCGGCATGGAAGTCGCGCAGGACCAGGCCGGGCGCACAATGATCAAGACGTTCGAAGGCGCGGGACCAGATCTCGCGCCAGTCGGAGCGCGCCGCGTCGCTCAGGGTTGCGCCGGCATGCTTGTCCAGGAACCAGTCCAGGAAGAGTTCAGCTTCCGCCATCAGCGCGGTGGCGTCATAGGCCAGCAACGGCCAGCTTTCGCCATCCCGTTCGACTGCGTCAGGAAAGCTGGAGCGATAGATCGCGGCCAGCACATCCACCGCCTTGGCGTAGAGCGTGCCCTCATGCAGCTCTCCGGGCAGAAGTCGGGCGATCAGGTCATCGCCAAGATCCTCCAGCAGCAAAAACCCGGACTGCGTGTCGCTGGCCAGCACGGTCGGGGCGGAAAAGCCGCGCTCGCACAGGGCATCGGCCAGGCCTGCGAAGGCCGTGAGGTTCGACCCGGCCAGACGGGCGACGGCGTTATAGCCCAGGGCCGCGCGTTCCTGTGGGTTCGCATCCGGCGGGCAGACCGGCGTTTCAGCGGCCGCCGGCGCGTCCATCAGCATGGCCCGCTGACCGCCCTTCTCGAGGCGGATATAGCGACGGGTCGACGCATCACCGGGTAGGGGGTGATGGGTTGCATCGCCCCAGCCGGCTGCATCCAGAAATGCCGTCATTCCGGCTTTGCGGTCAGATGTCATCAAGGCGCGTCTCCCACTCGCCAAACCCTGTTAAGCCCGCCCGCCTTGGTGTGTCCATCGCGCCGCCGGGGCTTTCCCCGGTCATTTCGAGCTGCACCTCCAGCCTGTCATCCGGGATCAGACCGAACAAGCGGTCGGGCCACTCGATCAGCATGGTCGCCTCGCCGAAGGCGTCGTCGAGGCCCAGCTCGTCCAGCTCGTCCGGCGTCTCGATCCGGTAGAGGTCGGCATGCCAGAGTTCGTCATGGCCCCAATCATAGGTCTGGATGAGCGTGTAAGTGGGACTGGGTGCGTCATCGACGCCGCACAAGGCCGCGATGACCGTACGGGCGAAGGTGGTCTTGCCGGCGCCGAGATCACCGGTCAGAAGAACCGTGTCACCGGGACGCAGCGCGTTCGCCAGACGCAGGGCCAGTGCCTTGGTTGCCGCCAGATCGGGCAAGGAAACAGTGTTGAAATTCCCCATGTATTGCGCTTAACGAAGCCCGCTCCGGACGGCAAGCGGTGAGGCTGAATCTTGACTTGGCCGTGAACGCTGTTCATTTGCTGGGCGAAGAACGGAGACTGGCATGCCGAAGATTACCTATATCGAGCACAACGGAACCGAGCACGTCATCGACGTCGACACCGGGCTGACCGTGATGGAAGGCGCCGTGCGCAACCTGGTTCCGGGGATCGACGCCGATTGCGGCGGCGCCTGTGCCTGCGCGACCTGTCACGTCTATGTCGACCCGGCTTGGGCCGACAAGACCGGCACCCGCGAGGCGATGGAAGATTCGATGCTCGATTTTGCCGAAGAGGTCCAGGAGACCTCTCGCCTGTCCTGCCAGATCAAGGTCAGCGAAGCACTGGACGGCCTGATCGTGCGGATGCCGCAAAACCAGGGCTGAGCCCAACCGGCAGACTGTTACGCCGAACGGATCCTATTCGACGCGGGCCCGGTCTCCGGCAAGACGCGTCGCCGGGCGACTGGCCAGGTCCAGCTCGGGCGGGATCGCCGTGCCACGCGGTTCGGGCGGCAGATGGCAGGAGACCAGCGTGCCACGCTCGGGCTCGGACTGAAGCTCGACCCAGCCACCGTGCAGCTCGGCAATCTCCTTGACCAGTGACAGGCCCAGGCCGGCGCCACCGCGCTCGCCGCGGGCAAAGCGGTCAAACACGCTGGCCTGCTTTTCCGGGGCGATGCCTTCGCCGTCATCCTTCACCCACAAGGTGATGTCCTCGCCATTTCGACGCGCGCCGATGGTCACGGCACCGCCGGTCGCAACATGGCGGATGGCGTTGGAGAGCAGGTTCATCGAGACCTGCTTGAGGCGATTGCGATCGGCCCGCAGCAGGCCGAGCCCGTCCTCGATGTTGACATCGAGCTTGATGGCATGGTGGTCGGCTCTCGCCGCGACCAGCTCCGCCGCTTCGCGGGCGACATCGCCCAGATCGACATCCCCCAGCTCAAGCTCCAGCTGACCGGCATCGATCGCCGCGACATCGAGAATGTCGTCGATCAGCTTGGCCAAGTGTGCCGCCGCCGACTGGATCGCCGACATCGGCTCCTTCTGGCGATCGGACAATTCACCGGCAAAGCCCTGGGCCAGCATGTCGGCATAGCCGCCAATCGTCGTCAGCGGTGTGCGCAGCTGGTAGCTCACATGCTCGACAAACTCGGTCTTGATGCGCTCGGAGGTTTCCAGCGCCTCCGCCCGCTCGCGCAAGGCTTCCTCGATACGGCGACTGTCGGTGACATCGTCCCAGCAGATCAGGGTGGCGCCATCAGGCAAAGGTCGGGTGAGATAGGTCAGGACGCGACCGTCCGAACGGCGCATCTCGCCGGTCACCTGTTTGCGCGCCTGCGGGCTGGGATCGGTGACGCGGGCCTTGATGTCGGTCCAGACCCGGTCGTCGGTGAACAGCGCCGCGCAGGTTTCCGAGACAGCATCAAAATCGGGTTGCCCGTCCAGTTCCTCGGCCTCGAAACCCCACAGGTCTTCAAAGGCGGAGTTGTTGAGCTGGAGACGGCCATTGGCGCCGAACACGGCGACCGCTTCGTGCAGCTTGTCGAGGGTCGCCCGCTGGACATTGATCAATGTGTTGTAGCGCGCCCGCAGGGCCAGCTCATCGGTCTTGTCCTCGAAGATCAGCATCAGACCGCCCAACGGGTGACGCTGGCGGGCGACCCGCAGGGTACGCCCGTCCGGCAGCGGCCACAGCTCGTCCGGCGTCTCCTCGCTGGGAGGGGCGTCATAGCGGGCGAGCTCGTCGGTCTTCCAGGCACCGAAATCGGCCTGCTCGGGCAGCAGCCGCTTCTCACGCATGCGGTCGAGGAATTGGCCATGGCCGGGACGCTCATTCAGCCAGGCATCATCCAGCTTGAACAGGTTCGAGAACGCCTTGTTGTGGAAATTCAAACGCTTGGAACGGTCGAACACAACCACGGCTTCGGCCATGTGGTTGAGGGTATCATCATGGGCGCGGCGGAAGCGGGCCAGCGCTGCCTTGGCCTCCTCACCGTCCGTCACGTCAAGGGCGAAGCCGGCTGCGCCGCCAGAGACGGGAAAAACCAGGAATTTGAGACCACGGCGTGAGCCATCGACGACGACAATGCGCATTTCGTCCATGGCTTCGCCGGCCGCTGTCGCGCGGGACGCAAGCTCGGTCATGGCGGCATCGAGCAGGATCTGGTTTTCGATGACCCTGTCCACCGCCTCGCCTTCGACCGCATCGACATAGGCCTGGTTGGCCCACTCGATGCGACCGGTCGCATTCATGCGCCAGGCTGGAACCGGCGCCCGACCGAGCATGTCGAGGAAGGCGAGCGGGTCCTTCGACACCAGCCTGCGAGCCTCCTCGATGCGGCCGCGAGCGCCCGATTCTTCAAGCCCGCGTATGGTCGCATCCGAGAGCCAGACCACGAGCTGGGTGCCGGCGGCCCGGCCGTCGACCTCGAGGAAACGACCGCTGGGACCGAGAATCGTCAAGGAGAAGGGCTGGCCCTTTTCGCTGAGGTCACCGAAACGCCGGCGCAGAGTGGTTTCTTCGCCGCCTGCCGAGCGCGCCTCGTAATCGGCCAGGCCTTCCATCAGGATGCCGGCCGGGTTGGGGCCATCATTGGCCTCTGCAAACCGCAGCAAGGATGCCAGGGCAACCGAGGACCCGAATATCCGGGGCGCGCCCCAACCCGTGTCGGCTGCATCGGTTGGCGGTTGATCCCAGACCAGTACCAGGCCCGGATGAGCCCCGAAAACACTGTCTGCCCGCGCAATGCGGTCTTCCAGCTCGGCCATCTTGCGTCGCCACAAGGCCTGGGCACCGCGAGCGCCGGCTGTCTGCTTGAAAGCCCAGATACCAACCGCCACGGCGAAAGCCACGGCGCCAATGGTGACAGCAAGTGTCACGAACTGAAATGTCTGTCCGGTCATCAATGTCGCCCTGGGTGCGGACCCGCCCCCATTGCCTGCGGCCCTCACGAATCACCATGATACCGGCCTGTCGAGTCGCGGGCGATGCCCGCGCCGCTAAAATTCCTAATATGTTATATACCGCAGGCAGCCTCAGCGGGGAAAAAACCGGTTCGACGCCGATACAGACGCCGGCCAGCCTTGCCGGGTTGATAGATCACCGGTTGCTGCAGGCCCGCCCGATTGGCGGCCCCGCGCCGCATGGAGCTGCATGAAGCTGTGGAAAGCGGTCGGGCGATCAGCGGATATGGACTTCGCCAGCGCGGAACTCGAACATCACCACACAGTTTTCCAGTATTTCAACGCCGTCCAGCGGCACAAACCGCCAATCCGAAACGGCCCGTTCGGTCGCCCGGTTGAACGGCCCGTCCGGCACGGCCCTGTAAACCCGTGCCCGGTGGACGCTGCCATCCGCATACACATGAAAGCGGACAACCACCCAGCCCTGACGGCCGAACTGCCAGGCCCGGGCCGGATAGTCGGGCAGGTCTGCAGAAATTGCGGCGAGCGTCGAACCGCGACAGTCTTCAGGCCCCATCATACGCTCGACATTCGGCGGCACCGGCAGCTCGTCACGCGGAATGAAAGGCCCCCGCGTCGGCCGGGCCAGGCCGGGTAGCTCGACAGACGGAATGCCGCCACAGGCGGTCAGGACAAGACAGAGACAGGCAGCAAGCGTTCGCATGGCCGCAAGCTAGCGGCTCGCCCCGGGCCGAGAAAGGCCGCATTCAGCGGACCGGGAAAACCGCCGATGTTGAACAATTCGTAAAGAATGAGTGAACCCCGTTCATTTTCCGGCATCAAACTTGTAGGGTTCTGATCGAATGGGTGAGGGGCCTGCCGATTTGGGACAATCGGCCAGGCATTATGTTGTTAGAGGTGCGTCAAGCCATGTCTTTGTTGCCAACCGCGCATGCCGGACAGTCTTTCGGGGCCCGCCGGATCGATTTCTACACCGTCTCCGGTGAAGTTTCCGCATCAGACGACGCCACCGGGCGTGTCACCGATACCGACAGCATGACCCATGATGTCCGCCTGCTGGACCGATCGAACGCCCTGGCGCCCGGTGACACAGCCAGCGTGCTGCGTGTCCAGGCTGGCCCCAATCGCCGGTCCCGACCGGCCGCAATCATCAATCACAGCCGCGGCACCTGGATGCGTGCCGCGCCGGAGGCCACCACCCTGCTGGCCCGCTCCGGCGTGACCCGCGGGTTTAACTGGTGGCTGTCGGTTTGGGTGCTGGCGCTGGTCGCCATTGCATCGGTCTGGCCCGCAATCCATGGCTTCCTGACCGAGGTCAATGCCAGCCTCATGGCGCCGGTTCCCGCCTTTGATGTCTTTGCGGAAATCAATGCCTTCCTGCCGGCGCTCGCCGGATGGCGGATTGAATCCGCGCTGCCGGCCGGCCTGCTCGACAGCCTGGCCTCGCTCGGCTTCATCCCGATGGAGCAACTGACCGAGTGGAGCCTCGGCCTGGGCGCCGGTCTGGTCACCCTTCTGGCCTTTTTCGGGCGCTCCTGGCGCCTCGTCTACATTCCGGCGCTCGGCGCTCTGGCCCTTGGTGTCGGCACCATTCTCGGATCGGCCCTGCCGACATTGGCAGTGGTCGGCGGCAGCCTCGCCTTCTTCATGCTCGGCGGCCTGGTAAACCGTATCCGCGATGGTGGCCGCTTCAATGCCCGCGTCGCCCGCCTGGCCGAACACGCCCTGCGCAACCCGCCCCAGGAAGGGGTCCGCTCCGGCGACACGGCACAATCAGCCGCGACCGGGATCGCCGCCTCCGCTGCGATCGCCACGGCCACCGCCGCCGCTCAAGGCGACAACCAACCCGAAGACCCGACTGAAACGGCGGACATTGCGGCGGACTCAGGAACTGATGCCGCGGACGAGGTGGTCAGCGAGACCCGCAATGCCCCGAGCGACGTCCAAGCGTCCGGGGAAGCGGAGGCGCCGGACCCGTCCGACCTTCTGCCCGCCGCCTCAAGCGATGAAGCCGCAACAGAGGCAGACACCAGCATCGCCCCGCCTGAGCCTTCCGGGGATGCCGCCGCCGCGGTCGAAATGGACGTGGCCGACCCGGATACGGACTCGACTGCAGACCCTGTAGCGGCTGAGGATGAGTCGTCCATTGCCGAAGTCAATGCCGAGGAACCCGTCGCTGACGCCGACGCCCCTGAAGCCCCGGCGCTGGCTGAAGACACCCAGGCCGGACTTGCGGACGTGCCTGCCGAAGATGCCTCGACCACCGAAACGCCCGTTCCGGCAGCAGCCGCGAACGACGATGCCGATCCGGTGACCGCAGATACGGTTGCGGAATCCGGTCCGGACAACACCGAAAATGACAGCGTGGCTGAGGTCGCTGCCGACGATACGGTAGCGGCAAATGCCACCATCGACGCCCCGGAAGTTCCTGTGTCGGAAGCCGCCATTGATGACGCCGCCGAAGAAACCGCGCCGGCGACCGACGCCACCGACACACCGGAACCGGAGGCTTCACCGGAGACCGCACCGGTCGCGGACAATGACGACGCCGCACTCGATGAGGACCTTCCCAGCCTTGATGACGTCGCTGCGGCTGCGGCACTCTC